>NZ_JBLUPZ010000001.1:0-940628 GCF_048068255.1 Pseudomonas sp. NY15374
TCCTCCAGATTGGTTGTGCGGCCGCATTGGTCAGGAGCCAGGCGCGGGTGACCAAACCCACCGTGAAAGGTGGCCTGGCGCCTGCCAATGCGGTCGTATGTGAAGGGAAGGTGTGGAGCGCACGGCAGGATTCGAACCTGCATCCTTCCGCCAGATGGCGGGGGCTCTATCCAGTTGAGATTACGCACGCAGTGGATGCGGGATGCATCGGTTGAACGATCTGCGCTTGTCATTGCAAGGACGCCCATTCAGTACCGCCTCAAGGGCTCAGCGCGGTGACAGGCCGCGCCCGGTATGGAGTCGCCTTTCCAGATCGTTCACCGATTCACCCTGCGATGGGGGGCAGGGCATCGGGCAGTTAACGTCAGGCTGACGAGGCAGAAGCCCATGCATTCCGTTTCAGGCGCTGCATGAGCAGCTACGCGGTTTGCAGCGGGGCCTGCGCCGCCAACTACAGCATTAGTCCGTTTTCGCGGCAGAACTGGATCTCTGCATCGTATCCAGCGCGATTTAGAACCTGCTGGCCGTTCGGGTCGTAGACGGCGCGGTGGTGGCCGGAACCCGACTTGCGAGGCGTCCTGATCACCGTGTATCCGTGGCGATCGAAGCAGCCGTTTGGGCTGTTAGGTTGAGGATTGCGCAGTTTCATGCCACCGCCTTGCAATCAGCAGCTGTCATCCGCTGGCCGTCTGCCAACTCGACAACGCACACGCCATTGCGATAGCTGCGCTCGGCATTGATGCGGTTCGCCTCGCGGATGCAGGCGGCCAGGTCGTTGTCGGCGAACACCTGCAGCTCGCCGCGCAGGGTGATGCGAAGGACTTTGTTCATGCTGTGTTCCTCCAGTGGATTCCCGATACCGCCTCATCGAAGCGGCATCAGTGAATTGACTCGGGTGTCAGCTGACGATTTCTGCGATCAAAACCCCGATGGAAACTCCAGCAATCAGCGCCATCAAAAACACAAAAGCCAGCGCTCCATTCGTCAATCTCGGCATCTCATATCCTCCTTTTGATTTCCCTGATGACCCTCGTGAGAAGGGCATCAAGTGAAATCTTCCGCACCCGCTTACCAGGTCATTCACTCAGTTCGGTCAACACCTCGTCCGCCGTCGCAGTGGTCTGCGCGTGGGCAGGCTTTCGGGCCTGTCGGATCGCCGGTCGCCGGTAGAGGCAAGTGCGGTTTTGTTCATCGGTTTACTGACCTCCCACCGATGGAGCCGGGAGTGACCTAACCGGCTGGGCCGGGTAGTCGGGCATGGCGCTGGTTGTTAAAGAGCGGTGAGGCTTGAGGGCCTCTGCAGCCCCTCGTGAGTAACTGCTTGAGGTGAAATTTAGCCAAGAGCTAAAAGATCGTCAATAGCTCTGAGCTAAATTATTTTCGCTGGGCGACAAATTACCTCCCGGTGGCTATTTCTCGCCTAGAACCTTTACCTGTGATTTAGCACTGCGCTATGCTTCCTAAATTACTGTACGTATATACAGCTATTGAGGAGGGAGCTATGTCCAAGCAAAATAAAGCGGCGCCCAAGCAGCGCCATGAGATGACCGGACTAGAGCGGCTGAGCCTCCGGGTATCGTCGATGATCAATCACCCGATCGCACAGACGCAGCGCTGGGTGACGATCCATCGCCTGGACACGGACGGAGAGGCAGAGTGGGAGGAGGTGATCGGGCTGATCGCTGAAGTGCCCGAGCTGGATCTGACGTTCAACGACGACGGCACGGTGACCGTGAGGTGGGAGCGAAGCGCGCTTCAGGAGCGTGATGACTTCATCTTTGAGGAGGATACAGAGCAGGAAGCGGAGGAAGTGATCCCTTTTTGAAACCTGATTTTCAGCGCGCCCATGCAGCGGGCGCGCGACCTCAACGTCGGGTCATAAAAATGATCAAGTCATTGAGGCGAGACGTTGTTATACGCCCACGCTCGAGGACCGTCCGTGGAAAATGCTTCGTGTAAAAATTCTGCTCTGTAGACTCCCCGCTAAGATGTCTTTCAATTAAGGCTTTGCATTCGTCCGTGTTGCGCCCTATTTTCAGGCCAAGCACAGAGAGAAGTGTGGCCTCAATCGATGGGGAAGAGATGAATTCTGTAATTTTATTTTCGATGAAAAACTTTTTTGTGTTTGGTGCTGCACATAAGTCGCCATCATAAATTGCACCGATGTGATTGAAATTGGCGGTGCGCATAACGCTTTTTATTGTGTCTGCGACGCCCTCTGGGCCTTTGCCCTTCGCGTTTTTTATTGTGACAGAGATCGGGAGGTCTCTAGTGCAGTAGATTAACTTAAGATGCCGGGTAAAGGCTTCATCTGTATAACCTTCGACTGCCAGCAAAATTGTATTATTTGTTCTGCGAAGTGGCTTTTTCATATGTTAGATCTGAGGGATAGCGCCGTATGTGCCTGACATATATTTTGCGTAGAAATTGTCATCACTCCGTACGCCTGCCATATCAGAAAGTTTCCATGCTTCGCTGGTGCAGCTCTGCTTTTCCACTAGCATAATCTGGCACTTCTGCAAGATATTAAGAAGCTCAACAGAATGTGTAGTAAAAATTATTTGTGCTGCGTGCGGGTTGGTTTTGGGATTGAAGAAAAATTCCAATATGCCTTCAAGCATGTGTGGGTGCAAGTCTGACTCAAGCTCGTCATAGACCATTACGCCACCCTCCTGCAGAACGGGCAACATTTTGCTCAGTAGTATGAAAGCTGATTGAGTGCCGCTTGACTCGGCCATGAGTGGAAGCTCATAGACTTTATCATCGATGGTATGGATTCCAATTGGAATCGTGAGGTCGTGCTCTTTGCCATTATCATCAAGATGCTTGATGTGTCGTATTTCCACACCGCTTAAGCCCATATCCCATCGTGAGAGGTAGTTGACCATCAAATTTTTGTAGTGCTCATTCTTCTCGTAGAAGGCTGAGCCTTCCATAAGTTCATGAAGACCTTTCGAAGGATTTCTGCCCGATGCGTTGATATTGGTGTGGAACTTTTTGAAGTAACTGGATATTTTGCGGGCCAGTTTCACGTCGTGCTGGGTTGCATACGAGATAATCGAGCAGTTTCGCTTTGAGTTTTTGGCAAGTTTGGAGTCGAAGCCGAAGCCTTTCTGTTGAAACTTGTAGGTTTTCAAGTTTTCGTCGAGCGTTCTCATAAAGACGTAGCTCCACTGACGACTAGTCTTCTCCCACAACATTTCGCTATAAACGATATCGGAATCTAAGTTTAAACTATAACGGAATAGGCGCTTTTCAATCTCGAATTCAAGATCAAAAAAAGTCACATTCTCATCGTCTGCAAAATGATTTTCGACATAAGTCGGATCTTCAGGGTCATTGTTAACCGATCGAGTCAAGAAATATGACAAGAACGCAAATGGTTTAATGACATTAGTCTTGCCTGCGCCGTTTGCTCCAATCACCGCCAGAATTTTACTCAAACGGCTGGACGGCTGCGCTCCAGAGGGCGCGCTCTTGTCGTTCACAGACGCGCGGCCATCCATGACGAATGAGACTTCAACCTCGTCTTTGAATGAATAGAAATTACCGAAACGCAGTGAGTGGAGCATGAGGTGAGGCCTGATTCAGCGAAATTTTGTAGAATATGGGCTGAGTACGGCCTTGTGTCAATGGTGGGGGGCGCTTTAAGCGATCGGTCGCGGCAAGCGATGCAAAGGTAGAGAGGCTTCAGTCCCCACAGCGTTTCAGAGAGTGTCTGGCATTCAAACCAAATGAGCGTTCCATACCAGCAACACTCGAGCCTGGATGTACGTCTCTTCCCGGCGGATCATCCGGTCCTTGTGCTTCGGGTTGTCTGAGATCATCTCGAAGTGCTCCTCGTCCGCGATCTGCAGCCGCTTGATGTACTCATGACCACCCCAGGAGAAGTAGTAGATCCCGTCACCAGCGAATTCCCGAATGCTGACGTCGACGATCAACGGGTCACGATTCTTGATCGTGGGCGCCATTGACTGACCCCACCCGGTGACGAGCTTCAGGTGATAGTGCTCTCTGAACTCGACGCCCAGCTCACGCAAATGCTTCGGGCTTACCCGAATGTCTTGCAGCATCTCCGGAAATTCGTGGGTGACCTCTCCGCCACCCATGGCTCCGCGCACGTCGTAGTGGGCAATCCATACCTCATCGCCGACAAGTCCTGGCCGAACAAAATCAGCCTTCACTATCGCTCTATCGCATACCGCTTCCTCGGCATCAGGCTCCGCTGCGGCCGCCAGAAGACGTTGTCGCGTTTCCTCAGGGATGCTTTTCCCGCTCTTGGCGAGCATCTGTTTGACCAGGTCGGACGCTGAAAGCGCGGGCTCGGACGCAGGCTCGAAGCCGTTTAAGTTGGTGTTGGTGATGGCATCTTCTAACGGGATCGAGTCGAACCAGCCACGCGGCAGCCCCTCAATCTCCTCAATTCTCCGGGCCACATCATCGCCAAGGTTCTTCGCTGTCTTGTCCGAAAGTATCTGGCTCAGATGCGCGGGGGCCATTGCCCAGCGCTCCGCGCAGGATCCCTTTCTCTGGTTGCCGATCAGCTTGACCAGGTTGTGCTTGCGAATTTCGTAGATATCCATGACGCGAAGAATGCCAGCGTTTAGCTGCCTGCTAAATGTGCGCAAAGCTAAATTCTCCTTGCTCAAGCATTAGCCATAAGCTAAATTTCGCTATATGTGTAAGGAGAACCCTCATGAATGATCACCTCCGTGATTGGTTGGGCAGGGCCACGAATGAGCGCCGGCAGCAGGTCGCAGCCGATGCGAAAACCACTGTGGGCCATCTGTGGCAGCTCGCAGGTGGTCACCGGAAGGCCTCTACCGAGCTTGCCGAACGACTCCAGGACGCCAGTGCCGGTGAGATCACTATCGCCGGTCTGCGCCCTGATCTCATCCCATTTGCCCGCAAGGCGTTGAAAGGCGCCGCGTAACCACCTTCAACAGCAAGGAGAAGTACCCGTATGGGATTCAAAGACCCCCTGACACAGCGCCGCGACCTGGCGAGAAAGGTTCGCCTTTATCCGCTGCTTGATCGGCAGTTGCAGCGCGCCGCGCACAAATCTCGCCGCGAGTACGCGACCTACCTCTTCGAGATGCTCGAGTGGGCTGCTGTGAATGGCGGCATCGAAGCCCTCATGCCCGACGACCTGAAGGATATCGCGGGCTAGAGGCCCTCAGGAGGGCACGATGGAATTTTGTGAAGAGAACGTGCCGCCAGAGACCAGAGCCAAGATTCATCGCCTGATGGAAGCCAGGGGTTGGACGTTTGAGGAGGCCGTGAACGAGGTCTTGCTCGAAGCAATTACGTCTGGCGCAACGGTGTTCGTAGGTAGGCGAAAGGCACCGGTTCTGGAGCTGGTGGGACTCAAGAGACCCTCTACCGGATAGGTGAGGCCCTCACGTAGGGCCTGAATAGGGCCGCATAAACATGGAAAGGGAGAATCTCAATGGCTGGCTCATGGCATGAAATACCGCCACCGCCCGGAAAAGCATACGAGCAAAAAATACATGCTCTGGCCGACCTTTCCGACATGGAAAGAAAGATCAGCCAGACGCTTTCAAAGCTACCTGAAGAGCTTCTTGATCAGTTCGTCGGCGGCGTCAGAAACCTTCTTCTCAATGGCCGCGTTCGCCTCGTCCGTGCGGACGAATTGATTGGCAAGTTCATCTCCGGTGTAGACCGTTCCGCAGCCGGTGCACTTAAGACGATCGCTTTCAATTGGGTCCTGAAGGGACTGGATGAACTGTGTTGCTCCGCACTGCGGGCAGCTGACGGAAATAGTGCCTAGATCGCTGACTGGCATCGGAACCTCCTGGTTCGCTGTGTTGGGTTAGATCCGCACAGCTTAGCAAGATGTTTCGGCCCAAAGCCCGAATTGCGGGCACAAAAAAGCCGGGTTCGCGGCCCGGCTCTCTGCAATACACAACTTGTGAAGGGAATTATGCATATGCAGACCCAAAGTGTACAGGCCCTCATCCGGCCCGCGCCACAAAATGCGAACCATGATTCTGTGGCGCGCACGATGTCTTCGCGTGAAATCGCCGAGCTGACCGGCAAAGCACACAAAAACGTGCTGGCAGACATCCGGGCCATGCTCGACGAGCTGGAATTGAACTGGGCTGACTTTTCAGCCCAGTACAAGGACAGCACCGGGCGCAGCCTTCCGTGCTTCAACCTTGACCGAGAAATGACCGACACCCTGTTGACCGGCTACAGCGCCAAGATGCGGCTGGCAGTCGTCAAGCGCTGGCGTGAGCTGGAGGAGGGCTCCGGCAGGGTTATCGCAACCTTGCCCGACTTCTCCAATCCAGCCGCAGCGGCACGCGCCTGGGCCGAGCAATACGAGCAGCGCCAAGTCGCCCAGCAGGCCCTGGCCATCGCCGCTCCCAAGGTTGAGTTCGTCGACAAGTACGTCGAATCGACCGGCCTTAAGGGCTTCCGCCAAACCGCCAAGCTACTGAGGGCCAATGAGGCCCGCTTCCGAGAATTCCTTCTCGACAAGAAGATCATGTACCGCATGGGCGGCGAATGGCAGGCCTACCAGCAGCACATCGACGCTGGCCGTTTCGAAGTAAAAACCGACACTGCCGAGAATGGCCACGCCTTCAACCAGACCAAGTTCACCCCCAAGGGCGTCACCTGGGTGGCCGGCCTGTGGGCGCAGTACAACCTGGAGGTCCAATGATGGCCAGATCCCGAAACATCAAGCCGGGGTTCTTCTCGAACGAACACCTGGCAGAGCTGGACTTTGCCACACGCCTGCTGTTCATCGGCCTGTGGACCGAGGCAGACCGCGAGGGTCGTCTCGAAGATCGCCCGCGCCGCCTGAAGATGGCCCTGTTCCCGGCTGACAATGTCGACCTCGATCGCATGCTCGATGACCTGGATCATCTGGGGTTCATCAAGCGTTACACCGTGGGCGACGTGAAGGCTATTCAGGTCATCAACTGGTCGAAGCACCAGAACCCGCACGTCAAGGAAGCAAAGAGCACAATCCCTGAAATACCTGTCGTAGACCAGTGCCAGGGAAAGCATGAGGAAAGCACGGTGCAAGCACCAGACTCGCACAGTTCTTTCCCTGCTGATTCCCTCTCTCTTGATTCCGGATTCCTGATTCCTGATTCCCTCACTCCGTCGCCTGCTCCGGTGGCTTCGGCCGAGCTGTTCTCGCGGTTCTGGAAGCTGTATCCGCGCAAGGTCGGGAAGGACAAAGCGGAGAAGGCTTGGGCGAAGCTCAAGGTCAGCCAATCCCTGTTCGACAAGATCGTCGCCGCCCTGGCCAAGCACCGGCAGTTGCCTGGCTGGACCAAGGACAACGGCCAGTTCATCCCACATGCCTCGACGTGGCTCAACGGGAAGCGCTGGGAGGATGAGGTCGAAATCCCTGCTGACAACGTCCACCACTTGCCCGCCAGCCGCCACCACGGCTTCGCTAACCGCGACTACAAGCAAGGCCTGAAGCAGCGGGAGGACGGCAGCTATGCGCTCTGAGCCAACTGAAACGGCAACCATCCCCCAGGCGCCCGTCCGTACCCAGCCTGCGACCTGTGAGAAGCATGGGCCGTACGACCAGCGAGTCGTTGTGATTCTCGACAAGGAACTGCGTGGCGGCTGCCCTGAGTGCCATCGCATCGCCAACGAAGAGCGGGAACAGCGCGAGAAAGCCCAGGAGGCCCTCACGAAGCGTCTGGCAATCTCCCGCAAGTTGGGCGACTCGCTGATTCCGAAGCGCTTCGCTGATCGATCGCTGGCGAACTACCAAGTCCAAAACAAGGGGCAGGCCGAGGCGCTGCGCTTCTGCCGGCACTACGTGAAGACCTTCGACCAGATTGCCGAGAACGGGCGCTGCATGGTGCTGCTGGGCAAGCCTGGCACCGGCAAGACCCACCTCGGCGCCGGCATGGCGAACGACCTGATGCGCAACACGTCGCACTCGGCGGTGTACCGGACGGTCGGGTCGATCCTGCAAGCCATCCGTGCCACCTACGACCGGGCCAGCGAGGCAACCGAGGCCAGCATCCTGGCCAGCCTGATCGAGCCATCCCTACTGGTTCTGGACGAGGTGGGCGTGAGCAAGGAGCAGCCGAGCGACTTCGAACTGACCACTCTGTTCGCGATCATCAACGGCCGGTACGAGCAGGTGAAGCCCACAGTGGTCATTTCCAACCTGGGCCCCGAGCAGCTGCCGGTGGCCATGGGCGAGCGCTGCGTCGATCGCCTGCGCGAGGGCGGGATGATCGTAGTCCCGTTCGAGTGGGAATCGCATCGCGGCAAGGAGGGCGTGTGATGACCAGCAGATCGAAGAAAGAAAGTGGTCGGCCTCTCGCCCGCACTGACACATCTCCGCAAGGTTCATGCGTGCTTGAGGCCGGTGCCCGAGATTTTATAAATCCGAAAAGTGTTGATCAAGGGGTCTGCATGGCTGTGTTAACCGCTCGCATGGAAGGAGGTCGTCCATGACCATCGACAAGCAAAAGCTCCAGCCGCTGTTGTGGTCGGTAGTCGCCTCCTGGCGAGCTGGCAGTGATGCCCTCGAGCGCCACACGGACGCCTTGGACGAGTTCCTCGACCAGACGACAGTGGAGGAGGTGGCGTTGGAGCTGCTGGATGAGATCAGCCAGCTCACCGCCAGGGTGCGTGCCGCGGAGAAGCAGCTGCAGGAGGTGGCCAATGCCTGAGTTCGCCATCCGCAGCAGCCAAGACCTCAACCGCCTGTACGGCGCTCTGCACGCCATCGACCTGACGAAGCCGAAGGTGGTGGTCATCAAGGACGAAAAGCGCCCCGACGTCTGCAACCGGAAGATGTGGGCCATGCTCCGCGACGTCTCCCAGCAAGTGGAGTGGTACGGCCGCAAGCTCACCGATGAGGACTGGAAGCATATCTTCAGCGCGGCGGTGCAGAAGCAGGACGCGGTACCGGGCATCGACGGTGGTTTCGTCGTCCTGGGCGTCTCGACCCGCAAGCAGTCGCAGAAGTGGTTCAGCGACCTCTTCGAAGTGATGCATGCCTTCGGCGCCGAGCATGGCGTGCGCTGGACTGAGCCGGATCGGTGGGGAGGGCAGTACTCATGAGCCATCAATTCAAGCCGGGCGACCTGGCGCTAACGCTCGCATCAATTCCTGGCCACATCACGGCAGGCGCATGTGTCGAGGTTCGCCGAATTCTTGAGGCTGGCGAAGAATACCAGATGCCTGATGCTCGATTTCGTACCAACTGCAAAATGGTCATGGTCACCAAGGGCCGCAGCCATTACCTCTACAAGCCTTCGGAGCTGATGCCCCTGCGCGGCGACTTCTCTCCCGAGCAGCAGAAAGCCAAGGAGGCCGAGCCATGCGCGTAGCCGAGATCAAACCGAAGAAGTGTCGCGCGCCGGGCTGCGGCAAGCCTTTCCACCCGACGATGACCACGCAGAAGGTGTGCAGCATGGCCTGTGCTCGAGCCATGGCCAAAGACCCGAAGCTCCAGAAGGTGGCGGCGAAGGCCATTACCAAGCAGAAGCGCCAAGACCTGCAGGAGCGCCGGGAGAAGCTGAAGACGAAGGGCGACCACCTGCGGGAGGCCCAAGCCGCGTTCAATGCTTACATCCGCGAGCGCGATCGTTTGGCCGGGCATGCGTGCATCTCCAGCGGCCGCCCGCTCGACTGGAACGGCAACGCCGTAGATGCCGGGCACTACCGCAGCACCGGAGCCGCGCCGCACCTGCGCTTCGACGAGAACAACTGCCATGCCCAGTCGAAACACGACAACCGATACCTCTCGGGCAACGTGTCCGAGTATCGCCTTGGCTTGATCACGCGCATCGGCCTGGCAGCCGTTGAAGCGCTGGAGGCTGACCAGTCTCCGCGCCGCTACACGATCGAAGACCTGCAGGCCATCAAGGCCCTGTACCGCCAGAAACTACGAGACCTCAAGAGGGCAGCAGCATGACCGAGCAAATCAAGTTGGCGCCTTGCCCTTTCTGCGAAGGCCCGCCATGCATTGACGGGTTCGATTTCATTACGGGTAAGCCAGTAGCCGATGATCGCCCTCAATCCCAAGACAGCGACGAGTACTACTCGGCTCATGTCTGGTGTCATGACTGCGGCGCACGCGGGCCGGGCATCGACTCCTGCACGCTTGGCACTTTCGAGCATCGATTTGGGTTGACCGTGTTCGAGGTGATGCAGATCGCCGCCGAGCGCTGGAATCATCGCCACGCCAACGCGCGGCCGATATACGACTCAGGCGATGCCAGAGGGCTGAACCTTTTTCCGCGCTGCAAACAAGCCGAGGAGGCAGCAGCATGACCTGGACTATCGCAGATACTGCCGGCCTGTTGCTGCTGGCAATGGCCATCGCTTCGACTTGGTGCGTGGTGCGCGGCCAACTGATCGCAAACCGTCGCAAGAAGGAGGGTGCCCAATGAGCTATCAGAACATTATTTCAGCGGTGGTTCGCGCCTTGGCGGCCGAGACGATCAACAGCGCCGGCGGCTGCAATGTCGAGCCTCGGGTGCAGACCAGCAAGCTCAAGGGCGAGATATCGGGCAAGGATGCCGCGCTGCTTGCTGACTCGATCGTGCACAAGCTGCTGCACGCCCAGCTCAGCCCGCGACACTGGAATGCCCTAGTGGCGAAGTACAGCACGCACAAGGGGCGCAAGATCGATTCCATCGGCCGCCTGGTCGCCATCGTGCCAACCCCGGCGCCGAAGCGCTTTACTCAGCAGGCAGTTCTGGTCTGGGCGGTTCCGCAGCAAACGAAGGGCATTCAGCGCAAGGTGCCCCAGTTCAAGTCGCCAAGCCCTCGCGAAAACGAACGGGAAGGGCAGTGGGATTGGCGCAACAAGGCTGCTGCTGCCGCTGCTGAGCGCGCCAACAAGTACGCCCGTGCCGTGGCCGAAACGAAGCCCGGCGAGATGATAGTCCTGGCCGAGTCGAACTACGACATGACCAACTGGGATTCCCAAGGCCTTACCGAGCGCACCTACCAGCGCTGGAACCGGGCCATCAAGGGTTCTCTGGAGTCTCTGGTGAATGAGGCGCTGACCGAGGCCCAGCACATGCTTGAAGCGATTGGCGTGCTGTTCGACGAGGCGGCGTGAAAAGGCCCTCAAAAGGGCTTGCAATATCATGTCGCCATGTCGTAAATTTGCTCCATCCTGTCATTCCTGCGCGTGTTGAGGAGTGACGCACAAAGCCCGGCCACCGTGTCGGGCTTTTTGTTGCCCGTAGGAAAGCGCATGAAGCCATCAACCGCATGGAGCCTTCTGGCATTCGCCATGGCTCTGGCCAGCTATGCCCTACACCGCGACATCAGCGCCAACGTCTTCCTTGGCTGCGTATTCATCATTCAGGGCCTCAAGAGGCCCAACGGTTCGGCCCAAGAGCGCCGGGCTACATTCCTGGCGGCCGCACTGAGCGCTGGAATCCTCATTTTCGCGCTATGGGCGCTCGCCACCGGCCTCGATATCCGCGGCCCGGCGCCATTCCGTTACAAACACTAAGGGACTGAACATGGCCGATGCCGCTACCCCAGCAGCTTGCACGGTTGTAGGGTTGGGCGGCATTGCCCTCGCAAGCTGCCTCCCCACGATCGACCTCAACGCTGTTGTCTGCGCCTTCGGTGGCGCACTGCTTTTCATCCTCTGGGCGAAGGACATCAACCTGTGGCAACGCCTCGGGTACTTGCTCGTCGGCTGGATCGGCGGTTACTACGGCTCCGCCGAGATCCTGGCCCAGGCTTGGACGAAGACCAGCGGTATTGCCGCCTTCGCCTGCGGCCTTGCCACAGTCCTAGTGAGCATCAGTCTTCTGGAGTCGTTCAACACCGGCAAACTGCCGAAGTGGGTAACCGAGCTGCCAGCAGCGATTGGCAGCCTGTTCCCCAAGCGAGGGGGCCAATGACCCTAGACCAAACCATCACCCTGGCTCATGCCGGGTTCTGCGGCGGGATCTGCTTCGTCATCGCGTTCATGTACCGGCGGGGTGGCTCGAGCTACAAGTTCCTGCCAAGCCTGTGCGCCTTCTGCCTGGCGTCATTGTTCGGCCAGGAGTGGCTGAGCATCATCGGCGCGATCCTGCTGTACGGTCAGTGGCCGGTCACCTCGGTGCCCAGCACGCTGATATTCGGGATCCTGTTCATCCTGGCGCTGCGCTCGAAGGGCAACGTGGCCAGGTTGTTCGATCAGTCGCGGAGGCGGTAATCGCGCCACGAAATCGACATGCGCCGTTTCGTGGCGCGCCATCAACTCAGCCTGTGCGCAGGCCGGAGAATCCCCATGAAGACCGAATACCAAGTTCGCCCGGTTACCCGCTACATCGTGAGCCGCTACGCCACTGACGCGGATAGCGCCTCGTCCTCGATGATCGGGGAGTTCCCCAGCGGCCAGCAGGCCGACTTGGTTGCCGACGCCATGGTTTCAAAGGATCAGGCTGATGGGATCGAGTCCAGCCGCACCCGTCACGGGCTGAGCCTTGGCGAGGTCATGTCCGGCCAGCGTATTGGAGATTGACCCATGCCTGCGCCATCCAGCTTTCATCGCCACGCAGACGGCCGAGGCCCTCGCCTGGTGCTCGTCAACGGAAACCAGGTCGAGAACGTGCTCTGGTGTGATACCGCCGCCGGGGTATGCGTTTATGCGCCTCGTCCAGTGAAGGCGAAGCGCCCGGGGCGCGACGAGATCTATACCCGCAGGCTGCGCGGGGTTGTGACTGTGGAGGCGGTATGAGCAATGTCACCCGCATTCGCCATGAGCTTCCGGTAAGCATGGATATCGTCCATGCGGTTGCAGAGTTCGATGCGGCCCTGGTGAAGGCGATTGATGCCGCCAAGGAGGCCGGGCTTCCGCAGGGGCTGTTGGTTGGCCTACTACACGGTCACGCGCACGCCGAGACGCACAAGATGGTGTGCGAGTGAGTGGCGCGACGGCCAGGCCGATGCCGCCACCTGCATTGCTTGAGCTGACTGAGCTGTCGATGCTCGGCACGCGGCTGCAACCGGCACCAGAGATTGGCGAATGGGTGCAGGCAGCGATCCTCAGCGAGGGTGGCGAGCTGCACAACCCTGACCATGCACACCTGACCGACGCGCCGCTGCGCTTCCTGTGGGCATCAGCCTGCTTCGAGAAGCAAGGTCGAACCGTGGTCGGACAGGCCGAAGCGGTGATGTTCCGAGCTGGCGGATGGCAGAAAGCTCGGCAAGAGCAGCAGATGATCGACTGGTTCGGCGAGGTGCCGGGCTTCGTCATCACCCTGGCTGCGGATTACTGCTCCCAGTGCTCCGACGCCGAGTTCTGCGCCCTCATCGAGCACGAGCTTTACCACATAGCCCAGAAGCTCGATCAGTACGGCGCGCCCAAGTTCACACAGGACGGGCTGCCCAGCCTGACCCTGCGTGGCCATGACGTCGAAGAGTTCGTCGGTGTGGTCCGCCGGTATGGCCCAAGCCACGACGTACAGCAGCTGATTGACGCTGCAAGCCGGCCGCCCGAGGTGGCCAAGATCAATATTTCGAGGGCCTGCGGCACCTGCCTACTCAAGTCGGCCTGATTTTGACGGGTCCTGACGGATGACAACCCTATGGCAGCACTACGAAGCGAGGTCAAAGCCTTCATTGTTCAGGCTCTGGCCTGCTTCGATACACCGTCGCAGGTTGCTGAGGCCGTCAAGAAGGAATTCGGGGTTGAAGTGAGTCGCCAGCAGTGCGAGTCGCATGACCCCACCAAGTATGCAGGAAGAGGCCTGGCCCAAAAGTGGGCTGACCTGTTCCATGAGTGCCGCAAGCGCTTTCGTGAAGAGACCGCAGACATCCCAATCGCCAACCGGGCGTTTCGGCTGCGCGGGCTTGGGCGAATGGCCGAGAAGGCCGAGAGCATGCGAAACCTGGCGCTGACCGCTCAACTGTACGAGCAGGCCGCCAAGGAAGTCGGCGATGTATACGTGAACCGCCAGACCAAGAACGAGAATCCCCACGACAACGTGCCGCCCACTCGGGTGCAGGTCGACGTGGTGGATGCGAGGAAGCCTGATGCCGTCGTTGAACGTTCCGCAGGCTAGCTTCCTCCGCATGGAGAACAAGTTCCGCGGCTTCGTGGCAGGGTTTGGCTCGGGCAAGACTTGGGTGGGCTGCGCGGCGCTGTGCAAGCACGTGTGGGAGTGGCCCCGGATCGACTCCGGCTACTTCGCGCCGACGTACCCGCAGATCCGCGACATCTTCTTCCCGACCATCGAGGAGGTCGCCTTCGACTGGGGCCTTAAGGTCAAGACGAAGGAGAGCGACAAGGAGGTCGAGTTCTACAGCGGCGGCCAATACCGCAGCACGACCATCTGCCGCTCGATGGAGAAGCCGCAGACCATCGTGGGCTTCAAGATCGGGCACGCTCTGGTCGATGAGCTCGATGTCCTGCCCGCGCTGAAGGCTGAGCACGCCTGGCGCAAGATCATTGCCCGGATGCGCTACAACGTGCCCGGGCTGAAGAACGGCGTGGATGTGACGACTACCCCCGAGGGATTCAAGTTCGTCTATCAGCAGTTCGTGAAGCAGCTGCGGGAGAAACCGGCCCTGCAGGGCATGTACGGCCTGGTGCAAGCCAGCACGTTCGACAACGAGCTGAACCTGCCGCCCGACTACATCCCGTCGCTGATGGAGTCGTACCCGGCCCAGCTGATCCTGGCCTACCTAAACGGCCAGTTCGTCAACCTGAACTCCGGGTCGATCTACCACGCCTACGACCGGAAGCTGAATTCCTGCTTCGACACCGTAGAGCCTGGAGAGCCCCTGTTTATCGGCATGGACTTCAACGTCGGCAAGATGGCGGCGATCGTCCATGTCAAACGGCCTGACGGAAAGCCAAGGGCCGTGGATGAGCTGATCGATGGCTTCGATACCCCGGACATGATCCGGCGCATCAAGGAGCGCTACTGGCGGCACAACGGCAGGGACTACGAGAAGACCTGCGAGATCAGGATCTATCCCGACGCCTCTGGCGGGTCGCGCAAGTCGGTGAATGCCAGCGAGACGGACATCGCCATCCTGCGCCAGGCAGGGTTCAGCGTCATCGCGCCCGACGCCAACCCGCCGGTAAAGGACCGGATCAACGCCATGAATGCGATGTTCTGCAACGCGAATGGCGAGCGCCGATACCTGATCAACCCGCTGCGCTGCCCAACCTACGCGGACGGACTGGAGCAGCAGGTATGGGCGGCCAACGGTGAGCCCGACAAGAAATCTGGCGTGGACCACGCGAACGACGCGGGTGGCTACTTCATCCACCACGACTACCCGATCAGCAGGCCGGTTACCCACGTACCAATCACGTTCACTTTCTGAGGCCACCCATGCCGAACTTTAATCCCCGGGCAGAGTACTCGGAGGCCTTGCCCGGCTGGCAGCTGGTCAAGCGCTGCGTGGCGGGCGCCCGCGAGGTGCGCAAGCACGATATCTACCTGCCGATGCCGGATCCGGAGAACAAGTCTCCCGAGAACCAGGCGCGGTACAAGCAGTACAAGAAGCGGGCGATGTTCCTGAACATCACCGGGCGCACGCGCACCGGCCTGCTGGGTGCGGTGTTCCGCAAAACTGCAGAGTTGGAGCTGCCCGCCGGGGTCGAGTACCTGAAGGAAAACGCCAGCGGCGACGGTACGAGTCTGGAGCAGCTGTCGAAGGATGCCGTGGGCGAATGCCTGGATGCCGGGCGGGGTGGGTTCCTTGTGGACTTCCCTGCGGTCGAGGGTGTTTCCTCGATGGCCGACATGCAGGGCCGCAGCGCGCTGATCCATCACTACGGCGCCGAGTCGATCATCGACTGGGACGAGCAGGTGGTCGATGGCGTTAAGCGCCTGGTCTATGTCTGCCTGTTGGAATGCGTGTCCGTATTCAGCCCGGACAGCCTGGAGCGCACAACCAGCACCCAATATCGCGTGCTGCTGCTGGTTGATGGCCGCTATGTGCAGCGCGTCTACGCCGAAGACGGCAACAGATACAGCGAGGTCGCGCCGCTCGACAAGAATGGTCGCCCCTTCGACCACATCCTCTTCAGCTTCTACGGGGCCCAGAACAACGACGCCAGCATCGACAAGTCGCCGCTGGAAGACCTGGCCGACGTTAACATCCTGCACTACGGCAATAGCGCCACGGTGGAGGAGAGCGGGTTCATCAGCAGCCAGCCCACGTTGTTCATCACCACGGACATCAGCGCCGATGACTTCGCCAAGCTGAACCCGAACGGCATGCACATCGGCTCGACCCGAGGCTACAACCTCGGCAAGAGCGGTAACGCGACCCTCGTTCAGGCAACCGAGAGCCAGTTGGCTCGAACGCTGCTGAAGGACAAGGAAGAGCAGATGCTGATGATCGGTGCCCGCATCGTCCAAAAGGCCGGCGGCGCCGAGACAGCAGAGGCGGTGCGCATCCGCTACAGCTCGGACAACAGTGTGCTGGGCACCATCGCTGGCAACGTGTCTGAGGCCCTGAAGCGGGCCATTCTCGACGCTGAGCGCTTCATGATGGGCGAGCCGGACGAAGCCGGGACAGTGTTCTGGCTCAACCAATCGTTCTTCGACGAGACGATGACCGCCCAGGACATTCTGGCCCAGGTCCAGCTGTGGCAGCAGGGCATCATCGCGAAGTCCGACCTGCGCACCAACCTTCGCCAGGGTGGCGTGATCGAGGCTGACCGTAGCGACGACCTGATCGACGAGGAAATCGCCGAGCAGCCGCCGGTGACCGGCAACGACACCGGAGGCGGCGATGAGCAGTGACGGCTACCTGTCCGACGCAGCGACTCGCCACCAGGTGCACGTGCAGCGCTACGCCGGGGGCAGCCTGAAGCGGATGGCCAAGTTCATCACCAAGGCCATTGGCACAGCCAAATCGCGCGTATCAGAAGGATTGAGCCGATACGGCACCCAGCGGTACGAGAAGCAGATCCAAGAGCTGCAGGGCGAGCTAGCGGGCGTATACGGCGAGATGAAGCAGCAGGCCGTGCTAGACCTGACGGAATTCGCCGGGTATGAGGCCGAGTTCAACATGACCCTGCTGGGCAAGGTCGTGAAGACGGTCGTGCAGCTGAACAAGCCGAGCATTGAGCAGGTCGCCGCCGCAGCGCTGGCAGATCCGCTCGACCTGGAGGTGGGCAAGGGTCGGCAGCGCATTAGCATCGCCGGTGCGCTCGACCAATACGGCACCAAGAAAAGCGCCGAGATCATCAGCGAGATTCGCGTGGGCTCGGCGCTGGGTGAGACGACGAGTCAGATCACGCGCCGGCTCACATCGCTCGGCGTGCAGCAGCGCGACCAGGCCGGGGCACTGGTGCGGACCATGACCAACCATATCGCCAGTTCGGCGAGGTCGCAGGTCATGGCCGACAACGACGATATCCTGAAGGGTAAGCGCCGGGTCGCCACGCTGGACGGCAGGACCACGCCGCTCTGCCGTGCTCTGGACGGCACTGTGGTGCCCATGACCGCCCCGTCGCCGCCATTCCACTGGAACTGCCGGACCACCGAGATACCGGTGCTGAAGGATGAGTTTGCCAGAGACATCCCCGGCTCGACTCGCCCGGCGGTAGGCCCGGACGGCGCCGAGCAGGTCAGCAGCAAGACCACTTATGGCGAATGGCTCGCCAGGCAGCCAGTTGCGTTTCAGAAGGATGTGCTCGGGCTGACGCGATATGAACTGTTCAGCAAGGGCAAGCTGCCCGTTGACAGGTTCGTCGATGATGACGGCAAGACCATGACCCTTCAGCAATTGCGCGAACGTGAGCCGATGGCTTTCGAGAGGGCAGGGCTGGTAATGTAGCGGTGAGAGAAAAATTTCGGTAAGGATTACCAAATGCTGAGCAACCTTCAGGCGCAAGAGCTGGTAACTATTTTCAATAATTTTTGGTTGGCGATACTGAACCCTGGAGATAAGTACACGGTCGCAGTCGCTCGGCAAAATGTTGATACCGTAATGAAAAATGCGCGCTTAGCACAGCGCCTTACCAGCCCAGACCTTGTCCTTATCTTCGATCTGTTTGTAGCTCACGATTTTCTCAGAAAGTCTGCGCAAACCGGCCCAGGAATGCTTTCGACTACCATTAATACCACTTACGAACATAGGCCTTACACGCAGGCAGATCTAACGGTGCTGCATGCGCGGCTGATCTGAAGCACCCATTTTCTATAACCCGCCTCGGCGGGTTTTTTTATGCCCGCAGGCAGGGCCTGCTCAACGTCTCTGGGAGACAGCAATGACCTTGAAATTCCAACTGGACAGCCTCGAAGGCGTCGATGAATCGGTAGCAGCCCTGTACGTCGAGAAGGATGGCAAGTTCGTCCTGGGCATCGAGGGCCTTCCGCAGCAGGAAGACGTCACCGGCCTGAAGGCCAAGGTGGAGGAGCTCCTGGGCGAGAAGAAGGCCGCCGAGAAAGCCCGCCGCGAGGCCGAAGAAAAGGCGCGCGCCGAGGCCGAAGAGGCTGCCCGCAAGTCAGGCAACGTCGAGGAACTCGAAAAGTCCTGGTCCGAGAAGTACAACCGCCGCGAGGCTGAGTTGAGCTCGGCGCTGGAAAGCGAGCGGAACACCCTGCATGGCCAGATCCGGGATCTGACTGTGGGCCGCACCGCCACCGAGATTGCGACTGCTCTGGCCGTGCCAGGCAGCGCCAAGGCGTTGCTTCCCCACATCGAACGCCGGCTGAGCGTCGAGCAGCGCGACGGTAAACCAACCGTTGTCGTGCTGGACGCCGCCGGCAAGCTCTCGGCGGCAACGCTGGATGAGCTGAAGGCAGAATTCACCAACGATCCGGCCTTCGGCCCGCTGATCGCTGGTAGCAAGGCATCTGGCGGCGGGGCCGGGGGTGCTGGAAAGGGCGGCGGGGCCGCTAAAGGCAATTTCGGCGGTAACAAAGCGGAACGCACGGCGGCAATCGCCAGCCGGTTCCCAGACCTCCCTCAATCGTAAGGAAAAACACCTATGTCCCTGTCGCAAATGCAGGTTTTCAACGAGTACATCATGCCGGCGACCATCGAGACGCTGGATCAGATGCTCGTTGCGTTCAACGCCGCCAGCCGCGGCGCCATCGTGCTGTCCCCGGACGGCTTCACCGGCGACTTCCTCCAAGAGTCGTTCTTCCAGACTCTGGCCGCCGCCCAGCGTCGCGTTGATCGCTATGCCGCCAACGGCGCCGCGCCGATCACCGACCTGACCGAGCTGAAAAACTCCTCGGTGAAGGTTGCCGGCGGCTTCGGTCCAGTCCGCTACGAGCCGTCGCAGATGACCTGGCTGGAGCGCCCGACCGCCCAGGGCATCGAGGTGGCTTCCCGCGCGTTCGCTGAGATCCTGCTGAAGGACCAGCTGAACACCGCCATCGCAGCCCTGGTCGCCGCGATCACCGCCCAGGCTTCGGCCGTCAATGACGTGTCGGCCACCGCCGGTATCTCGCAGGCCGCCCTGAACAACGCTCATGCCAAGTTCGGCGACGCCAGCCAGAACCTGATTACCCAGGTTATGCAGGGCACCACCTACCACAAGCTGATCGGTCAGGCCCTGGCCAACTCCGAGCAGCTGTTCCAGGCCGGCAACGTCCTTGTTGTTGACATCCTGGGCAAGGTCTCGGTGGTCACCGATGCCCCGGCGCTGATGCAGACCGGCACCCCGAACAAGGAAATCATCCTCTCCCTGGCTCAGGGCGCGGCTCTGGTGCACGACGGTCGTGATCTGATCAGCAACGTCAGCACCACCAACGGCAAGGAGCGCATCGAAACTACCCTGCAGGTGGACTACACCTTCGGCGTTGGCCTCAAGGGTTACACCTGGGACACCGTCAACGGCGGCAAGTCCCCGACCGATGCCGAGATCGCCACCGGCACCAACTGGGACAAGACCGCCACCAGCATCAAGCACACCGCCGGTGTGGCTCTGATCGGTGACGCCTCCAAGTAACCACTGATGGCGGGCTGGGCCTTTGGCTTGGCCCGCTGAGGACGTGAGCATGAGCAAGAACAACATCTGGTACTTGGCGGGACCGTTCCACCAGTATCAGGAGAACGTGAAGGCACTGGCTAAGGAAGCCGGCTTGGTAATCGTTGATGCCAACGCTGCTACCAGCCGCAAGGGCGAGGCCAAGGACGTCCCGGAGGTGACCATTCGGCCCGAGCTGAAAGCCGTGGCCGTGGTTGTCGAGGCTGGCGGACTGAGCCAGGACGCGGTCGATCAACTGACAGCTGAGCTGGCCGCCATTGGCGTAATCGTAGAGTCGTTCGCGGTGCAGAGCCTGGAGCGCCCAGAGGGTGAGCTTGGCGAAACCGCGTCGCGCCTGTTAGAGGTGCTGGAGGCGGTGAATGCCGGCGTTTCCAGCCTCAAGCGTGAGCGCGACGGCGAAGTGGAGAAGGTCGTAGGCCTGGAGCAAGAGAAGGCAGACCTGCTGAAGCAGAATGCCGAACTGCTCAAGCAAATCGAATCCCTCAAGGCAGCAAACGCTGACCCCGAGGTCGAGGCGCTGAAGGCCAAGCTCGACGCTGCGAACGTCTCCTACCGCTCCAACGCCTCGAAAGAGTCGCTGCAGAAGCAGGTAGCAGAACTCGGCCAGCAGTAATCCAGGGGCCTTGGCCCCACTCATTTAAGCGGAGGCCTGATGGCTACCTACATCACTGTGGCCGACGTAGACGCCATCCTCGGGCCTGACTGGGCGGCTCAAGAGCTGAAGGACGAGGCGGTTTTCGAGGCGAATGCCTATCTGACTTCGCTCAACCTGGTCGGCATCGACATGGACAACATCCCTGACGATGTGAAGCAGGCAGGAGCTCGGCTGGCAAAGTGCGCTTCCCAAGGCAAGCTTTACCAGCAGCAGACCGAGGGCTCGCTCGAGGCGAAGACTGTCAAGGCCGGGTCGGTATCGACCAGCAAGACCTTCGGCTCGATAGACAAGAACAGCACAGTCGCCCAGCCTGCCTGCGTACAGCTGGCACTGGCCCTGCTGACGCCTTGGCGCAGCAATCCGTTCGCCTTTGCTGTGAAAAGGGGATAGCCATGGGGCTCCGCGACGATATCCAGGCAGACCTTGCCGAGGCCTTCGACGACGACCTGGCCGATGCCGTTTTTCCCTTCACTGGCTCCTACATGGGGCCAGGCGATTGGGATCCTGTGAGCGAGACCAGCACGGCCCAGCCGGTTAGCTATACCGGGCGCGGCGTGCTCGACAGCTACGACAGCCGGCGCATCGACGGTCTGAACATCCTGGTGGGTGATGTGCTGCTGATCTGCCTGGCCAACGAGGTCACCGACAAGCCTGCAGTGGGCCACCAGATCACCGTTACCGACCTGATCACCGGCCTGCCGGCGACGTACCGCATCGTCAGCCCAGGCATAGATCCTGCCAAGGCGCACTACGAAATCCAGCTGAGGAAGTGACCATGGCCAAGAACAGAGGCTGGAGCACGCCGCCCAGCATGTTCACCGGGGTGGTTGAAGAGCAACTGAGCCAGCGAGTTAGGGTTATCGCCATGGCCATGCTCAACGAGATCGTTCTGCGGTCGCCGGTTGATACCGGGCGATTCCGTGGCAACAACATCGTGAGCGTGGGCGCGCCGGTTTACACGACCACTGAGAGCCTGGACAAGAGCGGCGGCGAGACGATCCAGCGTGGCCTGTCCGCCATGAGCGGGCTTGAGCCGTACACGCAGGTGTTTATCCAGAACAACCTTCCATATGCCACCGCGCTGGAGGACGGCCATTCGAAGCAAGCGCCAGGCGGCGCCTATGCGGTGTCCTTCCATGGTGTCTCGCAGGCCTACTCATGACCTTCGAACAGATCCGCGCCGTCATCATCGGCCGCATGCAGCAGTGGGCGGGAATTCCCGCTGACGCGATCGACTACCCGAACAACCCGCAGGGCCCATTCAGTCCTGCCGGGAAAGCCATATGGGCCAGGCTGGCGGACATCCCTGGACTGTCCAGCACGCCGGAGATCGGCAACGGGCCGAGCGTGCGCCGCACAGGCGTGGTCATCATTCAGCTGTTCGTGCCGACCAACAAGGGCACCCTGGCCATAGCTAAGGCTGCCGACACGCTGGTGCAGCATTTCGAGTACTACAGCGCGCCCGAGGGCCCGCTGGACTTCTTCGCTGCATCGCCCAGCACGGTCGGCGACGATGGCAACGGCTGGTACCAGGTCAACGTGTCGCTTCCATACAGGGCCTACTGAGCCCCCCACTTGCACCGCCACATGGCGGTTTTTTTACGCCTATTGATAGGAGAAACACGCCATGTCGAGTGGTGCCAAGGTTGCAACCGCCTGGATTCGTGAAATCACGCCAGGCACCACCCCACCGGGCCCCTGGAACGTGCTGACGCGGACCAGCTTCGGTGTCGGGCCCACATACAACACCGCCGAGAACAACGAGATCGGCGAAGACCGCATGTCGCAGGGTACGGCTCAGACTACCGTGGATGTGGCCGGCGATATCGGCACCAAGATGCGCTACGGCGCGCTGGACGAGTTCCTGGCCTCTTGCTTCGGCAAGGACTGGGACAACAACGTCCTGACCATGGGTAACGACCGTATCAGCTTCAGCCTGGGCTACTACGCCGCGGACGTCGGCATCGCCGGCAAGGCCACCGGCGCCCAGGTCGCCACCATGAACATCCAGGTGCCGAACGACGGCGAGATCGAGGTGACCACCACCTTCGCCGCGACCGGCTGGCAGGACAAGGCCGACGACACCAACTTCATTCTCACGTCGGTGGCCGAGGCCTTCCAGCGGCGCTACGGCTTCAAGGACGTCTCCGGCCTCAAGCTGAACGGGATGCAGGTCGGCGACAACAACGTCTGCGTCGACACCTTCAACCTGCAGTTCGACAACGCCGTCCAGACCCAGCGCTGCATCGGTAATGGCAACCCCTTCGCCGGCAACATCATCCCGACCACCTTCACGCCGTCGGGCAGCATCACCCTGAGCTGGGCCAAGACTGCCTATGAGCTGTGGAAGAAGCAGCAGACTGGTGACGCGATCAGCTTCGAGTTCACCCTGGGTAATGCCGACGGCGCCTACGACTTCCTGATCCCTGAGATGGAGATCAGCGGATCCTGGCCGGATGGCGGCGCTACCGACATCATCCAGGTAGAGCTGACCTATACCGCCCGCCGCGTGTCGCCGACCATCACCCGCCGACCGGCACCACCGGCGCCAACCGGTGTGACTGTGGCTCCGTCGACCGCTAGCGTGGCAGTGGCTGCCACCATCAACCTGGCCGCTACCGTCGCCCCAGCAGGCGCGACTCAGGGCGTCACCTGGTCCAGCTCGGATGTGAGCAAGGCCACCGTCAGTGCTTCCGGCGTCGTGACCGGTGTAGCCGTCGGCAGCGCGACCATCACCGCCACCAGCACCGTGGATGGCACCAAGAAAGGCACCGCGGCGATCACCGTCACGGCGTAATCATTGCCCGGCACGCCATGCGGTGCGTGTCGGGCCTTTTACCGCAGAGGAAGAACATGGGATTCACCATCGCTCGCAAGCCTGAGCTGGACCTCCATGGCCAGCGCTGGGTGGAGTTCGCCCCAGGCGCCAAGATCCTGGTCGGTTCAGCCGCCGACCCCGTGTACCGATCGCACCGCGCGCTGATCAACCGGCACCTGGCGGCAGTCGACTCCCAGGCCGGCGTCGGCACCAAGCAGTTCAGCGTCGCGCAGATCCCTCAGGTCGAGATCGAGGTGGACGACGAGCTCTACATGGACCTGGTGGCGCACCACCTGATCAAGGATTGGCAGGGCGTCGATGTAGCCGAGCGCCCGGGCGAGCCGGCGCAGTACACCCCGGAGCTGGGCAAGGCCCTGATCGAACAGATGCCCAGCGTCTACTTCCTTGCTCTGCGCACCGGCGTCGACATCGCCAACCGCGTCGAGGAGCGCATCAAGGAATCGGTGGGAAAGCCCTCGCCGTCTACCGATGGGGCCGCGACTGGGCGGGCGAAGAGAACGAGAAAAAGCGCTGGAAACGCGAGCGCCTGAGCGGAGTAGGTGCGGTTCCGGAGGCCCCGGCGATTGACCCCGTCACTGACCAGCTGCTCGACGCCTACAACGCGATCAGCCGGTCCCGGCAGTACGTCGGAATGATGGCTGCGCCAGCGCCGATCACTGCAGGAATGGTCAGCGAATACCTGGCCCGACACCCGACTGCCATCGACCGTGACGAGCTCGAGGCAGTGGTGTTCGCCCTGGATGAAGAATTCCGCGCCAACTGGGCGGAGAAGAACAGCAACGACTGACGCGGCCAGGCCGCAGGAGAGGGACATGCAGCAGCGCACAGAGGCAAGCCATGAACCGTTTGTGATGGTTTCGGTTCATGGTGTGCGTATTGATATGCGCAAAGGAACGATTACGTTCCCCGAAATCACTGATCTCGGAAGAACGATCGAGCCTCCTGCTGATCATTCAGGAGAAACCGAAGCGGAGCCGAAAACGCAGTTTCTGTAGCCTCGTTATCGGGGATTCCAGACATCGGCCATGCGTGCTTCAACGTGTGAGTCAGCATCTGCTCCATTACCTGTGGCGAATAGCCAGGAATCTCACGTAAAGCAGCGGATATAGCTCCCAGAGCGGCCGCGTTGCCTGCCTTCAACGCCTGGAACTCATCCTTTAGGCTGCTTAGCTCTGCAGTGATCCGGGCAATCAATTCGTTTTGATCTGACATTTGATCTCCTATCCATGGGCTTTCCGGCAACGGACCGGGGCGGTTCGTTGGGAGGCACAACGCTACTACGGCGCCGTGCCGGCTGGTACTGGCTTTCCGTCCAGGGTGGATGGGTGGACAGATTAGACGTTCGTCGTAATGCTAGATCGCTCGATTGCTAGCTAGTGTTCGGCATCGCCTTGTACAGGTAATTTCGCGAGAGGGAAGCATGTCAAACAAGCTGAGGTCAGAGGATGAGGTGCAAGCGTGGGACCGCTATTACGCAGCGGCAATTCCCTTAGGAAGAGAGTTCTCTTCGGCCGGAAATCACCATGATTTCTTGGATAAGGTCGTTAAGCACGCTGCTGACATAGCAGACCGTATGGTTATAGAGCGTCGGAAGCGAGACCCTTTCGCATGATTGCTCCGCCCAGCCCCGCGCTGGGCTTTTTGCATCTGGTCCTAATCATCATTTTTGCCGCAGTTTCTTTCCGTGATGCTTCGACAGGTCGCTGATATGGAAGGCATCTGCAAGCCTCACCTTTGCCTGGTTCTCAGCCTGCGCTATAGCCTCGGCGCGCTCCCTGGCACGAATCAAAGCGACATCCTCCGCCCAGTGTGCCAGCGCCTCGGCAAATCTCCGCTTCTCAGCATCGGGCATCTCCGCACCCTTCATGTGAATGGTTGGGGAGGGTAAGGGTAGACCAAACGGGCCCGGGGACGGGTGGCGCTTGTCGGCGAGCGGCGGCGTCAGCCGATCAGCTTTCCAATGAAATGACTGAGCCCTCCATGGGCGCGGACGAACTCAGAATAGCTATGCCCTTCGGACCCCGTAAGCTCTGAGATAGCGCGTATCATTTCTATCTTGGTGTCGACTGGCATATCACTTTCAGCGACAGATCGGACTCGAATCAGGAAATTGATGTAATCGTTAATGGCCAAGTCGAGCTGACCAATATCCGTGTGGGTGAATGCGTCGGAAATCTTCCCTTCCTTTGTGGAAGGAACCCATCTACCGCATCGAGCAAGAAGCTCTTCGTATGTCTTATCGCCTAGATAACATTTTGTACCAACAAGGACGAGGTCCGAGTACGGCGTGGTTAGAAATGGAAAGGGCACAAAATAGTGCTCACGATCAAACGCGCTATCGGCATCTTGGCGCTTAACCAGCGTAGCTGGAGGCTGTTGAGGCGTCACAGATGCTTGGCCAGGATAGATGACATGTCGACGCCCGTCAGCGCCTATAGAGCTGACGACCATGTCTATTTCCATGGTTTCAATGAAGCGATTTGCACGAGCGAATCCTATTTTCAGCTCCCTTTGGATGAGCGATACCGAGGCTGTTTTGTTTTTTAGTACAAGTTGGACCGCCTTGGGGTACAAGTCGTCATCAATGTCCGAAACTTCCACGGGCTGATCGGTGACATTGTCCGCGCGCTTCGGTGAAAAAATACGCCTGATCCAATTCACGAAGGTAACCCGCTAAGCCATTTTCAGGGTACAAGGCTAACCCATGCGAGCCGTGAAATGGTAGATTGCCCTCATCAAACAAGGAGGGTTCATGGAACTGTTCATCATCTGGCTGGCGTTAGCTGGCGTGACTGCCTATTTCGCAAAGCAGAAGGGCAGAAACCCTGTGGGCTGGTTCATCCTGGGCTTTGTCTTCCCCGCCATCGGGCTTATCGCAGTATGGTTGGCAAACCCGCTCGGGGTGGACGAGCAGAAGAGTATTGAGATCGCCAGGAAGTTTGGTGTCTCCTCCCTCTATCGGAAGTGCCCATTCTGCGCCGAGGTTGTACAGAGGGAAGCCGTCAAGTGCAAACACTGCCAGTCTGACCTAGAACCGGTCAAAGAATGACCTGAGCCAAAAACGAAGATAAACCCGCCATGCGCGGGTTTTTTTATGCCTGGAGATATTGCATGGCTCAAGAATCGCGCCTTGCCGTAACCATTGACTCACGCGGCGCGCAGCGTGACGCAGCGTCTATGAGAAAAGAGCTCGAGTCTCTTGAGTCGTCTGGTAATCGTGTAGCGCCGGCAATGGATAAGGCCAGCGCATCTATCGAAGGGGCTGGGCGGCGTTCTGATGCGAGCTCAAGAAAGGTCGGCGGCCTGGCTGCCGAAACCGATAAGCTGCTCGGCGCCGTGGGAGGGCTGGCCGCACCGTTTGCAGCGGCCTTCAGTGTTTCGAAGATCGCGCAATATTCGGAGCAGTACACCAACCTCACCAACCGTCTGAGGCTTGTTACCGAAGGAGCTGAGCAATTAGCGTTCGCTCAGGATTCCGTTTACAGGGTTGCTCAGAACTCTAGGCAGTCTCTGCAAAGTACCGCCGAGGTCTATCAGCGAGTGGCCCAGAATGCTAGACAGCTTGGGCTGAGTTTTGCTGACGTGGAGAGCGTCACTGAGACAGTGTCGAAGACCGTGGCACTGAGTGGCGCCAGTGCCCAGGCCGCTGAGGCCTCCATGGTCCAGTTTGGTCAGGCTCTCGCCTCTGGCACCCTTCGCGGCGATGAACTCAACAGCATAATGGAACAAACACCGGCGCTCGCCCAGGCGATTGCGCGCGGGCTCGGCGTCTCTATTGGGCAACTGCGCACCATGGGGGCTGAGGGGAAGCTGACGTCTGAGGCAGTCGTTAAGGCGCTTCAGAGCCAGAAAGACAAGGTGGACGAGCTCAGCGGAAGCCTTCAGGTCACGGTCAGCCAGTCGATAACGGCATTCAACAACTCGCTGGTGACTACGGTCGGGAAGCTTGATGAGGCTACCGGTGCCAGCGCCCGGCTGGCTCGTGGAATCGTATCCATGGCAGAGGCTATGGATAGGTTCAACTCAGGCGAGTTCCTGGATTTCTTCCGTGACGACAAGCAGACAGTGGCTGGGTTGAACAATGAGCTCAGCGTCACTCTGGCTGGAATTCGAGACCTGCAGAATGCGAGATCAAAGCTGTCATCTACCGACTCGAGTGATACGGTTTTCTTCAAGTTCAAGTTCTACAGCCGCGAGGAACTGGACAAGGAAATTGCCGGGCTGGAGAGCCGAGCCGCCTCTGTCAGGGCAGTAGTTGCGCAGATGCAGAAGACTGCAGCGCAGCCATCTCTCCAAACTCCGAAAGGGGATGATCCAGGTAAGAAGGTGAATGCTGAGTACGAGAAACTTCTAGCCAACCTGAAAAAACAGGCTGCACTCGAGGGCGAAAACACTGAAGCCGCAAAGGTGCGGTATGCAATTGAGGCTGGCGAGCTTGGGAAGCTGCTTCCTGAGCAAGAAAAGCTACTTCTGAAATACGCCCAAGAAAAGGATGCAAAGGCGGCAGCGGAGAAGGCGTCCAAGAAAGCAGCTGCGGAGGCAGCCAAGGCTCAAGCCGCGGCCGGCAATGGGCTATCAGAATCGCTCAACACCTTCTCCCGCCTCTACGCCCAGTATGACCCGGCATCCCAGGCCGCCCGCGCCCTGACCAAGGAACAGCAACAGCTGGACTTGGCCTTCAAGAAGGGCAAGATCAGCCAGGAGGAGTACGGCAAGGCGCTGGCGCAGGCCTCGACGAACTATGCCGCGGCGATCAAGGGCGCCCAGGGCCTGACCCAGGCCGAGCAGTACCGCGCCCAGATGGAGCGGCAGCTGGCCACTCAGCGCATGGAGTACGCCGCCCAGGCGGATGCCGTGGGCATGGGGCAGAAGGATGCTACGCGGATGCAGGAGCGCCTGCGGATTGAGCAGGATACCAACAACCGTATCCTGCAGTTGCAGACCGAGTTGGCCAACGCCCAGGGCGAGAAGCAGCGGCAGGACCTGCAGGCGCAGATCGACATCGAGCGTGAGTTTCTGCAGAAGCGTGTTGCAGCCCAGCGCGAGGGGTGGTCGCAGATCGACCAGGCCCAGGCAGACTGGAGCAACGGTGCTCGAGGTGCTTTCCAAGACTACATGGACAGTGCCCGGGACGTTGCAGGCCAGACGCGCAACCTGTTCAGCAACGCCTTCGGCAACATGGAAGACGCCGTGGTCAACTTCGTGAAGACCGGCAAGCTGTCGTTCAAGGACTTTGCGGACCAGGTGGTGGCCGACCTCATCCGTATTCAGGTGCGGCAGGCAGCGGCAGGCTTCCTGGGCTCGGCTCTTGGATTCCTTGGCGGAGGAGGGGGCGCAGCAGCGGCCGGCAGCGGCACCATGACCGGGTTCAGCGAGACGATCTCGCGATCTGGCTTCGCGGCTGGCGGCTACACCGGTGACGGCGGCAAGTTCGAGCCGAAGGGCGTCGTGCACGGCGGCGAGTATGTGGTCCGCAAGGAGGTCGTCAGCCAGCCTGGCATGCGCGATCATCTCGACCGGCTGAACAAGAAGGGGTACGCCAGCGGGGGCATGGTTGAGGGAGGCGCGGCATCCACAGCGAGCAGAGCCTCTTCACCTCTGAGTCTCCCAGTCATTGAGCAGCACTTCCACTTCCAGGGGAGCCCAGACCAGGCGATGGTGGAGCAACTCCGACAGGCCGCTGATGATGGCGCGAATCGTGGGGCTAGAGGTGGTTACGATATGGTGCTGCGTGATCTCAAGCAGAATGGAGCCGTAATGCAGCTAATAAGGAGAAGCCGTTGAAAATTTCTGATTTGGATGTTGGGGAGTTGGTAGCGGCAGTTAGTACCGCTATCGCTCCCATAGTATTTGAGGGCGTCGACCGAGAAGTTGAGCCCCAGGTTTGGCGGCAAAGGGCTCAGCTTAATGCCGAAATCATGGGCCGCATCACTGCAGTACTGCAGTGCGGCGATGAGGTCGGGCCTGATATTCGTGAGCTGATAGACAGGTGTACCGATCATATGAAAGTCGCTTTCGAGCGATCTTTTGCAGAGCTTCTCGGTCCTGGTGGCACGCTCAGCGAAGACCACAAGCTCTAGACACTGATTTTCAAGGAGTAACCACATGGCACTCGAATGGCCGGCATCCCTGCCCGTGTCTGAAATGACGTGGGGCATAGTCAACAACAGCCGGGCCTTCACCTCGACGCTGTCCAACGCTCAGCAGATCGTTGGCCATCCTGGGGCGTACTGGCAGTGCACCTTGACCTTCGGCCTGCTCACCAGGGTGCAGGAGCGTCAGCTCTCGGCGTTCCTTGGTGATCTGGATGGAATGTTCGGCACCTTCAACATGCCGGCGATCACTCGTCGGCGCTCGAACAGCGTTGGGAGCCTGACTGTGGTCACTGGCGTGGCGCAGTCGCGGTCGATGTTGGTCGCCGGGGCTGCTCCGGGTGTTCAGGTGTTCGCCCCAGGCGACTACCTGACGGTGGCTGGCGAGATGTTCGAGGTGGTGCGCCCGGTTACCGCGAATGCGCAGGGCCAGGCCGTGGTCCCGCTCAACAAACGCATCAGGCGCACGCTGACCGCAGGCGCTGCGATCGAGTACCTCAACCCCTACTCAGAGATGCGGATGACCCAGGACACCTGGGCCATGACCGTGCGCCAGGTCGTGGCCAGCGGCAGCTATCAGTTCAGGGAGGCTTTCTGATGCCCTCATCGTTTCCATTCAGCCAGAGCGTGGTGGACATCATCGCCACCGGCCGCTTCCTGACGGTGTACGCCTGTCAGTTGGACTTCGAGGACGGGCCGGTCTACGCCCACACCGGCACCGGTGACCTGGTGATCGACGGCATCACCTACCTTGGGGTGGGTCAGTTCGGCGAGGTCGGCCAGTCGCAGGAGAGCGACAACTCGAACTCGCCCATGTCCGTGGAGCTGAGCCTGAACGGCCTAGACAGCTACATCATCACCGAGACGAACATACGCGGTTGCCGGGGGCGCTCGGGCAAGCTGCTGTTCGTGGTTTTCGACGAGGCGGGCAACTACGCCGTCGACATCTTGTTCTCCGGGCGCATGGATGCGGCAAGCTTCTCCTACGCCGGCAATGGCGAGGACGGCAACAAGATCATGGTCCCCATCGTCGATCGCATGGCCGAGTGGAGCCGCACCGGTACCGAACGCTTTACCGATGAGAACCACCGGGCCCGCCACCAGGGCGACCGCTTCTTCTACGCGGTCGCTCAGCTGTCCGAGTGGCCGATCTACTGGGGCTCCAGCAAGGACGCGCCGACCTTCAACTACGAGAAATAGCGATGCGCAATCGAGACTGGACGATACGTCTGACCGAAGTGATCAAGGCCGCCTCTGAGCGGCCTTTTTCATGGGGCGAATTCGACTGCTGCTTGTTCGCGGCTGACTGCTCGGTAGCGGTCTGCGGGGTTGATCCGGCGGAGGCGTACCGGGGCAAGTACAAGACCGAGGCCGGGGCGAAGCGGGCGCTGAAGAAGAACCACGGCAGCCTCGAGGCGGCTTGGGACGCCTGCTTCAACCGGGTGGCGCCGGCGTTCATCCAGCGTGGCGACATCGCCATGTACGACGGCCCGCAAGGAAAGGCGATCGCGGTGTTCTGGGCTGGTGAGTTTTGGGCAGCGACCGAAGACGGCGCGGCGCGGGTGGTGTGCGAACCGACAGCAGTGTGGAGAGTTGAATGAGCGGCGGGGTCAGGAAGATTGCACAGATCGCCGTAGGTGCGGTCATTGGCTTCGCTCAGGGCGGCCCGATCGGTGCCGCGATCGGCGCGGGCTTGGCGTTCTACGCCTCGGAGCAGCAGGAGAAGCTCAACACCAAGTCGCCGCTGCGCGACAACGAGCCTTCAGCACAGACCGTTCGCTCGTCCAAGGCGCCGGCACGCTTCATCCTCGGCCGAGTCAGCACCGGTGGCGTGCTGGTGTGGGCTCAGGAAGAGGCCGGCGCCCAGCGTGATGGGGAGTGGCTCCACCTGGTGTATGTGCTCTGTGAGGGCGCCGTCGACGCGTTGGAGGAGATCTACCTGGGTGAGGAGGTCATCAACACCTACGGCGTCGATGCCTCCTACGAACTGGTGGTGAACCCAACCCAGGTGAATGCCTTTCTCAAGGCCAACTGCCCGGATTGGAAGGATGAGCAGATCGGTCGCGGCCTTTCGTTCGTACGCCTGTCCCTGCGGTACAACGCCGAGAAATTCCCGTCGGGCATTCCTGATGCGCGCTTCGTCGTGCGCGGGCGCAATGATCTCTATGACCCCCGCACCGGCATGGCGGGGTACAGCGAGAACACTGCGCTGCACATTCTGTGGTTCCTGCGCACCCGTTGCGGCGTGCCGGACGATGAGATCGTGTTCGAGACCTTCGCCAGCGGCGCGAACGTGTGCGATGAGTCGGTGGCCAACCCTGACGGCACCACCAGCCCGCGCTACCGCAGCAGCTGCGTGATTGGTGCAGACGAGCAGCGCACCAACGTGCTGCAGAAGCTGGAGGCGGCGTGCGGTGGCAAGGTCATTCGCGTGGGCGGTCGCTGGATGTTCCAGGCCGGTGCCTACTACGGCCCGTGGGACTTCGAGATCACCGAGGACATGGTGATCGGCACCATCACGGGTAGCACTGAGCCGACGAACGACGCGGCCATCAACACGATCCGCGGCACCTTCACCGACACGACCCAGTCATGGACCGAGACCGACTACCCGGAAGTCAGCGTGGCCGAGTGGGTGGTTGCGGATGGCGGTGAGGCGGCGGAGACGCTGACCTTTTCCTACGTCACCAACCCTTACCAGGCCCAGCGCCTGGCCAACATCGAGCTACGCCGGCGCCGCGCGGGCGGGGTGATAAACGTCCCGCTCAACCTGCTCGGCTACAACTGCAGGCCGGGTCGTGCCGTGCGCGCGAACCTGCCATCGCTGAACATCCTTGGCGAGTTCATCGTCACCGGCTGGTCCATGGGCACGAGCGAGGGCTGCACCGCGTCCCTGCAGGTCTACGGCCCGGCGATCTTTGACGATGCCGTGGGCAAACCCTACAACCCGATTGGATTCATCAACCTGCCATCTGGAGGCCTGGGCAGCCCGACCGGCTTGGCTTGGACCGTGGACGATACCGCCGAGGTGACTCAGGGTGTGCTGAGCTGGGATGCACCGGTCGGCATCGTGACTGGCTATGCAGTGACCGTGCGACAGGCCGGTGTGGCCGTGCAGGCCCAGCAGGTGCCAGAGACCACGCTTCAGTTGCCCCTGGCCGGCCTGCCGTCGGGCAACTACACGATGAGCGTTGCCGCACTCGGGCCGCAGGCGCGGTCGGGCGAGGCAAGCATAACGGTCAACATCAACGGGCCAGCGGTGCCAGAAGGGTGCGCCGTCACCTCGACCATCGAAAGCATCAACCTGGTGCCGAGCAACGTTCAGCACGGCCTCAACGGTGGCACATACGAGTACTTCTTCAGCATGGATCCGCAGGCGACTGCGGCGCAGGCTGAGTACCTGGGCCAGGGTCTGAGCCTGACTCACACCGGACTGGCCTTCTTCACCAACTACTACTACTTCATCCGCTCGAAGAACGCCTACGGGGTGAGTGGGTTCCTGAAAATCGCGGCATCAACCTCCACGGACGTGAGCACGATGCTCGAGGCGCTCAAGGGGAAGATCGAGCGTGGCCAGCTTGGGCCTGTGCTGGGCGAAGAGATCGACGGCCTGCAAGACCAGATTGACGCCTTGGACGGGCTCAAGGCCTACAACAAGGATGAGGCATACGAGAAAGGCCAGATGGTCGTTGTCGACGGTCGGATCTACCAGGCTCGCGACCCAGTGCCAGCCGAACCATCGGGCGCCAATGCACCCCCGAATCCAGTGCTGTGGGATGACGTGGGCCAGTCGATCGAGTCGGCCAACGGCCTGGCCCAGCAGGTTCAAACGAATACCACCAGCATTCAGAGTCTCGACGGCAGGGTCACTTCAACGGCCGAGAGCGTGCAGTTGCTACGGGCCTCGTCGAGGGACGATAACGCCGATGGCGATCTTGCTGGCGCGCTGAAGTTGTGGGATTCCACTGCGGCCATCGCGCGTGAGCGGATGGTGCGAACCACAGAGACCACAGCGCTTGCTCGCAGCACCGAAACATTGACTGCCAAGGTTGGTGAGAACAGCTCGTCCATCCAGCGAACGGACGAGGTTGTCGCTGGGCTGAACGGCAAGGTGTCGGCAATTTCATCGTGGAAGACCGAGACCAACGTCAACGGCAGGAAGGTTGCAACCGGTATCGTCCAGGGCAGCAACGGTGAAGTCGGCCAGATCATCATGTCCGCTGACCAGGTTGTCATCGCCAATGGCCTGAGTGGCCCAGAAGCCAACCTGTTCGTGTTCCAGAACGGCCAGATGTTCGTCAACACAGCCTTCATCAACAAGGCGTTTATCCAAGAGCTGATCCTCGGTATGACGCTGCGCTCGCAGGCCGTCAACGCTCAGGGGCAGCCGTTGATCGAACTGAACATGGTCACAGGGGCTTTCACCCTGCGCGGCCAGGACGCAAACGGCCAAACGATCATCAACAATGGCGGCCTCTACGTGTACGACGCGAACGGCGTCGAGCGCGTTGCGGCGGGGAGGCTCACCTGATGGCTGTGCAATACGGCCTGCGGACCAAGGATGCGTCCGCAGCGGTTTCACTCGATACGACGATCACGCCGATCCGCTCGCTGAAGATGATGCAGGTGACGGGAGACGGATCGTTCGACCAGTACATCTCGATTCCTGAGATCCAGGCCCAATCCTTCGTTGTTGTCGACACGCTTCAAGACATGGGAGAAAACACGTGGTCCCCGCAAGCCTGGTATTCCGCTGGTCAGTTGCAGCTTCGGCAGCCGCAGAATCTAACCTGGCAGGTGATGATCCTTTCCCAGGGTGGCGAGCCGTTCTCGGCGGCCTGGAGCTACGGGATTCGCGCGTTCAACGATAACGTGCGAACCCAGATCGATTCGATCAACCGCATCCTCTCGGTTCGCTACAGTGGAGCCTTCCAGATCGGGCTCTACTGGCGCTCCGGCATGCAAGTACAAGAGATTCGCTGGGGGGATGTAACTTTTCCGCAGCCTATCACGACGTATGAGCGCCCGTTGATATTCCTGAATGCGGCTGACTATATGATGGTTGGGAGTTTCTCGATCAAAGGCTCTCCTGGCAACTGGACCGGGTTCAGGCTGCGGCAATGGGCAAATCCCAGTACGCATGGGAGTGCGGCATATGACTACATGCAGATCACCTGGTTCTGTGCGAGCTATATGACGCCCAACACCCCGACTGGCGACTACGGGGCCTCAGTGAGGGATGCAGGGAGTAATCGCACCTTTGTCACGACAGCCAACCTTTCCCTGCTGAACAGCCAACCGGCCACCACCCAGTTCGTCAACGCTGGACCGCCGATAACCGGGGCGGGCGGATATTACGCGCCAAGCCAGCAAATGCCGTGGACCGGAAGCTTCGGTGATTACGTGCTGGCTAACGCGCTGTTTTCCTGCGTGGACATTGCAGCCACGACGCAGCCGATTCGCGCGAACTTTGGCGGCTTCCTGCCGGGCAATCGCTCTGTACTGCAGATGTATTGCGACAACTTCTCGGGCATCAACCCGATCACCGCGAATGGCCGAACGTTGTTCGCCTCGCGCCCGATGAAACCACTCTGAAGGAAAAAACATGCCTTGGTATAGAGCCGGAACGGTGTCGATCACCGCCGGGCAGACGACTGTGACCGGTACCGGCACGAACTTTTCACTTAATGCCCGCGTGGGTGATGCCTTCCAGGGGCCTGATGGCCGATGGTACGAAGTCGCCAACATTGCCAGTGCCACGGTGATGGGCATCTTGCCCGCCTACCAGGGCGCAACTGTTGCCGCAGGGGCCTACGGCCTGGCGCCGATGCAGGGGTACGTCAAGGAAGCTGCTGACCGGCTGCGTCAACTGGTCGACCAGTTCGGCGGGACCTTGGCCATGTTGGGTACGCCAGCCAACGTTGCTGACCTTAGAGTAAACATTGGCGCGGCGACCAGGGGCGCGAACAGCGACATCACGTCAATAACCGGACTGACAACCGCCCTCAGCGTTGCTCAAGGAGGCACTGGCGGCAACACACCAGCGGCCGCACGTGCTGGACTAGGCCTGAAAAACGGGGCGATTTTTGATGTGGTGGGTAGCGTAGGCAGTGGCGGCGGCACCGCGATCATCGAGCGTGGCCAGAACTCCAACGGCGCCTATACCCTCTACGCGGACGGGACGCTGGAGCAGTGGGGTTCCATGTCCACGGCAGCAATTGCAAGCGGCGATTACAGCGGGAAGACTGTTACCTTCCCCGTCCAGTTCTTTGACAACAGCTATGGCTTTAGCCCTATCGCGCAGCCCACCGCGTCCAACGATCACTACGGAATCACTGGTTACTCGTCGAAGTTGGCCGGCAGTATTGGTGTCGTCATCCGCAACAACGCAGCGGCGCAGGCTTTCAACGTCGTCTGGATAGCCATCGGCAGGAAGTTCTAATCATGAAAATCATTCTTTCCCCGGTCCGCATGGATGAAGCCCTGACAGTCACTCGGCAGGGCGACACGCTCACGGTAAACGGTGAAATCTTCGACTTCTCGCCGTTAACCGATGGCGCCACGCTGCCGCGCGAGGCAATCAAGTCTGACTGGTTCTGTGGGCCAGCCGAGCGTGACGGTGGTGAGCTCGTCGTCACGCTTCGCCTTCCGCATGGGGCGAATGCGCCGGAGTCCACCAGGTTCCCTCAGCCGCTGTACATGACCGCCGATGGCGCCGTGCCCCTTCCGATCTACGACTTGCCAGCCGCGCTGGCGGAGGTGCAGCCCGAATGAACAACATCGACTGGACGCAGATGATCACCGTTGAGATGAAGGCGGCCCAGGCTGCAGCCGACGTGCTGGCCCAGGCTCAGGCCGAAGCCTCACGCCTTCGGAGGCTGGCCGACGACGCTATTGCGCCGCTGCAGGATGCGGTCGATCTGGAGGAGGCGACCGAGGCAGAGACCGCGCTATTGAAGGAGTGGAAGCGGTACCGCGTGACGCTGAACCGCTTGCCTGACCAAGCAGGCTACCCGACCGGTATAGACTGGCCTATATCACCGGCGTGAAGCCTTAGGTGAATAAATCACACAGCTAGTTAGCCGTTTTTTCATGACGAGTGTCGGGCTGTATTGTTCTCCTAGGATCAAGTGCCATTCGCAGTCTCGAAGATAGCGGTTTTTCGACAAACCTGTTAATTGCGTAAGAAAGCAATAGCATCACAAGGATCACACCCCAGAAAAGTAGGTGGATATTGACTTTGTCGAACATGAGATTAAATAGCAGGTATCCTACCACTTGGTGTAGCAAATACAGCGGGTATGTCAATGCACCAATGGCGCTCCAGTTTTTCCGACCTATTGCGCCAGTTTTTCTGGTGGCAGAGATAGCCATGACGATGAAAAAGCATACAATAACGGATACTACTATGATTGGGCTGACCTCTGATTTGAAAACTCCGGTCAATACCTGTGCTTGTTTTAGTGCCTGGTAGATTGCCAGTAGCGACGATGACGCGATTGTCGCGGTGCGAAGTGTAGAGACTCCTTTGCTCCATACCATATAAAACGAAGCGCCCGCGATAAACAAAGCCGCATATTCTGCAACGAGGTAGGTCGAGAGATGTCCGCTACCTCCGAAGATGGCGATTTTTGCCGCGTAGATAAGCCATGCAAACATTATATATTCAGCGTTATGCATTTGTCGCAATAAAAGGACTATTGCTACCAGTAGATAAAACCGTATCTCAATAAATATTGACCAGTATGCCCCGTCAATCGGTGCTGAGCTAATGAAATCGCTGAGCATGCTCATGTTTATCAAGTATTGGGGTAGCTGAGCAGTGAAGCGCGGATCGTCGATTAAAAGTATTGCTAAAAATGTGATTGTGCAGCACGCCCAAAATGCTGGATAAAGTCTTGCGGCTCTTGATGCGGCAAATGATCTGAGGTTTGTGTTCATGGCGCTCATGAAAATCACGAAGCCGCTGATCATGAAGAATAGGTGGACTCCTAAATAACCATATTTTGCAATTGGAATTAGCCAGGGGTAGGACATGACTGACAAGTCGTCGTAAGCATGCCCTCTAAATGCGTAGTGAAAAAGTACTACTGCGATCGCAGCGAAGAATCGCAGTAGATCTATTTCATTGATGCGCGTTTTTTTCATATGTGTGCTGTGCTGCCCTAGCGGACTATATGTCATTTTGCGCGCATCCTACCTTACTGCCGAGCAACGCCCAACGCTATTCCGTCATTTTCAATCACCCTCAACCAAGGCCTCGTTCAGGGGCTTTTTTTCGCCTGGAGGAAGCTATGACCCAACCCCAGCCCCGTGGGATCCGCAACCGCAACCCCGGCAATATCGACTTCAACCCCGCGAACAACTGGGTAGGCCAGATCGGGAAAGAGCCCGACGGCCGGTTCTGCATCTTCGACACACCGGAGAACGGCATCCGCGCCCTGGGCAAGCTTCTGCAGACCTACTACAGCAAGCATCGTCTGCGCACTGTGGCGGCGATCATTAAGCGTTGGGCGCCAGAGGTGGAAAACGACACCAGCGCCTATGTCCGCGCAGTGGCTCAGCGCTGCGGCCTGGGCCCCAGTGAACCGATCAAGGACATCAAGGACGAGAAGATCCTGGGTGGACTGGTTCACGCGATCATCAAGCACGAGAACGCGAACTACGAGTACCCGGCTGCAATCTTCGCAGAGGGCCTACGCAGGGCACTGGCATGAGCGGCTGGGGAGTACGCGTGATTGCGCTGCTGGCCGTTGTCGGCTCGTACTGGCTGGTGTACGAGCATGGGCGATCTGTCGAGCGCGCCGAGGCTGCGGCGGCATCTGCGCAGCGCGACAGCGGCGATCGCCTGGCCGAGGTGCTCGGTGAGCGCAGTGCTCGAGCTGAAGAACAACGACGCGCTGAGGCGCAAGAGGAGGCGAGAGCACATGCTCAAGAACAGAGAACGATTGCTGATGCCGATGCTGCTGGCGCTGACGCTTCTGGCCAGCGGCTGCGCCACGAAGCCAGAAACCTTGCCGCCGCCGTCAGTTGCTCCCCCGCGGATACCGCCGCTGTCGAGCGAGGCAAGACAGCCACCCGCGCCGCAATGGTGCTCTCCGACTTGCTCGCGCGGGCTGATGCTCGAGCGGGAGAACTGGCGGCAGCTTATGACAAAGCCCGAATAGCCGGCCTGGCCTGTGAAGCGTCCTATAATGGCCTGACAAAGCCATCGGGGTAGGTCAGTGAAGCGAACGCTTGAAGGAATGGTCGCTGCAGGTGAAGAGTTGCTTCGCCAGGCGCTCGACGCCAATCGACGCCTACAGCAGGCCGTGGCTGATGGAGAGCCCCTCGAGGAGGTCGAGCGGCACCGGGTATTGGCCGATCGTCTCTACCGTCAGGTGACCGAGCATCAGCTCATCGCTACCGGCAAGGCACCTCATATCATCCACTGACCGCCAGGGAGGCGAGCATGAAGGAAAAGCGCGAAGTCGTGATGCCAGACCATCAGGTCTACAAGGATGTCGAGGAGGCTATGAGGCGCCATCTTGAGGCGCAAGAGGCTGGATTGCCTGCGCAGGAAGTGGAGCGCTTGCGGCTGATCTTGGAATCGCAGATCAAGGCGGCTCATCAGTACCACTCAAATACCATGGGGCGAGCGCCGCTGAATCGTCACTGAGGCGCTATCAGCTCAGGCCCCTGGTTCCGCACATTCCCTACGGCCGTGCTGACCTTGTACCACTCAAAAGCCTCAGACGGCTCTCCCAGGTTCAGCAACATCTGTTCTGCGTGCTCGCTTGGCATGCCTGCTGCAATCCACTCTCTCGCCAGCTCCGGCTCAAGCACAACTGGCCGGCGGTCGTGCACGTCAACAAGCCCGCCCTGGGCGTCGGCTGTGATGATTACGAAGCCGTCGTGCTCGTTGCCGGTGAATTGACCGATGCTGGCGCATAGCGCTGGCTGGCCGTCCCTCCGCCGGATGTAATACGGCTGCTTCTTTGGGCCGCCCTCATCAACCCACTCGTACCAGCCGTCGATAGGCGTAATCGCCCTGTGCGGCCAGATGGCCCGGAAGAACGGGCCGTGTGCCACCTTCTCGACGCGCGCGTTGATCGGCGCGGCGCGATCGGTCGCCCAGTGCGGCCGCCACCCCCACCTCACCAGATCCGCCCGCGGGCCTCCCTCATCAAAGCGCAGCACAGCAACGGGCGTAGTAGGCGCAACGTTGTACCGCTGCAGCGCCTGGTCACCGACGTTGTTCCTCCACACCTCCGGCATGCTCAGCACTTCAACGAAGTCGTGGATGCCTCTGTACTGGGTCAGCCGTCCACACATTTCCCTTCCCTCCTGCTCGAGTACAAAGCATAGCCCGCCGGGTGGTACTGGCGCGGGCTGCGCATGCAATGCTCAAATACTGTATCGATATACAGCATTGGTGCTCTATGTACTTCCTTCTTGTTCGCCGCCGAGTGCGCGGCGTTGCGATCCCCAATGGACAGCTCACGAAGATCCAGCCGATTCGCGCTGACGTTCACATCGAGTACGGACACAGTACCGTGCTCGGTCGGCAGTGCCTGGGCGCCTGGGTGTTCAACCCAACCCCAGGGCCCGACGTTATCCCGCGGCTACACGACGCGTGCGTGACCGGGATGGCTCAAGGCGGAATGAACGTTACGGGTGTTGAAGAGGTGGATGGCGTGCTCTATGCGCAATCGTGGTGGTGCCGTGCTCAGTAGCGCTGCGGGCATACCGCAGCCTTGGATGGACGAGCTCAACGATCAGATCGCGATGATCACCGATCCAGACGGGCGCTCTGCAGTGATGGCGGAAATGGCCGTTTCCGCTCACCGCAGACAGGACGTTGATGCTGGGGCGCTGGCCGAGATGCTGGAGCTCGCCGAGGCGGCCAGGCTATGGGCTCATGCTGAGCGTGAAGCGGAGTGATAGTGACGCCAGCCAGGACGGCTGACGGGGTGGCAGAACGCCAAAGGAAGGGGTGAAAATCGGTTCCAAAACTGAAGCGGCGACCTTTATAGAATGCGGGCTGTAGCCGAGCCATTTCGCCTTTGTTTTGGAATCGATTTTGGTGTTTGCGCCCCATGATTAGGGCACTTGTACCACGGTCTTGAAAACCGCTGACGAGGGATCAAAATCAGTTCCGCAACTTGATACAGACCCCTAGATTTTAAAGGGCCGCAGGCCATCTAGAATCAGGCCGGTGCGGAAATTGAAATCTCGTAAGGTATTGAAATCAAAGGAAATGCATCGCGGATTGCAAATCCGTCTACGCCGGTTCGATTCCGACCTCGGCCTCCACCATTCGAAAGCCCCGCTGATTAACGTCTGCGGGGTTTTTCTTTATGGGTCCGAAAAGCCAAGAGTTCCGAAACAAAATGCATAGGGCATGCGCTACACCGGGCCCGCAACAGAAGGCCATATCGCGGCAGTTGAAAAAGGTTGTGAGGGAGGGAGATTGCGTCAGACCATGACTGCTGCCATGGCGTGGGGGCGGCAGCGCGCCCTGGACTGGATCACCGAGAGCTTTCCGCCTGCGCCTACCGGCCTTGAAGTTAAACCCTCTGGACGCAGGCCTTCACGTACTTCCAGATAAGGATGCTGGAAAACGGAACGCTCTTGAAAAGACATCAGTCGTATCTCCATCGGAGGCGCATTTGAGGCGCACAATTGGAGAAAATGATGAGCCTTCAGTCCATAAGCCATAACCTGTACGAGCACACCTACCTTGGGTACCAGGCATCTATCTACGTGCTGTGGGAGGCTAGCCTTGATTTTCCCACCGGGATGCTGGTTGAAGTAGGGAGACCAGGCGCTACGGCGCGCACGATGCGTGTGAATCGGCCATTCTCCTCCCCGTTTGAAGCAGTTATCGAAGGAAAGGTAATGGTCGAACAGTACGTGCAGAGTCAGAACGGCTGAGCATGATTGACACGCACAGCTTTCAGGCTGCTGCTTTCGGCCGAGCCGCATTCAGGTGAAGGCCGTTAGCTCTCGCATCCCGCTCTCTCAGGTCCGCTAGATGGCATTACCAACCCTCGAGCCTCGAAGGCTCGGGGTTGGTCTGCGCTGAATGCCTTCTGCTACAAGCAGGTCAAACTAAGAAAGTCGTTCGACCAATGGCAATGCATTTATCTGTGGTCGAGCGAACAGAAATCCTTGCATCAAATCAATCCCCAATGCTGCCAATGCTTGGCACTCTGCATCTGTCTCAATCCCCTCGGCGATCAGCGTAATGCCCAGTCGTTCGGCTACCAGAACGATACCCGCGACGATGGCTTGCCGAACCGGATCCTGGCTGATTCTCCGCGTGAGTGCCATATCCAGCTTCAGTACGTCTGGCTGAAATTCTGCGAGGAGGTTCAAGCCTGAGTAACCCGAGCCGAAGTCATCTATCGCAGTGGTGAAGCCCTGTCGGCCGTATTCCTTGAAGATTGCTTTCAAGTGCTCGGTATCGTCGATCCGCTCACCCTCGGTCACTTCGAACATGAGCTGATTGGCAGGGAAGTCGAATGTCCGGGTGGCTTCCAGGGTAGCTCGGATACAGGTGCTGGCACGGTAGACGGCGTTGGGCAGAAAGTTGATGCTCAATTTACAGTCTGCATGCCGTCCCAGTCCTAGTGCCGCCGCTTGCTCGATGGCCTTCACTCGACAGGCCTGATCGAAACGGTACAGATTGTCGGGCGACACCTTGGCCAGGATTTGCGCAGCGCTTTCACCGCTTGGACCGCGAACCAATGCCTCATAGGCAAACGGCCTACCTGAAGGAACGTGAATGATGGGCTGGAAGGCCATCGTAATGTCGAAACCCAGGCTCGCAAGGTCGCGACATTGGGAGCAGCCAATCGCTAGAAAGGGCTGGGGGAAAACGGGCTTGCTCATGGGTTATCGCCGAGGTGCGTGGGTACGACTGTTGAGAATGCTTGAATCCACAGCAAGTTCCAATTTGTACCCACTCGCCCTGGCTCAGGGGCAGTCTGCCGTGAGGCTCAGCCTGTAGACGCGTTCACCTGGCGTCAGGATGATCTGTGTTCTAACGGCGTCGGACTTTCGGGAGTTTATTTGTGGCCTAGAAACCTATTTCTTGTACATGGTCTTCGCTGGCGTACAAGATTCAGGGCCGCCTGTCAGACTGCGACGGATTTTGACGCCAATTTTATGAATGTCGCCGGAGGCAGCGCTAATGTGGGTACGTCACCTACATTAACGCGTATGTCGAAGGAGGCCGGCATGATTATCAGAGGAGAGGTGTTTTGGGGCTGGGCCGACCCGACCCTGCATCACCGTGATCACGTAGAGGCGCTGGATGACGGAACCGTGATCGATGTTCAGGCGAGGCTGTCTCGAATAGGGGGCACGCAGCTTTTCATCGGCGTTTACTCGTCTTCAGGCGCCAGGCTTCTTGAAGAGGCCTACGATGAACGTCCTGGAGAGTCGATGACCCGCGCTCTTGCGTGGGGTGTGGGACGCGCCAGGAGGATTGCGATGGAGGGTGCGCCCAGGAAGATTGCAGCCAGGGCATGACCCTTGAGGTTAACCACGAAGCCCAGCTCCGCGCTGGGCTTTTTGCATCTGGCGACACGACGCCCCCACAGTGCTCTCTCAAAGGGGGGATACATGAAATACTGCTCGCATTGCTAGCCATGCCCGGCGTGGTTGGATGCTCATCGCCGGATGCATTGAGCAAACCCGGCTAGGTACGCTTTCCGAGCATCGACGATCCTTGCCTCACCGCAACCACTGGGCCTTGCCACCGATGTCCTGCACACCTCCCAACGCGATCTACGCCAAGCGCTTCGAAGCGGTGCTCACCCATATCCAGGCCAATCTCGAAGGTGACCTGTCGGTGAACACCCTGAGCGAGATCGCGAACTTCTCGACCTTTCACTTCCATCGGCAGTTCACTGCGTACGTCGGCGTGCCCGTCGCGCGATACGTGCAGCTGATGCGACTGCGTCGGGCTGGTCAACGACTGGCGGGGGATGACAGCCATTCGGTACTGGACGCTGCGTTGGACGCAGGCTTCGAAAGCCCCGAGGCGTTCAGCCGTGCGTTTCGCCGGGCCTTTGGCATGTCGCCGAGCACCTTTCGCCAGGCGCCAGCTGGCAGCTGTGGAATGCGGTATTTGCCATTCCCCATTTTTCCAGGAGTATCGTCATGCAAGTTCGGATCGTGGACTTTGTCGAGGTCAAGGTGGTAGCGCTGGAGCACCATGGTGCACCGGCATTGCTGGACCAGACCGTCGGGCGCTTCATCCATTGGCGCAAGCGCACGGGCCAGTCGCCGGTGGAGAGCAGCCGCACATTCGGCATCCCATACGGCAACCCCGACACCACACCAGCGCAGGATTTTCGCTTTGCCATCTGTGGCGAGCTCAATCAGCCGCTGGTGCCTGATGACGAAGCGGTGCGAGAGCTCATCATCCCTGCCGGGCGTTGTGCGGTGGTGCGTCATGTCGGCTCGCCGCATGTCATTGGCGAGACGATCTATCCGGTCTATCGCGACTGGTTGCCGGGCAGTGGTGAGGAATTGCGCGACCATCCGCTGTATTTCGAGTACCTGAGCGTGTATCCGCAGACGCCGCTCGAGCAATGGCAGACGGATATCTACATCCCCCTGCGTTGAGCGCTGATCAATAGATGGCGGTGATCGCCAGCGCCAGTTGTCGGTCGCTCATGAAGGGTGGTGTGGCGCTGGCGCGGTATTCACGGCGTGCCTGTTCGAAGCGAGCTCCGCGAATGGCGCCGTCGGAGCCGATGAAGGCGAGTGCGTCGACGCAGAAAAAGAAAAACCCGCCATTGGGGCGGGTTCAAGAACGTATCGAAGCCAGGTCACTATGCTCCTGTGAATGTCAGCATTTCGTGAAAGGCATGTCGACAGACTGTTTCTAGATGTGGCTGAGTTCCAGTCGGCTGATCACGCACACCGAGCCGTCTTCGGCGGCGGTGGAGTCGCTGTAGTCCACCTGGTTATACACGCCGCCATGGAAATTGAAGGCGCGGACGTTCCAGCTCTGGGCCATCTGCAGGACGCCAGTGCTGCCCGTACGGCCGTTGCAGGTGGCGCTGACCGTTGCCGCACCGGCGCTGGTGACTTCGATGCTGATCTCGAACGGGGTGTTCAGCGGCACGTCGGTCAGTACGTTGCTACTCAGCGGCGTGAGCTGGTTGAAGTCCTGGCGAAACCCCAGGGTGATCTTGCCCTTGTTCCAGAACACCTTGATCACGGGGCTGTCGTCGTCCTTGACGTGCATCTGCGAAATCACCACTTTTTGCGCCGAATTGACCTTTTCCAGGGTCATGCGCTGATGGTTGCTGTGGCGGGTAGCGCTGGTGAGGGACCAGTAGCGCGCCTCCTTCCACTCGCAGCGGGTGCGGTGGGTGCTCTTGCTCGAAGCGCCGCGGGTCGGAGCGCTCATGCGGATCGAGCCGTCGCTGAGGCGGGCGATTACCTGGGTGAGGGTGGCCAGGGCCTGGGCCCCGGTCAGTTCCAGCGCCACCGGATTGCTGGGTGACTTGGGCACGGGCGTGGTGATGATGAGGTTTTCCATGTTCACGGCCATTGCTGTTCTCCTTGCAAAAAAGACAGGTCCTACACCTAGTGCGAACCTGGAGGAGCGGCGCAAGTTTCAGCTGATCCATGAGCGGCAAAAAAAAGCCCGCCATGGCGGCGGGCAAGACGTTCTGAAGGGAGCAGCGCAAGATTACGGCTTGCGCAGTTAAGCGAGCATTAACCGGGTTCAATGATTGACCGCGACTTCCGATAAGCCTATACAGGCCCCCCAACACGGAGCTGCGCGATGCACGAAGAAGACGATCTCCCCGAACCTGAGCACGATCACTTGCTCGATCACGAATTTCTCTACGAGGACTTCGACCCTGAGGCCGATGCCCAGGGCGCCGAGGATGAGATCGAGGAAGACGAGGCGCTACAGGATGATCTCGACGATGACGAGCAAGACCATCCCGCCTGGCATGACCACCCGGACGACTGAGTCAGCGCCGGTCCAGCGAGAAGCGTCCGGCGCCTGTCACAGCCAATAGCAGCAGCCCGCCGATGATGCTCATGTTCTTGAAGAACTGGGTCATGTTGGCTGCGCGCGCAGGTTCGACCATGTTCCAGAACGGGTGGCCAATCAGCGCCGTGCCAAGCACGAACAGGGCGAGCAGCAAAGCCAGTGGTCGGGTGTAGAAACCGAGTATCAGGAGGATGGCTACGAAGAACTCCATGATCACTGCGACCGCCGCCGCGACCGTCGGGGCTGGGGCGCCCAGGGATCCGAGATAGCCCACGGTGCCTTCGAAGCCGGTGAGTTTGCTCCAGCCAGAGAGGACGAAGAGGATCATCAAGAGGATGCGCGCCAGAAGGATGATGGCATCGCGTTGACCGTCGAAGAGGGTGTAGCGCATGTCTATGCTCCGGTGGACAGTGTCAGAATCCACTCTAGCAGGTGCGCAAGCCTTTGCTGCACGAACGAAAAAGGCGCCTGTTCAGGCGCCTTTGACGAGGAATATGGTGCGAGTGGTGGGACTCGAACCCACAAGGCTTGCGCCGACAGATTTTAAGTCTGCTGTGTATACCAATTCCACCACACTCGCACACTTGACCGGGTCACCGGGACCGGCACGCTTCAATACTGAAGGGCCATACAATCAAGCGCGCTTTATAACCCATCGTTATAGGTGAGTCAACCGCGCTGCCCGTTCAGGGGCGGATCAGCTGGGCGATTTCGCGCATGTCATCAGCGCTGTGGCGAAGGTCTTGCACCTGTTCGCCCATGGCGGTGGCATCGTCCTGATGCACCGAGTGGCACAGAAAACGGGTATGGCCATCGAGTGCCTGGCACAGGTGGTCGATCTGCCGGGCGGTGTGGCGCAGGTCGTCCTGCAGGCCCAGCAGACGGAAATTGATGGCCATATAGGTTCCATGACAGGTGAGGGGCTGGGGTACTATAGGGTAATCCCCGGCTTGCTGTCATTGCGCCATATATCGGACACTGATGCCGTGCACTAAGCTCATCTACAGTTCCTCTTGTCGTGCTCGTGGAGCCCGCATGGTTTCGACCGATCGTCCTGCCCCGCCGCTCATGACTGCCAATCGCTACGAACAGCTGGTGCAGGCGGTGGTGGATTACGCCATCTACATGCTCGATCCGACCGGTCACGTCGTGTCCTGGAACCCAGGGGCCGAGCGGATCAAGGGCTATTGTGCCGATGAGGTGATCGGTCGGCATTTCTCGTTGTTCTTCACGCCACAGGATTGCGCCGACGGTCGCCCGGCACGCCTGCTGCGCCAGGCGCTGGAGCAGGGCGTGGCGCAGGACGAAGGTTGGCGAGTGCGCAAGGACGGTACGCAGTTCTGGGCCCTGGCGGCGCTGGATGTGGTGCGCGATGAGCATGGCGAGATCATCGGCCTGGCCAAGGTGACGCGCGATATCACGGATCGACGTGAATCGGCGTTGCAGCTCGACACGATGCGAGCGCAGCTGTTCCAGGCGCAGAAGCTCGAGGCCTTGGGGCAACTGACTGGTGGCCTGGCCCATGACTTCAACAACCTGCTGACCATCATCCTCAGCTCGGCGCGCCTGGCGCGTGCCAGTGGCGATCCGCAGCGGATAGAGCGCCTGCTCGAACACATCCTCGAGGCTGGGCAGCGTGGCTCGCAATTGACAGGCCAGTTGCTCAGCTTCGCTCGCCACCGGCAACTGAACGTCAGCACCATCTCCCCTGACGAGTTGGTTGCGTCCACCCGCAGCCTGGTGGAGCACGCCTTGCCTGACGGCATCGACCTCATCGCGCAGGTGGCGCCAGAGGTGCCGACGATCGAGGTGGATGCGGGGCAGTTGCAGATGGTCTTGCTCAACCTGCTGTTCAATGCCCGTGATGCCATCAGCGGCAAGGGGACGATCGGCCTGGACGTGACAGTCGTTGAACTGGCGGGTGAGGTAGAGGCGCTGCACGGGCGCTTCCTGCGTTTCGATGTGCAGGACAGCGGCCACGGGATCGATGCGCAGGTGCTGCCGCGAATCTTCGAACCTTTTTTCACCACCAAGGCTTTTGGTAAGGGAACCGGGCTGGGGTTAAGTCAGGTCTATGGTTTTGCCAAGCAGAGCAATGGTGCGATCTGCGTAGCAAGTTCGGTCGGTGAGGGCACGCGCATGAGCCTTTACCTGCCGGTTTCATCGAAAGTGCCCGAACCCTGAGACACAAGGTGGACAGTACGTCATGGTAGAAACACTCAAGCGACTGGCGACCGGTATCGAGGGCCTGGATGCGCTGCTCAAGGGCGGCCTGGTAGCCGGATCCTCGTACATCGTCCAGGGGCCGCCCGGGGCGGGCAAGACCATCCTCGCCAACCAGTTGGCCTGCGGCCATGTGCGTGACGGCGGGCGTGTGTTGGTCGCGACTTTGCTCAGCGAGTCCCATGAGCGCCTGTTCAAGTACCTCTCGACCCTGGAGTTCTTCGATCAGACGCTGGTGGGCGACCAGATTCAGTTCGTCAGTGCCTTCGATACGTTGCAGGACGAAGGGCTGGAAGCGGTGGTGCGTCTGTTGCGCCAGGAGATCGCCAGGCAGCAGGCCAGCTTGTTGATCGTCGATGGCCTGCTCAATGCTCGGGCGCGGGCCGAAACCAGTCTCGATACCAAGAAATTTGTCGCCGAACTGCAAGGGCACGCGGCATTTGCCGGTTGTACGGTGTTGCTGTTGACCAGCGCTCGCCTCGATGAGGGCAGCCCGGAGCACACCATGGTCGATGGCGTCATCGAGTTAGGTGAACAGCTCGAGGGCAGCCGCGCTGTGCGTCATATACAGTTGCGCAAAACCCGAGGCAGCGGTGCACTGTCGGGGGTTCATGAATGCCTGATCAACGAGGCGGGGCTGCAGGTCTATCCACGCCTGGAGGCGTTGTACAGCCAGCCGAGCAACCTGGGTTCTGACACCTTGGTACGTATCACCACGGGTGTAAAAGCGTTGGACGGGATGCTCGATGGTGGTCTGGCCGAAGGGTCGGTGAGCCTGCTCATGGGGCCGTCGGGAGCGGGCAAGTCATCCCTTGGGCTCGGCTTTCTTGCAGCGGCCACGCCTGAGGCGCCGGCGCTGCATTTTGGTTTCTACGAGCCGCCTGCTCGCCTGAGGTTGAAGGCTGCCTCGCTGGGCTACGACTTTGCCGAAATGGAACGCCAGGGGGCCTTGCAGCTCAGCTGGCAACCGACCACCGAGGGCTTGCTCGATCAGGTTGGCGCACGCTTGCTCGCGCAGGTACAGGCGTTGGGGGCGAGGCGTGTGGTGATTGACAGCCTGGGCGCCTTCGCTCGACTCGCTTTCGATCAGGCGCGGCTCAACGGTTTCTTCCGAGCCCTGACCGGCGAGCTGCGCGCACGGGGTGTCAGTGTGATGCTGACCTGGGAGATGCGCGACCTGTTCGGCTCGGAAATCACGTCACCGGCACCGGACCTGTCGAGCATCGTCGACAACCTGTTCCTGATGCGTTTCGTCGAACTGGAGTCGCAGCTGCGGCGTGTGTTGTCGATTCTCAAGGTCCGTGACAGCCACTATGATCCGGCACTCCACGAGCTGGCTATCGGCGCCGATGGCATTACCCTGCGCAACGCATTCGCGGGGGCCAGCGGTGTGCTGTCGGGCACGGCCGTACCCCAGGGGGACCGCTGACGGTACCTGGCAATGAACAGCATCCTGATCGTCGATGATGAATACCTGATCGCCGACATCCTCGGATTCGCCCTGGAGGATGAGGGTTTTCTGGTAGAAAAGGCCAGCAATGGGCGCAAGGCGCTGGAGGCCCTGAGAGAGAAGCGGGTTGACCTAGTGATCACCGACTACATGATGCCGGTGCTCAATGGCGAGGAGCTGGCCAGGGCGATCCGCAATGAGCTGCAGCTGCCCGATCTGCCGGTCATTCTCATGAGCGGCGCGCAGGCCTACGAGGGGCACAGGCTAACGGAACTGTTCAGCGCGGTGTTCGACAAACCGTTCGACATGGACCGCATGATCGCCAAGGTCCGCGAACTGTTGAGTCCCTGAGCCGCAGGCGGAATCCCGCGGGGACGTGCCGTGCGATCAAGCGCGTCCGTGCGGCTTGAGGCGAAGGGTGGTCAGTATTGGTCGTCGGCTTTCTCCGGAGCGGGGTTGCCGGCCTGGATGCGCTTGAAAATCTCTTCACGATGGACCTGGACATCCTTGGGCGCATCGATGCCGATCCTCACTTGCATCCCCTTGACGCCCAGAATGGTGACTTTGATGTCATCGTTGATGACGATGCTTTCGCCAACCTTGCGGGTGAGTATCAGCATGTAGTTCTCCTTGGTGATGTAGAAATCCGTGGGGCTATGTGCCGCAGCGGTGGGAGCCTGTCCCTCTTCCTTCTCATTAAAGACGCTTTCGGAAGATATTAATTCCTGAGCGAACAAAATCTGTTGGCGGTCTTCAGTTGCAGGTGCCGACATCAACCGGGTCAGATCAATCGGCGAAGGTGCTCGGTGGCAAGGATAGGGGGCCGGAGCGAATATGGGAAATTTCTCTGCTTTATGTTGTAAATAGCTCTGGTCAATGAAACTTCACAGCGCTTCGAGTGCCTGCAGAAAACGCAACAGGGCCACCTCTTCCTGCTCCAGGCCTTTGCGTGCCCGCACTCGCGGAAGTTCGGCAAGGCGGCCCAGGTGGAAGTGCTCGAGCAGCGCTGGATGGATGTAGCAGCGTCGGCACACCGCCGGCGTGTTGCCCAGGCGCGTTGCAACCTCGCGGACGATGGCCGCGACCTGGCGCTTGGCCTCGGCCTCAGGCTGCCAGGCCAGCGGACGCAGCAGGCTCAGGGCCAGTGCGCTGCCGCCCCAGGTGCGGTAGTCCTTGGCGGTGAAGTCGGCACCGGTCAGTTGTTGGAGGAACAGGTTGATGTCACTGGAGCCGATGCGATGGCGCTGGCCGTCCTCGTCCAGGTACTGGAAGAGTTCCTGGCCAGGCAGCTCCATGCAGCGCTTGAGCAATTGCGCCAGGCGCCGGTCGCGCACGGTGATGCTGTGCTCGACGCCGCGCTTGCCGCGAAACTGGAAGCGAATGGTGCTGCCCCTGACTTCGACATGTCGGTTGCGCAGGGTGGTCAGTCCGTAGGACTGGTTGTCGCGCAGGTATTGACGGTTGCCGATGCGGATCAGCGTGTTGTCGAGCAGGCTGACCACCAGTGCCATGACCTTTTCCCGGTCCATCCCGGGGCGTGCCAGGTGCTGGTCCAGGTGCTGGCGCAGCCCTGGCAACGCTTGCGCGAAGGCCAGCATGCGCCCGTACTTGTGCTCGTCGCGTAGCGTGCGCCACTCGCTGTGGTAGCGGTACTGCTTGCGCCCACGGGCATCGCGACCGGTGGCTTGCAGGTGGCCTTGTGGGTCGAGGCAGATCCACACATCGGTATAGGCGGGCGGGATGACCAGCGCCGCGATACGCGCCAGCGTCTCCGTGTCGCGCACGCGCTCGCCATCAGGGCTGAGGTAGATGAAGCGCCCACGCCAAAGGCGTCGGCTCAGGCCGGGCTGGGTGTCGTCGACATAGTGCAGGGTGCGGGGCAGGGTGATCTCGGGCATGGCGCAGTCCATCGACCAGTTGTCATCTGTGGACAACGACAGTGCCTGAGTTGCTCAGGCCAACAGCGCCACCGACTTGATCTGCGCCCACAGCATCTGGCCCGGCTGCAGCCCGAGCTGGTCTGCCGAGTACCGGGTGATGCGCGCGAGCAAGGCGCTGCCGGCAGCGTCGAGGCTGACCAGCACGTGCGCCGGGTTGTCGGCCGGGCGACATTCACGTACGGTCACCGGCAAACGGTTGAGGATGCTCGAGGTGCCGTCGTGGGCGAGGGTCAGGCTGACATCTCGGGCCTGGACCTTGAGGCGCAGGGTGCTGCCGACATGCAGGTCGGGATGGGCGATGCGTAGCAGCGCACCGTCGCTGCCCGGCAAGCGCAGGTCGAACAGTCCATAGTCGGGTTGGTGGCCGATCACCACACCTTCGAGCACCACACCCGCTTCCTCGCTCTGCGCCAGCGAGAGATCGAGGCGCGCGAGCGTCTGGCCGATCGGGCCGCTGGCCATGACCTTGCCCTGCTCCAGCAGTACCAGATGATCGGCCAGGCGTGCGACCTCGTCCTGGGAGTGGCTGACATACACCACAGGGATGTCGAGCTCGTCGTGCAAGCGTTCGAGGTAGGGCAGGATCTCGCGCTTGCGCGGGCCGTCCAGGGCGGCCAGGGGCTCATCCATCAGCAGCAGCCGGGCGCTGCTGAGCAGGGCGCGAGCGATGCCGACACGCTGCGCTTCGCCGCCGGAGAGGGTGATGGGCTTGCGTTCGAGCAAGTGCCCGATCCCCAGCAACTGGCAGGCTTGGTCCAGTCCGACCTTGCGTTCGCTGGCCGAGACCCGCCGCCAGCCAAATTCTAGATTGCCGCGCACCGAGAGGTGCGCAAACAGGCTGGCCTCCTGGAACACATAGCCCACCGGGCGTCGATGCGGGGCGAGGAAAGTGCCGTGGCGACTGTCTTCCCACACCTCGCCGTTGATCTCGATGTAGGCTTCGCTGGCGCGTTCCAGGCCGGCCAGGCAGCGCAGGCAGGAAGTCTTGCCTGAGCCCGAATGGCCGAACAGGGCGCTGATCCCGCGGCCCGGCAGGTCGAGGTCGACATCCAGGGTGAAGTCGTCGCGCGCCAGTTTCAGGCGTGCGTGCATGCGTGAACTCATCTCAGCTCCAGCCAGCCTTGCCACGGCGGCCGGCATAGAGCATCAGCAGCACCAGGAAGGAGAACACCAGCATCGCACCGGCCAGCCAGTGCGCTTGCGAATAGGCCATGGCTTCGACGTGATCGAAGATCTGCACCGAAACCACGCGGGTCTTGTCGGGGATGTTGCCACCGATCATCAGTACCACACCGAACTCGCCGACGGTATGGGCAAAGCCGAGGATGCTGGCAGTGATGAAGCCCGGCCTGGCCAGCGGCAGCACCACGTGGATGAAGGTGTCCCAAGGACTGGCCCGCAGCGTTGCGGCCACTTCCAGCGGGCGCTGGCCGATGGCGCTGAAGGCGTTCTGCAGGGGCTGGACCACGAACGGCATGGAGTACACCACCGAGCCGATCACCAGCCCGGTAAAGCTGAACACCACGGTGCCTAGCCCAAGCGCCTGGGTGGCCTGACCAAGCCAGCCGTGGGGGCCGAGCGCGATCAGCAGGTAGAAACCGATCACGGTCGGTGGCAGCACCAGGGGCAGTGCGACGACTGCCCCGACGGGCCCGCGCAGCCATGAGCGGGTGCGTGCCAGCCACCAGGCGATGGGCGTGCCCACCACCAGCAGGATCAGTGTGGTCAGGCTGGCCAGTTTGACGGTCAGCCAGATCGCCCCCAGGTCACTGGCGTCGAGTGGCATCAGATTTCATAGCCGTAGGACTTGATCACCGCAGCGGCTTTCGGACCCTTGAGGTACTCGACCAAGGCCTTGGCCGCCGGATTATCCTTGCCTTTGTTGAGAATCACCGCGTCCTGGCGAATCGGGTCGTGCAGGCTGGACGGGACGATCCACGCCGAACCGTTTTCGACCTTGCCATCCTTGTAGATCTGCGACAGGGCGACGAAGCCCAGTTCGGCGTTGCCGGTGGAGACGAACTGGAAGGCCTGAGTGATGTTCTGCCCTTCCACGATCTTGCCCTTGGTGGCTTCGGTCAGCTTGAGTTTGTCCAGCACCTGGGTCGCGGCCAGGCCGTAGGGCGCGGCCTTGGGGTTGGCGATGGACAGGTGCTGGAAGTCGTTCTTCTTCAACACCTCACCCTTGTCGTCGACATAACCGGGCTTGGCGGACCACAGGGCGAGGGTGCCGATGGCGTAGGTGAAGCGCGAGCCTTCGACGATTTCCTTTTCCTGCTCAAGTTTGGCAGGGGTGCTGTCGTCGGCGGCGAGGAACACTTCGAACGGCGCGCCGTTCTTGATCTGCGCGTAGAACTGTCCGGTGGCGCCAAAGGCTGCGACCAGCTTGTGTCCGGTGTCTTTCTCGAAGTCCTTGGCGATCGCCTGGATCGGCGCGGTAAAGTTGGCTGCCACGGCCACCTGAACTTCATCGGCCCAGGCGCTATTGAGGGAAATCAGGCTGGCCAGGGCGCTGACGGCCAGGTGGGGCAGGCGAATACGCATGAAACGGGCTCCTCGGAGGTTATCGTTATATTGCGAAATATATAGCGATAAACCGTTCGCGGGGAAGAGGTGAAATCATGGCAGGGTGCTATCGGGACGCCAGGCCTGTATCGGCGGTGCAGGCACCCAGGGCGGCGGCGGGCACGCCCTGAGCGCTATGGCTGTTGGATTACAACGCCTTGCTGACTTGAATGTCGCTGATTTTCTCGGCGTCTTCGCCGTGGATCTTGCGCAACGCTTCCAGGGCTTGTTCCTGAGAGGCATCGGGCATCACGGCAAAGTCCCAGCGGCGCTGGCCGTCGAGCTTGTACTTGATCACGTATTTGAGGTTCTGGGTCATGGCAGGGCTTATCCGAGTTTCGACGACGAGCGACGGATGATCTTGATCTTGTGGGTGAAGGTCGGCTTGCGCGTCACCGAGATCGGGCGGGCGGTCACGGTATCGAGCGTGATGTTCCAGAAACCGGTGCTGGGGACGGTGATTTTCGCCGGGAAGCGTTCGAACAGGCCGCCGTGGTAAGTGTGGCGACCGCCGTTCTTGAAGCTGCGGAAGTTGGCGTCGTTCATCAGGCGGATGTTGCAGCGCTGGGAGCACTCGATAACGACGATGTCATCCTCGTTGAGGTGCTCGCGCTGGTGGACGAATTTCATGTGGGGCTCCGCGAGGTTGGGATTCTGCAAATGCCCAAGATACCACGATGTCAGGGTACACTGGCGGGCTGCACGGCCGGGCCAGGGAGAAATCTGCCAAAGCAGGGAGCAAAACCGCCCGGACGTTGTCGAACGATTTCTTTGATTGGCAGAGGTGCAACGGATGAAGTGGGTGATGGCGGCGGCGACGCTGGTACTGGGTGGTTGCGTCAGTGTCTCGGAGCTGGAGCAGTCGCGAGAGACGCTGGATGTGATCTCCGGCAAGACGCCGCGTGAGTATGCCGATTGTGTCAAGCAGAAGCTGGGCGATAGCCGTGATCCGCTGGTGGAAGAGGCGCGTGGCGATGGCCTGCGCCTGATCGTGCCGCAGAAGCTCAGTGCCGGTGTCGGCCCGGCAGCGCTTGTCGATGTCGACAAGCGTGGCAGTGGCAGTGCCATCAAGCTGCATGAACGCTTGAACAACTTCCCTCTGCGTCTGGGTGATGTGCGCTCCGCAGCGACCCAGTGCATCTCCGGTTCTTGATCCAGCGCAAGCAATACGTCGTTAGACGCCCGATCAATACCTTATGACTTGTAGGGACATTGTTCCGCTTTAGTTATCCGGACTAGTATCCATTTCCTTATGTCTTTTAAGACTAAGCTTATAACAAGGAAATGGAGTGTCCCTGATGAACCCGATGAGTCGCGTCATGATCGGCGGTCTGCTGATCCTGGCCTGGCCCGCGGCGCATGCCGTCGATGGCCAGAAAATCTTCACCCAGGGCGGGCAGAATCCCGCCGCCATGGCCTGTCTCGGTTGCCATGGCCCGGACGGCAAAGGTATCGCCGCCGCTGGTTTTCCCCGCCTGTCCGGCTTGTCTGCCGGATACCTGAGCAAGCAACTCGAGGACTTTCGCTCGGGTAGCCGCAAGCAGCCGGTCATGGAGCCGCTTGCCAAGGCGCTGAGCGACGAGGAGATCCGCTCGGTCAGCGCTTGGCTGGCCGAGCAGCCTTCCGACCCGGTTACGGGTTCGCGCCGTCAGCAAATGGCCAGCGATCCGACCGAACGCCTGGCCTTGTACGGCGACTGGAGCCGGCAGATTCCCGGTTGTGTGCAGTGCCATGGCCCAGGTGGTGCGGGGGTTGGCGAGCACTTTCCGCCACTGGCCGGACAACCGGCGGCTTACCTGGTTGCGCAGCTCAATGCCTGGCGCGACGGTAGCAGGCGTAACGACCCTAACCAACTGATGGTCGGTGTGGCCAAGGCCATGACCGATGCCGAGGTGACGGCAATCGCCGACTACTTCGCCCACGCCGCCCGCCAGGAGGTCGCACCATGAAAAAAATCCTGATCGCAGCATTGTGGCTCGGCGCAGGCGTCGCCCAGGCGGCGCAGATCGCCATGCAAGACCAGTCGCAGCTCAAGGTGCCCGGCAGCCAGGCCACTCCGGTATTCGTGCCTCCTGCAGAAAGCGAGTTGCCGGACAACGCGTTCGGCCAGATGGTCCGCCAGGGGCATGCGCTGTTCGTCGATACTCGCCGCTTGATGCCTGAGGCTGTCGGCAATGGCATGAACTGTAGCAACTGCCATCTCGACCAAGGCCGCATGGCCCACTCAGCGCCGCTGTGGGGCGCCTACCCGATGTATCCCGCCTATCGCAAGAAAAACGACAAGGTCAACACGTACGCCGAACGTATCCAGGGCTGTTTCCAGTTCAGCATGAACGGCAAGCCCCCGGCGGCCGACAGCCCGCAGATGACCGCGCTCAGCGTCTATGCCTACTGGCTGGCGACCGGTACTCGCACAGGCGTGGAGACGCCCGGTCGCGGCTATCCTGAGGTGCCGCAACCCAAGGACGGCTACGACTTCAAGCGTGGCGAGCAGGTGTACAGCGAGCAATGCGCGATCTGTCACGGCGGCAAGGGCGAGGGGCAGAAAGTTGCAGGTGAGTACGTCATGCCGCCGTTGTGGGGGCGCGATGCCTATAACTGGGGGGCCGGGATGCACCGGATCAACACCGCCGCGTCCTTCATCAAGCACAACATGCCACTGGGCAAGCCAGGCAGCCTGAGTGACCAGCAGGCGTGGGATGTCGCGGCCTGGATCAACCGTCACGAACGCCCGCAGGATCCGCGCCTGGTAGAGGGCTCCATCGAGAAGACGCGGGTGAAGTTCCATGCCAACGATGGCGTCAACCTGTATGGGCAAAAGGTCGAGGGTGTATTGATCGGGCAGGGCACGGGCGGCTGAATACCGGGCACCTGTCATATTCCCGCCGCGTCGCTGTCACGGCCCTGCAATCGCCTGCAGGTTGCAATGTCGTATCTTCCTGAAGGAGTGCGGCCATGGAACTCTGTGTGATCGGGGCGGGGTATGTGGGGCTGGTCACGGCGGCCTGTTTCGCGCAAATGGGCAATCGCGTGGTCTGTCTGGAGCATGACCGCGCGCGCCTGGCCCAGTTGCGTCAGGGACAGTGTCCGATCTACGAGCCCGGGCTTGCTGCGCTCGTGCAGGAGGGGCTGCACAGTGGCCTGTTGAGTTTCACCGAGCACTGGGATCATGCGTTGGCGCGGGTCGATGTGGCGTTCATCGCCGTGGGCACGCCCAGCCATGAAGACGGCTCGGCGGACCTGCAGCATGTGCTGGCGGTGGCCGACAGTCTCGGGCGGCACTTGCTGCGCCCATGCCTGGTGGTGAACAAGTCGACCGTGCCGGTGGGCACGGCCGAGCGGGTTGCCCGCCAGGTCAACAGCGGCTTGCGCGCACGCGGGGCCAGTTTCACGGTGTCGGTGGCGAGCAATCCGGAGTTTCTCAAGGAGGGCAGCGCCGTCGAGGACTTCATGCGCCCTCAGCGGATCATCATCGGCACCGACAGTGACGCCGCCACTCAATGCTTGCAGCGCCTGTATGCGCCCTTTGTACGTAACCGGGAGCGCGTGCTGGTCATGAGCCCGCGCGCCGCCGAATTCAGCAAGTATGCCGCCAATGCCTTCCTTGCCACCAAGATTTCCTTCGTCAACGAACTGGCCGGCCTGTGCGCCGAGCTGGACGTGGATATCGAACAGGTGCGTCGCGGGATCGGCAGCGACCGGCGCATCGGCAGCGATTTCATCTACGCGGGCTGCGGCTATGGCGGCTCATGCTTTCCAAAGGACGTGCGTGCGCTGATCCACACAGCCGAGCAGCATGGCTATCAGACGTCGATCCTGCGCGCGGTCCAGGCGCGCAACGCGCAGCAGAAGACCGTGTTGTTCCAGGCACTGCAGGAGCATTTCGGGGGTAGCATGCGCGGGTGCAATGTGGCGTTGTGGGGCCTGGCGTTCAAGCCTGGCACCGACGACCTGCGAGAGGCGCCCAGCCTGGTGCTGCTCGACGCCCTGCTGGCGGCAGGGGCACGGGTGCGGGCCTGTGACCCGGCGGCGCTGGAGGGGGCCGCGGCGGCTTATCCGCAGGCGATGGCCAGTGGTCAATTGCAGTTGGGGGATGATCCCTATGCCTGTGTGGAGGGCGCGGATGCACTGGTACTGGTGACCGAATGGAAGCAGTTCCGCCAGCCGGATTTTCGTCGGATCAGGAGCCTGATGCGTAAGCCGGTGCTGTTCGACGGGCGTAATATTTACGATCCATCGGAACTATCTACACTGGGGTATCTCTATCATGGCATCGGTCGGCCGCAGGTGGGGCATTGTAAGGTGACTGCCGCCTGATTAGACTGCGCCGAATACCACAGGCCCAGCCCTTGTTTAAGGATGTATATGATCAAAAAATGCTTGTTCCCGGCAGCCGGTTACGGCACCCGCTTCCTGCCCGCTACCAAAGCCATGCCCAAGGAAATGCTGCCGGTGGTGAACAAGCCACTGATCCAGTATGGCGTTGAAGAGGCCTTGGACGCCGGTCTGAACGAGATCTCCATTGTCACCGGGCGCGGCAAGCGCGCGTTGGAAGACCATTTCGACATCAGCTATGAGCTGGAAAATCAGATCAAGGGCACCGACAAGGAAAAATACCTGGTCGGTATCCGCCGCCTGCTCGACGAGTGCTCGTTCTCCTACACCCGCCAGACTGAAATGAAAGGCCTGGGCCACGCCATCCTCACCGGTCGCCCCCTGATCGGTGACGAGCCGTTCGCCGTGGTGCTGGCGGACGACCTGTGCGTCAACCCTGAAGGTGACGGTGTACTGACCCAGATGGTCAAGCTGTTCAATCAGTTCCGCTGCTCGATCGTTGCCATCCAGGAAGTCGATCCGCAGGAAACCAACAAGTACGGCGTGATTGCTGGCGACATGATCCGCGACGACATCTTCCGCGTGACCAACATGGTCGAGAAGCCCAAGCCTGAAGATGCGCCGTCGAACCTGGCGATCATTGGCCGCTACATCCTGACCCCGGACATCTTCGATATCATCGCCAACACCGAGCCGGGCAAAGGCGGGGAGATCCAGATCACCGACGCCCTGATGCAGCAGGCACAGAACGGTTGTGTCATTGCCTACAAGTTCAAGGGCAAGCGTTTCGACTGCGGCGGCGCCGAAGGCTATATCGACGCCACCAACTTCTGCTTCGAGAACTACTACAAGACCGGCAAGGCCTACTGAGTCCGAGCCAGCGCTGCAGCGTCACTTTTCTTGCTGTCTGACGCTTGCAGCGCGTCACGAAAAGAGCCACCCTCGGGTGGCTTTTTTTGTGGAGTCTGGAAAGTGGCCTACGATTTTGATCTGTTCGTGATTGGTGCCGGTTCCGGCGGTGTACGCGCGGCGCGCTTTGCCGCGGGGTTCGGGGCGAAGGTGGCGGTGGCCGAGAGTCGTTATCTGGGCGGCACCTGCGTCAACGTCGGCTGTGTGCCGAAGAAGTTGCTGGTGTACGGTGCACACGTCGCCGATGAGCTGGAGCAGGCGGCCGGCTACGGCTGGACCCTCGAAGAAGGTCACTTCGACTGGGGCACCCTGATCGCCAACAAGAACCGTGAGATCGAGCGTCTCAACGGCATCTACCGCAACCTGCTGGTCAACAGCGGCGTCACCTTGCTGCAAGGTCATGCGCGCATGACCGGTGCCCATGAGGTTGAGGTAGAAGGTCAGCGCTACAGCGCGGCGAACATCCTCATCGCCACGGGCGGCTGGCCACAGGTGCCTGACATCCCTGGCAAGGAACTGGCGATCACCTCGAACGAGGCGTTCTACCTCAAGGAGCTGCCACGCCGGGTGCTGGTGGTCGGTGGTGGCTACATTGCCGTCGAATTCGCCGGCATCTTCCAGGGTCTGGGCGCCGATACCACCTTGCTGTATCGCGGCGACCTGTTCCTGCGCGGCTTCGATGGTTCGGTACGTACCCACCTGAAGGAGGAACTGGAAAAGCGCGGTCTGGACCTGCAGTTCAACGCTGATATCCAGCGTATTGACCAACAGGCCGATGGCAGCCTCAAGGCGACGCTCAAGGATGGTCGGGAGTTGATCGCCGACTGTGTGTTCTACGCCACCGGTCGTCGTCCGATGCTCGACAATCTGGGGTTGGAGAACACCGGCGTTGAGCTCGACGAGCGCGGTTACATCCGGGTCGACGACCTGTACCGTACCACCGAGCCTTCGGTGTTCGCCTTGGGCGATGTAATCGGTCGTGTCCAGCTCACACCGGTCGCTCTGGCAGAAGGCATGGCGGTGGCCCGTCACCTGTTCAAGCCTGAGCAGTACCGTTCGGTGGACTATCAGAACATCCCCACGGCGGTGTTCAGCCAGCCGCCGATTGGCACCGTCGGCCTGACCGAAGAGCAGGCACTGGCTGCCGGCCACAAGATCCAGATCTTCGAGAGCCGCTTCCGCGCCATGAAGTTGACCCTCACCGACCTGCAGGAAAAGACCCTGATGAAGCTGGTGGTCGATGCCGAGACCGACAAGGTCCTGGGTTGCCATATGGTGGGGCCGGATGCAGGCGAGATCATCCAGGGGCTGGGTATCGCACTCAAGGCAGGCGCCACAAAGCAGCAGTTTGACGAGACTATCGGCGTACATCCGACCGCCGCTGAGGAATTCGTCACGATGCGGACTGTAACTCGTTAGTAGTTCGCAGCATTCTCCGGGCCTCGAAGCATGAGGTCTGGGGATTGTTCCCACAATCGCATGGTAGAGAATCCTACCGCTGTCATGGTTGTCGCCAGCCGCTGATCAACCAATCACCGACAGAGCCTCCCAAGCCTGATGCAGATACTGTTGCCGCGCCGCTCTACGGCGCCGGTTCGGCATGTGCCTGATCGTCTCGCTTGAGGAAGGATGATATGGACAGGTTCTACAAAAGTGTTTTTGCGCTCTGCGGGTTGTCGCTGATCGCTGGGGGGGCCCAGGCAGACCATGGCGAAATCAGCTTTCAGGGGCGGGTTCTGGCGCCGACGTGCATCATCAATGGGGGGGACGGCAATCTTCCGGTGACCCTGCCGGATGTCAACGCCGCGAAACTCGTGCGTCCAGGCGATGTGGAAGGGGAAACCTCCTTCGTATTGCAACTGACGGGTTGTACCCATGTCGGCCAGGTTTCAACTTACTTCGAGCCAGGTGCGAGCGTCAGTGATCAAGGGCGTCTGATCGTCGATGCCGGCGGCAGTGAAAACGTCGAGCTGCAATTGCTCAACAGTGCCAAGAGCGTCATGAATCTCGCTGCAGCCAAAGGCTCGCAGAACTCCCAGCAAGTCACCCTCGTGGACGGTAACGCGACGCTGCGCTACTACGCCCAGTACTACTCGACAGGCCGCACTACCCCAGGCCTGGTCAGTTCCAGAATCCGCTACTCGCTGGATTATCTCTGAGTCCTATGGAGCAGCCCTGTCCGGGGCTGCTCCACTCCCAATTTTTCGAGTGGAACATCATGAAGCTATCACTCAGCACCATGGGGTGGGGATCGTTGCTGGCCGCGTTTTTGTCGTGCACGCAGGCCAATGCCAGTGTGGTGATTGCGACCACGCGGGTCGTCTATCCCGCCGAGAGCTCCGAGGTCACTGTCAGGTTGAGCAACGAGGGACGGTATCCGTCGCTGGTGCAGGTCTGGGTCGACGAAGGAGGGCCGGAAGAGGCTGAGGATGAGTTACAGGGACCATTCAGCGTGACACCTGGGTTATTGCGCCTGGACCCGGGCAAGCGCCAGAGCCTGAGGGTGTTTCACGATAGTCGTGCCATGCCAACGGATCGAGAGAGCCTGTACTGGCTGAATGTACTCGATGTCCCGCCGAAAGGTGGTGGCGATAACAGCCTGCAGATTTCTCTCAGGACTCGTATCAAACTGTTCTATCGGCCGCAGGGATTGGCCGCAAAACCTGCCGATGCACATGCTCGGCTTACCTGGCGCCTGGTCAGGGAATCCCAGGGCTGGGTACTGCATGCGGACAATCCCACACCCTATCACGTCAATCTCGCCAAGCTCGAGGCTGTCCATCCGGGTTCGGCGTTGCCAGCATCGGTAGGCCATGTTGCTCCCCTCAGCAGCGCCCGTTTCGCGTTGAGCTCCGCGCCGTCTCGTCCCGATGCGGTTTCTCAGGTCCGCTATCAGTACCTGGATGACTACGGCGCCTCTCGAGAAGCTGTTGCAATCCTGCAGTTCCCTCAAGGCCGTTAAACCCATGAGTTTTCGCCGGTGGTGGGCCATTCTCGGTATGACGGGAGGGTATGTCGGGCTTGTACCTGGTGTGGAGTTCGATCCCGGCCTGTTGCGCCAGGGCAGCACGATCAATCTCGAGCGTTTCCAGGCCAGCGATTCGGTTCCCCAGGGCGACTTTGCCCTGGATATCATCCTCAACCAGCAGTGGATAGGGCGGCGTACCGTGTTTCTGCGCAATCGGGATGCATCCGGTCAGGCGGCGCCCTGTTATGACCGAATCCTGCTCGAAGAGTTGGGGCTTGATCTAGCGAGGCTGGCGGCTCAGCCGCGCAAGCAACTGATCATCCCCGACAGCTGCATGATGTTGCCTCAACTGCTGGTGGCTGCCAGCGAGGACCTGGATTTTGGGGCCTTGCAACTGCGCCTTGAAATTGACCGGTCTTTGCTGCGTCGCCAACCCCAGGACAATTTGCCATTCCATACCTGGGATGCAGGTGTCACAGCAGGGTTTGTCGACTACCGCCTGAATGTCCATGAGCAGCACGACCTGCAGGCAGGCAGTCGTAGCCAGCAGGGCTATCTCGGCCTGCGTGCCGGATTCAATACCGGGGATTGGTATTGGCGCCACGAAGGCAATGCGCAGATGAGCGACAAGCGCGCAGCCCGGTACCAGCCGGGTGCGACGTCGGTACGGCGCGATGTTCCCTTGTGGTCGGCCCAGCTTACTCTCGGCGATGGCTACGCTGCTGGGGATGTATTTGACAGCAGCGCCTTTCGCGGACTGCGATTATCCACTGACGAGCGCATGTTGCCCCGCGCACAGCGGGGGTTTGCGCCGGTAGTGAGGGGCGTGGCCAATACTACGGCGCTGTTGAGCATCCGCCAGCGAGGGATGCTGCTGCATGAGTCGACGGTGCCGCCGGGGCCATTCGAGATCGACGACCTTTATGCCAGTGGCCTCAACGACGATCTGGAGGTCACCCTGGAGGAGGCTGACGGCAGCGTACGACGCTTCACGTTGCCCTATCAGGCTGCGCCACTGGCCCTGCGAGAAGGGGCAAGCCGTTTCGACCTTAGTGCGGGGGTGTGGCGCGACGACCTTGGGCGTCCTGGCCCAGGGCATGTGCAAGGCAGTTGGCAGCAAGGGGTGGACAACACCTTCAGCGTACATGGAGGCGCCTGGCTGGCAGAGGACTATCTGGCCAGCGCCATGGGGGGGGCGATCAACAGCCGCTTTGGTGCTTTTGGATTGACCGCATACCACGCGCAGGCATCGCTAGGCCAGGGTCGCTCCGCGCAGGGGCAGGCGCTGCGCTTCAGTTGGCGCCAGCGGGTGGAGGCAACGGCCACCGACCTGAGCGCCAGCCTTACCCACCGCAATAACGCTGGCTACTACAGCTTTGACGAGTTCGCCCGCACCAGCCAGCAAACGCAGCGTACAAATCAGCGTTCGCCTCAGCACTGGCGGGCAGCGCTGACACTTCAGCAGCGCCTGCCCGGGAGCGGTCGTCTGAGCCTGAGGGCCAGCGCGGGTAAGCAGTGGGGATCTGGGGTGGGCAATCGTGAGTACAACGTGGGGTATTACAACAATCTGCGCTCGCTCTCCTACGGCATGACGCTTGGGCGCGAGTATCGAGGCAACGGACAGGCCGTGAGCGCTTTGACACTGACGGCCAGCTTGCCGTTGGGTCTGCAACGTCGTGGATCGCTGAGTTCCAGCATGAGCCGCGACTCCGAAGGCGGGGCCAGGACGAATGTGCGCTGGAGCGCGACTGCCGGCGAGGATGGACAATGGGGGTATGGCCTGTCCAGTGTGTACCAGGAGGGAAGGCAAGGCGGCGCAGGGCTCGACGCCAACCTGGTGCATCGCAGCCCGACGGGAGAGCTGAGCGGGGTCGTGGCCCAGCGCCAGGGATCCCGTCAGCTGGCACTCGGCGCGCGCGGCTCGGTGGTCGCCCATCCGGGAGGTGTACTGTTGGCGCAACCGTTGGGCGAAAGTTTCGCTATCGTCCATGCCCCCTTCGCTGAAGCGGCGCGTATTCAACAGCATCCGAGTGTGCGGCTGAATGCCCAGGGCTTTGCGGTGGTCCCCTCGTTGAGCCCCTACAGCGTGAATACCGTCGACCTGGACCCCAAGGGCATGTCACAGGATGTGGAGTTGCAGATCAGCGGTCAGTCGGTGGTGCCCCGAGCCGGTGCGGTGACACTGCTGCACTATCCGACGCGCAGCGGTCGCTTGCTGATGCTGGAGGCTCGCAACGAGCACGGGCATGCCTTGCCGTTCGGTGCCCAGGTATTCGATGTGCAAGGTGACGAGGTGGGGATGGTGGGGCAGGGCAGCCGCCTGCATTTTCGCTCGCATGACGCGCGAGGACGGGTAAGGGTCTCCTGGGGTGAGCAAGCAGATGCGAGCTGCTGGCTGGATTACGCAGAGGGCGCAGCCTCGACCTGCACTTCAGGACCGGCAGACGAGGCATAGGAATGAAAAAATCTATCGGTCGCGCAGCTTATAGCCAAAACCAATCACCAACATGAGGTTTACCAATGAGCCATTGTCGAGGTCATTGGATAGGATTACTCCATCGAAAGTTACCCACCCCAAGTTAACTAACCCTCGAAGGAGCGTTTCTCATGCCCATCATCAACAGCCAGGTCAAACCGTTCAACGCCACTGCCTACCACAAAGGCGAGTTCGTTCAGGTAAGCGAAGCCGACCTGAAAGGCAAATGGTCCGTCGTGTTCTTCTACCCGGCTGACTTCACTTTCGTCTGCCCGACCGAACTGGGTGACCTCGCTGACAACTACGCCGAGTTCCAGAAACTGGGCGTCGAGATCTACGGCGTGTCCACCGACACCCACTTCACCCACAAAGCCTGGCACGACACTTCGGACACCATCGGCAAGATCCAGTACCCGCTGATCGGTGACCCGACCCACGTCATCTCGCGCAACTTCGACGTGCTGATCGAAGAAGCCGGTCTGGCTGATCGCGGCACCTTCGTGATCAACCCGGAAGGTCAGATCAAGATCGTCGAACTGAACGACGGTGGTGTAGGTCGTGACGCAGCCGAGCTGCTGCGCAAGGTCAAGGCTGCCCAGTACGTTGCCGCTCACCCAGGCGAAGTCTGCCCGGCCAAGTGGAAAGAAGGCGAAGCCACTCTGGCGCCGTCGCTGGACCTGGTCGGCAAGATCTGAGTCCATGCATCAGTCGAGGGCGGTGAGCAGCCGCCACAGCTGAAGTACTCACTGCCCCGTCAAACGCCCGGGCGACCTCGCCTGGGCGTTTTTGTATCCGAGTTTTGAAAAAGGAATCGCCCCGTATGTTGGACGCCACGCTTAAATCGCAACTGAAAACCTACCTGGAGCGGGTCACCCAGCCGATCGAGATCGTTGCTTCCCTCGACGACGGCGCGAAGTCCCGTGAAATGCACGACCTGCTGGTTGAGATCGCCGGCCTGTCGAACCTCATTACCCTGCGCGAGGACGGCAGCGACGCCCGTCGCCCGTCATTCTCGCTCAACCGTCCCGGGGGCAATATCAGCCTGCGTTTCGCCGGCATCCCCATGGGCCATGAATTCACCTCGCTGGTACTGGCGTTGCTGCAGGTCGGCGGCCACCCTTCGAAGGCCAGCGCCGAAGTGATCGAGCAGATCCAGGCCCTGGAAGGCGAGTTCAACTTCGAGACTTACTTCTCGCTGTCTTGCCAGAACTGCCCGGACGTGGTCCAGGCCCTGAACCTGATGGCGGTGCTCAACCCCAACATTCGGCACGTCGCCATCGATGGTGCGCTGTTCCAGGATGAAGTCGAATCGCGCAAGGTCATGGCGGTGCCGAGCATCTACCTGAACGGTGAAGTGTTCGGCCAGGGTCGCATGGGCCTGGAAGAGATTCTCGGAAAGATCGACACCAGTGCTGGCAGCCGCCAGGCCGAGAAGATCAACGCCAAGGACGCTTTCGACGTGCTGGTGGTCGGCGGTGGCCCGGCTGGCGCTGCGGCAGCCATCTACGCTGCGCGCAAAGGCATTCGTACCGGCGTTGCCGCCGAGCGCTTCGGCGGCCAGGTGCTCGACACCCTGGCGATCGAGAACTTCATCTCCGTGCAGGAGACCGAAGGGCCGAAGCTGGCCACTGCGCTGGAAGAGCACGTCAAGCAGTACGACGTCGACATCATGAATTTGCAGCGCGGTGAAGCGCTGATCCCGGCCGCCGATGGCGGTCTGCACGAAGTACGCCTGGCCAGCGGTGCGTCGCTCAAGGCCAAGACCGTGATCCTCGCCACCGGCGCCCGCTGGCGCGAAATGAATGTCCCCGGTGAGCAGGAATACCGCTCCCGTGGCGTGGCCTACTGCCCGCACTGCGACGGCCCGCTGTTCAAGGGCAAGCGCGTGGCGGTGATCGGCGGCGGCAACTCTGGCGTGGAAGCAGCCATCGACCTGGCCGGTATCGTCGCTCAGGTGACGTTGATCGAGTTCGACAGCCAGCTGCGTGCCGATGCGGTGCTGCAGCGCAAGCTGCACAGCCTGCCGAACGTCAAGGTGATCACCAGTGCCCTGACCAAGGAAGTGCTGGGTAACGGCGAGAAGGTCACCGGCCTGCGCTACGAAGACCGGACCAGCAACGAGATCCACGAACTGGCGCTCGAAGGTATCTTCGTGCAGATCGGCCTGCTGCCGAACACCGATTGGCTCAAGGGCACGGTCGAGTTGTCGCCGCGCGGCGAGATCATCGTCGACGCAAAAGGCCAGACCAGCATCCCTGGTGTGTTCGCGGCCGGTGACGTGACCACGGTGCCGTACAAGCAGATCGTCATCGCCGTGGGCGAGGGCGCCAAAGCTTCGCTGGCAGCCTTCGACCACCTGATCCGGACTTCGGCGCCGGCGTAAGTCAGCGCGGGCCTCATCGCGGGACAAGCCCACCCCACCGGTAAAGCGCAGTTCTCGAGAACTGCGCTTTACCGGTGGGGTGGGCTTGTCCGTGATATGGCCGACCAAACCAAGTATCACCCGAGGGTGTCTATGATTACTGCAGACGCTCCCAGGAGGTACAGTCATGACCCCGATCAGTCGAGAACCCTGGTGGTTGGTGCCACCCAAGCCCGGCCAGCAGGAGCAGGACCTGCACTGGGGCTATCTGGAAATCTATCCCGACGGCCGCACCGTGTTCGTCGACCAGCGCCCCAGCGACAGAGAGTTGGCCGAGCGCAAGAGCTGCCGTAACTTCCCCGAACCCGACCAGCCCTGACTCAGCCCTCGAGCTGAGCCAGCCGGGCTTCCAGTGCCGCGACGCGGGCTTCCAGCGCCTCGATCCGCTCGTCCGAAGCCGCACCTGACGCACTGCGTGAACCACCTTCCTGCTGGCGCGCGGCAAGAATCGCTTCGATCTCGGCCGGATCGCCCAGGGCGTGGGTGTAGCGGTCTTCACGCTGGCCTGCCTGACGTGGCAGGTGCAACGCCAGCCCACGTGAAACCAGGCGTTCCAGCTGATGCTGGACCTGATCGACGTCTTCGAATTCGTGCAGGCGATTGCTGCGGGTCAGTAATTCATTGAGGGTCTGCGGCCCGCGCAGGAACATCAGGCCCATCAGTACCAACTGTGCCGGCACCAGTTCCAGCGCCTTGTCCACCCGATGCTCCCAGCGGTCGGCGCGGCTGCCCATCTGCAGGCGGGCCATGTCCTGGCCTTCGAGTGCACGCAGGGCCTGGCCGACCTGGCCGGGGGAGAGGTTCATCACCGGCTCGCGGCTGGTCTTCTGGTTGCAGGCCAGGACCAGCGCATTGAGTGTTAGTGGGTAGCTTTCCGGGCTGGTGGCCTGCTTTTCGATCAGCGCGCCGAGGATACGGACCTCGATACTGTTGAGGCGGCCTTCGCCTGCGGTTTCGTGTTCTGACATGGCCCTGTCTCGTTACTAGGAAAAGGCCATTAGCCTAGGCCTTGCGTCTGGCATAAGCAATTGCGGCTCAGGCAGCACGCCGCTCCATGGCCTCGCACGCAGCCGCAGTGAACAGTACGTCGGTCGATGAATTGAGCGCGGTTTCCGCCGAGTCCTGCAACACACCGATGATGAAGCCGACGGCAACCACCTGCATCGCAATCTCGCTGGGAATGCCGAACAGGCTGCAAGCCAGAGGAATCAACAGGAGCGACCCGCCGGCCACGCCCGAGGCGCCGCAGGCACAGACCGCAGCCACCACGCTGAGCAGCACCGCGGTCGGCAGGTCGATGGTGATCCCCAGGGTATGCACCGCCGCCAGGGTCAGCACGGTAATGGTGATCGCTGCCCCGGCCATGTTGATGGTCGCACCCAGCGGGATCGACACCGAGTAGGTGTCTTCATGCAGGCCCAGGCGCTCCGACAATGCCAGGTTCACCGGAATGTTTGCCGCCGAGCTGCGAGTGAAGAACGCGGTGATACCGCTTTCGCGCAGGCACAGGAGGGTCAGCGGGTAAGGGTTGCGACGAATCTTCCAGAACACGATCAACGGGTTCATCACCAACGCCACGAACAGCATGCAGCCGATCAGCACCCCCAGCAGGTGCAGGTAGCCGAGCAGGGCATCCAGGCCCGCCTCGGCCAGGGTCGAGCTGACCAGGCCGAAGATCCCCAGCGGGGCGAAGCGAATCACCACGCGAACCAGCTGCGTGATGCCGTTGGACAGGTCGTCGACCACACCGCGCGTTGCCTTGCCGGCCTTGCGCAGCACTATGCCCAGGCCGATCGCCCAGGTCAGGATGCCGATGAAGTTGGCATTGACCAGTGCGCTCACCGGATTGTCCACCGCGCTCAGCAGCAGGCCCTGCAGCACTTCGGTGATGCCACCGGGGGCGCTCAGCGTCGCTTCATGTGCGCTCAACACCAGAGTCGAAGGGAAGGCCATGCTCGCCACCACGGCGACCACCGCGGCACCGAAAGTGCCCAGCAGGTAGAGCCAGAGAATAGGGCGGATATGGGTCTGCTGGCCTTGTTGGTGGTTGGCGATGGAGGCAATGACCAGCACGAACACCAGGATCGGTGCCACGGCCTTGAGGGCCGAGACGAACACCTTGCCGAGGAATGCAAGATCCCGGGCCAGGCTCGGGGCGACCAGCGCCAGGGCGATACCGGCAGCCAGGCCAATGATGATCTGGGTCACCAGGCTGGTGCGGTTGAGAAGGCGAAAAACAGGGCTCATGTGCAGCGGGGTCTCGGGTTTGAACGAACCGCGGACTTTAGCACAGGCACTGTAGGACAGGGCTGACGGTATTGTTCCTCCGACGCACTGCAGCGATCGCGGTGCAATCTGCCAGAAAAAGCCAGCATGGCCTCACCAGTTGAACAGTTCCCTGCGTGCCCCCTCGGTAATCGCCACGATCCCCGGATGCTTGACCTTGCGCTCCACCGAAATCGCATAGAACGACTCATGCACCGCCTCGGTTTGCCCGATCAACTCCACGCCGTATTGCCGACACACCTCATCGGCGATCACGCTTGGTGCCACGAAGATGCCGCTGCCCGATTGCCCGAATGCCTGCATCAAGGCGCTGTCGTCGAATTCCCCGACGATACGCGGCTGCACCTGCTGCTCGGCCAGCCAGCGCAACAGGCGGCTGCGCACCACCGTTTCCTGGCCGGGGATCAGTAGCGGTGCGTCGTTGAGGCAGCCGGGGAAGGGCTGCTTCAACCGAGTGGCAAGTGCCGCAGTGGCAAAAAAGCTCAGGCCGCACTCGCCCAGTTTCTGGCTATAGCCCTTGATGTCCAGATGGCTGGGCATGGGGCTGTCGGAGATCACCAGGTCAAGGCGCTGGATCGCCAGGTCCGCGAGCAGGCGCTCCAGCTTGTCTTCACGGCAATTGATGCGCAGTACTTCGTCAAGCTCCATGGTCGGTGCCAGCAAGCGATAGACGATGGACTTGGGCACCACGTCGGCGACCCCGACGCGGAACAGGATCTGCTCCTGGGGGCCGGCCCGCAGCAGGGTCTCGAGTTCGCTGCCGATCTGGAACATCTGCTCGGCATAGGCGAGGGTCTGCCGGCCGGTTTCGGTCAGCTCCAGTTGGCGACCGACGCGCTGGAACAGCTCCAGGTTGTAGGTCTGTTCGAACAGGCTGATCTGGCCGCTGATAGTCTGCGGCGTGAGATTCAATTGCTCGCTGGCGCGGGTGATGCTGCCAGTGCGGGCTACTACCCAGAAATAGTGAAGCTGCCGGTAGTTGAGCATGGAGACGCTACTCGATTCGTAAAAACCGAAGTATAACCGCTAAAAATACGAATTTTCCTGAACTGTTGTCCTCTCTAGAATTCGACTCCATCAGGCGCGGTGCGCGCGCCAGCCGAATATCGATAAGCGAGGACCCTATGCTACAACTGAAATCCATCGGCACCCCGTTGGTACTGGCGCTGGCGCTGTTGGCCACGGCGGGGTGCGACCAGGCCGAGAAGTCGGCCCAGCAGGTGCTGAACCAGGCTGCCGAATCGGCCAAACAGGCGATCGACAAGACCAACGAGGCGGCCCAGCAAGCGCTGAACGACACTCTTGGTGGCGAAGGGCAAAAGCCCGAGAGCAAGCAAGACAAGAACGACACCCAGGACATCTGAGCGAAGGAACACTAAATGGAATACTTGCTGGAACTTGCCGCGAGCCCCGCCGCCTGGGTCGCCCTGGCTACCTTGGTGGCGATGGAGATCGTGCTGGGTATCGATAACCTGATCTTCATCTCCATTCTCACCAACAAGCTGCCCGAGGCCTACCGCTCCAAGGCGCGACGCATCGGTATCAGCATGGCGCTGATCATGCGCCTGGCGTTGCTCTCTACGGTGGCCTGGATCGTCCAGTTGACGGAGCCGGTGATCGAGGTGTTCGACCACGCCTTCTCCTGGAAGGACATGATCCTGATCGCCGGTGGCCTGTTCCTGCTGTGGAAGGCGACCAAGGAGATTCACGAAAGCGTCGACCCGCATGGTGCGAAGGAAGAGTCCAAGGCCGGCTCCACCGTGACCCTGGGCTTTGCTGCGGCCATCGGCCAGATCCTGCTGCTGGACATCGTCTTCTCGGTAGACAGCATCATCACTGCCGTGGGCATGACCGAGCACCTGCCGATCATGATCATCGCCGTGGTCAGTGCCGTGATCGTGATGCTGGTGGCCGCCGACCCGCTGGCCAAGTTCATCAACGACAACCCTACCGTGGTGATGCTGGCACTGGGCTTCCTGATCATGATTGGCATGACGCTGATCGCCGAAGGTTTCGGCGCCCACGTACCGAAAGGCTATGTGTACGCAGCGATGGCCTTCTCCACGGTGATCGAGATTCTCAACATCATGGTTCGCCGGGCACGCCTGAAGCGCGAGGCGGCGCAAGGCTGACACCAGGCTGAGGTAAAAGAGAAGGGGCTGCCAGGCAGCCCCTTGTTCTTTTGCGGATCAGGTCAATGTGCCCCGGCGTGCCGGCGGGTGCGATGCAGCGGCTGCGGCTTGGGCGTGGTGGCCGCTTGGGTGTGATGCGGTCGGGCATGGCGTCGTGCGATGCGCAGTACCCCCCAGAGCATGGCGGTGGCGACGCTCAACCACATCGCGACCAGCATGAAGATTGCCATTGTCAGGCTCATGTGCGTGCCTCCTTCTCTCGGGACAGCTGTGGGCTGTTCCCTCCAGACACTTACTTAGTCTAGCTGCAGGCGTGTGACGTTCCATTGACCGAAGGTCTATTGCTTGGGTCGTTTCGTTACAAGCCCGAAGCGGGCTATACCCGCGCCGCGCAGGCGCCTATGATCGGAGCCCAGTGCCGGGCGCTGTCTGCCGGGCGTCGAAACAAGCGAGTGTCCATGTCGCAGCATTTCTTCACCTCCCTGAGCCCGCGCCGCCTGCTGGCGGCCTGCCTGGTGGCCGCCAGCCTTGCCGGTTGCGCCGGTTCTCCACCGGCAGCGCTCGACAAACTGCCGCAGCGGGTCGAGATCAGCAGCGTGCCGTTCTATCGTGGTAATGCCAACTTGAGCGGCTCCATGGCCCTGGCCGCCGTGCTTTCGCAGCAGGGCGCGCCGATTACGCCTGGCCTGCTGGACAAGTCACTGAACCTCCCGCAGGGCGCGGCGTCGTTGGAAACCGGTATTCCCCGAGTGGCCCGCGAGTACGGGATGGTGGTCTATCCGCTGGACAAGCGCCTGGATGCCTTGCTCACCCAGGTGGCGGCCGGTCATCCGGTGCTGTTGCGCTACCACGACGGCTCGGCGCTGTGGGGCGAGCCACGCTATGCGGTGCTGATTGGCTACGACCGTTACAAGCAGCGGGTGTTGCTGCGTTCAGGGATGGCCCGGCGGCATCTGCTGGATTTTGACAGCTTCGAGAGTGCCTGGGCCAAGGAGGGGAGCTGGGCTGTGCTGGTACAACCGCCGCAGCGCCTGCCGGCCCAGGTCGATCGCCAGCGCTGGCTGAAGGCCGCCGACGAGCTGGCGCGGGATGGGCAGGAGATTGCCGCGAAGCAGGCGCTGCGCAGCCTAGGGCAGTAGTTGCTGGCGGTACTGATTCCATTTCGCGGGTAACCCCGCTCCCACAGATGCACGTTTGTGGGAGCGGGTTTACCCGCGAAAAGAACAATACGGTGCTACATCAGAACCCCAGGCGATCCCGCAGGCTGTAGTACCACGCGCCAATGGCGCTGAACGGTACGCGCAGCATCTGACCACCCGGGAACGGGTAGTGCGGCAGGCCGGCGAAGGCGTCGAAACGCTCGGCCTGGCCACGCAGGGCTTCGGCCAGTACCTTGCCCGCCAGGTGGGTGTAGGTCACGCCATGGCCCGAGCAACCCTGGGAGTAGTAGATGTTGTCGCCGATACGACCGACCTGCGGCAGGCGCGACAGGGTCAGCAGGAAGTTGCCGGTCCAGGCGTAGTCGATCTTCACGTCCTTGAGCTGAGGGAAGGCCTTGAGCATCTTCGGACGAATGATCGCCTCGATGTTCGCCGGATCGCGTGCACCGTAGACCACGCCGCCGCCGAAGATCAGGCGCTTGTCGCTGGTCAGGCGGTAGTAGTCGAGCAGGTAGTTGCAGTCTTCGACGCAGTAGTCCTGTGGCAGTAGAGTGCGGGCCAGTTCATCGCCCAGTGGCTCGGTGGTGATCACCTGGGTGCCGCAGGGCATGGACTTGGCGGCCAGTTCCGGCACCAGGTTGCCCAGGTAGGCGTTGCCCGCGACGATGATGAACTTGGCGCGCACTTTGCCTTGTGGGGTATGTACCACAGGGTTGGCGCCACGCTCGATGCGGACGGCAGGCGTCTGCTCATAGATGACGCCGCCCAGCGACTCGACTGCAGCGGCCTCGCCCAAGGCAAGGTTCAGCGGATGGATGTGGCCCCCGCTCATGTCGAGCATGCCGCCTACATAGCTGTCGCAGGCCACCACTTCACGGATGCGCTTCTGGTCCATGAGCTCCAGCTGGGTGTGGCCGAAGCGTTCCCACAGGCGCTTTTGCGACTCCAGGTGGCCCATCTGCTTGCTGGTCAGGGCCGCGAATACGCCGCCGTCTTTCAGGTCGCACTGGATGTTGTACTTGGCCACGCGCTCACGGATGATGCGTCCGCCTTCGAAGGCCATCTCGCCCAGCAGTTGTGCCTGCTTGGGGCCGACAGTGCGTTCGATGACGTCAATGTCGCGGCTGTAGCTGTTGACGATCTGCCCGCCATTGCGGCCCGATGCACCGAAGCCGACCTTGGCGGCTTCGACGACGGTTACCTTGAAGCCGTTCTCCAGCAGGAACAGGGCGCTGGACAGGCCGGTGTAGCCGGCACCGATGATGCATACATCGGTCTCCACCTCGCCCTGCAGCGCCGGACGTGGCGGCACCGGGTTGGCCGAGGCGGCGTAGTAGGACTGGGGGTAGGGGGTGTTAGCCATGCTCGGAAAACCTCGTGTTTTATATTTTTAACGAATGTACCGATGCTATCAATAATAATAAACACCCGCTAGTCGTATGGTGAAAATCCTTTACATGAGCGTTACTGCCACCCATGGGCGCAAACATTTTTAGAATCAGTAGGTTAGCTCGAAAAAAACTGTTGACAGGGATTTTCTAGCGCGTAGAATGCGCCCTCATCGACAGGCACATAGCTCAGTTGGTTAGAGCACCACCTTGACATGGTGGGGGTCGTTGGTTCGAGTCCAATTGTGCCTACCAAATCGAAGAAAAGGGGCGATCCGCAAGGGTCGCCCTTTTTTGCGTCCTGGCATAGCTCCAGCCTGCAAAGTTTTTGATTTTTTTGAGAAAAAACGCTTTACAGGTGTGCATTCGATCACTAATATGCGCACCACACGACAGGCACATAGCTCAGTTGGTTAGAGCACCACCTTGACATGGTGGGGGTCGTTGGTTCGAGTCCAATTGTGCCTACCAAATCTGAAAAGGGCGTCCCGAAAGGGACGCCCTTTTTCATTTTCGCCCTTTGAGGTGGCAGCTCTCTCAGGGATGGCTAATCTCGCATTGAATGGTTCGAGAACATCGCCAGGGAGTAGGTAGCGGCATGTGTGAGGCTGCTTGGCGTCTTCCGCCGATCCCAATGAAGGGAGCCTCTCCATGCAGGGTGCCAACGCGTCGCTTCACACGTACACGCCTGAAGTCAGCGTCTCCGATAACCGGGGCCTGATCGTCCGCGATATCCGTTTTCACCGCCATCCGGATAGCCCTGACTCAACGGATTGTCGGGTAACCCACCTTCATTTCAATGCACGTGGCCACCCTGTGCAAAGCATAGACCCGCGTCTGGCCCAAAGCCGGCGTGAGGCACCAGGTGCGCCACCCAATCTGCTGTTGCAGCCTGCTCTGAGCGGCGCGGTGGTACGTTCTCAGAGTGTCGATGCCGGCACGCTGCTTGCGTTGGACGATTGCGCGGGACGGTCACTGATGCGTCGCAGCGGCGTGGGGGTTACCCATCGCTGGAATTACCAGTCGGTAGCCTTTTCAGGGCGATTACACTCACTTGATGAACAGGCAGAGGGCGCCGAGCGTGCAGTGTGCGAGCGCTGGATCTGGGCGCTTGACGGTGCCGTCGAACGTGCGCGCAATCTGCTGGGCGAATGCCTGCGCCACTATGACACGGGTGGCCTGCAGCAGGTGTGCAGCATCGCTTTGACGGGGACGCCACTGCTCGTTGCCCGGCAAATGCTGAGGGATGCCGAGCGGCCTGAATGGCTTGGCGAGAATGAGCAAGCTTGGCAGGCAAAGCTGGAGCCCATCATCCACGTCAGTGGTTGTAGCGCCGACGCCACCGGCGCGGCACTGACGCAAACCGATGCGCGGGGGCATCGGCAGCGCCATGCGTATGATGTGGTTGGCCGCTTGAGCAGCTGTTCGGTGCATGTGCACGGTGAGGAGCAAGAGCGCCGTGTGCTTGAGGCATTGACCTGGACAGCCGTGGGGCAGAAGCAGCGGGAACTGCATGGCAATGGCGTACTGACCCACTATCTATATGAAGCGCAGACGCAACGTGTGTCAGCCATCAAGACGGAACGCCCAGACGGCCATCCGGCAGGGGGCCGATTGCTGCAATACCTGCGCTACGTCTATGACCCCGTGGGCAACGTGGCCAGTGTAGACAACGCTGCGCAGGCTACTCGGTTCTGGCGTAACCAAAAAGTGTTGGCACAGAACACCTTCATCTACGACAGCCTTTACCAGCTGGTGCAGGCGTGTGGCCGGGAATTGGCGGCGCATGGGCAGCAGGGGGTGGGTGTTCCGTCGGCGGTAGTGCCGTTGCCGAGTGGCCCCGAGGCGTTTACCCGTTATCAGCGCGACTACAAGTACGACAGGGGCGGCAACTTGACGCAAATCCGTCACAGCGCGCCGGGCAGTGGCAACAGCTACACCACGGACCTGCTGGTCTCTCCCCATGGCAATCGTGCTGTGCGCTGGCAAGAGGGCCTTGATCCGGGTGATGTCGAACGGATGTTCGACGGCGCTGGTCACGCGCTGTGGTTACAGGCTGGCCAGCCTTTGCACTGGAATCCGCGTGGCGAACTGGGGCGCGTGGTGCAGGTCGCCCGCAGCACGATTGATGATAGTGAGCATTACCGCTACGACGGGGCTGGCAGGCGCCTGTTGAAAGTCACTTCCCGGCAAATCGGTGACGGTATCCAAGAGCGCCGGGTCTTGTACTTGCCTGGGCTCGAGCTGCGCGACCAGGCTTTCGACGGCGCCGCGCAGAAGGCGCTTGAAGTGGTTGCCGTGGGCAGTGCCGGGCGAGGTCAGGCGCGCTTGCTGCATTGGCCCGATGGGTTGACCGGTGACACGCTGCGCTACAGCTTCGACGACCTGTTGGGCAGCAGTCAGCTGGAGCTGGATGAGCAGGGCGAGGTCATCAGCCAGGAAGAGTATTACCCCTATGGCGGTACTGCGGTGTGGACGGCACGTAGCGAGGTGGAGGCGGATTACAAGACCTTGCGCTACTCCGGAAAGGAGTGTGACGCCACCGGGTTGTACTATTACGGGTTGCGGTACTACCAGCCTTGGCTCGGGCGCTGGTTGAGCGCTGACCCTGCTGGTGTCGTGGATGGGCTGAACCTGTATCGCATGGTTCGCAACAACCCCGTCACGCTCAAGGATCAACAGGGATTAGAACCCGTTTACCCGGTGCTATCGGCATTTCTGGCGGATGTCATGACCGATTTGAACCACGATGCCTTGGGCTTCGTCCCGTGGGGTGAGCAACTTGATTCAGCTCCGCCGTGGGCTATCGCCATCTGGGGAGATAACGCCTATGTGTCGACGATGAACAGGCATATGTCCATTCGGCCGCAGGGTGAGCGGGGATTCCCTGATTTCGTAGGTGTTTATGACGGGGGGCGCATTACGACAGAAACGGGGCATTACCGAACGCCGCCAGGTTATGCAGCAGGCATTGAGAACAACAGGCCGCGAATAACCTCGCATGGAAGCACTGCGTCACTGGATTGGCGAATGACAATGTTCAGTGATCCTCATGCGTATATGGCCAAGGTCAATGAATTCTGGAAAATCAATGATCGGGCAGAAAGGGGGCGGGCGGTATTGGCTTTCCTCAAATCGCATTGGGCGCAAGGTCTTGAAGAACTCGCTTCTTCATTCAATGAAAACAGGCCGGCCCTGCTGCTGGAAATGTTCCAGGCCAATGGGCAGTTGCGGGATGTCGAGCAGACGGGCTTTCAGTGGGTGGACCAGTTGTACGCAGAGGCCAATCAAATAATCTATGAAATCGGTGATCGCAAGGTCCTCGCGAAGCGGCAGCAAGCCAAGGCGCTGGCCGAGTTTAAATACAATGCAGTCATGGATATCTACAAAGGGAGAGAAGGCGATCTGCACATGGCGCGTCGATCCGAAGTCGAGGCGCAACTCCCGCCAGTGCCGCGCTTGACTGCACCTGCACGTGGCCTTCCGCGAAGACCGGTGACGACCGTTGCTCAGCCTGGGCGAAAGCCGAATTTTCTTTCCAGAATAAGGAATGCCCTCAAGCATTGATGGTTAGCCAGCTCGGGCCAGGTGCCGCTGCTGCGCCAATCTGACCCTCGGTCTGTGCTGTGCCTCGTGCTAGAATGCGCCCCTTCGAATCTGGAGGTACACGCGTGCGCAAACTGGCAGTGGTATTGGCAGTGCTGGCCCTGGCTGGCTGTGAGAACGAGGTCGAGGCCGTGCACAACCAGGTGGCCGAACACCTGCACAATCCCAAGACGGCCAAGTTCGCCAACGTGCGGATCGACACTCAGGGTTCGATCTGCGGCCAGGTCCGCGGCAAGGATGACGCCGGCCAGTACGAAGCCTACCGCAGCTATGTGGCGATCAAGCACGATGGCCAGTACGAGATCCTGGTCGACGATAGCGGCAACAATCTGCGCATCCGTGAGATCTGCGGCGGTGCCGAGCTGCAGCGCCGTGCCGATGCCCTGGCTGGCGAACCGGCGCCGGAAGGCTGGGATGTCGAAGTTGTGCAGGGGCCCAATATGGGCGCACTCACCGACATGACTGCGCGCCTGATCGAAAAAGGCATCCCTTCCTGGGTCGAATACCGCGACGGCAAGCCTGTCGTGCTGATGGGGCCTTTCCCCACCAAGGACGAGGCCGATGCGCGCAAGGCCGACGTCATGGCACGCCTGGGCACGGATTCGATCGTCATTCAGCACGGCGTCAAGCGCTGATACTCCCGCGCCCGGGCGGGGGCGTTGCATAGCCTCGGTCATAGCCCCCAGTACTGCGGCCTCTACTGCCAAGGAGGCCGATCACGCCCGCCTTACCATTCGATAGGCCCCGATAAAGCGACAACGAACCGGCACTGATCTTGTACAAGCGCCATGGCTTTGAAGTCGAAGGACATTTACTGGACTATGCTTTGCGTGACGGCATCCTTGTCGATGCTGTTGCAATGGCGCGTGTGCGACGACGTGCGGGGTGAAAGGAGGGGTCATGTCTAGCCTGGAACGAGCAATCGTGGTGGCGACCAGAGCCCACGAAGGGCAGATCGACAAAGGCGGCGCCGCATACATCCTGCATCCGCTGCGGGTGATGGAGCGGGTCTCGACGCCCGAGCAGCGAATCGTCGCGGTGCTTCACGATGTGCTGGAGGATACGCCGCTGACCCTGTCCGACCTGGCCCGCGAGGGCTTCACTCTGAAAATCCTGGCGGCGCTGCTGGCGTTGAGTCGGCGTGAGGGTGAGCGCTACGAGGATTTCGTCGTGCGGCTGGGCAGTGATCCGCTGGCGCGCGAAGTGAAGCTGGCCGACCTCGCCGACAACAGTGATCTCTCGCGAATCGTATGTCCGGGGCCCGCCGATATCGCCCGGCTGAGCCGTTATCGAGAGGCCAGCGCCTACCTGCAGGCGCTGGCGTGATAGCGCACGCCCTTGGCGGGGGCATCTGGTCACGATACGGGGCCGACTCTACAGGGAGTCAGCTGCTTCAGCCTCCGGGTCATTGAGCGTGCTCATGCACGCATCCATCAGTACATGCAGCGCGCTGATGCGCTCAAGCCCCAGCGCGTCCTGCAATGAGTCTTGGGCCGCCTGCCACGCCTGACTGCCTTCCTCGCGTTTTTCTATCCCGGCCTCGGTGATCTGCACCGCACGGCTGCGCGCATCGCCGCCCGCCGAAATGGTCAGCCAGCCCTGAGCTACCAGCGGTTGCATGTTGCGCGTCAGGGTCGAAGGTTCCATCTGCATGGCCTTGGCCAACTCACCTGGACGCAACGGGCCGAGCCGCAGCACATGGGAAAGCAGGGCGTACTGGGTGTTCTTCAGGCCTATGGCAGCCAAGTGCTGGTCGTAGTGGCGGGTGACCATGCGCGTCAATTGGCGCAGTTTGAGGTTTGTGCAGCCGGAGGGCTTGATTGATGTGTTCATGTGAAATATTGTACCTGCAACATTTGTATATGCAAATGTTCTGTTGGCCGGGGGCGATCAACCCTGGCGCCTGTTGGAACGGTATTCATCGGCTCAGGAGCATCCATGCGCTACACACCCTTTGGCAAGACCGGATTACAACTGTCCCAGCTGGCATTGGGTACAGGCAACTTTGGCACCGCCTGGGGTCATGGCGCCGACCCCGATGCATGCAAGGCGATGTTTGACACCTATCTTGAGGCTGGCGGCAATCTCATCGATACGGCGGACATCTATCAGTTCGGTGAGTCTGAAACGCATCTGGGGCGCTTGCTGGCAGGGCGCCGCGATGAGGTGGTGCTGTCGACCAAGTTCACCCAGGGCGCCTCGCCCACTGCGGGCGTGCTGGCCACCGGCAATAGCCGCAAAGCCATGGTCACGTCTTTGGAGGCCAGCCTCAAGCGTTTGAACACGGACCGTGTCGATCTCTACTGGGCGCACTTCCCCGATCATGTGACCCCGACCGAAGAGCTGCTGCGTGGTCTGGAAGACCTCTCGCGATCAGGCAAGGTGCTGTATGTCGGCCTGTCCAATTTCCCTGCCTGGCGTGTGGCCCATGCGGCCACCTATGCCCAGCTTGCTCGCGCCGTGCCTATTGCTGCTGCACAGTTCGAACACAGCCTGGTGCGTCGCGAATGCGAGCTGGACCTGCTGCCGACCTGTCGAGCATTGGGGTTGGGCATGATGACTTTCTCGCCCTTGGGCGGCGGCATGCTCACCGGCAAGTACCGCCAGGGCGAGGCCGGGCGAGCCCAGGGCCTGGGTGGCAAGGTGTTCCAGGCAGAGAATTCGCCGCAGCGCAGCGCGATCCTCGATGCGCTGCTAGGTGTGGCGCAGGAGCATGGCGTACCGGCAGATCAGGTGGCGATCGCCTGGGCCGCCAGTCACGACACATTGCCGCTGATAGGGCCGCGCTCGCTGGCGCAGTTGCAATCGAACCTGGCGGCGCTTGAGGTGAAGCTCAGCAGCGAGCAGTTGCAGCGCCTGGATGACGTCAGCCAGCTCGTGTCGCTGCCCGTCGAGCGGACTGCTCGCATTCCGGTGGCATGACTGATCTTGCTTCCGGGGCGCCGTAAAGGCGCTCCCGGTTCATGAGGCTCAGCGGCAGTTGCCGGCCTTGCGGTAACCGGCCGCCCGGGCTTGCGACTCGGACTCGAAGCTCACCTGGTTCTTGGCCGACACCTGATTGTAGCCAGGGCAGCCGCTGGGCAGATGGTAGACGTGGCTGTTCTGGTTGCCGATGATCGTGCCCGTCATGCTGGCCTTGGCCAGGGTGGGCTGAGGTGTGGCCTTGGCTGGTTTGGCGGCAACGCCACTGACCACACCGTCGCCGACGGGCTTGTAGCCGACTGTCCAGCGCCGCTCGCCGCTCACGAACGGGTTGGCGTGCCCCATGATGCCGGCGATGCGACGGTCGCGCTCGCGCTCCCAGGTGGTGACCGGATACTGCTTGTCCCAGGCCATCAGTAGTTGTTGCTGCTGGCGAGACATGTTCAGGCCATAGCGATCGAACATATAGAAGGTGGTGCGGGCGACCAGGCCCTTGACTTCATCGCGCGGCTCGGCAGCGCGCTGGTTGAAATCGACGCGGGTCTTGCACTGGCCGTACTGCTGCCCCACACCCGACGCCATGCCATAGTTGAAGTTGCTGCGATCGCCATTCACCTCGCCCACAGCCGGGTACAGGTTGAACAGGTCGGCTTCCATGGCACGGAATACCGGGTCGTCGTCGGCGCAGTGTTCGCGGCCACCGTTCTTCCAGCATTGACGTTGATGACCCAGGGTCCAAGCCGGCACGATGTGTTCCCACTCGGTGCGGTCGGCGCGGGTCTGTTGCTTTCGGGCTTGCAGGCCGCAGGAGGCGGGGTCGATGCGCCCGCCGGACTTGCCCACCCAGGTCCATTTGCAGCCGCAGTAGAGCTCACCCATGGCGCTGCTGGCCTGGTCGAGATAGATCTTCTGTTTGGCCACGACCTTGGCTTCGGCAAAGGTGGCGGGAGGGTTGGCGAGCGCTGGAGTGGCGACGGACAGGAGCAGGGCAACGGCAGACAGCAGTTTTTTCATGGGCGAGCGCAAATCATCTTTCGGTGGAAGAGGCGGGGCGGGGAGGAAGGATCAGTCTTCTTTGGGGACGGTCCAGAAGATCTGGATGCCGCCATCGTCACGGTGGGCGAGGGTGACGTTGTCGTTCTCGGCGATTTCTTCGAGCAGGGTTTCCCAGTCGTCGGGTGACTCGTGCTCCAGGCGGAAGATCAGCGCCGCGCGGCTGCGCTGGGCGGTGGGGCTGTTGATGATCTTCTGGATGCGTACGCCCAGTTGTTCATAACTGCTGGGCGCTGCGGCGGTGCTAGCCATGGAACTTTCCTTATTTTGCTGTATGTGCGTACAGTATTTCACTGTCAGTTTTTTCGCAACAGCATGTCAGGCAAAAAGCATCCAAAGGCTAATGCGGTTGTAGCAGGAGCGGCACAGGGCCGCTCCAACTCAAGCCGGAATCAATATTCCCAGAAGATCCGCTGCAGTTCCTTGCTGTCCTGGGTCTTGGTCATGGCGACCATTGCCAGGATGCGCGCCTTCTGCGGGTTCAGGTCATGGGCCACGACCCAGTCATTCTTGTCGTCCGGCTGTTCGGCGTTACGCAGCACGAAACCGCCCTGGTTGACGTGCGAGGAACGAATGATCTGCACGCCTTCCTTGCGCAGTTCCTGCAGTGCCGGGACTACGCGCGACGACACCGAGCCGTTGCCGGTGCCGGCATGGATGATCGCCTTGGCGCCACCCTGGGCCAGGGCCTTGTAAGCGGTATCGGTCACGTTGCCGTAGCCATAGGCGATGTCCACTTGGGGCAGGCTGCTGATCTGCTTGATGTCGAACTCGGAGTTGCTGGTGTGGCGCTTGGCCGGCAGGCGGAACCAGTACGATTTGCCTTCCACGACCATGCCCATCGGACCCCAGGCGCTCTTGAACGCCTCGGTCTTGATGTTGACCGACTTGCTGACGTCACGACCGGACTGGATCTCGTCGTTCATGGTCACCAGTACGCCCTTGCCACGCGACTGCTTGTCGCCAGCCACGGCCACGGCGTTGTACAGGTTGAGCATGCCATCGGCAGACATCGCGGTGCCCGGACGCATCGAGCCGACGACCACGATCGGCTTGTCGGTCTTCTCGACCAGATTGAGGAAGTAGGCCGTCTCTTCGAGGGTGTCGGTGCCGTGGGTGATGACGATACCGTCGACATCCTTGCTGTCGGCCAGCTCTGCGACACGTTTTGCCAGCTTGAGCAGGTCGTCGTTGCTGATGCTCTCGGAGGCGATCTGCATCACCTGTTCGCCACGTACATTGGCGATGTCGGCCAGTTCCGGCACGCCGGCGATCAGCTTGTCGATGCCCAGCTTGGCAGCTTGGTAGGTCGCGCTGTTGGCAGCGCTGGCACCGGCCCCGGCAATGGTGCCGCCAGTGGCGAGGATGACCACATTGGCGAGCTTCTGCTGTTGTTCTGCTTCCTTGGCGGAAACGGTCATTGGCAGTGCAAGCAGCAGGGCGAGGGCGCCCGGTGCGAAGGTTTTCAGTGCGGTGTTCATTATTTTTTCTTCTCTCTTCCAAATGAGATGTTTATTCGCACAGGGTTGTAGGCAGGTTCCGTACCAAGGGGTGCGGCAGTGGTGAGGCGCAGGGCGAATTGAGTCGGATTTTTCGCGGGCAAACCCGCTCCCAGCGGTGTATGGAGCACTTAACTACGGCGCTGCCATGGTAGGCACGGGCTTTGCCACGAGGCGGGTTGCGGGTGTTTTGCTATTCGGAAATCCGAACAATCTCTACGAGAGCTATTCGGTTTTCCGACTATTTACCGGATAATCTCCGAGCAGTACGACGGGAGCTGGAACCCCGGAAAGTCATTTGACAAAACCTGTTCCTGTTCCCATAGTAAGGTAGCGCAAACGTTTGCGGTCCGATAAAAACCACAAGATTCGGAGTTATCCCATGAAGCTGCCGTTCCCAGGTCGTCTGCTGGCTATTGCCATTCTCTCCTCCCTGTCTCTCGCCATCCCGCTGTCCCAGGCCCATGCCGAGGACAAGCCCAAGGTCGCGCTGGTCATGAAGTCGCTGGCCAACGAGTTCTTCCGCACCATGGAGGATGGCGCCAAGGCCTACCAGAAAGAACATCCCAACGATTTTGAACTTGTCGCCAACGGCATCAAGGACGAAACCGACACCGGCAACCAGATCCGTATCGTCGAGCAGATGATCGCCACCGGCGCCAAGGCCCTGGTCATCGCTCCGGCCGACTCCAAGGCTTTGGTGCCTGTGATCAAGAAAGCCATGGACGCGGGCATCACCGTGGTCAACATCGACAACCGCCTCGACCCCGAAGTGCTCAAGAGCAAAGGTATCAGCGTGCCGTTCGTTGGCCCCGACAACCGCAAGGGCGCGCGTCTGGTTGGCGATTACCTGGTGAAAGAGAAGCTCAAGGCCGGCGATCAGGTTGGCATCATCGAAGGTGTGCCGACCACCACCAACGCCCAGCAGCGCACCGCGGGCTTCAAGGATGCGATGGAGGCCGCGCAGATGAAGATCGTCTCGGTGCAGTCTGGCAACTGGGAGATCGACAAGGGCAACGCCGTTGCCGCCTCGATGCTCAACGAATACCCCGATCTCAAGGCGCTGCTGGCGGGTAACGACAGCATGGCCCTGGGCGCGGTCTCGGCTGTGCGTGCTGCCGGCAAGACCGGCCAGGTACAGGTGGTCGGCTACGACAACATCAACGCCATCAAGCCGATGCTCAAGGACGGCCGTGTGCTCGCCACGCTCGACCAGGCAGCCAGCCAGCAGGCCGTGTTCGGTATCCAGGCGGCGCTGAAGATGGTCAAGGGCGAGAAGCCTGATGTCGATGCCGACAATGTCATCCAGACACCGGTAGAACTGATCACCAAGTGATGCTGGCAGTGCGCTGAGTCCGATGCAGCGGTGGTTCGCCGCTCCCGCAGAGTCAGCGCCAGTTCAAGCAGTTGCAGCGCGTTCCATGAGAGAGGTGGCCATGTCGGCCCATGAATCCGTGCTCAGTGTCACCGGCCTGGGCAAGACGTACGCCCAGCCCGTTCTCGGCGATGTCACGCTAGACCTGCGCGGTGGCGAGGTGCTCGCCCTGACTGGCGAGAATGGCGCCGGCAAGAGCACCTTGTCCAAGCTCATCAGTGGCCTGGAAATCCCCACCACCGGGCAGATGACCTACCGCGGCAAACCCTACAGCCCTGGCAGTCGCAGCGAGGCCGAGCGCCTCGGTGTGCGCATGGTGATGCAGGAGCTCAACCTGCTGCCCACGCTCACCGTCGCCGAGAACCTGTTCCTCGACAACCTGCCCAGTCGTGCTGGCTGGATCAGCCAGAAGCGCCTGCGTCAGTTGGCCACCGCGGCCATGGCCCAGGTCGGGCTGGACGCCATCGATCCGGATACTCCGGTCGGCGAGCTGGGCATTGGCCATCAGCAGATGGTCGAGATCGCCCGCAACCTGATTGGCGACTGCCACGTGCTGATCTTCGACGAGCCCACTGCGATGCTTACTGCGCGCGAAGTGGAGCTGTTGTTCACGCAGATCGAGCGCCTGCGCCAGCGCGGCGTGGCCATCGTCTATATCTCGCACCGGCTCGAAGAGCTGCAGCGTGTATCACAACGCATCGCCGTGCTGCGCGACGGCAAGCTGGTGTGCGCCGAGCCGATTGCTCGCTACAGCAGCAACGAATTGGTCAACCTGATGGTCGGCCGCGAAGTCGGCGAGCACATCGACCTTGGCCGCCGCGAAATCGGTGCGCCGTTGCTCAAGGTCGAACACATGACCCGTGGCGACAAGGTGCGCGATGTGTCGTTCGAGGTCAGGGCAGGGGAGATCTTCGGTATCTCCGGGCTGATCGGTGCCGGGCGTACCGAGCTGTTGCGGCTGATCTACGGTGCCGATCGCGCCGACAGTGGCAGCATCCAGCTCGGACGCCCGCTGCAGCCTGTGGTCATCGACTCGCCCAAAGCCGCTGTGCGCGCCGGTATCGCGCTGATCACCGAGGACCGCAAAGGCGAAGGCCTGCTGCTGCCGCATTCGATCAGCGCCAATGTCGCCCTGGGCAACCTGGGTGCGGTATCGCGGGCCGGCATCCTCGACGCCACTGCCGAGCGTGAGCTTGCCGAGCGGCAGATCAGCGCCATGCGTATCCGTAGCGCGAGCTCCGCCCAGGCGGTCGGCGAGCTGTCCGGTGGCAACCAGCAGAAGGTGGTGATCGGTCGTTGGCTGGAGCGCGATTGCCAGGTGCTGATGTTCGATGAACCCACCCGCGGCATCGACGTCGGCGCCAAGTTCGACATCTATGGGTTGCTGGCCGAGCTTGCCCGCCAGGGCAAGGCCCTGGTGGTGGTGTCCAGTGACCTGCGCGAGCTGATGCTGATCTGCGACCGCATCGCCGTGCTTTCCGCTGGCCAACTGATCGAGACCTTCGACCGTGATCGCTGGAGCCAGGACCAGATCCTTGCCGCCGCCTTCGCCGGTTATCAGAAACGTGACGCACTGCTGCATGACGCAGCTCCCAGGATGGATGTATGAAGACCCCCTCCCTCGACTCCGCCGGCAGCACGCCGGCCCGCCGCAGCGGCACCTATTTCGGCCTGGGCACCTACCTGGGGCTGGCCGGCGCCTTGCTGGCGATGATCGTGCTGTTCTCGTTCCTGAGCAGCCACTTCCTCTCGTACGCCACCTTCAGCACCCTGGCCAACCAGATACCCGACCTCATGGTGTTGGCCGTCGGCATGACCTTCGTGCTGATCATCGGTGGTATCGACCTGTCGGTCGGTTCGGTACTTGCCCTGGCCGCCTCGACCGTCAGCGTCGCCATCCTCGGCTGGGGCTGGAGTGTGCTGCCTGCCGCGCTGCTGGGCATGGCCATCGCCGCCCTGGCCGGTAGCATCACCGGCGCGGTCACCGTGGCCTGGCGCATTCCGTCGTTCATCGTCTCGCTCGGCGTGCTGGAAATGGCCCGCGGCCTGGCCTACCAGTTCACCGATTCACGCACCGCCTATATCGGCGACGCATTCTCCTGGTTCTCCAACCCGATCGCCTTCGGGATCTCCCCCGCATTCATCATCGCCTTGCTGGTGATCGTGCTCGCCCAGCTGGTGCTGACCCGGACCGTGTTCGGTCGTTACCTGATCGGCATCGGCACCAATGAAGAGGCCGTGCGCCTGGCAGGCATCGATCCGCGTCCGTACAAGATCGGCGTGTTTGCTCTGATGGGGTTGCTGGCCGGTCTGGCCGCGTTGTTCCAGATTTCCCGCCTTGAGGCCGCTGACCCGAATGCGGGCTCGGGCCTTGAGTTGCAGGTGATTGCCGCCGTGGTGATCGGCGGCACCAGCCTGATGGGCGGGCGAGGCTCGATCATCAGCACGTTCTTCGGTGTGCTGATCATTTCCGTACTGGCTGCAGGCTTGGCGCAGATCGGCGCTTCCGAGCCAACCAAGCGCATCATCACTGGCGCTGTGATCGTCATCGCCGTGGTCCTCGATACCTATCGCAGCCGGCGTGCGACCCGGCGGAACTGACCCATGGCAACCATCAAAGACGTCGCGGCACTGGCGGGTATTTCCTACACCACTGTGTCCCATGTATTGAACAAGACCCGTCCGGTCAGCGAGCACGTGCGGCTGAAGGTCGAGGCCGCCATCGCCGAACTGGACTACGTGCCCAGCGCCGTGGCCCGCTCGCTCAAGGCGCGCAGCACCGCGACCATCGGCTTGCTGGTGCCCAGCAGCGTCAACCCGTACTTCGCCGAGCTGGCGCGCGGTATCGAGGACGGCTGCGAGCGCAACGGTTATTGCGTGATCCTGTGCAACTCGGACGATGATCCGAAGAAGCAGCGCAGCTACCTGAGGGTGCTGCTGGAAAAACGCATCGATGGCCTGATCGTCGCCTCGGTGGGCGAAGACCGTGACCTGCTCGAAAGCCTGGCTGCCGTGCGCACGCCAATGGTCATCGTCGACCGAGCCCTCGAAGGTGTCGATGCCGACCTTGTGCGTATCGATCACGAGCTGGGGGCCTATCTGGCTACGCGCCACCTGCTTGAGCTCGGCCATACCGACATTGCCTGCATCGGCGGTCCGGCCGAGACTGGCGTCAGCCAACTGCGTGTGACCGGTTTTCGTCGCGCCATGGCCGAAGCCGGGCTGGACGTGGCCGCCGATCGCGTGCTGCATAGCGACTTTACCAGCCCTGGTGGGCACGCAGCGGCTGCGCAGCTGCTCGAAGACAGGCCGCCGACGGCGATCTTTGCGGGCAACGACATGATCGGCTTCGGTGTGTTGCGTGCTGCGGCCGAGCGCAATATCGACGTCCCTGGCCAGCTATCGGTAATCGGCTTCGATGACATCGAGCTGAGCCGCTATGTGTATCCGCCGCTGACCACTGTCGGCCAATCGATCCGTGAGCTGGGCGACAGCGCTGCGCAGTTGCTGCTGTCGCGCATCGCCACACCGCGCCGCGATACGGCGCAGCAACGTATCGTCGCGCCGCGTATCGTGCTGCGCGAATCCACCGGGCCGCGCCCGGACCTGTTCAATGATTACCGCTAAGGAAGACCCATGCATGCCAAGGTCGTAGTGGTCGGCAGCCTCAACATGGACCTGGTGGCCCGTGCCGAGCGTCTGCCGCGTGGCGGCGAAACCCTCGCCGGCGACAGTTTTTTCACCGTGCCCGGCGGCAAGGGTGCCAACCAGGCCGTCGCTGCCGCGCGCCTGGGGGCGAGCGTGGCCATGGTCGGCAATGTCGGCGATGACGCCTATGGCCAGCAGTTGCGCCATGCCCTGGAGAGCGAGAGCATCGATTGCCAGGCAGTGGGCGTCTGCGCGGGCGTGTCCAGTGGCGTGGCGTTGATAGTGGTGGATGCCGCTAGCCAGAATGCCATCGTCATCATCCCGGGCGGCAATGGCCTGTTGATCCCCGAGTCGGTGCAGCGCTTCGACGCGTTGCTGCAGAACGCCGGCGTGATCATCTGCCAACTCGAAGTGCCGCCTGCCACCGTGGCCTGGACGCTGGCTCGCGGTCGTGAGCTGGGCAAGACGGTCATTCTCAACCCGGCTCCGGCGACGGGGCCGCTGCCCAGGGAGTGGTTCGCCCATATCGACTACCTGATCCCCAACGAGAGCGAAGCCGAGGCCCTGACCGGCCTGCCGGTGAACAACATCGACAGCGCCCGCCAAGCCGCCGAGCGTCTGCGCGAATGGGGCGCGGGCAAGGTGATCGTCACCCTGGGCGCTGAAGGTGCATTGTTCGTCAGCGAGCATGGCAGCCGTCATTTCCCGGCGACCAAGGTTAAACCGTTGGACACCACGGCGGCAGGCGACACCTTCGTCGGTGGCTTCGCAGCGGGGCTTGCCTGTGGGCTGGGGGAGGGCGAGGCGATCGTGCGGGGGCAGCGTGCTGCAGCCATCTCGGTCACCCGTGCAGGGGCGCAGCCATCCATTCCCTTCCTCAAGGAGTTGGCGCCATGAAGAAGACCGCGCTGCTCAATATCGCCCTCTCGCGCACCATTGCCGGCTTGGGCCATGGCGACATCCTGGTGATCGGCGATGCCGGCCTGCCGGTGCCGCCAGGGGTGGAATTGATCGACCTGGCATTGACGCCGGGCATCCCGGGCTTTGCCAGCGTGCTGCGCGTGGTGCTCAGCGAGATGCAGGTGGAGCGGCACGTGTTGGCCGACGAGATTTTCAGCGCCGCACCGCCCGGGCTGGTGGAGGTCGAGGAGCAGCATGCGCTGGGCTTGCTCGGTGAGCGTGAGCGCATGCCTCACGAGGCGTTCAAGGTCTTGAGCCAGCGGGCGCGGGCGGTGATCCGCACCGGGGAGTGCAAGCCCTACAGCAATATCGCGTTGATCGCGGGCGTCACGTTCTAGGTAGAGGGCGCTTTTACCGGCCCGCCCACCCGAAACAGACCAAACAACAAAAGCAAAGGAGTGAAGCGGGATGTTGATCAACAAAGCCAAACGTTTGCTACAAGGAGTCGTGCTCATGTCGACGATGGCCGCCGCCAGTGCATTCGCCGCCCCGCGGGACCTGATCATCGACACTGACCCCGGCGCCGACGATGTCGTGGCCTTGTTTCTGGCCATGGCCTCGCCCGAGGAGCTGAAGATCCGCGCCATCACCACCGTCGCCGGCAATGTGCGTCTCGACAAGACCTCCCGCAATGCACGCCTGGCGCGCGAATGGGCCGGCCGTGAAGACATTCCGGTCTACGCCGGGGCAGGGCGCCCGCTGGTGCGCACGCCGATCTACGCCGCCGATGTCCATGGCGAGGAAGGCTTGACGGGGGTCGCGGTGCATGAGCCCAAGCAGCCTCTGGCCAAAGGCAATGCCGTGCAGTACCTGGTCGACACCCTCGATGCCGCCGAGCCCCACAGCATTACCATCGCCATGCTCGGCCCGCAGACCAACCTCGCTCTGGCGCTGATCCAGAAGCCGGAAATCGTCAAGGGCATCAAGGAAGTGGTGATCATGGGTGGCGCCCACTTCAATGGCGGCAACATCACCCCGGTGGCCGAGTTCAACCTCTACGCCGATCCGCATGCTGCCGAAGTGGTGTTGGCCAGTGGCGTCAAGCTGACTTACCTGCCGCTGGACGTGACCCACAAGATCATCACCAGCGACGCTCGCCTCAAGCAGCTCGCCGCTGTCGGCAACGACGCCAGCAAGAAGGTGGTGGACATTCTCAACGCCTACATCAAGTACGACATGGACAAGTACGGCATGAGCGGTGGCCCGGTGCACGACGCCACGGTCATCGCCTACCTGCTCAAGCCAGAGCTGTTCAGTGGCAAGCAGATCCACATGACGGTCGACAGCCGCGAAGGCCCGACCTTCGCCCAGACTGTCGCCGACTGGTACGGCGTGCTCAAGCAGCCGGCCAACGTGATGTGGGTCGAGAACGGCGACGCCCAGGGCTTCTTCGACCTGCTCAGCGCTCGCCTGGCTCGATTGAAATAGCGGCGTGCGGCGCGTAGCGCTCGAACACTTGTTCGATGAAGCTGCGCGCTGCTTCACTGCCCCGATCACGGACCAGCAGGTCGATGGCGATCAGCAGTAATTCTTCCGGAGTGCCCGGGCTGTAGGCGCTCTGGCCCTCGGCCCATTTGACCTTGATGTCGGCGTCTATGCTATGGGTGTTCATGGGGTACTCGCGACTGTGCCTGGTGCCTGGGGTCGAACACCGGCTCCTGGCGTTCGCGGGGGAGGCGAGACGCACTCCACGTCTGCCAAGTAAATCATGCCTTTGCAGCTGTTGCGCTGCGACTTAAGCATAAGCAGGCCGCCCGCCCTAACCAATCGCCACGATGCAAAATCCGGTCACGATTGCTTTTGGCCTGATCGGGCGAGATCAGGCAGACTTGAGCGGTTTTGCAACAAACTGTGAGCGGAGCGGTCGCATATGACAGTTCCCGAGATCGATTAGGAGGATTCATGTTTCGTACCCGCGCTTCCCTGGCGACCTTGCTGATGGCTGCCGTTCTGGCTGGTTGCAGCACCGGTGGCTCGTCTGATGGCGGCAGCGCCGCGCCGGCGACCCCTGCTGGTGGCGATGGCCGTTGCAGCGCCGGTGGTGCCGATTTCGCTGTCGGCAAGCAGGGCACGCCCGAGCTGCTCGAGCAGGCCCGCAAGGCAACTGGCGCGCAGACCGCTCGCATCCTCAAGCCCCATGATGTCGTCACCCTGGAATACCGTTCCGATCGTTTGAACCTGAACGTCGACGAGCAGGGCAAGGTCATCCGCGCCAACTGCGGCTGATCGCCCGAGGGAGATGGTTTGTCCGGATAAATCCGAATCCATGAAAAAACCCGCCGGTTAAGGCGGGTTTTTTTACTGCGGTATCCGAATTACTCCGGACGAACCTGAGCAGCCTGCATGCCCTTCTGGCCTTTTTCGGCAACGAAGGAAACAGTCTGGCCTTCTTTCAGGCTCTTGAAGCCGTCGGATTCGATGGCCTTGAAGTGTACGAACAGGTCGTCGCCGCCGCCTGCTGGGGTGATGAAGCCGTAGCCTTTCTCATCATTGAACCATTTGACGGTGCCTTGTTGGCGATTGGACATGAGGTGAATCTCCAGAACATTTAGTTTTTCAGTGGTGCAATGCGGCCGAGGCTACGGAGCACCGGCAACATCATAGTCTAATTCTGCTTATGTAGCGCTGTTTACCTTAGCCGGATACTGATCTGGCGCAAACAATGCGCGATCGGTGCGGCTCGGCGGGTCATCATTTTGGCTTGCAGGCGGCCTGTACCACGCTCTGGGCTTTCGCCATCAACTTGGCGTCGACGCCGTCCGTGCTGTCGAGGTCCTGGATCTCCTTATCGGTGAAATTCTTTTTGATGGCTTGGGCGCCGCAATCGCAGTGCTTTTTCGCCGTTGCCGCGTCCACGCCCTGGCCGGTCGCGACTTGCTGGCACTGGGTCATGTAGGCTGCCTCCTTGCCGGCGGGGAAGTTACCTGCGGTGGCGGCCAGTGGCAGCAGCAGGACGCTCGCGGCACACGCGGCCAGAAGAGACTGAACTCGCATAACCAGACACTCCTTGGGTTAGGTCTCATCAAGAGTAGGATGCTTCAGAGGGTCTGATAGGAATTTTTCCGTACAAGTTCACCGCTCCGGCGTAAATTCCAAATATTTCTGCGTCACGCGCAGGCCGCGTGCTAGCATGGTCGGCTTGCAGCTGTTCACGTCCAGCGCGCAAGTTATCTTTCCAGTCACTCTGGTTCGCCCCTGACAGGCCGAAAGGCTTCTGCCGCTGTGAGGCAGGCTTTCCCCCGGGAAAGGCAGGTCGGATCTTGTACTGGCTCATCCCAACCCACGTGACCTTTGGTAGGGGTCACCACTAGGAGAGGAGGCGCCATGCCCACCATTACTCTTCCCGATGGCAGTCAACGTTCGTTCGACAAGGCCGTATCCGTAGCTGAAGTTGCCGCATCCATTGGTGCAGGCCTCGCCAAGGCCACCTTGGCCGGCAAGGTCGACGGCAAACTGGTCGATGCCTGCGACCTGATCGAACACGACGCCACCCTGCAGATCATCACCCCCAAAGATGAAGAGGGACTGGAGATCATCCGTCACTCGTGCGCCCACCTGATCGGCCACGCGGTGAAGCAGCTGTACCCGACCGCCAAGATGGTGATCGGCCCGGTGATCGACGAAGGCTTCTATTACGACATCGCCTACGAGCGTCCTTTCACCCCCGAGGACCTCGCTGCGATCGAACAGCGCATGCACCAGCTGATCGACAAGGACTACGACGTCGTCAAGAAGATGACCCCGCGTGCCGAAGTCATCGATGTGTTCAGCACCCGTGGCGAAGACTACAAGCTGCGTCTGGTTGAAGACATGCCGGACGAGCAGGCCATGGGCCTGTACTATCACGAAGAATACGTCGACATGTGCCGTGGCCCGCATGTGCCGAACACCCGTTTCCTCAAGGCGTTCAAGCTGACCAAGCTGTCCGGCGCCTACTGGCGCGGCGACGCCAAGAACGAGCAACTGCAGCGCGTGTATGGCACCGCCTGGGCTGACAAGAAGCAGCTGGCGGCCTATATCCAGCGCATCGAAGAAGCCGAAAAGCGCGACCACCGCAAGATCGGCAAGCAGCTCGACCTCTTCCACCTGCAGGAAGAAGCCCCGGGCATGGTGTTCTGGCACGCCAACGGCTGGACCGTCTACCAGGTGCTCGAGCAGTACATGCGCCAGGTCCAGCGCGAGAACGGCTATCAGGAAATCAAGACCCCGCAGGTCGTCGACCGCATCCTCTGGGAGCGTTCCGGCCACTGGTCCAACTATGCCGAGAACATGTTCACCACTTCGTCGGAAAACCGCGACTACGCGGTAAAACCGATGAACTGCCCGTGCCACGTGCAGGTGTTCAACCAAGGCCTGAAGTCGTACCGCGACCTGCCGCTGCGCCTGGCCGAATTCGGTGCCTGCCACCGTAACGAGCCGTCCGGCGCCTTGCACGGCATCATGCGCGTGCGCGGCTTCGTGCAGGACGACGCCCACATCTTCTGCACCGAAGAGCAGGTGAAGAAGGAAGCGGCCGACTTCATCAAGCTGACCCTGGACGTGTACAAGGACTTCGGTTTCACCGACGTCGCCATGAAACTGTCCACTCGTCCGGCCAAGCGTGTCGGTTCCGAAGAGCTGTGGGACCGTGCCGAAGGCGCGCTGGCCGACGCCCTGAACGAATCCGGCCTGGCCTGGGAATACCAGCCGGGCGAGGGCGCGTTCTATGGTCCGAAGATCGAGTTCACCCTGCGCGACTGCCTCGGCCGTAACTGGCAATGCGGCACCCTGCAGTACGATCCGAATCTTCCGGAGCGTCTGGATGCCAGCTATATCGCCGAAGATAACGCCCGTAAGCGTCCTGTGATGCTGCACCGCGCCATCCTCGGCTCGTTCGAGCGCTTCATCGGCATGCTGATCGAGCACTACGCCGGTGTGTTCCCAGCGTGGTTGGCACCGACCCAGGCGGTGATCATGAATATCACCGACAAACAGGCCGATTTCGCCCTCGAGGTGGAAAAAACGTTGAACGGAAGCGGTTTCCGTGCCAAGTCCGACTTGAGAAATGAGAAGATCGGCTTTAAAATCCGCGAGCATACGTTGCTGAGGGTCCCGTACCTTTTGGTTATAGGGGACCGCGAAGTCGAAACGCAAACCGTCGCTGTGCGTACTCGCGAAGGCGCAGACCTGGGCTCCATGCCCGTCGCGCAATTCGCTGAGCTCCTGTCGCATGCGGTTTCCCGGCGTGGTCGCCAAGAATCGGAGTAATGACTATTAAGCGTGAAATGAGAAACGATAAACGAACTGCACCTAAGGCACCGATCAACGAGAATATCTCGGCACGCGAGGTTCGGTTAATTGGCGCTGATGGCGAGCAGATTGGCATCGTCTCGATTGATGAAGCGCTTCGTATCGCTGATGAAGCGAAGCTGGATCTGGTGGAAATCTCCGCTGACGCTGTCCCACCTGTTTGCAAGGTGATGGACTACGGCAAGCACCTCTTCGAGAAGAAGAAGCAGGCCAACGAAGCGAAGAAGAACCAGAAGCAGATCCAGATTAAAGAAATCAAGTTTCGTCCAGGGACGGAAGAAGGGGATTACCAGGTAAAACTACGCAACCTGGTACGTTTCCTTACCGATGGGGACAAGGCCAAGATCTCTCTGAGATTCCGCGGCCGTGAGATGGCCCACCAGGAGCTGGGTATGGAACTGTTGAAGCGGGTCGAAACCGACCTCGTCGAATACGGGACCGTCGAACAGCATCCTAAGATGGAAGGACGCCAGCTTATGATGGTCATCGCTCCCAAAAAGAAGAAGTAATCTCCCGGGCACGGCAGGCCTGATGATTATTGTGTAATTTTATCGAATGCGGAGTTCCAACATGCCAAAAATGAAAACCAAGAGCGGTGCTGCGAAGCGTTTCCTGAAAACAGCTTCCGGCTTCAAGCACAAGCACGCTTTCAAGAGCCACATCCTGACCAAAATGTCGACCAAGCGTAAGCGTCAACTGCGCGGTGCCAGCTTGCTGCACCCGTCTGACGTGGCAAAAGTCGAGCGCATGCTGCGCGTACGTTAATTTCGGTCAAAGATAGAGGAAGTTACTCATGGCTCGTGTAAAGCGTGGCGTCATCGCTCGTAAGCGTCACAAGAAAATTCTGAAACTGGCTAAAGGCTACTACGGTGCACGCTCGCGCGTATTCCGCGTCGCCAAGCAAGCGGTCATCAAGGCAGGCCAATACGCCTACCGCGACCGTCGCCAGAAGAAGCGTCAGTTCCGCGCTCTGTGGATCGCTCGTATCAACGCCGGTGCCCGCACCAACGGCCTGTCCTACAGCCGTCTGATTGCTGGCCTGAAAAAGGCGTCGATCGAAATCGACCGCAAGGTTCTGGCCGACCTGGCAGTGAACGAAAAAGCGGCGTTTGCTGCGATTGTCGAGAAAGCTAAAGCCGTCCTGGCTTAAGTACCCGCGACAATCATTCGCCGGCACTCCGTGTCGGCGGGTGTAAAACGTCATCGATAGGGGAAGAGCCTTCAAAGCTCTTCCCCTATTTTCGTATCTGGAGTCTGTACATGGAAAACCTGGACGCGCTGGTCTCCCAAGCCCTCGAGGCCGTGGAACGCGCTGAAGACATCAATACCCTGGAACAGATCCGGGTCCAATTTCTCGGCAAGAAGGGCGAGCTGACCCAGGTGATGAAGACCCTGGGCAACCTGCCAGCCGAAGAGCGCCCCAAGGTCGGTGCGCTGATCAACGACGCCAAGGAGCGCGTCACTGACGTGCTCAACGCACGCAAGGCCGCCTTCGAAGAGGCTGAGCTGAACGCTCGCCTGGCTGCCGAATGCATTGATGTCACCTTGCCAGGCCGTGGCCAGGCCACCGGTGGCCTGCACCCGATCACCCGTACCCTCGAGCGCATCGAGCAGTTCTTCACCCACATCGGCTACGGCATCGCCGAAGGCCCTGAGGTCGAAGACGACTACCACAACTTCGAAGCGCTCAACATCCCCGGCCACCACCCGGCCCGGGCGATGCACGACACCTTCTACTTCAATGCCAACATGCTGCTGCGCACCCACACTTCGCCCGTTCAGGTGCGGACCATGGAAAGCACCCAGCCGCCGATCCGCATTGTCTGCCCGGGCCGCGTATACCGCTGCGACTCGGATATTACCCACTCGCCGATGTTCCACCAGATCGAAGGCCTGCTGGTCGACCGCGACATCAACTTCGCCGACCTCAAGGGCACCATCGAAGAGTTCCTGCGGGTGTTCTTCGAGAAAGAGCTGGCGGTGCGTTTCCGTCCGTCGTTCTTCCCTTTCACCGAGCCGTCCGCCGAAGTCGACATGGAGTGCGTGATGTGCTCCGGCAAAGGCTGCCGGGTGTGCAAGCAGACCGGCTGGCTGGAAGTGATGGGCTGCGGCATGGTCCACCCGAACGTGCTGCGCATGTCCGGCATCGACCCGGAAGAATTCTCCGGCTTCGCCTTCGGCATGGGTGTCGAGCGCTTGGCCATGCTGCGCTATGGCGTCAACGATTTGCGTCTGTTCTTCGACAACGACCTGCGGTTCCTGGCGCAATTCCGCTAGGCCACACCTCGACGCAATCTTCAGGAGAACAGCATGAAATTCAGTGAACAGTGGCTGCGCGGTTGGGTAAACCCGCAAGTCTCCCGTGACGAACTGGTCGCCCGCCTGTCCATGGCCGGCCTGGAAGTCGACAGCGTCACCCCGGCGGCTGGCCAGTTCAGCGGCATCGTGGTGGGTGAGATCCTCGCCACCGAGCAGCATCCGGACGCAGACAAGCTGCGCGTCTGCCAGGTCAGCAACGGCCAGGAAACCTTCCAGGTGGTGTGCGGCGCCCCCAATGCGCGCCCGGGGATCAAGATCCCGTTCGCCATGATCGGCGCCGAACTGCCTGGCGACTTCAAGATCAAGAAGGCCAAGCTGCGTGGCGTCGAATCCTTCGGCATGCTGTGCTCGGCCGCCGAACTGCAGATCAGTGAAGAGAACGACGGTCTGCTGGAGCTGGCAGCCGACGCACCGGTGGGTGAAGACATCCGCCAGTACCTCAATCTGGATGATGCCAGCATCGAGATCGGCCTGACCCCGAACCGCGGCGACTGCCTGTCGGTGGCGGGCCTGGCGCGTGACGTCAGCGCCCTGTATGACGCCCCGGTTACCCGCCCGGTGGTCCCGGCCGTCGCACCTGCCCACGATGAAGTACGCCCGGTGGACGTCAGCGCTCCCGCTGCCTGCCCACGCTATTTGGGCCGCGTCATCCGCAACGTCGACCTGAGCAAGCCGACCCCGCTGTGGATGGTCGAGCGCCTGCGTCGCAGCGACGTACGCAGCATCGACGCTGCCGTCGACATCACCAACTACGTGATGCTCGAGCTCGGCCAGCCGATGCACGCCTTCGACCTCGCCGAAATCAATGGCGGCATCCGCGTGCGGATGGCCGAGGAGGGTGAGAAGCTCGTCCTGCTCGACGGCCAGGAAGTTGCCCTGCGTAGCGACACCCTGGTCATCGCCGACCACACCCGCGCCCTGGCCATCGCCGGCGTCATGGGGGGCGAGCACAGTGGTGTCAACACCGAGAAGACCCGCGACCTGTTCCTGGAGAGCGCCTTCTTCGAGCCTGTTTCCGTTGCTGGCAAGGCCCGTTCCTACGGCCTGCACACCGATGCCTCGCACCGTTACGAGCGCGGTGTCGACTCGCAACTGGCCCGCGAAGCGATGGAGCGCGCTACCGCCCTGGTGCTCGAGATCGTCGGCGGCGAAGCCGGCCCGATCGTCGAAGCCGTGAGCGAGCAGCACCTGCCCAAGGTTGCTCCGGTCACCCTGCGCGCCGAACGCGTCAGTCAGATGCTCGGCATGGACATGGCCCCGGCCCAGATCGAACAACTGCTCAACGCTCTGGAGCTGAAAACCAGCACCAATGGGGCAGGGGTGTGGACTGTCGAGATCCCGAGCCACCGCTTCGACATCAGCCTCGAAGTCGACCTGATCGAAGAGCTGGCGCGCCTGTACGGCTACAACAATCTGCCGGTTCGCTACCCGCAAGCCCGCCTGGCCCCCAAGGCTCGTTCGGAATCGCGCGGCGAGCTGCCGGTCCTGCGTCGCCTGCTGGTCGCTCGCGGCTACCAGGAAGCCATCACCTACAGCTTCATCGATCCCAAGCTGTTCGAGCTGTTCACCCCGGGCGTCGAGCCGCTGATGCTGGCCAACCCCATCTCCAGCGACATGGCCGCGATGCGCGCCTCGCTGTGGCCGGGCCTGGTCAAGGCGCTGCAGCACAACCTCAACCGCCAGCAAGACCGCGTGCGCCTGTTCGAAAGCGGCCTGCGCTTCGTCGGCCAGTTGGGCGACCTCAAGCAGCAACCGATGATCGCCGGCGTGATCACCGGCAGCCGCCTGCCGGAAGGCTGGGCCAATGGCCGTGACAGTGTCGATTTCTTCGACATGAAGGCCGACGTCGAAGCCCTGCTGGGCTACTCCGGCGCGCTCGCCGACTTCAGCTTCAGCGCAGGCAAGCACCCAGCCCTGCACCCTGGCCAAACCGCCCGCATCGAGCGCGACGGCAAGGAAGTGGGCTACCTGGGCGCGATCCACCCGGAGCTGGCCAAGACCCTCGGCCTGGAGCGTCCCGTGTTCGTCTTCGAGCTGGTACTGGGTGATGTGGTCGAAGGTCGTCTGCCGAAATTCAGCGAACTGTCCAAGTTCCCTGAAACCCGTCGTGACCTGGCGTTGATCGCAGGACGTGATGTGGCGTCGAGCGCCGTGCTTGAAGTAATTCGTGACAATGCAGGGGAATGGCTCACAGACCTCAGGCTGTTTGATGTCTACCAGGGTAAAGGTATTGATCCTGATAGAAAAAGCCTCGCGGTCGGCTTGACCTGGCAGCATCCATCGCGCACTCTTAACGACGATGAGGTGAACACCACCCTGCAAAATATCCTCACCTCGCTCGAACAAAGGTTGAACACCACGTTAAGGAAATAACGGCATGGGTGCTCTGACGAAAGCTGAGATGGCCGAAAGGCTGTACGAGGAGCTGGGGCTTAACAAGCGCGAGGCCAAGGAGCTGGTCGAGTTGTTTTTCGAAGAAATTCGTCACGCGCTTGAGGAGAACGAGCAGGTCAAGTTGTCCGGATTCGGCAACTTCGACCTTCGCGACAAACGCCAGCGGCCGGGCCGCAACCCCAAGACAGGGGAAGAGATCCCGATCACCGCACGGCGCGTCGTCACCTTTCGTCCAGGGCAGAAACTGAAAGCCCGGGTTGAGGCCTATGCTGGAACCAAGCCATAACGACGAGCTGCCCCCCATTCCGGGCAAACGCTACTTCACCATCGGTGAGGTGAGTGAGCTCTGTGCGGTAAAACCGCACGTGCTGCGTTACTGGGAGCAGGAATTCCCGCAGCTCAACCCGGTCAAGCGCCGCGGAAACCGGCGGTATTATCAGCGCCAAGATGTGCTGATGATCCGCCAGATCCGCGCGTTGCTGTATGACCAGGGCTTCACCATCGGCGGCGCGCGCTTGCGCATGTCCAGTGATGAGGCCAAGGATGACACGACCCAGTACAAGCAGCTGATTCGACAGATGATTGCCGAGTTGGAGGATGTGTTGGTGGTGTTGAAGAAGTAACCTGCTTGACGATGAATGGATTTTTTTGAAAAAAAGCTTCCATTATTCAAAAGGTTAGGTTAGATTTCTTACCGTTCTCAGCGGTACCGAGAATAGAGTCGGGGCGTAGCGCAGCCCGGTAGCGCACTTGCATGGGGTGCAAGGGGTCGAGTGTTCGAATCACTCCGTCCCGACCAAATAACTCCAAAGAATCCAGTCACTTAGCGGTGACTGGATTTTTTATGGCTGTCAGCTTTTTCTTGGGAAGCAATTTTGCCCCACTTTTTGCCCCACCGAATTGCAGCTGCCCACTATCCAGAATTTTGAATCGGACGATCTCTGGTACTGCTCATGCAGAAGGCGAGCAGCCTGGAGGAGTGACGATGTGATGGTTCGAATCCCTACGCTTCCGCCACTAATTCTCATTAAAGCCCTGATTTTTCAGGGCTTTTTTGTGGTGCGCCAGGCATGGCGCGTTGCGCGCAAGCGCAACCCGTTTGGCTGTGGTGGCTGAGCGGGTGACTTGGAGATGAAAGTCCTCTACACACCCGGCAAGGGGAAGTGTTAGCCAGAGGCAAGGGTGTCGCGGGCGACTGCGAATCTGAAGGAAGCCCGAGGCAAAATGCTGGCCTGACGAACAGGAAGTGGATACGAGGCGGCGCAGCGGGGTAAGAAGGCCACAATCTTCAAAGCCCAATACTTGCACGGAACGCTGTGACGTAGATCCGACAGGCATAAGCAGGAAGGTCGCGCGAATTACCCTGGGAGATCTGCACGTTTGCCACTGTGCTACCGAGCGCCGAGAGGCGACGGGATGAACGTGCAGAAGTCAGCCGAAGCCGTAGTAAGTGGCGGTTAACCGCGCCACCAAGGGCCGAACAGGTTATGCCGCCAGTAGGCGTCGCTGTCTCGTTGGTAGCCGCAATGCGGAAATTTCCTACATCGGAAACTGTCACCCCGACTCCCGGCCAGAAGCCGAGGATGACGCCTGACAGCGCACAGGTGCCAGCGGCGTCAGCAACGTGGACGAACGCGGAGCCGAACACGCTGATGGAGCGGGTGCTTGCACCGGCCAACCTCAGGTGTGCGTATCAACGCGTGGTCAGCAACAAGGGCGCACCGGGTGCCGATGGCATGACGGTGTCCGAGTTGGCGGGCTACGTGAATCAGTGTTGGCCAATCCTCAAGGCCAGGTTGCTGGCTGGTGAATACCATCCCCAGGCAGTGCGGGCGGTTGAAATTCCCAAGCCGCAGGGCGGTACACGCCAACTGGGTATCCCCAGCGTGGTGGACCGCTTGATCCAGCAAGCCTTGCAGCAACAGCTCACGCCTATCTTCGATCCACTGTTCTCGGACTACAGCTACGGCTTTCGTCCGGGCAGAAGTACGCATCAAGCCATTGAGATGGCCCGTGCCCATGTGGCAGCGGGGCATCGCTGGTGCGTGGAACTCGATTTGGAGAAGTTCTTCGATCGGGTCAACCACGACATCCTCATGGCCTGTGTCGAGCAGCATGTCGAAGACAAAAGCGTGCTCAGGCTCATCCGTCGTTACCTCGAGGCCGGGATCATGTCAGGCGGTGTCGTCAGTCCGCGCCAGGAAGGGACGCCGCAAGGCGGCCCGCTCTCGCCGTTGCTGTCGAACATCCTGCTCGACGAGCTCGACCGCGAACTGGAACGGCGGGGCCATCGCTTCGTGCGCTATGCCGATGATGCGAACATCTATGTGCGCAGCCCACGAGCAGGCGAACGCGTGTTGGCCAGCGTCGGGCGCTTCCTGAGTCAACGTCTGAAGCTGACGGTGAACAGGAAGAAGAGCCAAGTGGCAAGGGCCTGGAAGTGCAATTACTTGGGCTATGGAATGAGCTGGCATCAACAGCCGAGGCTGCGTGTGTCTGCGATGAGCCTGGGGCGCCTGCGCGACCGGCTCGCAGAACTGCTGAGCAGTGCGCGGGGCCACAAGATGGCGAATACCATCGAGCGGATAAACCCGGTTCTGCGAGGCTGGGCAGGTTACTTCAAGCTTAGCCAGAGCAAACGGCCACTTGAGGAGCTGGATGGCTGGCTCAGGCACAAACTCCGCTGTGCCATCTGGCGCCAATGGAAGCAGCCCTCTGCGAGAGCGCGCAACCTGATGCGTCTTGGATTAAGCGAAGAGCGTGCCTGTAAATCGGCCTATAACGGCCGAGGCCCGTGGTGGAACTCGGGCGCGTCGCATATGAATCAGGCGCTACCGAAGAAACTATGGGATCGACTCGGACTGGTTTCGATACTGGATACGATCAATCGGCTTAGTCGTGTGACCTGAACCGCCGTGTACGGAACCGTACGCACGGTGGTGTGAGAGGACGGCGGGTGTGAGCCCGCCTCCTACTCGATCCTTAGTGTTTTTGGTCCCCCATCTGGTCCCCCATTTTTGGTTTGGCTTCCCCTGGCGTTCTGTGGATTGTGGTGGGAGTGTTGGATTCATGATGGCCTGCTGACTCATGTCAGGAAGGGGTGTTCAGGTTTCACTAACGCCAGTTCCGGCCTTCAGCTACAAGTCAAATTCCGTCGCCACTCCTACTCCCGGGCACGCTGCTCAAGCTTAAGCCTCAGGCAAAGCTTCATGCGAGGGAAATCGCAGAGTAAACGGTTCTCTCGATCAGGCCTGCCTCCTCCAGTGAACGCACTAGGGACTGGTGTCAGTGAGATACCGCAGTCTCCCAGCATGCAGGTGTTGGATGGCGGCTTGAGGCCTTCTTCTTCGATCAAACAGCGCAATGCTTGCGCGTAGTGCCGATGGCCAAAGGCGTCTAGGTCTTCGGTTTCAGGGTGACGATCAAGCACGGCGGGAATCGAGCCTACGATCATCTATTACCAGTATGGCAAATGGCCCTTTTGCTGTTGAGCATTCTGGGCGCCGTTGCTCGAGACCAGTGGGTATGGCGAAAGGTGGAAACTCGTGCGCGCCTGTCATTGCCGTATAGCGTAATAAAATCCATTGGTTCGCCGATAGACAGTCTCGGAAGGGCGCTGTAATGTCGCAGCAGAAGTGGCACCAGGCCACTATCCGACGTTTTCTAGAGGGAATTAGAGTGCGCGTTAAATCGATTAAGCTGACCAATTTCAAGAAGTTCAAAGATGATCATCTTGAGTTCAACGATGACGTCAACATCTTTGTCGGCGATAACAATGCCGGTAAGAGTACGATTCTAGAAGCCTTGGAAATCGTTCTTAATAATAACTACCGTGGCCGCCCCTTCGGCACTGAGTTGACGCCAGACATTTTTAATAAGGACGCTGTCCAGCAATTCTTGAATTCCGACAGATCGGCCAAACACCTGCCAAGTTTGGTCATCGAGGCGTTCATCGAGGGCGTGCCTGACTATCGTGGCGCGAACAACTTCTTGAAGGTGGATGCTCAGGGTGTCACGGTGCAAGCGTGCTTCGATGCCTCGCTGGAGGCTGTTTATGCCGAGTACCTTAATACGAAACCGAACCTTACGAGCGTTCCGATCGAGTTCTACAAACTGGAGTGGCTGGATTTCGGATGGAACCCCATCAAGGCTGTGGCCAAAAAATTCAGGGCGTTGTACATCGACCCGACCCGGATTCATCCCACATTGGGGAAAAACCAGTACATCTCGACCATCTTGAACACCGCGTTGGACAAGGAGGAGCTGGTCAAACTGACCCTCAACTACCGCGAAAATCAGCAGGTGTTCAACGATTCGGGCGAGGTCAAAGCAGTCAATGAGGGCTTGGATGCAGATCACCTGATCACAGACAAAAAACTCTCCATCGCCGCGAGCACTTTGCCAGCTGGTTCGATCCAAACCGGCCTGCAGCTTGAAGTGGATGACGTGCCATTCCAGTTCATCGGGAAAGGTGAGCAGAGCAATGTGCAGATCAAGCTCGCCATTCAGAACAAGTCGAAGGACATCGACCTGGTGATGATGGAGGAGCCGGAAAACCACCTCTCGCACACCAATCTCAACAAGCTGGTGCACTACATCGAGAAGCAGCGGGGTGCCAAGCAGCTATTCCTCACTACGCACAGCTCGTACGTTCTTAACAAGCTGAGCATCGATAAAATCTGCCTCGTGCAGTCGGGCTACCAGCGTCTTCACAAGCTGGATCCCGATGTCGTCAAGACGCTCAAACGCTTGCCTGGCTATGACACCTTGCGTGTGGCGCTGTCGCGCAAGGTGATTCTGGTAGAAGGGCCATCTGACGAGTTGGTGCTGAAGAAGATTTACTACCGTAAGCATGACCGTCTGCCGGAGCAGGATGGCATCGATATTATCGTGGTACGCGGGGTCGGGTTCGACACCTTCATCTCTGTTGGTAAAGAGATCGGCACACGTATCAATGTCCTCAGGGATAACGATGGCGACTACCAGAACAACGTGGTGAAGGCCCGTGACGATTACGCGGACTTTGCAAACATCAAGCTCATCTCCTCGGACAACGATGAGGAGTTTTCGCTTGAGCCCGCCATGATTTACGCAAACGCGGTCGATCTGAAAACGCTGAACGCTTTTGCTAAAGAGGTATTGTCCAAGAAGACTTACAACCTATACACGGAGGAGGCTGGCTTAAACAAACGCCGTGAGTTTTTGATCGATTGGTTCCGAAGCGTGAAGGGCAATGGCAAGGGCGCCCGTAAGGTCGATTCGGCCATCAGACTGTTCGATGGAGGCCTAGAATTCAAGTATCCGGCATTCCTTGATGAGGTGTTCGACTTTGGCTAATGAATTTTGGATCGCCGGAGCCGGATCGGGAAAAACCCACAAAATCATAGAGGAAGCCATCGAGGTCATCGAAGCGGGTGGCCGCGTGTTGGTCGTCACCTACACGATGAGCAACCAGGCCGAGTTACGTTCTCGTTTCGTCGAAGTGTACGGCAGAAGCAGTGACGAGTTTGTCGTCAAAGGTCTGTTCTCTTTTTATTTGGAAGACTTGGTGAGACCGTACCAAAACGCTGTGTTTCCTGAGCGTATTGCTACCATAATGTTCACGGAGCAGAACCCTCACCTGATACCTCGTACGAAGAGCTGGTATCCCAATAGAGGTGAAAAGACCGAGGGCGGTTTGAACCCACTCCATTATCTGACCCCCTGCAAGACAAAGGCCTATACCGGCTTGCTCGCGAAATTGGCGACGAGGGTCGCGGCTGCCTCCAAAAATGCTCCTGCTAAGCGGCTGAAGGAAATCTATCAGCGGGTCTTTTTCGATGAGGTACAGGATCTGGTGGGCTGGGATTACGACGTCATCAAGACGCTGAGTAAGGTCATGCCTGACTCGATTTGCTGTGTTGGTGATTTTCGTCAAACCATTTACACGACTACGTTCGGCCACAAAGCGCCCGAAACGCCGCAGCAGAAGATCCAGTATTTTCAGGGTTTGAAGTTTGAACAGCGCTCGCTGCCGAAGAACCGTCGATGCATCCAGGACATCTGTGATCTGTCGGATACGATACACCCTGGCCTCTATGACAAAACCCAGTCTGAGGTGGCGGGCGTTCCTGATGAGATGGCCCACCACTGCGGTGCCTTCGTCATCAGGCCATCGCAGGTGAGCGAATATCTCGCCACGTTCAGGCCCCAAGTATTGCGATGGTCGTCGTCAATGGGCAAAGGCTACCTGCCGGCTAGCCTCTCCTGTCACACCTTCGGTTCCAGCAAAGGTCTTGGGTTTGATCGCGTTATGATTATCTCACCGGACAAACATCTCAAGTATTTAGGCGGTGACCTCAGGGTTTTCGACAAGGATAAAACAGACGAGTCTAGGAACAAGCTGTACGTGGCTATCACCCGCGCGAGGTACAGTCTCGCATTTGTGGTTGACGATGAGCATCTGGCAAATATTCAGTTGCCGCTATGGGACGGGGCGGGGCAAGCCGTTGACCAGCCTGTGTTTTAGCTATGGACGAAGAAGGGCCTCCCTTTGATGGCGGCCCTGCCGTGTCTTCATCGCTTCAGGGGGGAAGATCGCGATCTCCAACGAACGGCGCCCCCTCCCTGGCTTAAGTGCAGAAAGGTGTCCATAGACTTGCTATTCTCCATGTGACTTAGCAAAGCATTTTCGAGACCAGTTACTGCACTATATGGATAACTAGCTCCCCCCCGCTACCAGACGTATCCTTATGATGGCGATTCCAGTGGAAGCTTTTCGATTTGGTGCTTAAGCGTTCTTGGATAAGGTGCTAAGGGGTAGCAGCTATGTGAGGGGGATGGCAGCGAACTGCTGTTGATCCACAGAAATGTCCTCATGACAAATTATCCTATTTCCAACACCACTATGGATCTGAGTTGCTCCGGTGTGACAATATTTTCATGAGGCGTTCATTGTCAGGTCGTTGATGCGAATGGGTGAATACAGATAGTGGAAAGTTTCAATATGGCAGCAAGCGGGACGCTGACGTCCCTCTTGATGTAAGCGTGTGTTCAGATTACTCAATGATGAACGATTCTGGGCACTCCGAGGCAAGCTTACGCCCCATAGGGCTAGCTTTGAAGGTCGCCAGTTCGCAAGCCATTCTCAGCATAGACTCAACTCGCTCAGCCCGCATTCCTTTGTTTCCCACGTGAGCCAAATGAAGGGCCAGCATTTCAGTAATGTCGTGGCCTCGGCTGAGGGCCCAGGGTTTTGTGTTGGCCGAGTTTATCTTCTCGGCCTCTTCCAGCAGTTCATCTAAATGACGCCTGTTATTCGACCAATAGGGCAACTGCGCTTCGAAAGCCTTCTGGTCGAAAACGAGATTCTGAGCGTCGAAAAAGGGTTCTATCTCAAGACCATTTAGGACGCTTGATGAAAGCCTCATCTGCTTGACAGTGACGATATCTGCTGCACGTAGAGAGCCAAGGTAGCGAGACGCAAGCTCCAATTTTTGCTTGATGTCTGGGGCACATGCTCGATCAATCCCGTGGTTGATCAGGACTTTCTCCAGAGCACCATTGTTAATCAAGAACGCTTCAAGGTCGTTATACTCAACCACTGAATGGTTATGGCAGTATGCATTGTAGATAAAGCGTGGGTCGCTGATTAATTCGATGCCGGCGACAGTGTCGAAATCAACGTCCGCAAAGAAGTACAGTCCAACATCGCTGTAGTTGGGGTGCTTGGAATCTTTATAGACTTTTTCGACAAGCTCTTTGCCGGCCATGCCATCAAACCGAATTTTTGCCCCTTCTTTGCACCACTGCTGAAGGAAGAATTTATCGGTCTTCCCCTCCACGACAATAGTCTGCTCTCCCTTGGATCTGTACATCATCCTGGCGGTGTTCAACAAGTTGGTTGGATTGCTCTGTGCAGTACGAAGTCGACTCATCAGGTTTCCCGTCCTTAGGAATGTTGGGTGTACAGATCAGCCAGCTCTACGGTGTCATCCCAACGATGGCCAATCACCATGGGTGAGTGGGTCGCGACGACTGTCGAGAACCCATTGATTTCACGGATGCTCTCCAGGATATCAAGGAATTTTTCCTGCCACTCGGGGTGAAATGAAATCTCGGGTTCGTCAATCAAAACCAGTGAGCCGGGCTTTGTCTCGAATACCAACTTGCCCAGAATGACAAGTAGGTGCTGTTCGCCCGACGATAGGGCTGCCAGTGACAGCGGCTCTTTCTCCCCATCCTTGGCTCGGATAACGATACCGCCATCCGCTGATGGCCATGCTGTCGTGAAGGCAAACAGTGAGTTGATCGACTTGGTGAATACCTCAAGCTTGCTCGCGACCGCAGCAAGTTCCGAGAATTTATGATGGATATCATCCAGGTAAGTCTTTAGAACGACCCTGGTGGCATGGTCGCTAATCTCCGTCTGGTTACTCAGGTGCGTTGTAGAGCTGTCCTTGGGGAGCAATCCCAGTCGTTTATACCGTGACTCATGGTTCTGTACTGCCGCGATCGACTGCTTGATGGATTCTTCTGAAGGGGCTTCTCCAGATTTGAGCGAGTCAATAATGCGGGCGGGGAAACTGGTTTCTTTTTCGCGACCAATTTTGAACTGATTCCGTATGGTGTCCTTGATCAGTTCGGCTATGTCGCGCGCAATCAGTGTTACCATTGATGACTGGGCGGAAGGCGCTTCACCTTCTTTCAGTCTGTTCGTTGGAATCGAGTAAATGGACAGTTGTGCGCGAAGATCCTCGACCCAGTCTATCGCGCGGAACCTGTGGCGAAGGTTGCTTTTACCCCCGTACCTTGCCAAGACATCGAGTCGATCTAGAATCTCGCCAGATACATCGTGCTTCCAAGTCGTGTATCCAACTCGGGTCAAAAAGTCGAGTTCGCGTTCAATGAAGTAAATGCTTTCATCAATATTGTCCTCAAACGGGTCACCTAGCTTTGAAAATAGCTTGCCGCGTGAGAATGACACCAACTGCTTTTTTTTGTCATCCAGCGTCTTGTAGATAGTAAGAGGCGGGCCTTCAGAGAAGGTAAACTCCAGAATGGCGTAACTCTCGCGGATAAAGTAGTAGTAGTCACCAGATGCGAAGTTCTGCAGGATTCTCAGAATGGTTGACTTACCGTATCCGTTTGGCGCAGTAATGATGGTATTGCCGCTTGGCGGGTCGAGATCGATCTCATAGTCAAATCGACCAAAGAGTTTTTCGGCTCTGAATTTTACAATGCGCATCAATAATCCTTTTGAGCTGTACTTATAATCCTGCCGCCACACCTGCAGGTGTTGGCAAAAAGCCATGATGGGGTTGAGTATAACCTTTCCATTAGCGCTGGGAATACGGTCGCGTGCGGCGTCATGGCTGCAGGGAAGGTGCAGGCGGCGATTGACATCATCGTCAGTTTTGACGATGATCAGGCGATGAATTATCCAGGCGGAAAGGGCAAGTGCTACCAGCGCTTGATCAATCTGATGCCCGCGCATCAGGTCTACATCGAAACCCACCTTGGGGCGGGTGCCGTAATGCGGCACAAGAAACCGGCAACGCGCAGCATCGGTATCGACATCGATCCTGCTGTGCACGCCCTGTGGCAGCAAAACGAGTTGCATGGGCAGTGCGAACTCGTGCATAAGGACGCCCGCGAATTCCTGCAGGCGCAAACCTTCACTGGGAACGAGTTGATCTACGCTGACCCTCCTTACCTGCCGGAAACCCGCAAAAGCAAGAAGGTGTATCGCTTTGAGTACGACCAGCAGGGCCATGTCGAACTGCTGGGCACCCTCAAGGCCCTTCCGTGCATGGTGATGGTTTCGGGCTATCGGAGCGATCTGTACCTGGAGGCACTCGAGGGATGGCGGTTGGTGACCTTCGACGCCAAGACGCATGCAGGCTTGCGAGAAGAATGCGTCTGGATGAACTTTCCAGAACCTATGGCGCTCCATGATACCCGTTACCTGGGCCATACCTTTAGAGAGCGGCAAACCATCGCTCGTCGCCAGGCACGGCTGCGCGAGAAGATTGCTCTGATGCACCCGGTTGAACGCAACAATCTGGTTCAGTGGATGAACGACACTTACGGAGAGGGAGAGAGATAAGCATGCAGATGGGATGTGTTTTCTCAGATTCGATCGTGCACCGGCGGCAGTTTCCTGAGGCGGAATGCGAGGTGCTTCCCGGTGTGCAATGGGGAGCCATCGAAGCGTTCCCATCTCCGGCTTACTGGGCTTATCAAGCATGGGCGGACGAAATTCAGCCGCACCCGCTGAATTACAAGCTCGGCTCCACCCTTAGGGAAGAAGTGGGGGCCTGCCTACTCGGTGGTCACGGCATTCCGGCGAGCGTAGGCTTGGCAGCCTTCGCGCATCTCAAGGACAGGGGCGCATTTGAGAGTTACCTTCCTTCAGAGAGCGAGCTTCTGGAGTGGTTGTCCGAGCCGCTGATTGTCGGCGCAAAGTCGGTGCATTATCGCTTCGCCAGGCAGAAATCCCGCTACCTCCACGCGGCCCTCATGGCCTTGCACGCCGAAGACATTCCACTGGAGTCTGGGCAAGCGCTGCGTAACTGGCTGCTTGCGATTCCTGGCATCGGATTCAAGACCGCGTCATGGATCGCGCGGAACTGGCTGGATGCCGACGATGTGGCCATCCTGGATATCCACATCCTGAGGGCAGGCGCGCTAGCTGGTTTTTTCACCCCGGGCTTGACGGTCGAGCGGCATTACCTGCAGCTGGAACAGGAGTTCCTGGCGTTCAGTCGGGCGCTGTCCGTCAGGGCTTCCGCCCTCGATGCATTGATATGGTACCAGATGATGTCCGCATCGCATGTTGTCCATGATCTTTTGGGCAGAAGCAAGCTAAAGGCCGCCTAAGTCTTCCAGATCTGGGCTGCCAATCAATGCCATGCCAACACCGGCCAGCCTTCCTGTCAGGCATAGCTCGCTTACCCATGGCTCACCCGTGATGCCTAAGGGGCAGAAATGCATGCCTAGCGCCTCTGCTGCAATCGACAAGATACCCAGCAAGGCTCCGGCATCACGCCAGATCAGGCTTGAAGCATGGTGATACTTGGCGAAGGTTTTGCCCGGCTCGGCAATCAAGACGATCCGGGTGGCGCAGGGTGACGCGATCACTTCGACGCTTTGACCCAGCAACGGCGCGAGAACACCTGAAGATCCTGGCACCTCCACAAGCGCATGCGCACCTCCGTCGTAGCGATACCACTCGGGGAAATCTGGCATTTTCAATAGCAGGTGGATGGGGTGGAGTGCGCCCGCAGAGGGGGTAGGGCGCTGCTCCAGGCGAGGTCCGTATCCAGATGGTTCAGTAGCCTGAATCCCTGCGGTGTGCCAGAGGAGCGACCCGAGTGCGTCAGTGTTCACCGGCCCGAAGGATCGCCTGCTTCGCCGACGAGCCAGCAGGTCGAACACTGACGCCTCGGCAGCCACCGGAACACTGCCTTTGGCTGCTGCGAAAAACAGATGATTTCCCACCGGCCACACATAGGGCTCATAGAACTCAGGGATCGCCCGAGGTGAGGGATTAGAGGGCCGCGTCCAGGTCATGATCCAGTTCTTTCCAGACCTCAAAGTACTTGTTGCAGCCCCTGCAGTTTCCGCAGAGCACATTCGATTTGTGACAACTGTGCGCCCATGACAGGTAGTTCATCGGAACGCCGGCTGTTCGCACCAATTCGGAGGTGGTCAAGGTGATAGCGGGCGCTTCGACTCTCATGTTGCCTTCTTGCATGGCCATCAATTGGCTGATGGCGGCAACAAAGGCCGGCGTTCCATCCTGATGGGAGCCATCAGAGCTGACTGAGCCCAGGTACAAGACGTTGGCCCCGAGGCTGATCGCCTTCATTGCGGCCAGCGTGATCAGCATCTGATTCCTGTAGGGCCACCAGTCCGAAGCAGGCGCATGCGCATCAGCATTGGCGCCGGCCATATCCCCCGACCCAAGCGAACGGCAGTCAATTGAGACAACGTGGTGTTTGATGCCTAGATGCTTGCAGATCGTACGCGAAGCCCCGATCTCAGCTTCAGCGGCGAGTTGTCCGTAGTCAAGGGTGATGGCGAGTTCCGGGCGTTTCCACCAGGCCAGAGCCAGGGAGTCCATGCCTCCCGACAGCAACAGGGCACGCTTCATACCGCCACAGCCTCCCAAGAAGTCTGATAGATAGCGGTGACGAAATCATTGCTGATCACGCAATGCGTGCCCTCCATCATTTTTCTGTCCTCTTCGGACTCATTCTCCACATACATGATCACAGGCTTGCTGAGTGCCCGGGCGTACCCAATTTCAAAAATGGTGCCTGCATCCAAGCCATCCCCGATCACAAACATCAATTCACATTCGTGAATGGCATCCACATCTTTCTGGACAACCTCGGCTGCTGGCCCGTGACCTACGTCATGGTAGGGAGAGAAGACCCCCAGTCCCATGCTCAGGAAGGCATTTCGAGCTTCCTCGACCAGCCACAGTTGGGCAAGGGTGAAGAAGGGCCCTGCCAAGTAGATCTTTGGCCGTTTCCCGTTTCGGTAAGCGTTGGAAATGATCAGTGGCACCGGCTGGAAATCCTTAAGCCGCTTGGGCGTGCCAAAGCCCTGGTGTTGGCAGTAAAACGCGGTCGCGCGTGAAGCATTCAGCGCAGCATCGTGAGGGGGTAGGTGAAGCTCAAGCCAGTTGTAGGCGAAATGAGCAACGAAATTATCCCCTGAACCAATCTTGAACACCTTGGACGTGGCGTAGGCTGGAACGGTTGAAGACTGGCCACCGGTATACACAAGCGCGCCCAGTGGCCCTCTCTTGATGATGACGACCTCCGCTTTTTCCATCTCAGACAAGGCAGCAGCGAGCCTTTCGACATTCGGTTCACGGTTGCCGTACAACGCCTCCGCTTCGTTGTGATTGAGAATGAGGGCGAGGTGTTTGGCTTTGGATCCGTTAGCCGAGAAACGTTGTGGGCTCACCGGGCTTTGGGGGTCATAAACGGCGTACTCGGCATCTACTACTGCATCCCCTTCGATCATGCCAAAGCGCACTACCCAGTCCGCTCTGACCTGCAAGGGCGTTTGATCAACAACGGGTTTGAATACAGATGGAATGGACAGTCCGTGTGTGTAGGAGAAGCTGACTGATTGCCCGATGCTTTCAAGGTGTACATCGAAACCCTCAAGCGCAGCTCGTTGGCAAATCACACCTTCCGTGTGGGCATCTGCATAAGCGTGCAAGCTAACCTGCGCCCCCATTCGCGCGAGCGCGGTGGCAGCTCGTCCACCGGAACCATAGACCTCGATCCAGCGGGGCGACATGCAACGCTCTTGGTACACTCCACCTACGACAGTGATCATCTTGGGCTTCCTTGCGTTAGGACGTGTAAGGGAAAATCCGAACTCGAATTTCTCCGCCGCTCTTTTCCATTACCTCGGCGAGATAAATTACCCCTTCGCTGAGACAGCGCTGGAGCACCTGAATATCGGGTGAAGCAATCCCCCCGGCCAACCGGCCCCTCCACAGTACTTGCACGGTACTGAAGCTGTTCTGGGTGATGACCACCACTTCCAGGATATCGCCGATCTCAATCTCATCGACCACATCTTCCTTGGGTGACGAGAGCTGGGTGAACAACTCAAGGGTTTCGCACGCGGGATTGGCGGCAGAAGACCTGCCGTAGAAACGGGTACTGGAGCCAGACATGAAACATTCCTTGTGACGTCGGTAAGCGGCGCGATGGGCCTTTACCTTGAGCAATCAATGCGGTGATGACACTTGGCTATCAATCTATCATGACGCCTTTGGGAATAGTACTTCTGCCGATTGAGAGTGGGCGAAGCCGCTATTACTCGTGGCCTGCTGGAGGATCTCATGGCGTAGAGAATCGTTTCATCTTTCCAGAATGAGGCATGGGTTGTCCGTCGGAGGGTCGTTGGAAATGCCTTCTGATCCGTGCAGGAGGTAGCCATTCAGAATGCTCGTTTTGCGAGGACCTCTCACAGTGCAGGCCCAAATGTTTTGCCCATTAGCTCGTTTCTGATGAATGCCCAGTTTCTCAAATTGACGCTGAATGCGCCGCCAATGCTCGATCTGGTTGCCTCCCTCAGTCTGCTCTGGGTGTTCGGCGGCGTAGCGTTGGAAAATGCCCGGGGTGACCAGGAAGAAAGTGCCGTCTACGGTGTGGACCTTGGCCTTGCTGTCGTTGACCACCAAGCGATGACTGCGGACACCGTCGCGCAACCACTCGAGGAAGGCCACCCCCTCGGTATCCTTGGATGGCGCAGTGGTGGATTGCAGGCTTCCCGCGCTTGGTCCAGTGTCGACCTCCTGTTCTTGCAACATGTCCATCAAATCGTCGAGATAGTCAAAATCCTGGTTCGGGTGCTCGGGTACGGGCTGCTTTCCTTCCGGCGTTGGTTCCGGTAGATCCAACGCCGACTCGCAGGTTTCACCGGTCGGCAGGGAGTGCTCCATCATCGGTTCAACCGTGCCTTTGAAGCAGTCTGGCCGAGGTTCATCGGCCCAAATCAGGCTCGGTTGCATTCGGAGAAAGGTAAAGCGATGTTGCCAGTCATCCTCTGTTACGTTGGCACTCCATACCGCTTTGCCCTCAGGTGTCGCGTCCACTAATCCGTGTGATTGCAGTTCATCGAACATGGCTATGTTGGATGAGGGAATACCGTCCACCGATTGAGCCAATAGGTAGGCACGCAGCCTGTCGGTCGCGGTTTTGCTGACCAACCACAGGTGGTCAACAGTGAGCCAGCCGGCAGCGCCAGGCTGGTTGAGTTTGAACTCGCTTTTGACCAGGTGACTGAGGCCCGCAAGCAGGTGATGCTGCAGAGAGTGCTTGGGGGCTTTCAGTGCTTTTGTCGGGTTGGCGCCGATGTTTTGCGCCGTGGAAACCCGGTCTGCTTGCAGCACCAACTCTCCGAGGGTGCCGGCGTGTTCGTAGTGGTCAGCCAGCAAGAACAGCAAGTGTCGCCACAAGATTGGGTAGCTGCTGAGCCAGTCGAGTAGGGCGGGCGTCAAGATCTGTGTATACAGCAGCCCAGCGGCGGCACCGTGTAGTTGGTAATCCCGGTCGGGGAGGTAGCGGAAGCGGTAGGGCTGATTCAGCGGGCCGTGCCAGGGGTGCCAGCGTTCACCATTTTGGTACTCCACCTGGAGATCGACGGCAATCTTGCCGACGTCGTGGAGCAGGGCGCCGTAGGCAATCGCCGCGCTCCAGGCGTCCGCCTGCGCGGCCTGATCTTCCGGTGCGGCGCCGCTGGGTAGCAGGTACGATTGGCGCAGCTTCAAGCTGCAGGCCACCAGTTCTAGTCCATGGTCGAGCATGCCGCCCGGGTAGGCATGGTGGTGGCTTTCGCTGGCGGGGAGTTGCTGTACAAAGGCGGCGTAACGGCGGATCGGATCAAGGTACAGCTGATCGAACTGAGGCTCGGAGAGCGCCGTGTATTGCCAGATGCGCTGCAGTAGCTTTTTCCGGTGGTCGGCACCTAGCAGGGAATCAGAGGGGAGTGGGAGGAGGAAGCCCGCGGGCGCTGGAGTGAGCCTGGGCGCCTTGGCACTGCCTTTTTGATGTTTGAACCACCAGCGCTTCATCGCGATACCTGCTTTGCACTCGGAAGGTCCTTTTGCCTTTTCGGATAGGCCTCTTACCCTTGTGCCCCCTTGCCATTGTCGCCGTTACCCTTTACCCCCTTGGTCCGTTTCGCGAGCACGACAATCCGAAGCCTGGCGCATCGGTTTACATACTGGACCGGAATGGCCTGTCCTTTTCCTGGGAGGTAGACTGTCCGCCATTGATTCGAGGAATGTGGCCTGATGACGTTGAGCGATGCCGTTTTGATCGTGCTACTGGCTGACCGGATTCATGGTACCGATGCTGCCATTCGATCAGCCGCCACGCGTTGCGCGAAAAAGCTGCCGCGCAGTCAGCGCGACATGCTGTTCAAGATCGGCAATAGTGCCGCACCTCGTGAACTAGTCGGCCACCTTTGCCTGTTCTTGCCGGACTGATTAGTCACATAGGTATGTGCGCATTTTGAAGGATGAAAAGTTAGCTGAAGAGCAAATTAACGCTCGGCTAGTACTTGTGCCTCAGGTAATATCGTCACACATGCCCCAATCCTAGGAAAGATTTCACATGTCCAAACTTGCCGAATTCAAAGCACTAGAAGCTCAACTGGCTGCTCAACTTCAACAACTGGACGCGATGAAAAACGATTCCGGCCTGAAGCAGGAAATCGAGTTTGAACAAAAGCTCAAGGCCTTGCTGGATCAGTACGGCATGAACCTGCGCCAGGTCATCACCATTCTCGACCCGTCCAAGGGCGTAAGCGTGAGTACTTCGAGCACCTCCACCGGTGCTCAGCGTAAGCCGCGTGAGGTCAAGCGCTACAAGCACCCGCACAGCGGCGAGATCGTCGAAACCAAGGGCGGCAACCACAAGATCCTCAAGCAGTGGAAGCAAGAGCACGGCTCGGATGTCGTCGAGAGCTGGCTGCAGTAATCGCTTGCTCAATTGCAGCGGCCGATGGTCGGCGTTGCAGCTAAAACAAAGGCCCCGGTTGGGGCCTTTCTGTTTAAGGTAAAAAGTCACGCCGTGAGCCGTTCGGTGGTCTCGCTGGCGTGATCCGACTGCAGCGCCACTAGGTACTCGGACGCCTCACGTGCCTGACCGCTGGCGCGGAAGATGGCCCGCTTATCTTCCTTGAGGATGTTCAACCAAGACGCCAAATACTCCTCATGGCGCAGCTCGCCCTGGGTGCCGGTGAGGGCGCAGAGAAATGCCGCGCCCATCTCCGCGACCAACTCCTCGAAAGCGTAGGCTGCAGAGCCAAACGCGTGCCCGCCTGTGATGCCTTCTCGGTTGAGGCGGGCGTGGTGACCCGACCAGTGCGTCAGCTCATGCAGCGCGGTCGCGTAGTAGCTGCCGACGTCCACGAACTGGGCCTTGGTGGGCAATTGAATGAGATCCCGGATCGGTAGATAAAACGCGGAATCACCGTAGCGATGCTCGATGCGTGCGCCGCTGGCGGCCAACAGTCGCTCGGCAGGTGCATGATCGACGAACGCCACCGGATCTTGACTCTCATCATGTGACTGCTCTTCGTTGGGAAGTCCCTCAGTCTGCTCGATGTTGAACAGGCAATGCGTCCGTAGCAGTGCGAACTGCACCATCTTGACGTTACCTTGCTCATCACGGACGACCTGACCGTCTTCGTCGTGTGCTTCCTTGCTCATGGGCTTGTACAGCACCGCGAGGGTCGATTGTTCGCCTTTGCGCACATGACCACCGGCTTTGCGGGTTTGGTTGTAGGTGAGCCAGCGATCCTGGCGGTACCCGCGCAGGCGGGCTTCGGCCCATAGCAGTGGAATATTGATGCCGGCGTAGGGGCGCCGGGTGATCGCGTTGATGGGGAAAGGTGCGTCAGCACTTGAGCCTGATGTGGTCCAGGGTTTGATCCAGGGGATGACCCCTTGGCTCAGGGCACTGACAATCTTGTTGGTGACGTCCAGGTAGATATCGGACATGACGTTCTCCAGTCAAAAAGGGGAACGCTGCCCGGCCGGGAAGGGTTCCCGGTGGGGTAAGTGGACAATGGTAGGGTGGGCGTTCAAGCCGATGAGATGTCCACACCGATCTCATGTGGCAACCTGATGTGCAGAAAAACAAGGCCAGTCTCTGGCGTGATGTGAGTTACCTGAAACTGAGTTGCTGCCGCCGAGGGGCGTGATTTGCGCTGGGAAGCTTGATCGAGTAGCAACTCGAGCGACTGGCGCAAGTGGTGATCTACCGAAGCCAGAGCAATGCCCAGTACGGCCTGCAAACGCTGTCCTGATTGCTCAACTGAGTCAGTAGCCGTACCAACCTCGGCGATGAATTGCCATACCCCTGGGCTCAGGACAATGGCGGGTAAGGAGCGGTTCTTCCTGGACACTGGTGCCTCCTGAGAGCTGATTGAGCGATGGCTTCATGAACAACTCGATGAAGTCCTATCGCCACGATTCACACTGTGGAGTGGGCGTGTTCAGGCATTAAAACGCTTTTGTCTGTGGGATCAATACCCGATATAGGGCACCCAGCAAGGCAAGTTTCCACCCGTTTCCAGCAAAGGCTTTCCATTCGAAAGGTCCAGATGAACGGCTGCTGTCGGCGTAAAGATTGAATTGGGCGATATCCCAGAGAGGCACTAGCTCGTGCATCCCTGGGACATCGCGGGTGTTGCGAGAGCATTCAGGATTTCCCGGAGCGGGCAATCTCGGCAGCGATGTACAGGTGCGTGGATGTGGCTTCAACTACCAGCGACCCGTTGGTGCCGCGTAGGCTTTCCAGAACCGGATCATCAAGGTCGAAGTACTCGGCAAAATCGTCGCCACCGAATTCACTGCGTGCGCGATTCCACCAAGCGTCGAAGTCGTCGACGTTAGGATTGCAGCCCATGGCGTAGGCGATGTGTTTGCGGCTACCTCCGTCGGGTTTGCTTTCACCGAACTCGGACATGAGGTAGACACCGTGGTCTTTGACCAAGACGACTCGGCAGCCGATGACGGCCGCTTCGGTCAAGACGGCGTGAAGTTCAGTTCCTGTGAAGCGCAACATGGTAAGTTCCTCCAGGCAGTGCGGAGGAATGCCACCCATGCGGGAAGAATTCCCAGCACGGAAATGGAAAAGGAGCTTCAACGGAGCAGGGCTCCGTGAGGCAGATGTGAAAGAGCGCTCGTCACCGCGGGAGCGGTAACAGGGCGAGCCACCGAACGCTAATCGCCCTTGGGACAACCATCACGGGAGTGACGTGGCCTTGAAGGTTGTGGCCACCTGGGGTGCTGGTTTTCCAGCGCTTGCCAGTCCGGTTTATCAAGCGGGTCGGCATAACGTCAATGGTGATTTTCAGAAGAGTGTCACTGCATCCATCCATGCAGTACCACTGGCGATCAGCAGCGTAAACCAAGTGATCAACGGTCATGGAAATCCGCAGGAGAGGAGTAAGCTAAGGCTTGGATCCAAGTTTTTAAGCGGTTTGACTGCACGTGCGGTGAAGTAAATGGAGGTAGGAAAATGGCGACCCCAGCGTCTTCAAACCCCAGCCGTACTTCTTTCGGCAAGTATTTGATTCGTGCCGCAACTCGCGCGGGTCGATTGGTGAATCAGCTAGAAGCCAGCGTGCTGCATTCACCGATATTGGCGAGCGTTCCGTTTGGGTATCGCCGGCTCGGTATGCAGATTGTTAAGGTGATTCTTTTGCTTGCTGTCGCATCAGTTGCATCCTTCCTGGCGGTCGGAATGGTAGCCCTATGGGCGTTTGCCGCGCTGCCTATTGAAGCGAATGATGATGAGCCCGATGTATTCGAGGTTAGCCATCCTCAGCATCGTTTCAAGTATCCAGAAATGTACGACGAAGACGGATCACTTCGTTAACTGATTACTTGAGCTTTTGTACGCCTCCAACAACTTGTGATGTTCCCTTCCCAGCTTGGAGTTTGGCACTCTCTGCACCTTGAGTAAGAAGGCTCTGAGCGTTGCTGCCAACGTTGTACCCCGCCCAACTCATGGTTCCCAGAAAGAACATTGGGAGCACCAAAAACATCGCCCCCATCACGTACTCGATCACCTGCGCGGTGACCGTCCCATCCATGAACCCTGCCGTTGGTAATGTTAAAAGCGCCTGGTCCGTGACAGAGACCTGGTGGTACAGCGTGTCGAGCATGCTCGAGTCGATCCAGCGGGCGAGCTCCCACCAAAACGTCAGCATATGCAGGGTGAACAGCGCGAAGGTGATCGTCATCAGCGCTTTGAGCTGATAGGTGCTGATCAGCAGCACCAGCGGCAGGCTGATGATCGTGCCCATGATCAGGAAGGCCTGCACCATTGGCAGAGCAGCGCGTAGCGCATTCATTGCCGGGAAGTTGCTGAACGAGCCCAAGGCCAGGCCGGTGTTGGTGGCGAGGTTGTTGAGCCCCTGTGTCAATGAGCCGCCTCGGGCACTACTACCGTAGTCCTGGAACACCTGACCAGGCGCCATGCTCAATGACTGCTGCCGAGGGCTCACCAGTTCTCGCAGGGTAGCGTCTTCGATTTCGGCAGAGGTGCGCCCGGTCAGCCAGCCGCGCAACTGCGTGAGCAGATTGGGATCGACCTCGGCGACCAACCGATCGCGCAAGCCCACCGTCGCATCGCTCCACCACTGCTTGCAGGTCGGGTAGCCCGCGCCGTTATCCAACCGAGGCAGGGAGGTATCACGCGTCTCGTCATATGGCCAATCAACCCGGGGCGTGCGCGAGCGATCTGTGTCGTAATAGCCCGGTGTGTCGAGAAGATACGTCGACCCAATCCAGGACGCATCGTAGCTCTGCGACTCGTCCAACTCAGGGCGGTTGGTAAACAGTCGCGAGCGCGAAAAGCCGTAGCAGTCGCGAGTGAAGTCGGCAACTTCCTGCAGCAGCACCTGGTCGTTGATCCGCGAGCTGTCTATCTCCAAGCGCATCGCGCGGATGTCGGGTGCGCAGGGGATGGACGCAGTGGCTGCAGCGGTGATGCCTTTGCTCATGGCATGCACCAGGTACCACCACACCGGCACGTTGGCGGATTTCTCGCCGATGGTGTTGAAGGTCATGCCCCAGGCCGTGTCGGCGGGCTTGGCCATCGATACCCCACAGCGCTGGCTCGCCGCATCGTCGAAGGTCACGGAGGAGAGGTTCAACGGGAAAAACGGCATGCAGCCAAACAGGATGACAACGTAGCTCATCCACAACCGGTTCTCGACGCGGGGGATCGACAGCAAGCCCTTGTTGCCCTCGTCGGCGCCCTGTTGGCGGGCGGATAACCACTCCTGCAGGATGATCGCCCCAAACGGCGCGGCGAACAGTCCGGTGTCCGCCAGCGTGTTCCAGATGCCGTTGTTGATGATCCACGCCAGCAGCGACAGGTAATACTCGAGGTAGCTGTTGGTGCTCATGTTCATGGCTGCACCTCAGACGCGTGAGAGTTCGACCAGGATGATCGAGCTGAAGCCGATCAATCCCAGGCGCTTTAGTCTTTGCTGGTTCACAGGCGCAGGCCGTATGCGCAACGCGGCGGCCCAACCGGTGAAGATCAGGGTGTACAGCAGGGCGCGCCACCACGCGAAGTAGGCGGCAGTCGCCCGCGTTGGTGCGAGCCAATCCAGTTGGGCGGCGGGCAGTTGTAGTGCCATCCAGGCAATCAGCAACATGATCAGCATGGTGCCAAGGATCAGCAGCATGTGGGCGATCATGGACCTCACTGAAATCGGCATCATGGCTTGCTCCTTTCCTGTTCAGCCCGGCGCAGTCGGTCCGGCATCGGGTCGCGCTGATCGATGCTGCGCGAGGCGTCGGCACCGCCGGCGTGGCGATCAAGAACCAGGCTGGCGGTATTGGTGGCCAGCGACTGGCGTACCTGCAGCTCGGTTTCCAGCAGGCGGATCTCTCGTTCCAGGGTTTCGACGTTGCTGTTGAGGGCGGTAGTGGCGGGCTGCGCCGAAGCCACGTTCGGCTCATGGCTGCCGGCGAACAGCGTGCGCTGCAGCAGCATCGCCTTGTAGATCACGCTGGACAGCGCGGTCTCACTGGCGAGGCGCCGGGCCAGCAAGTTCTGGTCGGGATCATCGCGCAGCCCCTCGATGACGCCGCGCGAGACCTGCAACAAGGGGCTGGAGACCTTACTGAGATTCTCTGGGGTAGGCTGGTCGGCGCCCGAGACCATGCGCTGCAAGCCTTCCACGTGTTCTGTGTAGGTTTCCTGGATCAGCGGCGACAGGCCCGTACCGGCGGTTACACGCAGCGTCTCGCAGTCATCGCAGGTTTCCACCTCGGTTTCACCGAGCACCCGTGTCGCCCATTCCGAGGCCTCCTCGGGGCTCGACCAAGCTTGGCAGATGGCGCCATACTGGCAAGCCGAACCGAGGGCGGAGGTGTCCTCGACGGATCGGTTATGCAGCAGGTTGTAGCCTGCCTTGACCACATCCGAGGTCACCCGGATGGGTTGCTGACCGTTGCCGCCAGCTTTCTGCCCACCGACCCAGCTGACGCCGTTGTTGCCGTTGTTCGACTCGGTATCCTTCACCGCCATTACGGCATCGCCGCCGGACTGCTCGAGGTTGTGCTGCATCTCCTGGTTCTGGGCCAGCGCACCCCATCCGGCCTGGTCGACCTTGTCGGCCATTTTTGCCGCCATCGCCTGGCAGGTGAGCTTGGAACGATCGAAGTCGATGCGTCCCTGCAGCACGCCATTGCTCAGCAGCTCATACAGCCCAGGGTTGGCGCGCTGGATGATCATCGCCGGCAGCGACATCACCGCTTGTGTGGCGTTTTGGATGACGTTGCCCATGATCTGCTGGAAGCCCTGGGTGGCACCATTGAGCTGGTTCTGCAGGGTGTTCGAGAGGTTCATGTTTCCGCACATCATGTTGGCCCGCCAGGACATGCCGACGCCGAGGCCGTTTGGACGGTAAAGCGAGGAGGGCGCTCCTGCCGCGGAACCGCCGCCGATGGTGTACATCACGCGGTCATCCAGGACCGGCGCCTGGTCACCGAGGTGGTAGCCGTTCTCGGCAGCATGGCCTGCGGCACACATGAGGAAGCACACCAATCCGAGCGCGAGGTTTTTCATCATTGGCCTCCATCAAAGTCGATGCTGAACAGAAACGTCTGACCCATGCGCTGGCAGCAGCGGTAGGGCCGCCACAGCGACCAGGCATAGGCGCCGTCGGCGCTCTGGATCGTTGGGCTGGGGAAGATGGCGCAGGTGTTCTGGATTACCGGGACCAGCAACTGCCAGCGGTGGTTGTTGACGTTGTTCTCCATCACCGGCTGCGGCGGCCAGTAGCCGGGGGCCGGCATCGGCTGCAGCGGTAGATAAACGTGCGGCTGGCCGACGCGGGTAATGAAGTCGCTGGCGCGCTGGGCCATCACGGCAGCCGCCTTGAAATCATCAGGCTGCACCAGAAAGCCGTGTCGCGGATACACGCTGCCCCACATGTCTCCGAGTGCCTGGTTGCCGATCTCGCGCATCCCCGGGACCAGTGCCTGTGGGTAGACGGACTCGGGGATCGCCTGGCGCCACGCCAACGGGTCGAGCGTGCTGAGGTAGTAGGGCGCAAACGGCACGGCTCCGCTTGGGCACGCATAACCGAATGTATGCGCGAGAGCTGTGAGGGCTGCCCCGCCGGGATGGCCAATGCCGTCGACATTCTTGAACCTGGGCAGGTTGTCGCGCTGCGGCGAGGGCGTAATCAGGTTGCCACCCCCTTGTGACGCCGGCGTCGGCGTCGACAGCGCCGACATCTCGCTCCAGGGATTGGCGCCGGTGTCGGCATAGCTCGATACCACCAGCTCGGGAATGAAGTGGCGGATCTTCGGTGAGGTTCGCACCGTGCAGCCGAATGGTGTGCACAGCAGCCAGTAGCAGATCCCGACGACCCGATATTCCAGGCACTGCAGCGAAGAGACGGAGGCGATGAGGGTTGGCGTGGTCAATGCCAGACACTGCTCGGCGGCCATCAGCAGAGCAGCGGCGGTGAAGGCACGGCCACGGCGAGCCTTTCTGGATTTCGGCGCTTTGCTTCGAGTGAAGACGGTGACGTTCATGGGCAACGCTCGGCAGGTGGCAGCGGTGTGCATCCGTGCGCCAAGTCTCAGCATCCCGGATCCGACGCGGGAGGAGGGCGGACAAACCGAGTTCGATGTGATCGGTTTCGTCGGGCGCTCGATTTAGCGGCGCGAGATAAGCAAAATGACGGAGGAGTACAAATGTGCCCTTGTCGATTTTTGCTGAACAGAGGGGCTCGAATTACCATCACGGTGTCGTTCACGACATGCCGCGCAGACGATCGATCTCTGCGGCGACCTGTAGGGCGGCCTCCAGCTCGGACTGCTGATGCTCTTCCATCAATCGCCAGCGCTGGGCTTTTTCCTCGGGCTCGGTCATAGCCAAGGCGAGGTACAGGCTCGGCGGCACCGCGCGGAACAGCGTCTCCAAGTTCTTCGACAAGACCACGCCCTCGGTGTATTTGCCCGAGGCCTTGCTCGCGGAGAGCAGCAGTGCCTTCTGCGCCGGCGTGAGTTTTTTGAAGCGGGCAATTTCCTCGATTTCCGCAGGCGGCATGTTCAAGCAGATCCACCACTCAATCATGTTGAGCATGGTCTGCGCCGCATCGGGCAAGTCGGCCATGTTTTGCGTTGCCAGCCAGAACCAGGCACCGAGCTTGCGCCACATCTTCGTGCCCTTGACCACAAAGGGGGCCAGCAGCGGGTTCTTGGTGATGATGTGTCCTTCGTCGGTGACCATGATGATCGGTCGCCCCAGGTACTGATCGCGCTCGGCGATGTTGTTCACCGTGTTCATCAGGCTGATGTAGCTGATGGACATCTGCGCCTCGTAACCCTCCCGGGCGTACGTGGCGAGGTCGACAATCGTCACGTCACTCTCCGGCCAGGGTGTGCCGGGCCGGTCGAACAATGCACCTTCGAAACCCTGGCAGAACAGGTCGATCGACTCGGCCATCTCCTGCGCGCGCTCGCGGCGCTTGTCGGGCAGGTGGGTATCGCTGGCGACCTTACGTAGGGCGTCGCGGACATGGCGAGTCAGCACCTGCTGCTCAGTCGCCGCGCAGTGCCGGGCGGCGTCGAGGATGCACTCGCGGATCAGACTGCGGTCTGCGCGAGTCAGGCGCGCCTCTTCCTTGGCTTCGCCGCCGGTGATCATCAGCCGCGCGGTGATCTCCAGCTCGCCCAGCACGTCGCGTTGCTCGTCGCTGTCCGGAGCAGCCTCATCCAGGTCTTCGGTCAACAGACTGGCGACTTGGTCCGGATGTTCGATCAGGCGCCGGGCATGGGCGAACGGGGCCAGGCTCACATCGCTGCCCGGTTTGAGCTGAACCTTGTTGACGGACAGCCCGAGGGTTGCGAAATAGTCGCCCTGCAGGCCAAAGGAGTTGCCCGCTTCGACGATGAACAGTCGCGGCCGGTACACGGCCATGACCTGCATCAGGATTGAAACCAGGGTGGCCGACTTGCCGGCGCCGGTTGGGCCAAACAACAGCAGGTGGCCGTTCATCGAGCGGTCGAAGCGTGATAGCGGATCGAACGACAGTGGTGCACCTCCGCGGTTGAAGAAAGTGATGCCCGGATTGCCGGTACCAATGCTGCGCCCCCAGAGGGGCAACAGGTTGGCGACGTGCTGGGCAAACAGCAGCCGGGTGTACCAATTGTGCGTGTCCCGCGCCGGGTTGTAGACCATCGGCAACCAGCGCAGGTAGCTGTTGCACGCGGCCACTTCATCGCCCTCGCGCACCGGTTGCAGGCCGGCGCCGAGCAGGACGTTGGCGGCCTGGACCGAACGCTGGCGTAGCTGCTGTTCATCGGCACCGCGCAGGTACAGCGCCAAGGTGCCGCGGTACAGTTTGTGTTGGCGCCCAATCAGCGCGCGGGCCTCTTCCACGTCCTGGCGGGTTTGGGTCGAGGCGAGGTTCTCGCCGATGGCTTTGCGCGCCAGGCGGTTGAGCTGCTCCTCGAGCACATCCTGGGGAGTTATCACCAAAGTCAGGCACATCACCGCCTGCTCGGGCAATTGATCAAACAAGGCGTTCAAGGCTTCGCCCTTGCGCGTTTCGCCGGTCAGTTGGCCGATATGCGGTGGCCTGCGCAGCTTGTCGACCACCATCACGGCGTGTGGCTGCTGGTCGAAGTACCACAGACCTTGTTCGCTATCGGAGCGCGGTTCCTGAAAGAACAGCCGCTCGGCGAAATCGTGGTCGAACGGCAGCGGCAGTTCCTCGCCGTCATCCACGTCCCGATAGGGCACGCGCCGATAGAACGCGGCAGGGGATTCGCCGGTGAGGGCAGGGGCCGGGTTGAACCAAGGTAGCAACCAGGCGTAGAAGTCACGCCCGGTCAACCGTCGAGGGCTGACCCCGCAGGCCTGCAGCGAAGCCACCAGGCGGTCGCAGGTGCGGTTCAACAGTTGGACCGGGCCCTGCCCGTCCTCGTCGGCCTGCTCCCCGAGCCAGCGATAGACAACCAGGCGGAGCCGCCGATTGCTGCCACGCCACGGCAGGTGAGACACGACATGGTCGTCGAACAACCCGCCCGGTTTGCCGACGGCGTCGAGGTGACGTTGCATCGACGCGAGGAAAGCCTCGGTGAACGGCGTACCTCGCGCGCGCGGCGCGATATAGCGCTCCAGGCGTTCAAGGTACGGGGCAAAGTCACTGTCGTCCTGGCAAAAGAACTGCACCACCCAGGGCGCCTGATCGAGCTCGTCGAAGCTGTCCTGCAGCGCATCTTCGAGGGCGTCGCGTGCCGCCATTAGCCACTCGGGCTCACGGCCCTCGGTGCCGATCGGCTGCAACTCGAACACGGCGCCCACGGAACGGTTGTCATCAAGCAGAAAGCACTGTCCCTCTTCCAGATACTCGACCCATGGCAGGTGGTCGGCGAAGCTGGGGTTGTGCGCATACTGGGCGGCCTCATCGGCCAGCGTGGCGCGCCGACGTTGCGCTGCGCGCCAGGGCTGCCAGCGCGGCGGGTCGCGACTCGCGTCATCGGCCATCACAGATCGTCCAGGCGCTCGCCGGGCAGTGCATACTGGACCTTCTCGTACAACGGGAACACGGTCGAGTAGCCAGGCACCGGCGTCTGTTGGGTGCCGGCCAGATGCGGGTAGACGTACATGACCAGGTCCGGGTTGGGCAGACGCGGGAACTGGGCACGGATCTCGTTGGCCGCCGTGCGCGTGTACGCGCCCTGATCGTTGATCACGCGCTCGGGATCCAGCACCGGTCGACGCAGTTCGCCACGCGCCTCCAGCAGCTGTTGCTGAGTACCGACCGAGCCACCGTCGTTCCATATATCCAACATGGTGTGATCACCGTGGAGCAGCATTTCTTCCTTGCTGGTGGAGCAGCCGGTCAGGAGCAGGCCGAGCAGCAGGCTAATCCAGATCCAGTACCGAGACGGATGGGCTTTCATGGTTCACTCTCCGGCCTTTTGGTTCGTAATCGATGCTGATTTCGTGGTCCAGGTGCAGAGCCACCTTGGCTCCAGGGGGCACGTAGATGGCGGCGAAGGCTTCGCCGTAGAGCTTGTTGATCCACTCACGGATGTCGCCAATGCCACCGCTGATCACCGAGTTCAGCGCGCTGTTGCCGCTGTTCTGGGTCAAACCCAGGCTGCCGCTGGCCGAATTGATGAATGAGGTGTTGGTCTGCTCGCTACCCAATGCCGCAGCAAAGCCGGCGCCGGCTGCGGTGATCAGGCTCTGGCTGCCCAGGTACTGCTGGGCGTTGGAGCGGCGCTCGCCGGAAATGCACGGAATGCCGTAAGGGTCGGAGATGTAGCCCAGGCCGCCGCGGATCTTCTCGGTGTCCGAGGTCTGGGTGCTGCTGCGATTGCGGCTGACGACCTTCTGCGGCTGCGGCACCGTGCGGACGGTGCCGTCGCCGAAGACAAAGGTGATCGACTCGACCTGACCACGCACGCAGGACAGCGTCCAGTCCCCCGTGGCGGTGCCGCTCATGACCGCGCCAACCACGTCCGGCAGCTCGATGCCGTTGGCAGTGAGATTGTCCGGCCCCACCAGCACCTTGAACGGATAGGGATCGTTAACGGTGCCGTCCACTGGTACTCGGCCAATCAGCGCGGTCATCGCGATCGAGCCCATCAGCGTTGAATTCTCGGGGATCGTGTAGACGGGCCGGGCACCTTCGGTACGGTCCTGAACGTTCTCCAGGTCACGTTCGTCTTTGGCGACGGCGCGCAAGCGGTCCTGGCCACGGTCGATGGCGTTGTTGTCCAGGCCGTGGAGGTCCTTGAACTTCGAGGTCAACGACGACAGCGGACCGTCGGCTTTGCCGGTGTCCTCTTGCCCGACGCGTGCATTCGACGGTTCGATCCACTGCACCGCATCTGTCGGTGCTTGAGCTCCTGCAAATTGCTGCTCGTCGCCCGGTTCAAGACCGAAGCCCGCAGGAACATCCGACTTCGTGGCTGGCTTGCCGGTGAGCCGGTCCTTGAGCCTGGAGAGTAGCCCTTGGGTCTCGCGATGCTGCTGCTCGGCCTTCTGCCGAGCATCGTTGGCCTGCTGGCGCTGCTCGGTGACCTGTTGGGTGACGCTGCTCAGCGTGCTCTGGATGCGCGTGTCGATGTTGCCTTCGCGCGTGCGCATCCGGTTGTTCTCAGTCTGCAGTGCATCGTTGCCTTTCTTCAGCGTCTGCATCTCGCTGCGCATCGCCTTGACCTGGCCGATCAGCGTGGCCACGGTGTCGCGTGGGGTGTCGCCGGCTATGCCCAAGGCCTTGGCCTGTTCTGCAGTTAGCGTGGCCTTGTCCGGATCGTGAGGAGGCTCGCCGTCTGGCGTGGCCACCCAGTATTTGACGATGATCAGCACGATGCCCAGCAGGACTCCGGGTACCAACCATTTCAGCAAGCCGTTAGCTTTCATGATCGGCAGCCTCCGGTTTTGGCGGGGGCAATAGCAGCGCGTGCTTCAAGTCGCCGCCACGGGTGACGAGGTAGGCCACGGTGGTGTCCTCAGGCGTGCCGGCGAGACCGAGGTCCGCGTGCTGGAAAGTTGCGGCGTACAGCGTGGCCTGTAGGTGACGCGGGTCCAGCGCGACCTTGCCGGGACCGCGGTTCACGATCTTTACCGCCGTCACCCAGTAGTCGCCCAGCCGCCAGGCCGCGAGGGCCTTGATCGAAACCCGCTCCGTGGGCAGCAACGAACTGAAAGCAATAGCGTCGCTCAGCGGCACCCGTCGCACACCGGGCAGTGGTGCCACGGTACGCAGGGGCGCATAGAGGTTCTGCGCCGCATAGCGCGTGAGCACCACCGGTACCGGCGTCGCCGCAGGTGCCGCCTCCTTCGCAGCCTCCACGTCCGGTGTCGAGGCTTGGGCCACGATCTTGACCGGCTCCAGCGCCTCGCTGCCCTCAAGTGCCTCGATGTCGATCAGGATGATGTCGCCTGACTTCACCGACTGCAGTTGCAGACGGGTAGGCGGCAGGGCTTCCGCGGCTCGCAGATACACGGTGCCGCCGACGGACTGCACACGCAGCTTGTCGGCGATCGTGCCCGGCACCCCCACGCGAACATCCTCATCCAGCATCAGGACCCTCTCCTGGCCCACCGTAAGCGGTACGGCCAGCGGCAAGCGGTCCCAGTATTTGACCTCGACCGCGCCGACTGCAGAACACCAGCCTGCGGCAACCGCCAGAATCATGATCAAGACACGCATCATCCCGCACCTCCAGGCAGCGTCAGTTTCTGCGGTGTGCCTTCGTAGCAGTCCAGGGCCAGGCCCCACTTGTTGTGCTCGGGGTCGACGTCGAAGCGCACGACGCGCAGCGGATAGCGCACGACCACCCGTTTCACCGGCTCGGCGGCGTAGTACTCGTCGGCGTTGAGGTCGAGCTTCACCAGCCAGCTGTGCTTATCCAACTGCTTCACCCGCAGGTCGGGGTCGTCGCTGTATCCGCGGCCCAGCACCTCATATACGCCGCGCACCCGGCCGCGCAGTTCGCCTGCAGCCTTGCGGTACTCGAAGTCGCCGTCGAAAAAGGTCTTGCACGCCGGCGTCAGGTAGGGTTGCAGGGCAAAGATGGCGCGGTGGTAGTCAACCTCGCCGTCGGTGGGCCAGCGGTTGAGCTGGCCGAAGATGTACAGCGCGAAGGCGTAGATGTTTTCCGGGGGCACATCCCACCACTTGCGCGTACTCCCAGAGCGCAGATCGGGCGGCACGTGAATGGTCAGCTCAGAAGGCGAGGACTGCCAGCCGTACCAAAGCCCGCAGCACAGAAGTGCTAGGATCGATACGGCCAGACGCAGGCTGAAGATATGCGCCTGTTGCGCATCCACCTTGTTGCGAAAGCGGCTCATGGCGTGGCCCTCGCATGTCGACGCGTGCGGCGCACGGTCCAGGGGCCTGAGTGCAGGATCAACTGATGAGTGCCGACACCCCAGTGCAGCGCCAGGTGCCACTGCAGACGTCGGTACACCCAGGTTTCCGGACGGGCGCGCTTGGCTCGGCGCATCAGCTTGCCGCCGCCCAGCAACACTAAAGCCATGCAAATGAACATGCAGGTGGGGAGGGTAGCGATGGAGGCGGTGGCCACCGCCAGCGGTGCACCGAGGATCACACCCAGGCCGGCGCCCACGATCAGCGCGACCCACATCTCATCGTTGGTGAGTCCGCGCAAGACGGCCGGGTCACGATTGAGGCGCTCAGGGAGGAAGGTCAGCGTGCCGTCAGGCAGGGTAGTAGGGACGTCAGACATGATGACCTCACAGGATCGTCGCGGCTTTGGTGAGGAACCAGAGGATCACCACCACCAGCAGGGCTCCGACGCCGACCACGGCGCCGAGGTCCTTCCAGGTCTTGCGCTGGTTCTGCACGTCGGCATAGACGGTGAGTGAGTGCCAGGCCACACCCAGGAAGGCGAGGGTGGCGATCAATAGGCCGAGGAGGATGCCACCGTCGTAGGCGTAGTTCTTGATGGTGTCGATCAGTCCCGACCCTTCGCCGCGGGAGGGCGCTTCCATGGTCGGCAGATCAGCCCAAACCAGCGTCGAGCTCAGCAGCACCAGGCCACCGAACAGGATTTGTGAACGGGATTCCCGTAACAGAGCAAGCGGGCGATGGCAACGACGGGAGATGTTCATGGCAAGTTCTCCTGATTACGACAGCATGAAAAACATCAACACGATTAGGGCGAGGGCCAGGCGCAGCGTGCTGCCGCCGAGCGCACCGAAATTGAGGTTGCCGGCCGCCCAGCCGCGGTAGCCGGTCCACAGGGCCCAGGTGCACCAGAGCAATGCGAGCACCAGCACCGATGAGCGCCACAGCACCGAGCTGAGCTGCGGGGTGAACCCGGCCGCGGCAGAAAACGCGCTGAGTTGGGCGTCAGTCATGCTCATCGGGGGAACTCGATTGAGGCACTTCAGCACGGTAATCACCGGTCAGCTCGACCAGATCGGCTGGCTGCGCACGCGAAGGTGACAGGTATTCTTGGATGCCTTGGCGCACACGCTCAAGGTCCGCTGCTAACCTCGGGTAGTCGAAGCGATAACGGGCCTCAGCGGTACTGACTGAGGCGGTGCTTACGCGGTCGGCCAACAGTTCGATGGAAGTAATCTGCCGCTGCACCAGGTCGAGATCTGAGCGCTCCGGCGTGTCTTGAGCGGCGGCACCGAGCGACACCAGGCAGACAAGCAGCAGGGAAGGAAAGGTTGTCTTCATGGTGAAATCCAGCTGGAGTAACTGGCATTTACCCTGAGGAGTTAGGCAGCTTTTGGCATGGAGTAAATGGATCTGCGAGCCTTCGCTTTAGAACCGATGGCTGCAGTGAGTGCGTCGTGTGCCACTGGGGCAAGGGTATTGGATTGACTACGTATACTTCTCCAATAACCGCAATCGACCCAAAGCTGCCACTCATAGAAGCGGCTTTGGGCCAAAAGCAGTCATATTATTTCTAGCGTATCGATTCCTTGCGAGTCAGTAATTAGTCCCTCATAAGTTAAAATTGACAGGCCAAATCTTCCTTGCAGCCGCTGACTTCAAGCTGGGCGCATCCTATTGCCTCACCACCGACCCGGAGAACAAAAAATGTTCTAATTTCGACACTAATGACGGGGTCTGAGCATTTAGGTAACTGGCTCGTAGGGCTCAAGAGCGCTTCAGTTTGGACGGATTAAACAGAGTCCCTCTCGGACGTACTACCCCTAATTTATAGCCTGCCGACAGCAGTGCCAGCCACCCTATCCCTACATAGAGCGCCATGCGAGTTTCAGGGTACCAACCCAGTACACAGAAAATGAACAGCATGAAAACGATTGCGCAGGCGGGGCCTACAGGCCAGAAGGGTACGGGAAAATGCAGTGCCTCAACCTCAGTTGGAGTCATGTTCCGCCGCATTGCTACTTGGGACAAAAGGATCATCAACCATACCCATACTATCGAAAACGTCACCACGGACGCCAAAATCATGAAGAGATTTTCCGGGAACAGGTAATTGAGCAGAACACCTAGCAGCAGGGCCGTTGCCATGACGATTACAGTCATCCAAGGCACACCGAATCGAGACAGGCGGGAAAAGCTGGCGGGTGCCTGGCCGCTCTGAGCCATGCCGTACATGATTCTCCCAGCGGCGAAAATATCACTGTTGATGGCCGATAGCGCCGCAGAAATGACGACGATGTTCAGCAGTGTGGCGGCCGACTTTATGCCTAAGCCGCTGAATATTTGTACGAAAGGACTGCCCTCGCTGCCAATTTTTGGCCAAGGATAGATGGTCATTAGAACGAATAGAGTAAGCACGTAGAACATCAATATACGCAGCGGCACGGAGTTAATCGCGCGCGGCAGGGCCTGTTGCGGATTTTTGGCTTCCCCCGCAGTGATACCAATCATTTCTATGCCGCCAAAGGCAAACATTACGACGGTGAAAGAGGCGATCATTCCACTCACGCCGTTGGGAAAAAAGCCACCGTGCTGCCACAAATTGCTTAAACCAGTCGTTACTTCATTGGCAGAGCCCAACTTAATGCCGAAAACAAGAACTGCCAACCCGGCGACGATCATCGACGCAATAGCTGAGACTTTCAGCAACGACAACCAGAACTCCATTTCGCCGAATACTTTGACGCTGCACAGGTTCAGAGCCCCGATGAAAAATACGATGCCCAAGACCCAGATCCAGCGTGGTGTGTCCGGAAACCAATAACTCATGTAAACAGCAAAGGCGGTCACATCTGCCAGGCATACCACCAGCATGGAAAATGCGTAGCTCCAGCCAGTCAGAAAACCTGGAAAGCTCCCCAAGTACTGAGTTGCGTAGTGAGCAAAAGAACCCGATACGGGATTGCGCACGGCCATTTCACCCAAGGCTCGCATCATCATGTAGATGGCCATGCCACCGATGATGTAGGCCAGCAGTACCGATGGGCCAGCCAGCTTGATTGCCGAGGCGGATCCATAGAACAACCCGGTGCCAATAGCGGAACCGAGCGCCATGAAGCGAATATGGCGAGCACTAAGACCTCGCCGCATGGAAGATGCGCTATCGCTCATTCCAGGTAGTCTCCACATTGTTTTTGTTTGAATGCCGAGGCATCGCGCGGGCGTCTGGATTTTCAGGCCAGAAAAGTCCGCGGGCCGGCCATCGGCACCTGTAGTGGTTAAGTGATTTGCGTGAGCGGGACCGGCGTTTTCATTGTCAATGAAAGCCCGTTCGCGAGGACTACAACCGCACAGTGGAAAGTCGCTTGATTTCGGACCAAGCGCGTTGCGCGTAGTGAGGATCGAAGAGTGAGTGATAGCCCCCCGTGTGCCAGAAAACCACTGGGCCTTCCAACTCCCTCTTTTTCGCGAGGTCGATCAACGCCGCGACTGCCTTGGCGCTGTAGACGGGGTCTACGAGTATCCCCTCGGTGGTGGCGAGCAGGTCGATGGCTTCCATCACGCCCGGTGCGGGCAGACCGTAGCCGTCTCCCAGATAGTCCTCCGTGAGGTCGATGTCCTCACGTGTCAGGCGCACATCTGCGCCGATGAGGCGGGCACCACCTTGGGCATAAGCGAGGTACTGGCCGTGTACGTCATCATAGACATCCCCGGCGACGACGATACCGCGGATCTTGCTTGGCGAACCGTGCAGGGCATTGCCCAGCACTAGTCCGGAGTGCGTGCCCCCCGATGAACTGGCATGCACAATAGTGCCGATCGAACGCTCATGAGCGGCCATCTGCCCGCGAAGCTCGGAGTATGCGAGGGCAAACCCGAGCGAGCTTCTCTCGGAGGCACAGCCGATGGGTAGTCGATAGATACGCTCCCCTTTATATTCCAGCTCGGTGACCACGGCTTGGGCGTGGTCGGCGAGTTCGGCCCAGGTTGCATTGCCAACAAAGCGCAAGTTGGCACCAAAGAGTCCGTCCAACAGAAGGTTGCCAACCGGCTCCCGTGGCGCATCATGGCAAAGTACCAAGGTGCATTTCAGCCCTGTCTGCGCCGCTGCCGCCGCCACCGCTCGCGCTGCATTGGATAGACGTGAGCCTTCCGCAACCAGATGAGTGGCGCCCTGGGCGATCGCATAAGCCAGTTCCACTTCGAGTTTGCGCACCTTGTTACCGGCTAGACCCACCGTTCCGATATCGTCGCGTTTGCACCATATTTCGGCGCCGATTTCAGCACTGAACCGCTTTAGGTGTTGCACTGGTGAGGTAAAGCCTCGCAGATTCAATCGAGGTAGTTTTTCAAGTGTATCGAGAGCATTCATCGGGGTTATCCTCGTGACGAGCATCGTACGTAACAGGAGAATCGCCTGAGGAGGAGCCACCCGACTCAACCCAGACTTCCTGTCGACGGTGCAAGTATGATGTTGGCGCGATAAGCTCAAATAACGAAAACCAGACAACGCATACAAGGTTCCCGACAACATGGCCGTTGCACCTGTTTTACCCGCCATTAGCTCGCCTCTACCGCATTCCATTCTGTTAAGGACCATGCGCCTAACGGAAGTAACGTCTTACCCGACCGAGCGCCATGACTGGGGCGAATTCGTCTACTCGTTCAGCGGCGTGATCGAGTTGACTGTGGACAATCGTGAGTACCTGACACCGCCGCATTATGGCTTGTGGCTTCCGCCCCGAGCTGAGCATGACGCTAGTACTCGGCCCCACGTGTGCTACTGCGTGCTAGATATTGCTCCGGAACGCTGTGCCAGGTTGCCCACCGAGGTCTGCACGCTGGCGGTCGGTCCCATCACCAAGGCAATCCTTGCCGATTTGGTCGAGCGCCAAGTTGATTACCCGCGAAACGACGATGACACACGGTTGATGCAGGTGCTGGTGGACCAGATAAGCATGGCGCCGCGTCGAGATACTTATCTGCCAATCTCTAAAGACCGGGCATTGAGTCAGGTGCTCGAAGCGCTGCATCTGGAGCCAGGAGACAATCGTCCCCTAGATGAATGGGCTAGTGTCGTACACACCACGGAGCGCACGCTCTCGCGGCGTTGCAAGCGTGACCTGGGAATGTCATTTGTGGAGTGGCGGCAGCGTTTGCGGCTGGTGAGAGCGCTCTCGATGCTGGAGGACGGCATCCCAGTGCAGACCGTCGCGCTTGAACTGGGCTACAGCAGTTCGTCTGCTTTCATCGCAATGTTCCACCGAATGATTGGGTCGACCCCGGATGAGTTCCGCAAACGTGTCGTACAGTTATAATCATGTCGACGCGTCTCGTGCCCGTTAGCTACCTTCCGCCAAGGGCAGCTTAGGGGCCAGGCTGTGAATTCCCCAATAACTCTTTAGAGAGCGCGGTCCTACATGAAACCTGAAAGGCTTGGCTACTCAGCTGACCCAGAATTCGCGTAGAGGCGCGAATTCTGGGCTGTTTTTTAACCAATCGAATCGCGCCGGAGGTTTTCACACAGCCTGGGTCGATAGCGGACCGTCAAAGATATTTTTTGAACGTTGCAGCCGTTATCGCCACCATCCATCCCAGTACTGCTGCGCATGGCAGTAGAACCCAAATGGGATTCACCGATAAGGGGATGGAGAGGTAGATCACCCAAGGGCTTGCCATCAGCGGCAGCAATGTTCGCTTAGCTCTATGGTAGACAAAGCTGCTCTCGCGTCCCGCTCCGAATTTGCGCAGATCACGGCGCATCAATCCGTCAACCGCGCCGGTGATCACCGCAAGCAGGAACAAGGGGCTGGCTAAGGTGAGAACGGCCAGTCGCACGACGAAAGTGAATACCGTGAACAGGACTGCCAGCAGGTAGTCCTGCACTAGTACATATGCCTGCGCGAACTGCCCCTGAACTGACCCTTCTCGACTGAGCAGTTTCAGCTGGGTATCGGATGTCGCCCATCCAGAACGCACCACGACCCAGTCGTTCAGGTGTTCGAGTACCTTGGCGGTCGCTTGCGCCGGCTCTTGCACGAGCAATGAATTCTTGAAGTGACCACTGAGCCAGCCCAGCTCGCTGAGCCACATGGCATGGCTGTGATGCCAGCCCTGCTCGGGCCAGAACCACAGCATGCCCACGAACTCCAGCACGATGGAAAAAATCAGCGAAGCGAACAGCAGGCCGAGCAGTCGCAGGCACAACTCGAGGATGCCGAAGATAAGCCCCGAACTTCGTTGTGGAGAAGGTGGGCTGGCTGGGGTGGTCGGCATATGGGCTCCTGAGTGTCCGGTTGCACACGGCGTGCTCATCAGGAGTGCCTGCGCCCGGGGGGAGGCATCTCGGGATCAAAATTGACCGTCGGCGCACCGCCAGCGCTGCTCCACCAAATCCCCGCATTGGCGTTGTAGGAATCGCGCATGCGCGCGGCCAGGGCCTGCAGGTCCGCCGGCATTTGGTCGTCACTGGCGGGTTTGGGCAGTGGCATACGCACTTTCCATAGCTGCCCCCCTTCCTGGAACGAGAACATCTGTCCCTTGGGCAAGGCGATGATGTGCGCCGGCTCGATCAGCGGTACCGAAGTGGTGGTGACCCGATCCTGCGAGGAGGAGGTGAAGTCGGTACGGGCATCAGGGTCAGCGGTGTCCGTCGCGCCGGAGACCAGGGTGCGGGTCTGCACGTTGACCTTGGGCAACTGGTTGGTCAGCAGCTCTGCGGTGGCGGTTTCCCGCACGCGAAGCATTTGCAGGGTGTTGAAGTTGCCGATGACCTGGCCGGCCTTGGCCCGGTTGCCGATCCGTGCCTCGATGTCGCTCAAGGTCTGGGTGTAGGCGGTGACCTGGATACCGGCGCCACCACCCTTGTTGATCAGTGGAATGAACTCGTCGCCCATCAGTTCGTTGAATTCGTCGGCATGCAGGTTGATCGGCACTTTGTCCGCGGCGCTGGAGGAGCCTGGCAGGCCGTGGTCGATACCGTGTTTGTAGATATGGCCGGCGACGGAGACCAGGTCGGCAAACATCGAGTTGCCGACGGCAGCCGCCACCTCGGCATCAGACAGCGCATCCAGGCCGACGTAGACAATGCCGCGCTTGCGGATGACCTGCAGCCAGTCGAAGATCGGCCGCGGATCGTCGAGGTCGGTGTAGTTGGGGGCGAGCAGTTGTGCGGTCTTACCGCTGGTGAGTTTTTCCAGCAGCGGCAGCAGCGAAGCCACGATCTTATCAAAGTAGGTGCGGTCGTAGCGTACGGCTGAGCGCAGGCCGTCCATCACGGGATCGAAGATGCGCTTGGCGGTCAGGTACTGCTCGATGGCAACCACGCGCTTTTCCCGGCCGATCATGTGCCGCGGGATGTTCTTCTCGTTCAGCCGACCTTCGATCTGCACGATGGCTTCCCAGGCCTGTGGATCATGGCGGGCGAAGAAGTACTGGGCGTATTCGATGAACAGCGCATCGATGTTCACTACGTGCCGCTGGATCTGCAGGTAGTCCGGGCGCCGGCCGAGTTCGATCAGTGCCCGGGCGATGATATTGACGAAGCGCCAGGCGAACTCGCGAAATGCGGCCGAGTTGCCTTCGCCGCTCAACTGGCCAGCGATGCGGGTGGCGACTTCGGAAATGCGGCCGAAGCGGCCGATGGCGTTGTAGCGTGCAGAGATCTCCGGCCAGCCCAGGTGGAAAACAAAGAACTCATGCTCGCGGCCGGCGCGGCGTGCTTCTACGTACATGCGCTTCAGCAAGTCGGCATCGCCCTTGGGGTCGAAGACGATCACCACTTCCTGGCTGGCCCGGTGGATGTCCTGGGTGATGTACACCTCGGCCAGGCGTGTTTTGCCGACCCGGGTGGTGCCCAGCACCAGGGTATGTCCGACGCGTTCGCCTAGCGGCAAGCTGGCTTCCTGTTCCTTAGGCTCGACGCCATGCAGCAGCGGTGAGCCACCCACCGGCGGCAGCGGCCGCACCGGGTTGAATGGGCTGTCCCAGGCGGTCAGGCGGGGCAGCAGTGACAGCCCGGGTGGGGCCTTCTCTAGCAAGTGCTCCATCCGCCGCGCCCACTGGTGGGCAGCCGATTGATTGACGTAGCGGCCCAGCGCCGGATCCTGCGCCTCGAGCAGACGCTGGGTATGCAGGCGAGTCCAGCGAAAGCCGCGACCCATGAAAAGGCGCTTGCCGCTTACTGGAATCTGTCGGCTGGTCAGCGAGTAGCGCGGCAGGCGGCGGATATTGCGCCGATAGCGCAGAACAATGCGTGCCTGGTTAAGCCGCTTCAGACCGAATACGGTATAGGCCAGTGCCATGCCTGCCCCTACCTCGGGCGACAGGGCTACTGCCCAGGGCGAATGCAGGCACAGCGCGCCGGCACCGGCGCAGATGCCCACGGTGTACAGCTCCACCGCAGGGCGCAGCAGGGACTCCATCGCATGTTCGCTCATGATGCACCCTCACTGTTCCAAGCCGGTGGACGTGATCAGCACCGGGTAGTGCTGCAGTTCCAGGCGTTCGGCGATGTCGTCGCCACTCACCGGCCAGATGTCCAGTCTTGGGGCTGCCGCCTGGATGCGGCGCAAAGCCTGGGCGTCGGCCACTTCAACCGCCAGGCCGCTGGCGCCCAGGTCCTGCAGCCTCTGTGCATGCTGGGCCAACCATTCCAGTGACACCGCGTCGTGCCCGACCAGAAACAGTGGCGTGAACCCTGGCAAGGTCAATGCCCTTGGCGACACGGCACCGGGGGAAAGGCGTGTACTGTGTACGGGCAGGGCCCAGGTCAGCGCGTGAGGATCGGGCCGATGGCCGGGGGCCGCGAGCGCGCTAACCGTCCACCAGAGACAAATACACAGCGTTACCCAGCACCGACGGTTCATGGCTGCGGCCCTCTCGTAGACGCCACGACCGCTTGTACACGCTGCAAGTGCTGGCTGAACTGTCGGCGGTAGCGCGCTGCAGGTTTACCGCCGGCAGGTCGGTGATAGCGCCCTGCAGCCACGACCCAGTCACCACTGTCGGCATAGTGGGCGCGCAGCAGCTCGGCAGTCACGGCCAGGTTGGCGCGTGGATCGAGGGCATCGCAGGCGCTGCGGTAGCGGTCTGGGTGGTAGCCGAGGTTGGTCTGGCCCAGACCGACATCGATTCGCTTGGGATCGTGGCGGACCAAGGCCTGTTTGAGTGCAGTACACGCCCCCTCACGGCGGGCGAAGCGCAGCGGTGTGCCGGCGACATTCAGGGTCCAAGGCCAGGGCATGAGGTAACCCCGCAGTGGCGTGCCGCTCTCTTGCAGGGCGATGGCGAACAGCACGGAGGCAGGGATGCCGGCGCGCGCGGCGGCCAGTTGATACGCAGGCGGCGGCAGCGCGTCCGCGTGAACGGCCGTGGCACAGGTCAAGGCCAACGCGAGGATCAGTCGATGCGCTGCCATTTCCCATCCACCTGCTGGAAGCGCGCCGGTAACGGGCGGCTGGCGCCAAGGGCGAACCAGCGGCCGCGGTCATGGTTGAGAGTGACCTGGCCGCTGCTGACCTGGGCGGGGCTAATGCCGGCGCTACGTGCCCACTGGCGTAGACGCCCATCGTCACCTTGGCTGCCGATCAGGTACACATCGAGGTGCGCACCGCCACGCAGCCATTGCTGGGTGTTGGTGACGCAGGGCGGGCAGTGTTCCTCCACAAACAGGGCAAAGCGGCCGGCAGGGGTAGCTGCTGGATCATCGACCATGCCCTGCACAGGCAGCACTCCCGGGAACAGGCGCGCCCAGGCGGCGGTGTAGGCTTTCTGGTAGGCCAGTTCGCGCTCGGCGCGTTTGGCTTCGAGACGGACCTGCAGCTCGGCGTAGCGTTGCCGTTCCTGGTCCGAGTCGGCTTCCACGCCGAGGGTGGTGAGTGGATCGAGCTGCGGCGACCAGTAGTGGCGGGGCCCGGCCTGCAGGCGCTCAAACTTGGCCCACTCATCATCGGTCAGCCCCCAGGCCTTGGCCCGAGCCGCAGCGGTTGTCTGCCGATCCAACAGTGTCTGTTCGCTGAACTGCGGGGCCGAGTCAACCAGTTCTGGCGCACTCCACGCCGTACCTGCGAACAGGCAACTGGGGAGTAGGATGAGCGAGAGAAAGGAGATCCGAGTCATACGCACCTCGTCAGGGCAGTGGCAGTGTGTGGTCGCCATGCCCCGGGACATGGAACATCACCTGGTCCGCGCGGATCGCGCGCAGCTGCCAGCTGTTCAAGCTGTCTCCCGGTTGCAGCAGGTGCACAGTCGTCAGCGAATGGGCGCCGGCGGGCAGTGCTGCCACAAACCGGACGTCACCTCGGGTCTCGATACCCAGCAGGGTGAAGGGCGGGGTCAGAGGCTTGACCTTGGCTTTCTCACCGCTGGAGGACTGCGGTTGCGTGTTGGCTATTGCAGGCGCAGCAGGGCGGGCCGACAGTTTCTCGAGCGTGGCCTCTGCCGCAGCCAACCGTCGTTCCAGTCCCGTCAGATCGCTGTTGCTCGGGCCTGGCGGTGCTGCCTGGAGCGTCTTGAGCGAGGTGGCCAGTTCATCCTGCTGCTGGCCGAGGGCGACCTGCGCTGCAGTGTGTCGACCTTGCGCCTCGCCCAACGCCACGACCTGCGGCTGCAGCGCTGCGAGCCTGGCAACCAATGCATCGATATCGCGGCGCAAGGCCGGCGCAAGGTCGGCCGGGGCGTTGCGTGCCGCAGCCTGAAGCTCGGCCAGTTGCTGATGATGGTTGTACGTTTCGGCGGCGAGCACGGCGGCGCCGAGGCAGAGGGCACCGACCACCAAGGCCTGAAAATGGAGGACCTTCATGGCGTGAACTCCAGGGGCGGGAAGGGGGGAGCGGGCGGTGGCACGCGCAGGGCATAGCACACGGTCCGATCAACTGGATCGACGTCGAGTCGCCAAGCCGGGCCGCCGATGATGGTCAAGGCGTCCAGCAGCGAGATCGGTCCGAGCTGGTGCTGTACTGCGGGAAGAGGGCGACGGAACAAGCGATCCACCGCAGGGCTATCGGCACACAGCACGTAGCCCGAGCGTTGCAGCACGTGACGCAGGGCTTCACCGACGGTGGCATTCAGGGCTGGCGCGATCTGTACGTTGACCAATTGATACAGCGGCTGGCGTTGCTCCAGCGTTGGCCGGGGGGTGACCAGGGTGTAACGGTCCTGGCGGACCCAGGCCGGAAGCGGGGGTTTCGGCTGCGGCGATACCGCCGGCAAGGCGGGTGGTGCCGTGGGGGCCGGGGCCGGCCGCTGTGTGCTACAGCCGGCCAGGACGACCATCAGGCCGATAGTGGGAAGTAGGGATGTTTGCATGACTGAGTCTCGACGAATGTTGCCGATACCATGGCGAAGACACGAGGCGAGTCCCCACTGGAAAACCGAATCCGGCGAGCCAGCTTTTCTGTCGGGCATCATAAAAAAGGCGCCCGGGAGGGCGCCTTGGTCATTCTTCGGTGAATAGCGGTAGTTCCGAGAGAGGTACCGCGTCAGGGTCAAAGATCAACAGGCGGGTGTCCGCCTGGCCTGCCAGTAGGAGCAGCTGGAGTAACACTGGAGGGACTCGATCAGCGGGCATTCGCGCACTGATCTCGTCGGCGCTGCAGCTGCTGCCGCCGGCTTCAATGCCTACTAACCATGGTGCCGAATAACCATGGCAGGCAAAAGCGCAGTGGAAGTCGATTTCTACGCTAAGCGTTAGTTAAAAAGTGCTTTTTATGGCAGGCGCGTAGTGGCGCCTGTTTAAATGCGAGTTTCTAATGTTGCCGTTTGTTATTAGCGAAAATGTTGTGGGGCGTGTCATCATGACGTTAGTCTTCTGGTAAACGTAGCGTCCTCACATTTGGGGCGTAACGGCTTATTGAGTACACTGATTTATTTGTCTTGATGCTAACAGTTTATTCGCTCTGTTCATCCTGCTAGGCTGTCCACTGGGCGATAGGCTGGCGATCTTCTTGCCCATACGGTTCTTAAATAAATTGGCCACCAATCGGGTAACCGAATGGTGGCCAGCGGTACCGCTCTCCGTCAGAACTGCACCTATCTGATCTACCGCGAGGAAAAGCCAACCTAGCGCCCGATCAAGAATTATTATCTGTAGCTACACGTCATAATTTCATGATGGTTTGATGCTTCGCAAAAAGCCTCTTTAGCATGCGCATAAAGAGACTAAGGTTGAGCAAAACCAAAAGATGTGCGTGAGAAGATCCTGCAAGACGTATTTGGCCGTATATGGAGTATTTTTGCAATTTTAGTTTGTGATTGTGTGATCTTGAAATTATAAATATGCATCCTTGAAAATTCTCCGTCTATGGGGCGAATAGCGTTAACTAAAAGCCCCCAGCAGCTTATGGCTGTCGAGGGCTTCCATTAGTCTGGGACGCCGTCAGTAGGGTAGGACGTTGGGCGCGTCGTTCATGCTTTGCTATAGATCGCCTTGATGATGTCTTTGGTGGTCTCAATGTACCCTAGGACATCCTCGTCGGTCATTGGCAACGTCAGTCCGACCTGGCCACGGTGCACTGGGTAGTAGCCACGGGTGGCCATTTCCAGGGCGTAGATGCCCATGCTGTTCTCATCGATCTTGTGCCAGTAGTCACGGTGGGTCGTGATTTTTTGAACTAGCTCCTTGGTGAATGCATAGGCGAAGACCGAGAAGGAGCCGAATACGGTGAACGGGTAGCCTTGTTCGGCTGCCCAGTCGTTCAGTTCTTTCTTGATGGTTGCTGCCATATCGTTGAGGCGTTTGTACGCCTTGGCATCCATGGCTTCCATGCAAGCAATGCCGGCAGCACAGGCCATAGGGTGGCCGTGGTGGGTACCGGAGATCATCACCTGGTTCTCTTCGATAACACGGAATACTTTACGGCTACCGCCTACGGCACCAATCGGCAGCCCACCGCCGATCATTTTGCCCATCACGGTCAGATCGGGTTTGATTTCGTACTCGCTTTGCAGGCCATTATAGGCGGCGCGCAGGGTTATGGTTTCGTCCACGATCAGGAGGATACCCAACTCCTCGGTCAAGGCTCGTAGCTTTTGTACGAACTCTTTTTCGAGCTCAACGATGCCGCCTGCGCACGACTGAAGTTCCATAATCACGCATGCAATTTCTTCGGCGTTCCCGCGCAGGATCTTCTCGCAGGCTTCAAAGTTGTTCTGGATCAAAACCAGAACGTTGTCGCTCTTGTAGGATGGAATGCCGTCAGAGTCTGGTAACGCTTTTGGGTTGAAGTCTGGCCCCGGGAAGTTGGCTGGGCTTGGATGTGCAGAGATGGCTAGGTCGTCTGTGAAACCGTGGTAGCCACCCTCGAATTTGGCGATTTTCTTTCGCCCAGTGTAGCCGCGAGCAATCCGAACAGCGCTGAGGCAGGCTTCGCTGGCCGAGCAAAAGAACTTCACCTGTTCGACGGACTCTATCCGGTCGCTCAGCAGTTTGGCCAATCCCAGCTCATGATCCGTTGGGTTCCCGAAGGAGAATCCACTCGGCAGCAGCGCTTCAATGGCTTTCACCACAGCAGGGTGGTTGTGCCCGAGTACGTTGGTTGAAAAGTTATTATTGAGGTCAAGTAGCTTTCTGCCCTCAATAGTGTGGATATACTGCCCCTCACCTTTATCGACGAAAATTGCGTGCGGGCCATAACCAAAGGTGCGACGGCTAAAGCCACCAGGAATGTAATCATTCCCTTTTGAAGTTTTTACTTTGGAAAGATGAAAAGCTTCCGAGAAATTTTTTAGAGATTGTTGGTAATCAAGCTTCATGGCTGTTTCCGCATTCAAAGTGTCTTCAGCTGTCATCAAGGGCGGAGAGTTTTATTGATTTTCCTCAGCGCTATACCCTTATCTCCATCAGGAAAGATTTCTCTTTTTAAGATGAAGGTCAGCTCCTTTCCTTGTCTCTGAACCACCTATTAATTAATAGTGTGGTTTCGGAGGTTCGCAGATAATATTATTTTCAATTCATTGCTGCGTGCAATATCGGTTTTGGGATTGTTTGATCGCAATTCGTGATTGTGTAGCTTGGAATCCATTGGGTTGGGTATCACAAGAGTTTGAGCACAGATTTACGTTAGCGTTTTGTCAAGTCGAGAAATTTGAGCGCTCTGGAGCGATGTGCTTTTGAGGGCTGTGCCCGCATCAGGGGCGTGGAAGTGGGTAGAGAGTGTTACCGATTCGAGACGACTTGTTACCCATTTATTACTATTTGCCATTGAATTCATAGCTTTATAGATCAAATATGGGTATTCATGGCGTGCCTAGAGCACGGTTTGGCCGTGCATCGAGCTTATGTCGCTGCGCTGCAAATCGCCACATCATCGCTCATAGGGCCAGATTGCTGCGCTGGGTTGGTGCGAGGAGTGTGAAAAGGCGTATTGCTCGACATCTATGCTCCTACAGGCCTTCGATGGTTATGATCTTTGCACGAATCTTGCTTAATATTTAGCTTCGACAATCTCCATGAGCAGAGCCCCCCATGGATACAAGACAATTAATCTTGGCCTCCAGACTTGCTGAAACCTTGCATTTCGGCAAGACTGCCGAAATTGAGAATATTGCCCAGTCAGGGTTGAGCGCACAAATCGCGAAGCTGGAAAACGAGCTCGGCTTCAAGTTGTTCGAGCGTACCAGTCATCGCGTGTCTCTTACTGATGCGGGTCAAACATTTATCGAAAGAGCACGAGTTTTGCTAAACGATTTGAAAAATACGGTCTTGGAGTGCCGGGCTATTGCGGAAAGTAGCCGTGGTGTCCTGAAGCTTGGCTTCTTTGGAGAGGCGGCTGGAGAGCTAACGCACCTAATATTTTCATTGTTCCAAAAGAGTAATCCGGACATTCGGTTAGTGGTTACCGAGCTCTCGATGACCAATCAGGTGCAGGCGTTGATTTCCGGAAAAGTGGATGCAGCACTCATTCGACTTCCGGTTTGCGATCCGCGTCTTGAGTTCGATGTCATGTTTGATGAGCCTCGTGTTGCGGCGGTGCCCATAAATCATGAGATGGCCGATGCTCCGATATTGCGAATGGCCGATATTGTCGAGCAGCCGTTTGCAGTTGCAGGGGAGGGGGCGCCTTCCGAGTGGGCCGCTTACTGGAGCTTGGCAAACGAGAGGCCTGGCCGCATTGGTGCATATGTGCAGTCGATTCCTGAGAGTCTGGCCGCTGTTGCCTACGGTGGAGCTTTCGATACCTATCCACTGACTGCCACGCGTCTATACACGCATCCAGGTGTCCGATATGTGCCTTTGGCGGATGCGCCTCGTAGCACCTTGGCCATCGCGACGGTCGCAGGCAATCGTTCTCCAGCTGTGCGATCGCTGCGGCGTTGTGTAAACGAGATCATTGAAAGCTCGTTATCGTACATTCCAGAGGCTCGGCGGGCCCAGGTAGCCTGATCACCGCCGAGTATCATGCAGAATGGATATCACGTAGAACCCGGTCGGTTGCCTGGCCGGGTGTGCACATCAGAAAGGGTAATGGCGAGGTTGGCGTTGCACCGATACCCATTGGATTGTTGTGAACTCGTCGATTGCCCAATCACCATTGAACCGACCGAGGCCGGAGTTCTTCTCTCCACCGAATGGGACGTTGGCGGCATCTGCGACTGGGATGTCATTGACGTGCGCCATGCCGGAATGAATCCTCCGGGCAAACTGCACACCTCGATCCAAATCGCCGCTGAACACTGCTGCTGAAAGTCCGAACTGGGTATTGTTGGCCAGCTCAAGCGCATGATCTGCGTTGTCCGCACGCATCAAGCCCGCAATCGGGCCGAAAATCTCTTCGACCGCCAGCTCCATGTGAGGTTTAACCTCGGTGAAGACATGAGGAGCGAAGACCAAGTCTTGAGACTCTCCAGCATAGGCCAGTACGGCGCCTTCACGCTTGGCTAGGGCTACCTTCTGGGTCAGGCCATTGAATTGCTTCTGGTTGATCACTGGGCCAACTGCCGTTTGCGGGTCTCTCGGATCACCAATAACGAGCTTGCTCACCCGCTGGATGAACAAGGAAGCGAAATCATCATAGATCGAGTCTTCGACGATGATCCTGTTAATGGCCATGCAGATTTGGCCTTGGTGCAGGAACTTGCCTACTACTGCAGCGTGTACAGCGAGTTCAAGGTCAGCGTCTGCCAATACCACGAATGGGTTGTTGCCCCCCAGTTCGAGGGCAACGTGTTTGAGGTAGTCACCGCTACTCGCTTGGCGAGCGATGTTCTGGCCAATTGGGGTCGACCCCGTGAATGAAATGAAGCTCGGGACAGGGTGGGACACGAAGTCGTCGCCGATTTCGGCACCAGCTCCCACGACCACGCTGAGCAGGCCTGACGGAAGCCCTGCCTCCTCGAAGATTCGTGCGAGAAGGAGTCCTCCAGTCACCGGGGTGTCACTGGCCGGTTTCACAACGGCTGCGTTACCAAGAGCCAGTGCCGGGGCCAGGGAGCGTTGGGTTAAGTGGAATGGAAAGTTCCAGGGACTAATGACGCCCACGACGCCCAGTGGGCGTCGGTAAACGCGGCTTTCCTTGTTCGGGATATCCGACTCTACAATTCGACCATGTACACGGTTTGGGAACGATGCAGCCTCTACAGTGATGCCCTTGGCTGTTGCCCACTCGATCTCGGCCTTAACACGCGTACTGCCCGATTCTGCGATGATCCACTCCACGATCTCTTCGCGACGCTCATCGAAGATCTGGGCTGCACGGAGCATGATTGCAGCACGAGCAGTGGGTCCTGTTTCTGCCCAGGCAACCTGAGCCTCTTTGGCCCGCGCGTAGGCTTCGTTCAAATCATCTTTGCTGGCCAGGGGGATTTCGATCAATGGTCTACGTGTGTAAGGGTCGCTAACAGTCATCGATCGACCTGTGCTGCCCTCGCGCCAGATTCCGGCGATGGGTTGCAGGTTAAACGAGGCATATGGTTGAGGCTTATTCATTGTTATCTCCAAAATCACGTGGTCAGAATCAACCACTTGCATCGCTCGATAGCCTTGAATTGGTGCGGCTAGCGTTCTGTTTTCTGTTTGTTATGCCGTCTGTCAGGAGGCCGCGTTGGTTGCGTGGAGCTTGTCTTTAGCCCGGTAGCCATTGAGTAGGCCTAGCACTGCGGCGATCAGCACTAGCCACGGTAGGTAGGTGGCTAACCCTTCTTTGGTGCCGGTGAGTTCGCTGAAGTTTTTCACTGCGAGGAACACCGCGAATGCAAGGCCACCGCCACCCAGGGTTGGAGCAATCACCCCCTGCCAAGAACTGCACTTTTTGGTTTTGACGGTGAAGCCAACCACTGCGGCGGCGCCAAGCGTTTGCAGTGCCAGAATGGCAAGCGTCCCCAGGCCGACCATCCACATGTACAGGTGTTGAATTGGATCAGAATTGGCGACCATGAATGCGCCGACGACAAGGGCTGTGGCTATCGACAATGTCAAGCTGGCGACATGAGGGCTCGCATGTTTCGGGTGTACACGGCTGAGTGGCTTCGGTACGAAGTGGCTACGTGCGAGTGCGAAGAGGTAGCGGCTGAGGGCATTGTGGAAGGACAGCAGCACTGCAAAGACACTAGAGACAACGAGGAGCTTCATGACCTCTGTCGAGAGGGAGCCCACATACTGGGTGTTGGCATTGAAGACGAAATTCACCATGTCCGCCCCGGCGATGGCTTGGACGTCGCTGTTTGCGTAGGCGAGCCCGATGCTCCAGGTGGTGAAGGTGTAGAAGATCCCGATGATTGCAATAGCTACATAGGTAGCAAGGGGGACGGTACGGTTTGGGTTCTTGGCTTCTTCACCGTAGAGCGTGGTGGATTCGAATCCAACGAAACAGCAGAACGCAAACATCAGCGCTACGCCCAGGCCAGGGGTGAATACCTGAGAGGGTAAGAAACCGTTCCAGCTCAGCTTTCCAATATCAGTCTGTGCGATGACTGCGACGTCAAAGATCACCAAAATCAGGATTTCAAAGATCATCAACACGCCTAGTACCTTGGCCGATACCTTCACGTCCAGGTAGCCAAATACGCCGACCAGGCCAATGATTAGCAGCGCCACAATACGCCAATCGACCTGCATGCCGGCGAAGGAAGAGGCAAGCTCAGCTCCAAAGGCCGCGAATTGGCCGTAGATGCCGGCGAGCATTGCGATGTAGGCCAGTAAGGCTATGCCGCCTGCAGCGTTGCCTGCGGGACGGCCTAGGCCATGACTTACAAGTTCAGCAAATCCGCCCGCGCTGATCACATGGCGGCTCATCGCCGCAAAACCGATCGCGAACAGTAATAGCACCAGCGAGGCGATGAGGTAGATTCCGGGCGCGCCAGCACCCCCCATTGCGAATACAACCGGGCCTGCGCCTAAGGTAGCGCCAAGCGGAGCCGCAGCCGCGATGACAAAAAAAACGATGTCTGAGACACCAAGAGATTTGGGCTTCAGCCCTTGTTGTGCCGTGTCATTTTGCATGCAGACCTCCCCTAACAGCGGGACAGTTTTTGGAGTAGTTATTGGTCTAAGGATTCTTCGCCTGCTTGTGGGGGCTGGCAATCGCGAAAGCCTGATCGTTCAATCTAGGAGGGCGATTGAGCTGTGAGTGCCCCCCATGCTCTGGCATTGGCCGAGGCCCTTGGTGTTCTGCAGGCGGCTCTAGACCTGCTAATCGATCAAAATCGGGTTTCGTGATCAATTGATCTCCAGTCTGCTGTTGCCATCTCTGCCATAGGCACAAAGAATCAAAGCTCAGCTTGAAGAATTAGTAAGTGCTGATAATTCGATAGCTTTGATCTGCAGATTTTCTGATGGTTTTTTTAAATATTCCATAAGCCCTGCCAAATTACTTTGCCAATAACACAACAAAGAAAGAGCGAATCATGACCTACAAGTCTGGTGGTGGAAGAGTTGCGCGTGCGGTAATTGCCTATTCGGCAGTGACTTTGATTTTTTCGGCCAAAGTTGGCGCATACGAGTTGTATAACGAAGGTGGCAGGTCGCTGAACGCTGATCTCGAAGCAGTATTTGCTGCCTTTCACAGTGATGAAAGTTATGCTACTACCGGAACAAAGAGTGTCGGATCTTCAAACTGGCGCGAAGGCTACGTGAAGTATGGCCTAAATGGCAGCGCGGAGCTATCAGGCAAGTCTAGTGTTTATGGAAAGTTAAACTTTTTGAGTTCGGGTACCTGGGGAGACGGTGATGCTGCTGGTTTCACCGTAGGTACAGAGCGACGTACAGCGGTCGAGGATGCCTACATCGGGTGGCGTTCCGGCGAGCTTTTTTCGTCTCTGGGTTCAAACGGGATCGACATCTCCGCAGGCCGGCAAGAAGTTGTCGTTGGCGACGGATTCTTGATCAAGGGTGATGCGCTGAATTTCGGCGACGTAGACCTCGGTGACAATTTTGACCGGGGTGGCGCTTACTACCTGGCATCCCGTAAGGCCCTTAACCGCACTGCGGTTGTTAGAGTCGGTGGTGATCATGGATGGCGTGGAGACCTGATGTGGCTGGACTCCAACAACCGTGCACAGGCTGAAACGGAGTTGGCCGTCTCAACGCTCGAGCATGTTGCAGAGGAGGGTACCCTGGGGTTTACTTACATCAAAGGCTTGGACGTCAATAAGCGGTTTGCTACACCTTTCCAGGCAGAGCGGGATGGCATGGAAACGGCCAGCATTCGGGGGACGGGATCGCTCGGTGTAAAAGATCTCAATCTGGCCTTCGAGTATGCGACCCAAGATCGGGATAGTGGTCGTGAGAATGCTTGGTACCTGGAGGGCAGCTGGACATTCTCTGAAGGCCCATGGTCTCCCACCGCAACCTATCGCTATAGCCGCTTCTCCGAGTCCTTCGATCCTCTATTTTACGGGTTGAGCCGTGGCTACGGCACCTGGTTCCAGGGTGAGGTTGCATCCAACTATGCGGGGCCATTCAACACGAACACGCGTGTGCAGCACGTAGGCCTTAAAGCCACGCCTGTGGAGAGCCTGACAGTCGGAGCCCTGTACTTCAATTTCGATCCAATCAGTCGAAATGAGAGCAACCTCGGAGGGGACGAGGTTGATCTGTATGCTGAGTGGAAGTTGAACGATCATCTAATGATTAGCCCGGTGGTTGGCTTCTACAAGCCCGACAGGAGCGAAAATCGGGGGGGCCTGCAGTTGGGCAGCAATGACACCAACACGTACTTTCAGCTCATAGTCGGCACATTCTTCTAGCTCGCAACGAGCTTTCCATGGCGACCTCCGACGTGAATGAACAGCAGGCGCTCATAAGAGCGCCTGCTGCGGGCGGTCAACCTGCCTCAAGCAGACTGACGTGCGGCGGTGGATTGATGTGCAGCGGGTGGGTTTGGCTGGCCTTGGTCAGCGTCATTACCCGCCTGTTCTAACTCTGCTGCTTCAGCAGCCTCAGGAACGGCGGCAGCGTCGGTGCGAGCCGGCGCACGGTAGCTGAACTGGCCATCGACCTTGATCCACTCAATGAAGATCAGTCGGCCTTTGAGGCTGGCGCCGGGTTGCCCTTTGCGTTCGCCTTTCTCGTACATGAACGGATCGACCCAGAGGTCGCCGATGCGAAACGCGATAAGGACCTTGCGTTCCGCGCGGACATCTTCCAGGTGTTCACGGATCAGCCGGTCGGCTTCACCGCTGGCGACCTTGCAGTCGAAGCGGGTGTACTCGACGTCGTCCGAGGCACCGTGCAAGGCAGCGATGTCACAGGCCATGAACGCTTGGCCGCGGCGGACCGGGACTTCGCGAACACGGTTCAGGTAACCGATGCCTTGGGTGTGCAAGTTGAAGTAGGTGGTGGGGGCGTTATTGCTTGCAGTAGTCATGATGGAGCTCCTGTTCAGCAGAACGCGGACATCCACCGGCCCTGGCGGCTGGTGAGTTCCGCAAGGGGAGGTGCAAACACATGATCGGTCGAGAAGGCGCTCATCACCGATGGGACGGTGACCGTGCGAGCTGCCGAGCGCGAGTCGCACTTTGGGGAAGAACCACCCGAAACGGGCGTAGCCTCGAAGGCCCTGGCTACCTGGGTGCTGTCATCGACAGCGGTTTGCAGCTCATCTATAAAACGCCGCGAAAGGCCCGTCAACCATGGTCTTCAGGCGCTCTGAACGGGCGGAATCGGGTGGCTTTCGGTGGATTGTCGGCGGCGAAAAAATAGCCCGACGGTCATCAGGCTAGGAGGAGTTGGACCACCCTTGACCCGGCGATGTGGCACCGAAGTCCGTCGCAGACCTCCACTGCCGATCCACCTGGATCAACCGACCCTTGTCGTGGCCTGGGTCGGAATCAACTGGCACGCATCCGCGCACAAAAGGTGCCCAGTGTTTCGCCGGCGGGCACCGGAGCTGAGCATCGTCGCCGAAGCGGATGACCCCTGCGGCCTGGTGCAAGCCGCACGGGTCATCCACCTGGGAGACTTGGAACACTGAGAAGTCATCCGCAGATGTGCTGAAGTGTGGCTCCGAACTCTAGGAGTCTGACCGAACTGCCCGGAGCGAATCGGTCTAGGTCGCCAAGCGGCGAGGGGCCAGATCACTACACCAGCGCTGTGGTGTGCGGTCAAGTCATGTGTTTTTCGCCCGCTTGGTTTTTGCCACCGGTTTAGTGCCCTTGCATTCGGGGTAGCGGATACACGACCAGAAGCTGCCGGTGCGACCTTTGCGCTGGCGCATGGCGCTGCGGCACACCGGGCAGAACGGCCCCTTGCTGGGTGGCGGGCGCAAGGTGAGTGTGGCGTTACTGCGCACCAGTCGAGTCAGCCATTCTGCCTGCTTGGCGAGAAAAATCTCGACGCTCAGCTGGCCCGACTCGATGCGGTCCAGCGCCTGCTCCCACAGCGCGGTCATCACCGGGTCGGCTACTTCTGGCGGCACCGCTTCGATCAAGGTATGCGCTGCGGCTGAGGCGGCCAGACTGCGTTTCTTCTTGGACAGGTATCCGTGGTCGATCAGGCCCTGGATGATGGCCGCGCGGGTGGCCTCGGTACCGAGCCCGCAACTGTCCTTGAGCTTCTGCTTCAGGCGCGGATCGGCCACCTGGTTGGCGATGGTCTTCATCGCTTTGACCAGCGTGCCCTCGGTATAGGCCTTGGGCGGCTGCGTGCGCTGTGCGTTGAGCGTGGCGTCGAACAGCGCCACCGTCGCGGATTCACGCAACGTCGGCAAGCACTGCGCCTGTTCGGCCGGCTCGGTACCGTCGGCCTCGTTGATCGCTGCCTTCCAGCCGCGAACCAGGATCTGTTTGCCGCGCGCCACCAGGTGGTCTGTCTGGCTGTGCAGTAGCGCCTGGGTTTTCAGGTACTCGTGCTCGGGCATGAACTGCGCGAGGTAGCGGGCGCGAATTAGCGTGTAAACCGCCCGCTCGCGCTCGGAGAGCTGCGCCAAATCCAGGGTGACAGCAGTAGGAATGATGCCGTGGTGCGCGGTGATCTTGCTGCTGTTCCAGGCACGGGAGCGGCGGCTGGTGTCCACCTCTTTCAGAACTGCCCCCAGCGATGGCGCAGCGGCGGCCAAGGTGTGGAGCACGCGCGGCACTTCATCGAGCATGCTCTCCGGCAGGTAGCCGCAATCGGTCCTCGGATAGGACGTCGCCTTGTGGGTTTCATACAGGGCCTGGGCAGCAGCCAGGGTCTCCTGTGCACCCAGTCCGAGCTTGGCCGAGCAGATCTCTTGCAGCGTGCCCAGGTCGAACGGTAGCGGTGGGCCTTCGCGCACGCGCTCGACTTCGACATTGTCGATCTCGGCGGTGCCGGCTTGAATGAGGCGTCTCAGCGCCTGCTGTGCGGCGGTTTCGTCAATACAGCGTCCAACCGCATCGCTGACCGCGGTCGGGGGCTGCCAGCGCGCTTGAAAGCGGATCCCGTCCTGCTCCAGGTGTGCATCGACGGTCCAGAATGGCTGCGGCACAAAGCTGGCGATCGCCCGGTCGCGCTCGACCACCAAGCGCAGGGTGGGCGTCTGTACGCGTCCCACCGGCAGCAGTCCATCGAAACCGGCGCGGCGGCCGAGCAGCGTGAACAGCCGGCTCAGGTTGATGCCGACCAGCCAGTCGGCACGGGAGCGGGCGAGGGCACAGTGGTACAGCGGCAGGGTCTGTTCCCCTGGACGCAAGCTGGCCAAGGCACGGCGGATTGACGCCTCATCCAGGGCGGAGAGCCACAGGCGCAGGATTGGCCCGTGGTACTGGCAGCGCTCGAGGATTTCCCGGGCGATCATCTCGCCTTCGCGGTCGGCATCGGTGGCGATGATCACTTCGCTGCAGGTGCGCAGCAGCTGGCCGATCACCTTGAGTTGACCTGCGACCTTGGGCTTGGCCACCAGTTGCCAGCGGCTAGGAATGATCGGCAGATCGTCCAGCGACCAGCGCTTGTAGTCGCCGTAGGCTTCAGGCGGTGCAGTCTCCAACAAATGACCGACGCACCAGGTGACAGTGACGTTCTGCCCCTTCAGGCAGCCATCACCGCGGCGGCTGGCCTGCAGCACCCGGGCGATGTCGCGCGCTTGGGAAGGTTTCTCGCAGATGAACAGGCGCATACACGTGCCCTCTCGGTGGGTACCGACAGGGTGGGGGTGTGGTTACGAAGCGCCAGGGGAAATCCGAAGGTGCCGCGTTCATATCGGCGGACGGGTGTTACTTGCGTTGCGCGAGGTGGCTCGCCAGCGTTTTCAGAGACTCCAAGGCGAACTGCTTATCCGCCTCATCCAGCTCTTTGATTATCGAGTTGATTTACACGCCCAAGTCCTGCGGCCGAGGGCTGATCGCCAGGAGTAGCTCGTCTGCAGGGCAGCCATACAAGTCGGCCAATTGCAGCAGCTTGGATACCGAGAGCTCAACGAAGCCTCGCTCCAGGCGCGACACCGCTTCGCCGGAGATCTGCAGGTGCTCGCCGACCTGCGCCTGGGTCAAGTGCCGGGCACGACGATACTTCGCCGGCTGGCGACCAATGTGATGTGGACTAGGCTCTTTGACGGGCAATGGGGGCGCTCTCCAATTCGACCTATATGGTCGAACAGCACCCCAAAGATATGAACGACTCTGAAGGTTGACTAACAACCTTACGGGGCGTATCACCAAGAATAAGATGGATGACTCGACCGTCACCACGGAGGCAACAACTTGCACGGAACCCACCAGAGTGAGGCAGATGCGTTAGCGATCAAGGCCTATGAGCTGTTCATGGCCACCCATCTGGAACCGGACAAGGATGCGGCTCGCGCCCGGTTGATTGCCTGGGTCCAGGAGAGTCCGCTGCACTGGCGGGCATTCCTTGCCCTGGACCAGTACTTGGCGGAAGTGAAGCAAATGCTGGAACATGAGCGGCATAGGAGTGCCAGGCGAGAATGAAGCATCGGCAGGAGCCGGTGCCCGCTGAGCTGACTGTATGGCTCCAGTGATATCGCGCTGCGGGCGGCGATTCCACTGAGTACCACGCACTTATCCGGATTTGCGTGGCGCTTTCTTGCCTCCCCCCTTGCGCGAAGTGCTGGCGTTGTCGCTGGCTTTCTCGCGCATGGTCACCGAGGCCAGGCGGTGCGGCAGAATGCCGATGCGCCGCGCCTCCACCTTGAACGTCACGCGGGCGTTGTCGTCGCTGTCCTCCCATTCCTCCTTGACCGTGCGCCCTTCAACCAGGACGCGCATGCCTTTCTGGTACAGCGTGGCCCAGTGTTCGGCGTCACGGTTCCAGAGCTCGACGGGCGCCCAATAGCCGCCGCGATCCTCGTAGCCACCTTCACGCGGTACCGGGTTGTCGAAATAGACATTCAGCCGCAGCAGGCGCCGCGGCTCATCCGGGTTGGTGTTGAACTCCTGATACTCAGGAACGCTGCCGATGTTGCCTTCACCAACAAACAAAGTACTCATGCGGGTTACTCCTCGGTGGGGGAACGGGTTAGGACGCGCTCGGCGGCCTCGAGCTTGCTGGCACCGGTGATGGCTTGACGATACAGCGACTGCAGGCTGCTCATCTGCAGGTTCAGCACTACACGGTTGGTCTCCAGCTGATACAACGCCTGCCGCAGTTCCGGGTGCAGATGCGGATGAACCAGCACCTCCTGCCACACCTGCACGCCCATGCGCAGAAAATCCGGGCTGCGCCAGCGCAGGAAATCGGTGCCCGTCGCGCTGTGCTGGACGACCAGGCGCAGCTCCAGCAACGAGAAGGGTGGCTGGGCCGTGATCGCCAGCATCACCGCCATCAACTCGGCGACCTGGGTGCGCAGGCGCAGGATCGTCTCGGCGAACTGCTGCAGCTCCCCCTTACCCTTAAAAGGCTTTAAAAGGCCTTTTAGGGAGGCACCCTGTGCGAACTCGCGATAAGCATCGGCTGACAAACGCCGGGCGATGGCTTCGGCCAGGGTCATGCCTCACCTCCGTCGTTCGTGGTGTCCGATATAGTCTGTTCCTCGGCTTCCGGCGGATTCGGGCCTTCGATTTCTGAGCGCACGTTGCTGCGGGCGATCGGCGGGGCGAACTGGGAGCGGCGCGTCCCTTCGAGAATGTCCTGCGGCAGGGTGCCAAACTTGTCGATCGCTTCGCGGGCGCGGGCGTTGTTGGCGGCCATGTCGTCCCGACTCACCCCGGCCAAGCGGTAGCGCTGCGCCAGGCCAAACAGGCTGCGCAGCAGATGGGCGCCGCCATCGATCCAGGATTCCATATCGCCCCGGCCGATCAGCGCCGTGTGGTGGGCGAGCAGCACCCGGCGGACCAGAGTGTCGTAGTCGGTGAGCAGGTAGATCGCGAGAAAGCCCAGCTGGCTGCCGATGAACAGCGGCAGGGTTACGGGGTGAATGTTGAGGTTGTCACCGACATCGACTTGCGTGGGCAGGGCCCGTTCCACGCGGCTCATTTGCTGCGTCAGCGTGGCCATGTCCAACCTGGCCTGCAGCAGCTTTTCCTCCAGCTGCAGCATGAACCAGTCCGCGTACGGATCACCCTGGCTGCTGGCGTGCTTGAGCAGGTTGGTGACGCTGATGTAACCGGGCATGCCCAGGATCGGATGTACCCCATCGCGACCGCTGCGCCCCTGCCACAGCCGTGCCGCATGGTGGGTGTGCAGGGTCAGGGTGATGCTGCTGCGCAGGGAGCCCAGATTGAGTTGGTAGTGATCGACCATCGCCAGTACCTCGCCGTCGGAATGACGCCGACGATGGGCCAATCCTTGGCTGGCAATGCGGATCAACCTGAAGGTGGATTGCTCGCATTTTCCCGAGAGTGGATGTCCCTGGAAGCGATGGCATCGACATTAGATCCATCGAGTTCCAGACCTATGTCGCTGCAGTGACGCCCCGGCAGCGTTTTTTCAGTTCCTCCAGGCATGAGAGGGCAAGTGGCGACGCGGTGCGCTGACCGCTGCGCTTGGATCGCTCTCGGGGTGGTTCCTCCGGCAGAGGTTTGGCTGAGCGTGAAGGATGGGTTGAAGATTTCTCATCCTCGGTACGCGCGGCCCACAGGGTGAACTCGCCCTGGCAGGCGCGCTTGATCAAGCCCATCAGGTAGGCGACGGGTTTTCGAATCTCACCGCGGGCGCAACGTACCGCCGCTTCATTGATCACCGCTTGTTGCTGTTCCGGCTCGAGCTGACGCATTGCCTGGGAGGCCATGCGCCGCTCGTTCGGGTTCAGCGGTAAATCCTCAGGCCACCGTGCTCGACCGAACTCCACCTGCCCCAGTACCGTACTTTTTTTGCTTTGGTTTTTCTGTACTGTACGGCCAGCGTCGGTATTCCGAACCACAGCCAAATCCGCTGCATTGCCGCAGGGTTCGGAATCTGTTGCGCCAGCCGGAGAATTCCGAACGAGGTTGTGTGCGCCAGGTTCGGAATCCTCTGTATCTGGTTCATCGCTCATCAGCGGCAGCGTTTGCTGTTGGACCGGCGGCAGCGAACCGAGGCTATCTTTGTGTATCTGAGCTACCTGCGGGTCGGCCTGGATCTCGGCGATCACATGCTGCGCCACGTCCCTGACCCCTTTGGTGGCATGGGAGAGGTTCTGCTGCAGCAGCGCCGCATAGCCGCTGTCCAGCTCAAGTTGCTCGGCCGCGGTCAACGGATCACCGTGCAGCACGTAGACGCAACCACGCAGGCAACCGTTGGCATCACGTGAGCGTTCCACCAGGCTGAGCCAGCGGGTGGTGCGCAAGACATTGAGCGCTCGGGCGATGGTTTCGCGCGAGGCCTGGGCGCCGCAGGGACTGGTCGCTAGATAGGGCTGCAGGTCTTGGTAGCGTGGCGTCTTGACCTTACGTTCGGTGATCAGCCAGCGCAGCACCTGCCAGGTGTTGCGCTCCAGTGGCGTCAGGCGGCGGTCCAGCAGCAAGGTCTGCGGCAGCGGGTTGTTGTCGCCGTAGTAGATCGTCCGCACCGCGGGCTCCTCGGTGGGGACAACCAGTTTGCCGTTCGCCGCGTACCACTCATTTCGGCGCCGGAGGGCGTCGTAGCACTGGCGCACCACGTCTTGCCAGTCGACCTCGTAAAAGCTCAGCATGGTGTGCCTCCGTACAGTTCGATCTGTTGCCAGACCAGGGTCAGGCTGATGTGTTGTTCCTCGGCCAGCATCATCATGGTGTCCAGCGGGTCGTTGTCCGGATCCTCCGTGCGCAACTGGCTCCAGCGATTCCACACGGCATGCTCCTGCGCTTCACTGAGTTGGACCGGGCGACCGCGGTGCGTCTCGATCTTCAGCACACGGCGCCGCAACGCGGTTTCCGAATGGTCCAGGCCGAAGCAGCGGTACATGATGTTGGAGCTCGCGCCCAACTTGAGCGCCCGGTTGATCAACCGCTCGTTCTGTTCGTCGCGCTCGGCCTGAACGATCAGGCGACGCAACACGGTGATGTCGACCTTCACCTCGACCCAGGCGATCGAAGAGTGCGCCAGGTGAGACAAGGTGGTCGGCGGCAACGATTGCAGCACCTCGATGTCTTCATCGGCCAGGCCCAGGGCTTTGCAGCGCTGTAACCGGCCATGGCGCAGCTCATGCAGCACCTGGTTCAACATGGCATGGTTCAACAGATTGAAAGTCGTGCTCATGAGGTGGCTCCTCACGTTATCGAGTGGACGACAGCGTCAGTTCGATCAACTGCCGGGCGTGGCGGATCAGCGAGAACAGCTGCTCCAGCTGGGCATCAGGAAGGCGTTCCAACCCCACTGTCAGGGCTGGACGGTCGATGAAGGGAAGGTCGTAGACGCCGATCAGCAACTGCCCAAACAGTGCTGCCGGCAACTGCTGGCGCTCCTTCCAGGTCACGTCGTCCTGCAGGCGCAGCAGGGCAGAAAGTAACAGCTGGATACCGGTGTGCCGTGGGCTACTATGCTCGCTATGCCCCGGTAAAAGCGTGAAACCTAGGTCGTCTGCGAGCGCGTTGACCATGTCGCCAGCGTCTGCGTAGACGGCAAGCTCGGCGGCCAACGACGCGCAGCTCGCGCGCAAGGCGCTGATCCTTTCCAGTGATGCTGCGCCTGATGGCGCCGTCACGATCGACGTCGGAACTTCCTCGACCTCTTCCAGAAGCTTCTCCGGTAATGGCTCGTCCCCCATCGCATGGGGAATATCGGGCAGGCGTGGTGTTTGCGGCGCCGAGAGGTCCGCATCAGCTTTTGCAGCTTTTGTCGGCTCGTGATTCGATACCGCAGCCGGTGCTTTTGGCGGATGTACCGGTGAAGGCGAAGACTCTGCAAGCTCAACCGATGGGCTGGGCTGAGGGGTAGGAGGGCTGTCGGCAGCGTGTAGCGAAGGGCGTTGCTCCTGGTGCAGCTCCAGAGCCAACAGACGAGGTGTCTGCTCCAAGGAAACGGACATCCTGGCAATGAGTTCATCCTGCAGCTCACCCGAATCCAGTTCCGGTTTTTCACCGTCGAACGTTGACAGAATCTCGAACCACAACAGCGGGAACTGCTCGGGGGCACCGAAGTACCGGTTCCAAATCGACTCCGCTCGCCGTCGCAAACTGATGAGGCGCACGATGGCAGATTTGCCCAGGCCCGCGTACAGCATCTGCGGGATGGCAGGGAGCAAGTGCTCGAGCGCGTCGAACATACGGCTGATGTGTGACTGCGAGATGGGATAGCCATCCTCACTCAAGCGCGCGGCGAGCTCGCGCTGGGTGAGGTGGGTGTCCGCGTATTGGAACATGTCCTGAAGCTTCGCCACGGCAAGAGCCCGCTCGATAAACGTCAACTGGCCATGCAAGTCACTCTCGGCCAGGTGCCCGAGCAAGGCATGTGACTCCGACTGCCAGGGACGGAACAGGCAATGGATACGGAAGAAGCGTTCTTCGCGCGTTTCCTGCCACAGCTCACCGAGGATGCTCAGACGGGTGTTACCGCCGTTGCGGATGATGAAATGCGGCTCATCGGGACGGCGGGTGATCGCAGGTGGCTGATCCAGACCGCGCTCGCGAATCGAAGCCTTGATGTCGTGATACAGCGGGTTGCGCACCACGCGCGGGTTGAGCTCGTAGGGGCGAAGTTGCTCGATAGTTACCACCATCGGTGTATCGCCAACGGGCGCCATGGCGAGGTCGCGGTCGTGTTTTTGAGGGAAGTGCGCCTGTTGCAACTGACGCGTGATGTCTTCGGAGGTAGGTGGCTTCATCCCTTATCCTCCGATCAGACGCGACGAAGCAGTTGTTGCCCAGCGTCAGTCACAATGCCGGGCACACGCGCGGCGAGCGCATCGACCTGCTGGGCCCATTGCGGGAATAGCTCGATGGCCAGGCCGCGCATGACCTCTGCGGCGCAAGGACTGCGGCTCCCGGACGGTGGAGTCATTTCCACTCGGTGCACGGGGAGGCCGAGCGAGGCGGCACTGGGATAGGCCACACGGTCGGGGATCACCGTGCTGCAGACGCTGACATGCGGATCGGCCTGAAAAGAGGCCTGTAGGCTCCGCATGATCAAGCGCGTATCGCGGCGGTTGGCATTGACCTGATTGAGCAGCAACTTTACCGATGGCAAGTCAACGCCGAGATAGCGGTAGGGTTCCAGCTCTTCGAACAGAGCCAGCGTACCCCGGCGCAGCTCCCGAGCGGCGAGCATTTCCGGCGGGACCGGGCACAACGTGCAAGAGGAGGCGAGGATGACCATCTCCACGACCACGCTGCGTGCGCCCTGGGTGTCGATGATGAGCACATCGTAATGCTCCTCAAAGGCCGGCAGCAGGTTGCGCAGGCGCAAACGGCCATCGGCCGCGTGCAGCAACAGGGTACTGATGTGCCCGGCGCGGTCGTTGGAGATGATCAGATCGAGGTGCTGGATGACAGTGGCAGAGATCACCTGATCAGGCGCCGTGAGCCGCTGTGCTATAAGTTCGTAGCTACCGGCCTCACGTGCCTCGCTCATGGCGTAGTAGCTGGACAGCGTTGGTTGGCTGTCCAGGTCCAGTAGCAGAACGCGAAGGCCGGCATCGGCGAGCACGCCGCCCAGGTTGGCGGCGACGGTAGTCTTGCCCGCGCCGCCCTTGGTCGAGATCAGCGAGAGGACGTCCATGATCAGTCCCCCGTGGACAGTCGGTCCTGAACCCACTGTTCGATTTCCAGAGAATCCCAACCGACAGCGCGGGTGCCGATGCGCCGGCATTGCGGGAATTGGCCAGCCTTCATCAGGTTGTAGATGTGCGAGCGTTTGAAGCCGGTTTTCTGCTCAACTTCGTCGCGGCGCATGATGTGGCGGTCGGCAGGCCGAGGGGTAGGGCTGGTCGGTTGCATGATGTCACTCCGTAGCGCCGGGTGGCGTGTGATGGGATGTCACCTCATAGTGAAGCCGGTCCGGACATACAAATCATTGCCAGGCAATGGCTGGTATAGCCTGGCAACGAGACTTTAGAGCCGCGACGCTTGATCTAAATGACGCCGAGCTTCGGCAAATTTCCGATCAAGGGTGCGCTTGCTGAGGCCTGGAGTTTTAGGGAATCCCAGTGTGATCGCTTCGACAATGGCGGTTTGGTTTTTATAGATGGACCGTACTCGTCCGCTCGCAGATTTGCCCACGCTTACCGCCAGAAGTGATCCGATTATTATATAGAGTACGGTAGTATCGGTTTCGCGAGAGGTGTTCACATTGGTGCCGTCTCCTCTATTTGTGTTGTTCATGTCTCTGCAGGCTGAGAGCTCTTGCTCAAGTTGTATCAAATGCTGGCGCAGGCTGTTGAGTTCGGCTGAAGTGGCGTCTAGCCTCGCTTTCTGTGTCAAAAAAATAGCTAGCGGGATGCACGATGCGTGCTTGTCAGAATTATTAAGCAGGAATATTGGTATATCGTCTGGATAGAAACTATCAATCCAAATTCGGAAATCAGCGTGCCGAATGGTTATGTAGGGTTTAATAGCTTCATGGAAACTCTCAACAGGCTTGCCCAAGAAGCTGGCTGGCAGCTCCTGGCGCGCAATGGCATCATATATCCTTTCGACGTAAGTATGTAGTGCAGGCCATTGTGGAAAGTGTGTTTTGAGTTCTTGAGGGTTATAGAGTGCTAAGTCAGTTATCTGGGAGTAGTGCTCCTGCAAATTACTCCAGAGGATGGCTGCATCAAGGGGGCGGTAGAAATTTTTTGAAATCATGGGCTTGGACCCCGCAGCTCTTCCATGAAGTAAACACGCTACCTCGTCCATGACTCTTCCCAATGAGAGGAGGTGTGGTTTTTCGAGGTTACGGAGTCAGTGACATCTACTTGTCGCTAAGGTTCGAGTTGGATTGTAATAAATTAGCCTAAGCTTAGATTTGCTGGTCATGAAGTGTCATCTGTGGGTTTTGTATCCGGCTTTAGTCTATATTTTGCACTGGTGCTGAAAGGCCCGATTTTCAACCGCTGATTATTGGATAACCAAGTCAATGCCTCGGTTATCTGCCCTCACGGGCGCACCTCACCTGCAGCAGGCAATAATTGCCGGCGTACCATCCACAGATTCGATAGGGCAAACAGCGTGGTCAATTGCGCCGTGTTCTTGGCCAAGCCACGGAAGCGGGTTTTCACATAGCCGAATTGGCGCTTGATCACACGAAAAGGGTGTTCGACCTTTGCTCGCGCCCGCGTTTTGATCTTCTCGATCTTGCGGCTGGCTTTGTAGAGCACGCTGCGTTTGTTCTAGCGCTTGTAAGTGCTGCGACGAGTTGAAATCTGCCAAATCACCGGCCAGCCGTCATGCTCCGGCCGCTTTTCCACGCCGGTATAATCCGCGTCGGCAGAGATAGCATTTTCATCGCCATAGTGCAGGGGAGCGACCTGCGTTACATCGGCCACATTCGCCGCTGTGGCATGGACGTTGTGCACCAAGCCCGACTCAGCGTCGGCATCGATATGCGCCTTCATGCCAAAGAAATATTGATTACCTTTCTGCGCCTGATGCATCTCGGGATCGCGTTTGGCTTCCTTGTTCCTGGTTGAACTGGGAGCGTGGATGATGGTGACGTCGACAATGGCACCCTTGCGCAACGATAGACCCTCGTCTCGCAGGTAATTGTTGATGGTTTCCAGAATCCCTGAAGCCAGTTCGTGCTTCTCCAGCAGGTGCTGGGAGACATGATTGTCGTGTCTTCGAGGATCGGAGCACTGAGCGTCAGGCGAGCAAACTCGCGCATCGAAGTGATCTCATACAGCGCCGCGTCCATGGCCGAGTAGCTCAGCGAGAACCAGTTCTGCAGCAGATGAATACGCAGCATGGTGTCCAGTGGGTACGGCTTGCGACCACCGCCGGCCTTTGGATAATGCGGCTCGATCAATGCCACCAAACCGCTCCACGGCACCACCTGTTCAATCTCGGCCTGAAGAACCTCCCGACGGGTTTGATTGCGCTTCCCGGCGCACTCGAAATCGGAAAATCTCATCTGACTTATGGGATGGTGGGCTTGTAGAGGGCAGTTGGACGCAGGGCAATTTCAGCGCGGGTCAGATGGCCTGTGCTGACTTGATCGGAAAATTCTTAGGGGCATCCTATGAAAAATAATTTGCATGTTTGGCCACAAATAAGCGCGCTTCTTCCCTAAGCCAATTTTTGACCATCACGACGGCGGAATGTTCACAGGAACCCAAAGCCGAGAGTAGATAGAAATCACGCCCATCCAAGGCTGGGCCGAACGGTACGCGTAGCAGTCCTTCGTTGAGGTCATCCGCAACAAGAGCAACACTTGAAAGTGCAACCCCTTGGCCGGCAATTGCGGCTTGGATGGTATGAGCTTCATCAGAAAAACCAAGCTCTGGGCCAGACGGGTGTCCCGCCATAGTTGATATAGCCAGCCACTGCGGCCAATCCGGAATGCACTCGTCATTTTTACTGGAACGGAAACGCAATCTCGCAATATTGGAGAAATCATCGCGAGTCTCGGCACTAAGTGAGGGAGCGCAAACTGGCACATATCTGCCAGGAAGCAATACCTCGCTTTCAACACTTGGATCGGGCGGTGTGCAAAATCTAATAGCAAGGTCTGCACTGCCAGCTTTGAGTTGAACTGGCGAATCAGAAGAATGTAGGTGCAAATCGACGTTAGGAATAGCCGCTGCGAGGGCAGGAAGACGGGGCAAAAGCCAACGAGCGGCAAAACCGCAGGTTGTGCTTAATGTAACGGATGGCCTCCGGTCTCGACGTTGCAGCTCCTCGATCGCACTCACGATGCCGGTAAACGCTGTGTGGACAGCAGGATACAAAAGTTGGCCAGCATCGGTGAGGCTGACGCTGCGTACCTCACGCGCGAATAAACGGATATCAAGAGCATCCTCTAACTGTTTGATGCGATGACTTACTGCTGTTGGAGTGATCGACAGCTCTGTAGCCGCTTCCTTGAAGCTCTGCAGTCGTGCCGCGGCTTCAAAAGCGCGGAGCGCGCTAAGAGGTATGTTCCCGAAAATGTGCTGATGCATGAATTTCTATCACCTATCAACTGAGAAAAGATCGTTTGTCGTAAAGCTTTGTCCCGCAGATCATACGCCTATTGGCTGTTCCATGCCTGCAATTGAGAGGGATAGATGAATTATGATTAACGTTCTTTTCCTGGATGGAAGCGCCCGCCCTGGCTCCTCCGCTGAGCATGCTCACGGGTCGCACACCAGGCGGTTAACGTCGCGCTTCGTGTCTAAATGGCACGGCATCCGGCCCCAAGATTCTGTCGTTTACCGAGATCTTGGAAAAGCTCCTCCGGACCAAGTTGACGCGGCGTGGATTCATGCCGCATTTACACCAGATGAGCAGCGAGAGCCTTGGATGGTTGAGCGACTTGCTGAGAGCGACGCATTGATTGACGAACTTCTGCGAAGCGATTTGATAGTGCTCGGTGTACCCATGTACAACTTTGGCGTGCCAACACAGGTGAAGGCTTGGCTCGATAACCTCATCCGCGTGGGTCGTACATTCGGTTTTGATCTGGCTCGTGGCGATGTACCTTATTGGCCGCTCTTGGCCGATCAAGGTCGTCGGGCTGTGCTCCTAAGTTCGCGCGGAGACTATGGCTACGACGCAGGGGGGCGTTTATCTGCTGACAACCATGTCGAGGGTGCCGTAATGGCCGCTCTGCGCTATATCGGAATCAAGGACTTCGATTCAATCGCTATCGAGTTCGATGAGTTTAGGGATGCGCGAGTCGTCGAGTCTATCGAGAAGGCCGAGTTGGCTGTTGATAACCTGGTCGAGAATCTGACCGGCTGGGCTAATACTCAGGAAAGCCTTAATTCCAAAAAGTAAGCACTGGCATATTGGAACTTTCGGTGGTCACTTGATCGACGGACGGAACTAGACACTACTTCCTAGCGGTGAGTGTCTAGTCCCCATATTTTCGTCTCTAATTCTGTTAGCGCTTGAGAACGCCGGTTGACTAGAATCACTAGCGTAAGGCTCGATTTGTCTGCCATCACATTTTTGGTAATTGAGGCGGCCTATTTAAATAAGCCTAATTGCTCCGTAGGTGCCCCCTCAATGCAAGCATAGCGACAGGGTTGACTTAGGAAAGTCCACTTCCTTGGTTTTACAGGGAGCTGTTTTTTTGATGATTTAAGAGGATCTGATGCCAATTGCATTGTTTGCCTTAACGATATGTTCTTTTGCAATCGGCACTGCCGAATTTGTCATTGTGGGATTGATTCCAATCGTAGCAACGGACCTAGGCGTTAGCCTGCCATCCGCAGGCCTGCTCGTCAGCCTTTATGCAATGGGCGTCGCGGTCGGCGCCCCTTTGCTCACTGCGGCCACGGGGAAGGTCCACCGGAAGATTCTGCTTATTTCATTGATGGCGATTTTCACTGCGAGCAACATGTTGGCATGGGCATCGCCGAGTTTTGAGACATTAGTCGCTGCTCGGGTTTTGACAGGATTAGCTCACGGAGTCTTTTACTCAATCGCGACCATCATTGCCGCAGGGCTTGTGCCAAAGGAAAAAGCCGCCAGCGCTATTGCAATCATGTTTACAGGGCTGACCGTAGCGCTTGTCACTGGTGTGCCGATTGGAACCTCTATTGGGCAGATGTTTGGATGGCGCTCGACCTTCCTTGTTGTGGCTGCTTTAGGTGCAATCGCAATATTGGGAACACTTTTATTCGTTCCTAGCAGTATCCCCAGTAGCAAGCCTGCAACATTGAGGCAACTTGCCAACGTGCTAACGCACCCACGCCTGATACTGGCCTATGCAATTACCGCTATCGGCTACGGAGGGTCTTTCGTAGCCTTTACCTACCTCGCGCCAATTCTTGAAGAAATCTCGGGCTTCTCGGCAGCAGCAGTGAGTGGCGTGATGCTTTTGTATGGCGTGTCTGTTGCAGTCGGAAATCTCTATGGTGGAAAGCTTGTAGATCGCTATGGTGCGGTGCCTGCGCTTCGTTCGATATTCTTGGCATTGATAGTTGTCCTTATCGCATTGGCATTCACTGCATCAAGCAAATGGATGATGCTCATCACCGTTCTGATATGGGGTGCTGTCGCCTTCGGAAACGTTCCAGGTCTTCAATTTTATGCCGTTAAACAAGCCGAGCGTTATGTGCCGTCTGCCGTGGATGTCGCTTCCGGGCTGAACATCGCGGCATTCAATTTGGGGATCGCCGGAGGCGCTTCTATAGGGGGGATGATCGTGGCAAGGGGAAGTTTGACATCCACACCTTTGATCGCTGCGATATTCGTATTTTTGGCATTCGGTCTGACGGTATGGGCGGGCTTTCTCGATAGAAGAAAGCGAGCTGATCATTTAGCGGAATGCTGATCCTTTATGCGTGGTCATGTATACAGTCAGAAACCAGCTAAAGCTTAGAACTGAGGCTGGTACTGGGTTATAGCTCGGTTGATATTGTTACGGCTGCTGGGAGCAACTGATTCGTCTTGGGCAGCGTAAGCGCAGTGCGGCGTTGTCCAGGCCGTAGGGAATACGGAGAACGCACCTGTGGCAATTCGTCCGAATCCACAGTATGCAAATGCTGAGATGTGGATGCTATTGCCTCAATGGGCGTAGCAACGCAATACGGAGGCAACGCAATCATTGCGGGGCACAGCATTTTGCACTCCTGCAAATTCGGAAGAAACCACGATATCAGTCGACATTATGAAGAACGAAATAGCGAAAAATCACGGGGTTGTAAGTGTTCGCGGGGCACGGCTTTCGGCACCTTATATGCCGAGTCGCAGCGTCGCTACTTGGAATCAGTTGCGCCTTATGCACGTCGGCTGATCGACCAAGCGGGTACGCCGGATGTGGACGCTATCGACGGTCTGCCACCCGCCGTGGCGCTGCAACAGCGTCGGGGTACACCTACCGCTCGGTCCTCTATTGGGAGTCTGAGCGGCATTTCCAATTTGGTGCGGCTCCTTTACTCCCGTGCGGGCCGGTATCCCGTGGGGCACCCCATGCTGTATGCGGAAGACTTTTCGCCCAACACACCGGAAGGTGCATGCCCGCATTGCCACGGCATGGGCAAAGTCTATGAAGTTACCGAACAGTCGATGGTTCCGGATGACGGCCTGACGATTCGCGAGCGCGCTGTAGCGGCCTGGCCCACTGCGTGGGGTGGGGAGAATCTGCGGGACATCCTCGTCATGCTGGGACACGACGTCGATGTGCCATGGCGAAAGCTTCCCAAGAAATTGCGCGACTGGATTCTTTTTACAGAAGAGCAGCCTACCGTCCCGGTGTATGCCGGAGCCAGCCATGAGGAAGCCAAGGCCGCGCAAAAGACTGGTTTGTCGCCAAGCTACATGGGCACATTCAGCAGTGCGAAGCGGCATGTCTTGCACACCTTCGCACACAGCAAGAGCGCGCGTATGCGCGAGCGGGCCGCGGCATTCATGGCCAGTAGCGACTGCCATGTTTGTGGTGGAAAGCGCATCAAGCCTGAGGCTTTGACGGTCACCTTCTCGGGTCTCGACATCGTTGAGCTCGGGCGGTTGACGCTCGACGAGATGGCAGTGCTCCTTACTCCGGCGGCGGAAGGCAGGCTCGGACAGAAGATCCCAGCAGCCAGCATTCATGCGGGTCTTCCCACCACGGCTGGCGGTAAACGCCGCTCGGGATCGACGACAAAGCCCGTACCTGAATATGCCCAGGAGCAGGTGCTTGCTGCCCAGCGATTAGCCCAGGAAATTATCTCGCGCATCAGCGCGATGACACAGCTCGGGCTTGGGTATCTGTCGCTCGACCGCGCGACGCCATCGCTGTCCTCGGGCGAGCTGCAACGCCTGCGTCTGGCCACGCAACTGGTATCACAGCTTTTCGGCGTCGTGTACGTACTCGATGAACCGTCTGCAGGATTACACCCCGCAGACGGCGAAGCACTGATTGCTGCACTGCATCGGCTCAAAAGAGTTGGCAATTCCTTGTTTGTGGTGGAGCACGATCTGGCCACCATGGGCGAAGCGGACTGGTTGGTAGACGTCGGACCCGACGCTGGCGCCCATGGAGGAGAAGTTCTCTATAGCGGCCCTCCTGCTGGGCTAGCGAAAGTTAGTCGATCCAAAACGGCGCGCTACCTGTTCCCGGCCAAGAGCGACAGAAAGGTTCAAGTTCGCCGGGATGCCCTTGAGTGGCTACGCCTTGAAGGCGTTGTGCGCCATAACCTTAAAGATGTGGACGCCGCGTTTCCGACAGGGTGTCTGACGGCGGTGACCGGAATTTCTGGCTCTGGGAAGTCGAGTCTGGTCAGTCATGCACTGGTCGAACTTGTAGCGCAGGAGCTCGGCACGCCTTTGGTTGACGCCGAGCACAACGATGGCGATAGCTCGCCCAGTAGCGCGCAATCCTTCAGCTACCTGCAAGACGATGATCCGGGTGCTGCCAGCAATAGTGCGGGCGTCGTGACGGCGGGCCGCTTGGCGGGATTGGTCGGTATCAAACGACTGGTTCGGGTTGATCAAAAGCCCATCGGCCGCACGCCACGGTCCAACCTGGCAACTTACACCGGCTTGTTCGACGGCGTACGCAAGCTGTTCGCGGCCACACCTGCAGCACAGCGGCGCCGCTATGGGCCCGGGCGTTTTTCCTTCAACGTCGCACAGGGACGATGCCCAAAGTGCGAAGGCGAAGGCTTTGTGAGCGTGGAGTTGCTGTTCCTCCCGAGCGTGTACGCACCGTGCCCGGAATGCCACGGTGCTCGTTACAACCCGGCAACGCTTGAGATCAAGTGGAAGGATCTGACGATTGCGCAGGTGCTTGACCTCACAGTGAAGGATGCCTGCGAGGTGTTTTCGGATGAGCCTGCCGTACTGCGACCACTGATGCTGTTGCACGACATCGGCCTGGGCTATCTGCGACTGGGGCAGCCTGCGACCGAGTTGAGCGGGGGTGAGGCGCAACGCATCAAGCTCGTCACCGAGTTGCAGCGGCTGCAGCATGGCAACACCCTTTACGTCCTGGACGAGCCCACCACTGGACTGCACCCGGCGGATGTCGATCGCTTGCTCCTGCAACTCGATGGATTGGTCCAGGCAGGCAACACAGTTGTGGTGGTCGAGCACGACATGCGCGTGGTCGCGGCGTGTGATTGGGTCATCGACATGGGACCAGGGGCTGGCAATTCGGGAGGCCGAGTGGTGGTCAGTGGGCCTCCAGAGGTAGTGGCTGCCGTAAAGGCAAGCCGGACAGCGCCTTATCTCTCCAATGAACTGGTAGGCAAACAAACGGCTCGCTTCGTCAGATCAACCAGCAAGGCCTAAGGCCTCCTGCAACCAAGAATGAATGTGAATACTGAAAACGCAAGATTGCTCAAAACGCGCCGGGCATTATTCGGATGTTTCCTCGTGCTCGGCTTTGTCATGGCCTCCTGGATCGTGCGCACGCCCTCTATCCGCGACGCTCTGAGCGCATCCACAGCAGAGATGGGTCTGATCCTTTTCGGGTTCTCGCTTGGCTCGATGGGCGGGATTCTGCTGGCCGGCAACATCGTGGCCCGTATTGGTGCAGATCGTGCAGTCTGCGCTGGCATGACGCTCGCTCTGGCGGGCCTGATCGTGCTGTCGAGCGGTACTCACCTCGCTTTGGCTTGGATGACAGGCTTTGGCTTGGGCCTGGTTGGTTTTGGAATGGCCCAGGCCGAAGTGGCCGTCAACGTGTTGGGGGCGCATGTGGAACGTGGGCTGGGGCGACCCGTGCTGACGCTGGTACACGGCTGCTTCAGCCTGGGTACGACGCTCGGTGCCGTGTGTGGTCTGCTACTGGTTGCAAAAGGCTTGTCCGTTACCTCGCACATGCTCGTCGTCTGTGCGCTGCTGTGTCCGATGCTGGTCTATGTCGCCTACGGTGTGGTCGGATCACACGGCGCACGCGTGACTGATTCCGCAAATAAGCGAGGCTTCATCACGACCATCAAGGATGATCCGAAGCTCATCCTCATCGGTGCAATTGTGCTGGCTGTGGCGCTGGCCGAAGGCTCCGCCAACGACTGGCTACCACTGCTGATTGTGGACGCGCACGAAACCTCTGAAGCCATTGGTTCGCTTCTGTTCGTCGCTTTCGCTGCGACGATGACATTGGGACGGTTCTTGGGAACCGGGGTGCTGAGCCGTTTCGGACCCGTCAACGTAATTCGCGCCAGTGCGCTTATCGGCGCAGTCGGAATACTAATAGTAGTTCTGGCCCCAACCTTGTCTGTGGCAGGTATCGGCGTATTCCTTTGGGGAATCGGTGCATCACTGGGCTTTCCTGTAGCGATGTCAGCCGGTGCCTCCGTTGGACATGATCCATCCGCGCGCATCGCGGTTCTGGCCACGCTAGGCTACACGGCCTTTCTTGTCGGACCTCCGCTACTCGGCTTCATCGGCGAGCACATCGGCCTTCGGCTCACCATGCTTGTCGTTCTAACGCTGTTGGCTCTGCCGTTGCTGTTGGCTCCTACCCTGCAGAGGCATAAGTCATAAGCTTTTGGCACGCTTTGAGCGTTACCTTGACTGTGGTTCTTGTGGTGAGTGGGACTGTTAAATAACCAAGGCTCTTATAGGGACTAACTGGGAAGAGGGGAGACTATGGAACTGCGGCACTTACGGTGCTTCCTCGCTGTTGCGGAAGAGCTTCTCTTTGCCCGAGCTGCGGAAAAGCTGCATACAGAGCAGTCGTCTTTATCGCGCACAATCAGGGAATTGGAGGAAAACCTGAGCGAGCAGTTATTCGTACTCACCAGCCGTAGCACACGACTGACACGGGCACCCGGGACGCTCCGCGACCAGATCACCCATCATCGGTCTATCGCTGTGTCAGTCAAACCATAAGGAACCACTGGCCGGTGCATTTTTACTCTCGGGGTGAATCATCACTTCTTGTTAGGGTTTACGCCGCCACCCGGCGACCAACATCGCTTCGATAGCCAGTTCACTGCTCATCTTGGACTTCACTGACCAACCGATGTCTTGACGAGAAAACAGGTCCAGCACTACCGCCAGGTGTAGCCATTCTTCGTGAGTGTGGATATAGATGATGTCTGTCCCCCAGAGCTTGTTCGGCTCACTGACCTTGAACTGCCGGGCAAGGTGATTGGGCGAGGTCAACAAGCTCGGCCGGTGCAATACCTCCTGACCGTTCGAGCATATCTGCCAGATAGGTGTAGGCACCAAATATGGCTGTGAACACTGCTAGCGATAGTAAAAGGTTGGCGAGGAAGAAGCGGTTTGCTAACGTGGAAATCTGCGCTTTTAAACTCTCCTGGGGACCGGGAAGCAGCTCGGGCATGACCTTGCGCAAGAGAACAGCCATTGCGAGAGACAGCACAGTTAGTGCCCAGAAAGCGCCGCGCCAACCAAAGCATCACCCAGCACTGTGCCCAGTGGAAGACCGAATAGCAAAGCAGAGGTGACACCGAAATATACTTGAGAAATGGCTTTACCTGCTTTTTCCTTTGCGACTAATTTTCCTGCCGCGTCACTCCCTACACCCCAGAATACGGGCAACAATGCTGCTGGGACAATTCTTGCAATAAGTACAGTCCAATAGTTCGGCGCGAGCGCAACCGCGACATTACTCGCCGCAAATGCAACCAGTATCCAAGTGAACAAAAAACGCCGCTCGATACGAGCGAAAGCTGCTGTAAGCGGTGGTCCGGCAAAAACTACAGTAATTGCAAATGCGGTGACCAATTGGCCGGCCATTGGAATTGAAATGCTCAAGTCCCTAGCTAGGGTGGGCATCAGGCCAATAATAAACTCTGTCGTTACGATGACGAACGCTGCCAATGAGAGAATAGCTATTGCCCAATTCTCTACTTCAGTCGGCTTAGTGCTGTGGGTGCTTCCGCATTCGATTGAGTATTTGCTCATGTCGCACCAAAAATTTAGACTTCCTTTGTTCGCTCGACCGCTTAGGTTAGCTTGATTCAGTCATTTCAACCTTGATGCCGATCGCTGTAAATTCGTTTACTGCTGTGTGAGGTAGGTTGTTCTCCACAATTAAGATGTCGATATCGCTGGCTTCGCAGATCTTGAATGGGGCGGCTGTACCAATTTTGTTAGAAGTTATAGGTACTACTATAAGCGAGCTTTGATCTATTAGACATCGTTTGAGCTCGGCTTCTTCAGGGTCGAATGCTGTGATGCCTATAGTCTTGTCTACCCCACAAGCACCAAGAACTAAAATGTCTGCATAGATTTTTTTTGCTTCTTGGATTGCCTGATAACCTAAGCATGCACCCTTGGTTGGGTTGAAGGTTCCGCCCAACACAATGATCTTGCAAAGTGCGTGATCACTTAACGCGACGGCGATTGCAGGTGCATTAGTGATGACCGTAGTTTTGATATTCTTTGGAAGTTCACGGGCGACAGCAATATTCGTAGAGCTGGCATCTATAAAGATTGTTGCTCCATCATTAACATAGGTTGCAACGCGCCTCGCCAACTGATTCTTATTATCAATTGATTCACTCTCGCGCTCTTGAATATTGCCAAAATCTGGAGCTGGAAGGAGTGCGCCGCCGTAAACCCTCCGGCAGAAACCTAGACGAGCCAGTTCGCGTAAATCGCGTCTTATCGCATCTTCCGATACTCCAAAATCCTTTGCCAGCTCTGCAGCAATGACCCTCCCATTCAAGGACAAACGTGTACGAATTCGATCCTGCCTCTCCTGATTCAACATTTATGGCTCACCGATCTATCTTGTTTTAATGTGATTATGCGTATTTTTGCACGTTTATTGGGGTTTCTCAATGCGGTGCGCTTGAATGCCGTGCTGGTGCCGGTTCGGTAGGGACTGCGTAGTCGGCAGGTGTGACGTTGAGGACGTTGAGCCTGATGGTTCACATTTTCCCAAGCGGAAAGGGTTGTGGATCCGGATGGGAGGCAACAAGCCTTGCTTAAAATATACTGATATATTAGTGTACTGAGACGATTTGAACCAAGCGCTGCAGCACCCCTAGTGGCAGCGCTCCATCGACGGGGTCTAGACCCGTAACTTAATAGGTGATTGCATGAGCAGCAGTTCTACCCATCCCGAGACGTTCGGTTCGATTGGGCATTTCATCGATGGCGAGGTCGTTTCGTTCGAGGGCGAGCGGCAGGCCGATGTATTCAACCCGGCGCTCGGCCAGGTACAGGCGCAGGTTGCGCTGGCCTCGACGATGACTGTCAATGAAGCCGTGGCTGCGGCCCGGACGGCGTTCCCGGCCTGGTCGGAACTGTCGCCGCTGCGTCGCTCGCGCATCCTGTTCCGTTTCAAGGAACTGCTCGACCAGCACCATGAGGATTTGGCCCGACTGATTACAGCCGAGCACGGCAAGGTGCTCTCCGACGCCATGGGCGAAGTGACTCGCGGCATCGAAATCGTCGAGTTCGCCTGCGGCGCGCCGTACCTATTGAAAACCGCGTTCACCGACAATATCGGTGGCGGTATCGACAACTGGAACCTGCGCCAGGCCCTGGGCGTGTGCGCCGGCATTACGCCATTCAACTTCCCGGTGATGGTGCCGCTGTGGATGATCCCGATGGCCCTGGCCACCGGTAATACCTTCGTCCTCAAGCCTTCCGAACGCGCTCCGTCGGCCAGTCTGCTGATGGCCCGCCTGCTCAAGGAAGCCGGCCTGCCGGACGGTGTGTTCAACGTGGTCCAGGGCGACAAGGAAGCAGTCGACGCACTGCTCCAGCATGAAGACGTCGAGGCGATTTCCTTCGTGGGTTCGACGCCGATCGCCGAGTACATCCACCGCGAGGCGACCTCTCGTGGCAAGCGGGTACAGGCCCTGGGCGGGGCCAAGAACCATATGATCGTCATGCCGGATGCCGACCTCGACCAGGCCGCGGACGCGCTGATCGGTGCGGCCTACGGCTCGGCCGGCGAGCGCTGCATGGCGATCTCCATCGCCGTGGCGGTAGGCGATGTTGCCGATGAGCTGATCGCCCGGCTGCTGCCGCGTATCGATGCCCTGCGGGTGCGCAACGGTGTCGACCCGCAGGCCGATATGGGCCCGTTGGTCACGGCACTGCACAAGGGCAAGGTGGAGGGCTATATCGACAGCGGCGTCACGGAAGGGGCGAAGTTGATCGTCGATGGTCGCGGCCTGCAGGTGCCGGGGGCGGAGCAGGGCTTCTTCGTCGGCGCGACCCTGTTCGACCAGGTCACCCCGGAAATGACTATCTACAAGGAAGAAATCTTCGGCCCGGTGCTGGGTATCGTCCGGGTGCCGGACTTCGCCAGTGCGGTGAAGCTGATCAACGCCCACGAGTTCGGCAACGGCGTGTCCTGCTTCACCCGCGACGGCAGTGTGGCCCGGGCCTTTGCCCGCAGCATCCAGGTCGGCATGGTCGGTATCAACGTGCCGATCCCGGTGCCCATGGCCTGGCATTCCTTCGGCGGCTGGAAGCGCTCGCTGTTCGGTGAACACCACGCCTACGGCGAAGAAGCACTGCGCTTCTACACCCGCTACAAGAGCGTCATGCAGCGCTGGCCAGACAGCATCGCCAAGGGCCCCGAGTTCAGCATGCCCACCGCCAAGTGATGACCCGGCACGCCGGCGGCTGTCGGCGTGCCTTCCAACAACAAGACAGCGAGCACTGCCATGAGCAAACCCAAGCTGCTGATTACCGGCGCAGCGGGCCGGGTCGGGACCCTGTTGCGTCCGATCCTGCTCGACGACTACGACCTGCGCCTGTGTGACCTGAATCCCATCGAGGACCTGCGCGACGGCGAGCAGGCCCTGGTCGGTGACCTGGCCGATCCGGCCATCGCCAATGCCGCCGTGAGCGGCACCGTGGGCGTGGTCCACCTGGCTGCCGCGGTGTCGCCGGATATCGCCTTTGCCGCGACCCTGGCGCCCAATTACGTCGCCGTTCTCAACCTGCTGGAGGCCTGCCGCGAGTTCGGTGTGGGGCGCTTCATCTTTGCCAGCAGCCATCACGCGGTGGGGCTGCACCCGGTCAGCGACGAGCCCTGGACGGCCAGCGCCGCGATCGCTCCGGACGGTTTCTACGGCCTGAGCAAGGCCTTCGGCGAGGCGGCCTGCGCCCTGTACGCCCACCGCTTCGGTATCGAATGCCTGGCCATCCGCATCGGTAACGCCGACCCGCAGGTGGTGGACGGTCGCCGTGAACGCCTGTGGGTTAGCGCCGCCGACCTGGTGCAGATGATTCGTCTCGGCCTGGAAGGCCAGGGCGAGCCGTTCCGGGTGGTCTACGGCATTTCCAATTGCCCGCAGCCGCTGCTGAAGAACGATGAAGCCTTCGAGCGCCGCTATCGCCCGGTGGACCACTCGCCGCGCAACCACAGCGCCACGTACCGCCCGTTCACCTACCTGACCGAGGAGGAGGGCGCCAGTTTTGTCGGCGGCTTCTTCGCCAAGAGTTCGCTCCCTGATCCGAGGAAAAACTGATGAAGATCGTCAAGGCTGAAGTCTCCATCGTCGAGATTCCCTTCCATCTGCGTGGTACCGGGGTCGGGATCATGCCCACCGCCTGGAAGAGCCTGGAGTTCGCACTGATCCGTCTCGAGGACGAACTGGGCAATGTCGGCTGGGGCGAAGGGTTCGGCTACTTCACCGTGGATGCCACCAAGGCGATCATCGACCGCCTGATCCTGCCCAGCCTGATCGGCAGCACCATCGACGACATCCCGGCGTGGAACCGGAAGATGCAGCGCTCGATCCACATGTTCGGGCGCTACGGCATCACCATCTTCGCCATCGGCGGGGTGGATATCGCCCTATGGGACCTGGCCGCCAAGCGCGCCGGCAAACCGCTTTACCAGCTGCTCGGCGAGGGCCGCCGCGAACAGATCCCGTTCTACGCTAGCATGGTGCGCTACGGCACCGAGGAACTGGCGACCATGACCTGTCGCGAGGTGATCGCCGCCGGGTTCAACAGTATCAAGCTGCACGAGATCGACCTCGACATCATCGAGGCCTGCCGCCGGGTCGCCGGGCCGGACAAGAATATCTGCGTCGACGTGAACTGCGCCTGGTCGGTGGAGTTCGTCGAGCGCAACCGGGAGCGTCTCGAAGCCCTCAACCTGACCTGGGTGGAGGAGCCGGTGTACCCGCCGGAGGACTTCGCCGCGCTGTCCAGCCTGCGTGGTTCGCTGCCGATCGCCGCCGGGGAGAACTGGACCACTTCGTTCCAGTTCGCCCAGGCCTTCCAGGCGGGCGCGGTGGATATCGTGCAACCCAGCGTGACCAAGGTCGGCGGCATTTCCGAATTCCTCGCCATCATCGAGCAGGCGGGCAAGGCCGGTAGCCAGTTGATGCCCCATTCGCCGTATTTCGGCCCGGGCTTCTTCGCCAGCCTGCACCTGGCGGCGGCCAACGCCTCGGTCCAGGCCCTGGAATACAACTTCGTGCAGCCCGACGCCTGGCTGGCGGATGTGGAAGGGCTGCGCAGCGGCGATCTGATCAAGGTACCGCAGGTCCCGGGCCTGGGTTTCGAGCCGGACTACGACGTGATGAACAAGTACCGCCGCGGATGAGCCCGCGGCGCAACGGGAGATACGACTATGCAGCCCAACAAGATCAAGGCGCTCTGGCGCGACGGTCAGCCGGTGGTCAACGGTTTCCTGTCGATTCCCTGTGCGTTCGTCAGCGAGCTGATGGCCGAGCAGGGCTATGACGCGCTGACCATCGACCTGCAGCACGGCGTGGTGGACTACCAGACTGCCGTCGGCATGCTCCAGGCCTTGCGCGCCAGTGGCGTGACGCCCATGGTGCGGGTGCCCTGGCTGGAGCCGGCGAGCATCATGAAAGCCCTGGATGCCGGGGCCTACGGGGTGGTCTGCCCGATGATCAACACGGCGGAACAGGCGGCGCGGCTGGTCTCCTACATGCGCTATCCGCCGGCCGGTGTGCGCAGTTTCGGGCCGACCCGGGCAAGCATTTCCGCCGGCGCCGACTATGGCCGCGAAGCCGATGACAACATGCTCTGCTTCGCCATGATCGAGACCCGCGAGGCGCTGGACAACCTCGCCGAAATCGCTGCGACCCCGGGTCTGGACGGGCTGTACATCGGCCCGGCGGACCTGACCATCGGCCTGACCGGCATGCGTTATCCCACCGGCTTCGACCGCGAGGAGCCGGAAATCCTCGAGGCCATCCAGCATATTCTCGCCACCGCCCATGCCCATGGCATCAAGGCTGCGCTGCATTGCGGTTCGCCGGCCTATGCGCTGCGGGCGCTGCAGTGGGGCTTCGATATGGTCACCCTGGCCAATGACGTGCGCATGTTGACCAACGCCGCCGGCGCTGCCCTGAAACAGGTGCGCAGCGGACTTGGCGATCTGGCCGGAACGGGACAGCCGTTCGGGAGCCAGTACTGATGAGCCTGCTGGAGACCTTGCACCAAGTCGGCCACGGGCCGCACAAGGTGATCGTGGTGCACGGCTGGATGGCCGGTGCCGCGCTGTTCGATCCGTTGCACGGCTGGCTCGACCCTGAGCGTTTCACCTATGCCTTCATGGATTGTCGCGGCTACGGCGCGCGGCGCGAGGCGCCAGGGCCATTCACCGTGGAGCAGATCGCCCGGGATATGCTGGCCCTGGCCGACCTGCTGGACTGGTCGCGCTTCAGCGTGGTCGGCCATTCCATGGCAGGCATGGCAGCGCAATGGCTGCAGGCCCATGCTGCCGAGCGGCTGGTGTCGGTGGTGCTGCTGGCCTCGGTACCGGCCAGTGGCGCGACGCTTTCCCCGGAGCGCAGGGCCTTGCTGGGTGACGCCTTGCACGAGCCGCTGGCGCGTCAGTTGCTGATCTCGGCCAACGTCGGGCATTGCCAGGACGAGGAATGGCTGCGCGGCATGCTGCAACTGAGCCTGCGCACGACCTGGGTGGAAGCGATGAGCCGGTACCTTGAGTCCTGGAGCGGTGATGATTTCGCCGAGGCAGTGAAGGGGGCGAGGGTGCCCACGCTGGTATTGGTGGGCGAACGCGACCCGGGGTGCACCGTGGCCTCGATGAACGACACGCTGATGCGCTGGTTGCCGACGGCCCGGCTGGAGATTCTGCCGGCGGTCGGTCACTATCCGATGCGTGAGGCGCCTGCGGAACTGGCGCGTGTCATCGAGACCTGGCTGTTGGCTCGTGCAGAAAGGTGCTAAAGGACGAAGCGGACACTGTCGGCGGGTTTATCCGCGATTACGAAGGTGGGCTCACTACCGCTATCGCGGGTAAACCCGCACAAGGTCCGCGTAAATCAAAGCGTCATGTCTTGTTCCAGGAGCGTATTCAGAGGGCCCTGTCACGGCATAAAACTGCTGTTCCCCATTCCAAAAAAGAAACCTGAAACACCCTTGATAAGCTGCCAAATCCTGTTATCGTCATTCGCATACCAATATATTGGTATGCAGGAATACCGGAATTCGAGGAAAACCAACAATGAATAGCTCGAAATACCTCGCCTGTGCGGCTGTGGTCCTGACCCTTCTTTTCGGTGCCGGTGCGCACGCGGAGCAGAAGTCGCTGCGTATCGCCACCGAGGGCACTTATCCTCCTTTCAGTTACCTTGAAAACGGTCAGTTGACCGGCTTCGACGTGGATATCGCCAAGGCTCTCTGCGAGCGCATCCAGGCCCGTTGCGAGATCGTTTCCCAAGGCTGGGACGGCATGATCCCCGGGCTGATGTCCGGCAAATACGATGCCGTCGTCGCCTCCATGGCGATCACCGAGGAGCGCAAGCAGAAGATCGATTTCACCGACAAGTATTACGCCACTCCGGCCCGCTTCATCGCCGAGAAGAGCGCCGGCATCAGCGATACCTCGGTCGCCGGCATGGCCGGCAAGGTCATCGGCGTGCAGGGCTCCACCACCCAGGGCAGCTATCTGGAGGACTTCTACAAGGACTCCGAGATCAAGGTCTACAAGACCGTCGACGATGCTGCGATGGACCTGGCCAACGGCCGTCTCGATGCGGTGTTCTCCGACTCGGCGATCCTCTATCCCTGGCTGCAGACCAGCCTGGGTGCGTGCTGTGACTTCGTCGGCCAGGAAGTGCGCGACGACAAGTACTTCGGGGTCGGCAAGGGTATCGGCGTGCGCAAGGAGGATCAGGCCTTGCGTGGCGAGCTGGATACGGCGATCAAGGCCCTGCTGGCCGATGGCACCTACCAGCGCATCAACCAGAAGTACTTCCCTTTCGCTATCTATTAAGAACGCGCCCCCGACGCGTCTCTCAACCCACTGATAGCCCCGTGCGCCGAGCACGGGGGAGGGCCTGATCATGAGCGAATACCTGCAGTTGCTTTCCTTTTCACCCGAAGGCTGGGGTGCGGCCTTGCTGTCCGGCGCCATCCTGACCCTGCAACTGGCCCTGGCCACCTTGCCCCTGGGCCTGGCGCTGGGCCTGACCCTGGCGCTGTGCATGGACAGCAAGCGCCGTTTTCCCAGCCGTGCAGCCACGGTGTTCGTCACCGTATTCCGCGGTCTGCCGGAGCTGCTGACCATCTTCATCATCTATTACGGCGTCCAGTTGCTGGTCAAGGAAGCCTCCGAGGCCATGGGCTTCAAGCCTTTCCAGGTCAACGGCTTCTTCGCCGGGATGCTGGCCCTGGGGCTGGTGTTCGGCGCCTTTTCCAGCGAGGTGTTCCTGACCGCCATCCGCGCCATCGCCAAGGGGCAGCGTGAGGCGGCATTCGCCCTGGGGCTGTCGCGGGTCGACATGTTCCGCTTCGTCACCGCACCGCAGCTCTGGCGCATCGCCTTGCCGGGCCTGGGCAACCTCTGGTTGGTGCTGCTCAAGGAGACCTCGCTGCTCTCGGTGATCGCCCTGACCGACCTGATGCGCCAGACCTACCTGGCGGTGAGCAACACCAAGGAACCGTTCTTCTTCTATGCCGTGGCCTGCAGCATCTACCTGCTGTTCTCCATCGTCTCCGGCCAGGTGCTGCACCTGATGGAGAAGCGCGCCAACCGATTCTACGTGCGGAGCTGAGCATGGAACTGGAACTGCTTTCGACCTACGGCCCGCGCATGCTCGCCGGCCTGGGCATGACCCTGAAGATCGTCCTGCTCTCGGTGGCCCTCGGCGCGCTGCTGTCGCTGCCGCTGGCGGCGGCGCGGATGAGCCGGATCGGCTGGTTGCGGCGCCTGGCGTTCTGCTACACCTACCTGTTCCGCGGCACGCCGCTGCTGGCCCAGACCTTCCTGGTCTACTACGGCGCCGGCCAGTTGCGCCCCGAACTGCAGGAGTTGGGTGTCTGGTGGTTCTTCCGCGATGCCTACTGGTGCACCGTGCTGACCTTCACCCTCAATACCGCAGCCTATCAGGCCGAGATCTGGCGAGGTGCGGTCCAGGCGGTGCCCCAGGGGCAGTGGGAAGTGGCGCATGCCCTGGGCCTGTCGCGACTGTCCGGGATCAAGGACGTGATCGTGCCCCAGGCCTTCGTCGTGGCCCTGCGTCCGCTGAGCAACGAGCTGATCCTGATGCTCAAGTCCTCGGCCATTGCCAGCGTCATTGCCGTGCCCGAGCTGATGGGCATGACCAGCCTGGCGTTCTCGCGCTCCTTCGATTTCCAGGTCTACCTGTGGGCGGCGGTGCTGTACCTGAGCCTGGTGGAGAGCATTCGCCGGCTGTGTGGCTGGATCAGCAACCGTATCACCCGACACATTACTCATTGAGGGCCGCGCGATGATGCGATCACTCCCCATCGACAACAACCTGAACAAGCAAGCGGAGGCGCGAAGCATGGGCGCAGAACAACAGGTCGGAACGGGCAGCGCGCCCGCAGCGCAGGCCGCGACCGGACAACCCGTGGTGGTGATGCGTGACCTGAAGAAGTGGTACGCCGATTTCGCCGTACTCAACGGCATCGATCTCGAGGTGCGCAAGGGCGAGCGCATCGTGGTCTGCGGGCCGTCCGGCAGCGGCAAATCGACCCTGATCCGCTGCATCAACGGCCTGGAGGAATACCAGGCCGGCAAGCTGATCGTGAACGGCACCGAGATCGGCACCAACGGCAGCGGCGTGGACACGGTGCGCAAGGAAACCGGCATGGTGTTTCAGGGCTTCCACCTGTTTCCCCATCTCACCGCCCTGGAGAACTGCATGCTGGCGCCCATGCGCGTGCTGAAAAAGAACAAGGCCCAGGCCCGTGAGCAGGCCCAGGCCTTGCTGGAACGGGTCGGCATGGCGGCCAAGGCCGGGCATTACCCAAGCCAGTTGTCCGGTGGCCAGCAGCAGCGGGTGGCGATTGCCCGGGCGCTGTGCATGAACCCGCAGATCATGCTGCTCGACGAGCCGACCTCGGCGCTCGACCCGGAAATGGTCAAGGAAGTGCTCGACGTGGTCCTGGGCCTGGCCGAAAGCGGCATCACCCTGTTGTGCGTGACCCACGAGATGGGTTTCGCCCGCCAGGCGGCGGACCGGGTGATCTTCATGGACCGCGGGCAGATCGTCGAACAGGCAGCGCCGGACGAGTTCTTCAAGGCGCCGAAGAGCGAGCGGGCACGGCAGTTCCTGAGCCAGATACTGCACTGATCGGGCGCAACGGCGTGCGGAGCGGGGCAGGGTATGCGAGGCATCTTTCATCAGGACATGATCGACCAGGGGCGGCCGAAAGCGGCCCAGGTCTATCAACTGCTGCGCTCGGCCATCGTCGGGTTGCAGTACACCCCGGGCGACGTGCTCGGCGAAAAGGACATCTGCGAGGCACTGGGTGTTTCGCGGACACCGGTTCGCGAAGCGATCCTGCGTCTGGTCGGCGAGCAGATGCTGGTGGTGCGGCCCAACGCCGGGACCTATGTCAGCGCGATCCGCTTGCGCGACGTGCTGGAAGGCCAACTGGTGCGCGAGACCCTGGAAACCCGCTGCGTACGATTGGCCGCGAGGTTCTTCAAGCCGCGTTACGAGGATGAGTTCGAAACCCTGTTCCTGCGCAAGCAAAAAGCCTACGAGCGCATGGAGTGCAACGAGTTCTACGCCTTGGACGAGGCCTTCCACCGGCTGATCTGCGAGTGCGCGGGGTATGCGCACCTGTGGCAGGTGATGCAGGGTGCCATGGGCCCGCTGGATCGGGTGCGGCGCCTGGCGTTTCCGGTGCAGGAACATTTCGACGAGGTGATCGACGAGCATCGGCAGATGTACCGGGCGATCCGGGCGCATGACGAGGAGGGCGCCGAACGCCTGATGACCTTGCATGTGAACAGCATCTTCGAGTCGCTCGAACACCTGGTGAAGGATCAGCGCGGGCTGTTTATCGAAGGCCTGGCCCAGGAGGGCGAGCAGTCTTTGCGGGAACTGGGCCATCGTGTCCGTTGAGGTGCTTGTTTTTTTTTCTGGCAACTAATATATTAGTATTTCGAAGGCGAGGATTTCCTCTTATGAGCAATGAACACAAGCCAGGCGACAGCCATGCCAGCCTGACCACCGAAGCGGGGGAGATCAGCTGCGAGCAGGCCAGGCAGATCGCCGCCACCTGGTTCGGGGTCGAGGCCGGGGCGGTCAAGCGCCTGATCAGCGAGCGCGACCACAACTTCCACCTGCAGGCTGCCGAGGGCGCCTTCGTGCTAAAGATCGCCCACCCGGCGGAAGACCGCCTGCTGGCCAATTTCCAGAGCGAGGCCTTGCTGCATGTCGAGCAGCGCGATCCCGGCCTGCACGTGCAGCGGGTCATCCGGGCGCTGGGCGGCCAGAGCGAACTGGCCCTGGAGTTCGACGGGCAGACCCGCATCGTGCGTATGGTCAGCTACCTGGAAGGCACCTTGCTACGCCACGCCCCGGTCTCGCCCGAGCAGCAGTTCAACCTCGGTGTCGAGCTGGCCCGCCTGGGCGTGGCCCTGCGCGATTTTGAGCACCCTTCGGCCGATCACATGCTGCTGTGGGACATCCAGCACGTCGAGCGCTTGCGTCCGATGTTCGATGTTTTCGAGCCGCTGCACCGGGCCTGGGTCGAGGAGGCCCTGGCGCGGTACGTGGAGCATGCCAAGCCGGTCCTTTCCGGCTTGCGCCGGCAGGTGGTGCACAACGACCTGAACTCCGACAACGCCCTGGTCGATCCGCAGGATCCCTCCCGCGTGGCGGCGATCCTCGATTTCGGCGACATGGTGCGCACCGCGCTGGTCATCGATGTGGTGGTGGCGGTGGCCTATGCCCTGGGCGATGGCGAGCAATTGCTGGACGCGCCGCGGGCGTTCGTCGATGGCTACCAGTCGGTCACGCCGCTGACCGATGACGAGTTGGAGATCTTCCACGACCTGCTCATGGTGCGCATGGCCCAGCGCCTGACCCTGACCGAGTGGCGTGCCAGCCGCTTCCCGGAAAACCGCGACTACATCCTGCGCAACACCCCGCGCACCTGGACCCAGTTCGAGCAACTGCGCGGCCTGTCCCGCGAGCAGGTCGAAAGCGCCCTGTTCGGCGAGCGCGGGCTCAGCGCCCGGGCCATCGAATGGCGCGCCTGAAGCCACCCGCCGACACCGTTTCGTGACACCCGGATACCAGGCCGCCAAGGCCCTACAACAATCGATTTTCTGGAGGTTGAGATGTCTGAGAACTATTCCGCCACTGCCGGCATGCAAAACGGCTTCGACCTGGCCCTGCTGCCCAACCTGAGCGCCCACGAGCAAGCCCTTGTCCAGCGCCGCCAGCGCCTGCTGGGCCCTTGCTACAAGCTGATGTACCAGCACCCGGTGGAGTTCGTGCGTGCCGAGGGTGCCTATATGTACGGCCCGAACGGCGAGCAGTACCTGGACTGCTACAACAACGTTCCGTCGGTGGGGCATTGCCACCCGCGTGTGGTCGAGGCCGTGTCACGCCAGTTGGCGACCCTCAACACCCATACCCGCTACATGGACGAGAAGATCCTCAACTACTCCGAGCAACTGGTGGAGACCTTCGGCGGTGGCATCGGCAGCGTGATGTACACCTGCACCGGCTCCGAGGCGGTCGACCTGGCTCTGCGCATCGCCAAGTTCCATACCGGTGGCACCGGTATCATCGTCACCGACTTCGCCTACCACGGCATCACCACCACGGTCGCCGCCATTTCCACCACCATGGGCAAGTACGTGCCGGTGGACCAGCACGTGCGTACCGTGCGCGCACCGGATGCCTACCATGCCGGCGAGGGCGTGGATGTGGGTGAGCGCCTGGCGGCGGATATCGAGGCGGCGATTGCCGACATGCAGCGCCACGGGATCCGCTTCGCCGGCTTCATCGCCGACAGCATTTTCTCCACCGACGGCCTGCTGCCGGGCACTGCCGGCATGCTGAAGAAGGCCATCGAGGTGGTGCACAAGCACGGCGGCCTGTACATCGCCGACGAGGTCCAGCCGGGCTTTGCCCGCACTGGCCTGAACTTCTGGGGCTACCAGCGCCATGGTATCCAGCCGGACATGGTGGTCATGGGCAAGCCCATGGGCAACGGCCTGCCGATCGCGGGTGTGGCGGTCAAGCCCGAACTGCTCGCCGACTTCGGGCCCAAGGTGCGCTACTTCAATACCTTCGGCGGCAACGCCGTGTGCATCTCGGCGGCCCAGGCGGTGCTCGACGTGATCCGCGACGAGGGCCTGCAGCAGAACTGCCATGACCTGGGCAACTACCTGCTCGACGGCTTCAAGACCATCGCCCGGGAATACCCGCAGATCGGCGATGTGCGCGGCGCCGGTCTCTATCACGCCGTGGAGTTCGTCACCGATCCCGAGAGCAAGGCCCCCGACGCTGCTATGACCAGCAAGGTGGTCAGCGGCCTGCGCGAGCGCAAGGTGCTGATCAGTACCACCGGCGTGGGCGAAAACTCGCTGAAGATCCGGCCATTGCTGTGCTTCAAACAGGCCCAGGCCGACCAGTTGCTCGAAACCTTCGCCGAGACCATGGCGGCGATCCGGGGCTGAGTGTACGGGGCCGCGTTGCAGCCCTTCGCCAAGCCGGTTCCCGGACGGTTCCACGCAAACCGTCGACTGTGGGTGTTGGCTCGCGAAGGGCCGCAACGCGGTCCCAACCCGCCACCTCGCACTCAAGGAGCACACATTGAATATCTGCATGATCGGCCACGGCATGATGGGCACCTGGCATTCGCAGAGCCTGCGCGATGCCGACTGCGTGCTGCACAGCCTGGTCGGCCGCGAGCCGGCTGCCACCGAAGCCTTTGCCCGTGAATACGGCTACCGCCACTGGTACGTGGATTACCGCGAAGCGCTGCGCTCGTCGGAAATCGACATCGTCATTGTCGCCGGCCCCAGCCAGAGCCACGCGGAAATGGCCCTGGCCGCCCTGGAGCAGGGCAAGCACGTGCTGGTGGAAATCCCCCTGGCGCTGAACCTGGAAGACTGCGAACGCATCGTCGACACCGCCGCGCGATGTGGCCTGACGGTGGGCGTGGTGCACCCGATGCGCTTTCGCCGCGAACACCGGCAGTTGCTGGAGCGCCTGCAATCCGGTGCGGAAACCCTGCTCCAGGTGCACTCGCGGCTGTTCCTCCACCGCCGGGAAAACATCGGCTCCACTGGGCTCAAGCGCTGCTGGACCGACAACCTGCTTTGGCATCACGGCGCGCACCTGGTGGATGTCGCGCTGTGGCTGGCCGGCAAGGGTGATCCGACTGCCGCGCAGGTGGCGACGCTGAACGCTTCGCTGCCGGCCGTCGACCCGGTCACCGGCATTCCCATGGAGCTGGCGCTGCTGATGCACACCGAACAACGCCAGGCCCTGGTCTGCACCGGGTCGTACAACTCGCCGGAACGGATCTTCGACATCTTCGTCGTCACCGATCGCGATTCCTATCGCCTGGACATCCTCGCCGGCACCCTCAGGCAGGGTACGCAACTGCTGGAGGTGGACAGCGAACAGGACAACAACGCCCAGGTCACCCAGGACTTCGTCGCGGCGTTGCGCGAAGGACGCGAGCCGCAGGTGCCGGCGCGTTCCGTACTGCCGGCGATGCGCCTGCTGCAGCAGGTAGAACAGGCGCAACTTCCCTAGCCATCAACAGGACAACCCTAATGGCCGAGCACTCTTCAGACGATACCCGCGTCAGCATTCTCCGGGTCGTGCACCAGCGCCCCGAGATCACCATTCCGCCCGGTGCCTGCGACTGCCATGTCCATGTGTTCGGCCCCACCGAGCGTTTTCCGTATTCGTCGTCGCGGCCCTACACCCCGGCGCCAGCGCTGGTCGAGGACCTGATGGCGCACCAGCGCATCCTCGGCCTGGAACGGGTGGTGGTGGTGCAGCCGAGCGTGTACGGCAGCGACAACCGCTGCACCCTGGACGCCATCGCTCGTCTCGGCGAGGGCGCCCGGGGCGTGGCGGTGATCGACCCGCAGACCTCCCTCGGCGACCTGGAAACCCTGGCCCGTTCCGGTATCCGCGGTATCCGCCTGAACCTGGCCGCGGCGGCGGCGGATGCCGCTGCCGCGCTGCGGGTGCTCAAGCATGCCAACGAGGTGGCGGTGCAGTTCGGCTGGCACATCCAGGTGTTCGCGCCCATCGAGGTGATCCAGGCCCTGCGTCGTGAGCTGCGGCAACTGGACGTGCCCCTGGTGCTCGACCACTTCGCCGGGGTGCATGCCAGCGCCGGGGTCAAGAGCGAGGGCTTCAAGGTGCTGGTCGGCCTGCTCGATGGCGGCCACTGCCATGTGAAGGTCTCGGCGCCTTACCTGGTTTCGGAGCAGCCGTCCCTGGACGAAGTCGCGCCGTTGCTGCGTGGCCTGGTGACGGTGGCACCGCAGCGTCTGCTGTGGGGCTCGAACTGGCCGCATCCGCTGGGTGGCGTCGGTGACATCACCCGCGGGCCGGTCTCGATGTTCCGTGAGATCGACGACGGCGCAGCCCTGCAGCGCCTGGCCCGCTGGCTGGAGGACGACACCCTGTTCGCCCGGATCCTGGTGGACAACCCGGCCGCGCTCTATGGATTCAACAACCCGACGTGATGCCCAACGCCTGACGGATGAACACCATGAACAAGAAGAAAGCCGAAGACCTGAGAAGCGCGCGCTGGTTCGCACCTGACAACCTGCGCGGCTTCGGCCACCGCTCCCGGATCATGCAGATGGGCTATGCCCCGGCCGACTGGGCGGGGAAACCCGTGATCGCGATTCTCAACACCTGGTCGGACATCAACCCGTGCCATGCCCACTTCAAGACCCGGGTCGATGACGTCAAGCGCGGCATTCTCCAGGCCGGCGGCTTCCCGGTGGAATTGCCGGCGCTGTCGCTGTCGGAGAACTTCGTCAAACCCACCACCATGCTCTACCGCAACATGCTGGCCATGGAAGCGGAGGAACTGCTGCGCTCCCACCCGGTGGATGGGGTGGTGCTGATGGGCGGTTGCGACAAGACCACGCCCGGCCTGCTGATGGGCGCCACCAGCGCCGGGCTGCCGGCGATCTACGTGCCTGCCGGGCCGATGTTGCGTGGCAACTGGAAAGGTAAGATTCTCGGCTCGGGTTCGGATGCCTGGAAATACTGGGACGAGCGCCGCGCCGGCATGATCAGCGACAAGGACTGGCAGGACATCGAGGGCGGCATTGCCCGCAGTCATGGCCACTGCATGACCATGGGCACCGCCTCGACCATGACCGCCATCGCCGAGGCCATCGGCATGACCTTGCCGGGGGCGTCATCGATTCCCGCCGCAGACGTCAACCATATCCGCATGTGTGCCGAAGCCGGGCGCCGCGCGGTGGAGATGGTCTGGGAGGACCTGGTGCCGGCCCGGGTGCAGACCCGCGGCGCCTACGACAACGCGATCGCCGTGGCCATGGCCATGGGGTGCTCGACCAATGCGGTGATCCACCTGGTTGCCATGGCGCGCAGGGCAGGGCATGACCTGACCCTCGACGACCTCGATGCGGTGAGCCGCTATGTGCCGGTGATCGCCAACGTGCGCCCCAGTGGCAGCCAGTACCTGATGGAGGACTTCTTCTACGCGGGCGGCCTGCCGGCGCTGATGCGGGTGATCGGCAAGTACCTGTCCCTCGACGAGATGACCGTCAATGGTCGTACCCTCGGGCAGAACATCGCCGAGGCCGAGGTGTACAACGACGATGTGATCCGGCCGCTGGACAACCCGATCTACGCGGAGGGCGCCCTGGCGGTGCTCAAGGGCAACCTGGCCAGCGCCGGTTGCGTGATCAAGCCGTGCGCCATGGAATCGCGTCTGCTCCGGCACACCGGGCCGGCCATCGTCTTCGACGACTACCCGGCGCTGAAGGCGGTGATCGACAGCGATGACTTCGAGGTCACTGCCGACCATGTGCTGATCCTGCGCAACGCCGGCCCGCAAGGCGGCCCGGGCATGCCGGAGTGGGGCATGCTGCCGATCCCCGGCAAGCTGGTGAAGCAGGGCGTGCGCGACATGCTGCGGATCTCCGATTCGCGCATGAGCGGGACCAGTTATGGGGCGTGCATCCTGCATGTTGCACCGGAAAGTTACGTAGGTGGCACCCTGGCCCTGGTGCGCAACGGCGACCTGATCCGCGTCGACGTGGACCAACGCAGCATCGAGCTGCTGGTCAGCGATGCCGAACTGGCGGCACGCCGCGAGGCCTTGCCACCACCGCCACCGCGCTTCGGTCGCGGCTATGGCTGGATGTTCGCGCAACACATCCTCCAGGCCGACAAGGGCTGCGACTTCGATTTCCTCGAGACCGGCTTCGGCGAAGCCAGCGGCGAGCCGGCGATCTTCTGATGTCCAACCACTGTCCAAGGGAGTAACCCCCGCACCTGACCAGCATTCGAACAATGGCCTGTATGTTGCAACAAGACTAATATATTAATGTACGGCAAATAAGGTGGTGTCTATGAAACTTGCTAAATGTGTTCTCTTCGTGGCCCTCGGCCTGGGCTCTGCCCTGATGGCGGGGATTGCTTCGGCCGATGAGCTCAAGGAAATCCGCATCGCCACGGAAGGGACCTATCCGCCCTTCAGCTACCTGGACAAGGGCAAGCTGACCGGCTTCGACGTGGATATCGCCAATGCACTGTGCGAACGGATGAAGATCAAGTGCGAGATCGTCGCCCAGGAATGGGACGGCATGATTCCCGGCCTGGTCGCCGGCAAGTACGACGCCATCGTCGCCTCGATGAACATCACCGAGGAGCGCAAGAAGAAGATCGATTTCAGCAATAAGTACTACGCCACCCCGGCGCGCTTCATCACCGTCAAGGATGGCGGCGTGAGCGCCATCACCCCGGCCGACCTGGTGGGCAAGAGCATTGGCGTGCAGGTCTCCACCACCCAGTCCAACTACCTTGAAGAGAACTACAAGGGCTCGGATATCAAGCAGTACAAGACGGTCGACGACGCGGCCATGGACCTGGCCAACGGTCGCATAGACACGGTGTTCTCCGATGCTGCGCTGCTCTACGTCTGGATGAAGACCAAGGATGGCGCCTGCTGCGCCTTCGTTGGTGGTGATGTGGTCAACGAGAAGTACTTCGGGGTCGGCAAGGGGGTCGGTGTGCGCCAGGGCGAAGTTGCATTGCGCGAGCAGTTCAACAAGGCCATCGCCGAACTGCGGGCCGACGGCACCTACGAGAAGATCAACCAGAAGTACTTCCCGTTCTCGATCTACTGAGTGCACCAGGAAACGCCAGCCGGATTGCTCCGCCTGGCGTTTTTCGGCTCAGGCGTAGAGACGCTTGAAGTCTTCCAGGGAGTCGCAGTTGGTGATGGTCGCCGAGTCTTCGGCGAAGAAATCCGGATGCTTCACCGAGAGGACTTTCAGGGTCTCGTAGATGCTGTCGATATGTACGCGCATGGCTTCAACTGCGGCTTCCTCGTCGCTGGCGCGGATCGCATCGGCAATGCGCTCGTGCTCCTCGATCACCTCGGCAAACTGGTTCTGCGCCGGGAAGGCCATGCGCCGTACCCGGTCCAGTTGCCCCTTGGCGCCGTTGAGCAGACGCCACAGGTTGGGGTAGCCGGAGCATTCGCAGATGATCCGGTGAAACTCCTCATCCAGGGCGTAGAACTCATCGACGCTGCGGTGCTCGGAGGCGAACTTCTGGCGCATCAGCAAGGTGGTGAAAGGGTCGATGCGGTCCTTCTCATAGAAGCGCGCAGCCAGGCGCACGGTGCGGTACTCGATGCTCTCGCGCACGATCTGGCCTTCGATCACGTCCTTGAGCTTGATCAGGCTGACGCTGGTGCTGGAGTTGGGCTTGATGGTGATCAGCTTCTGGTTGGCCAGTTGCAAGACCGCTTCACGCAGCGGCGTCCTGGAGATGTCCAGTTGCGCGCACAGCTCCTTTTCGCTGATCACGTCCCCCGGTTGCAGGCGCAGGGAAATGATCGCCGAGCGCAGCAACTCGTAGACCTGGGCTGTCTTGGGCAGGCGGTGGTCGAGCAGCTCGGGATGGAAAACGGGGGCATTCAATGAGAGGACTCCGCGGAGAGGCTGGAAAGATGTACTCGTATATTAGCGAAAGTGCAGGCATTCGTTGAGGGGTTAGTTTCCCTGGGCGGTGCCGATTGTTCAGGCGCGGGTCGTAGGTTCCCGGGAAATCCGCACGCCGAATCCGCCTTGTGTGCCAGCGGCAACCTCCAGCAGGTCCTCCTGGACCCGCGTGGTTTCGATGCACAGCATGCCGCGCCAGGCCTCGGGGTGGAACTGGTCCAGGCTGGCGGCGCGTTCCGGCCCCGGGTTCCAGAGGACGGCGGAGCGGCTATCACGGGGTTGGATCACGATGCGCCGTTGCCAGGCCGGGTCCTCGACGGTCAGGCGATCCGGCAGGCCCTGATAGACCCGTTCGGTCAGGCCGGCGATAGGCGGTTCATCAATCTGCCTGCACAGGGCGCGGTCCTTGAGATTGTCCTGGTAGCGGGTACCGGCGAAGCCCTGAAGGCTGACTTCGCGGACATCGCTGACCGCGTAGTAGCTGTGCAGCGCGGCGGCCATGGCGATGCTCCGGGGCCCCTTGTTGCTGATCTCCAGGTGCAGTTCGAGTGCCTGGGGTTCCAGGCTCAAGTGAAGGCGGGTGGTCAGACTGTGGTGATCGACCGGGGATCGCAGGGTGAGGCGCAGGGCCTGTGGCTCCAGTGAGGTGTGTTCGAGCCGCCAATCGACTTGCCGGACCAGGCCGTGGAAGGGTGGCTCGGCACATTGCCAGGCGTCGCGCACTGCCTGCGGGTTGGTTTCCACGGCAGTGAACCAGGGCCAGCACACCGGTACCCCGCCACGGATTGGCTGGCCCGGGATAAATCTGGCATGCGCGTTGTTCCAGATCACTGCGGGTTCGCCGTGAAAGCCGTATTCGAGCAACTGCGCGCCCTGAGCGCTGATCAACGCGAAGGCGTCGCCCAGCTCCAGGCGCCAGGCGGGGAGGCCATTGATCTCGACGGCATGAATGGCTGCGGTGGCTGGCATGGATAAGGCTCCGGGGCAGTTGTCAGGAAGGACTGAAATTGCTACTAATATATTAGTATAACGATAACAATGCAAAAGTCTGCGCAAGGCACGGAGCGAACCGATGAAAGTGTTGCAATGGGGTATTTCCGCGACGGAACGGCTGTCGTTCTCGCGCAAGTTCCAGGTGCTCATGCTGGTGTTCCTGATCCCTCTGGGATACGGCTTGTGGGCGTTGTGCAGCGGTTACCGCAGCGAATTGAGCGGCATCGAGGCGGAGCGCCGGGGAGTGGCCTTGCTGGCGACCCTGGGTGCCGGACACGCCGGGGCGGCCTCCGGGCGCAACCTGGCGGCGCGCTGGCGTGCCACGGATGTAGCCGCACGTGGTGACGGTGCATCGCTGAGCGACATGACGCTGTGGCTAGGCGATCAGGACGAGCGCCGCGAGCAACTGCAGGCGCTGCTGGACCAAGGGTCATTCGAGGCGTCCGGGAGATTGGAGCGGGCGCTGGCCAGCGAAGTCGAGTCGCTGTCCAGCGAGCACCAGCGGCTGGAGCGTGCCCGCCAGGATCCACAAGCGCTGGCCAGTTGGTGGGCCGATGCCCACAACGCCGCGACCCGTTCGCTGCAGGCCATGGGCAAGCTGATCGAACTCGCCGCCAGTGACCATGGCTTGCGGCGCGATCCCTGGGCGGACACCTCGGAACTGATCGATATCATCACCTTCCAGGTGCCGGGCCTCACCCGCCAGTTGAACGCAGTGGGCAGCACCGGACAGGGGGTGATCGGCTCCGGCGGTTTCAACCTGCTGACCCGCTCGCAACTTCGGGAAGCGCTCGCCGCGACCCAGGCGACGCTCGACACGCTGGCACAGAGCACGGCCAGTACCGCCATTGCACAGGCGCAGGGGGAGGACTGGCAGCACGCCACTCAGGCCGGGCTGGCGCAGATAACCGAGGTGGTCAGGCAACTGGAGCAGGCGTTCTTCCGCCGCGATATCGCCTCATTGCAGCCGATGGCCGTCAGCAGTCAGATCGCGCAGGCACTGACGCTGGCGAACAGCTTGCAGGCCAGCACGCAGCGTTACCTTGACCAACGCTTGAGCCTTTATCAGGCGCGAGCCTGGCAGAGTGGATTGCTGGCACTGTCGCTGTTCAGCGTGATGACGCTCCTGGCCTTGTACGGATTGCTGTGTGTGCAGGTCTCGATCCGGCGAACCACCGCAGGCATCACCCGGATGGCGCGTTCGCTCAGCGAGGGCGATCTGCGTTCCCGGGTGAGTGTGCTCGGCAAGGACGAACTGGCTACTATCGGGCATGGACTCAATGCCGCCCAGGAGCAGTTGCAGAGTGCGATCCACGGGATCATCCAGCAGACCCATGGCGTCACTGCCACGGTCTCGGTGCTGGATGAGCAGGCCGGCGCCTCGCTGCAGGCGGCGGACAATCAGCGTCAGCAGGTGGCGTTGATCGCCGCTGCGGCCGTGGAGCTGGCCAGCACCGCGCGCAGCGTGGCGCAGACGTGTAGCGAGGCGGTCGTTCACTCCGCCGAGGCGCGCAACCTGGCTAGTGCCGGCCAGTTGCGCAGCCAGCAGACCACCCAGGGCATGCAGCAACTGACCGGGCGCCTTGACGAAGCGGCGGTGGCCCTTAAGCAACTGCGCGAGCGGACCCAGCGGATTGACGTGGTGGTCGCGGTGATCAGGAACATTGCCGAGCAGACCAACCTGCTTGCGCTCAACGCCAGCATCGAGGCGGCCCGGGCGGGGGAGCACGGGCGGGGCTTTGCGGTGGTGGCCGACCAGGTCCGCGAGCTGTCGGCGCAGACCCAGGCCTCGACTGCCGAGATCGGCAGCACGGTGGCGGCGTTGCAGGAAGGCGTACGGGTGACGGCCAACTTCATGCAAAGCGCATGCGAGCAATCCAAGGGCGATGCTGGTGAGGTGATTCGTTTGGGCGAGCAATTGCAATTGATCGCCGGCGCGTCGCGACAAGTTGGGGATATGCTTGAACAGATCGCGGCAGCGGCGGATGAGCAGGCCGGCACGGCGCAAGCGGTCACTGCGAATATCATGCAAGTCGACGAGGCTTCAACGCTGATCCTAGAGAGCGCCCGTGAAGTATACGGCGTAGCATTGGGATTGAAATCCGGGTGTGCATCTTTGAAGGACAATACTCAGCGTTTCCGTCTTGATGTAGCGGGCTGAAATCGCGACTTCGACTCTGCGTGTCAGTAGCAGCGATGTTCGCCCAGTTGCCGGGCGAACATCGCTGCTACGCACATCGGACCCACGGTGTGCGAGCTTGAAGGGCCGATGCCGACCTTGAACAGGTCAAATACGCTTATTATCATGTCAAATCCTATGCAGGCGTCTTTTTAGGAGGGCGGTCCTGTTGCAGAACCGCGATGCCCACTGGTCATTCAATCCGCGCGCCAAGTGGGCCTCAGTGGACGTCATTTTTCGCGGAGCCTTGTAGAGCCAGGCTTTGACAGGGGCCAAAAGGTCCGGTGCATAGCGCTTGAGCGTCCCTTTCTCACCCATGCGATGATGCCGGCTCAGTCCTGAGAAGCGCATGACCGAGCCGTCGCTGTCACGATCACGTCCGGAAGCTGGACATCAGCCGCTGCTGTTCATTGGCCAGTTCATTGAGGCTGGTGCCAATGGCGGCGGCATGCTCCGACTGCGTCGCCAGCTCCTTGGTCACGTCCCTGATCGCGATGACCGTCTTGCTGACCTCCTCGGACACTGCACTCTGTTCCTCAGCGGCGCTGGCGATTTGCAGGTTCATGTCGTTGATGACGGCCACCGCGCCATTGATCTCTTCCAGCACTTTGCTCGCCCGCCGCACCTCTTCCACACTGCTAGTGGCCTGGGCGTGACTGCGTTGCATGGCTTTGACCACTACATGCGTACCGGCTTGCAATTGTTCGATCACGCCGCGGATCTCGCTGACTGAATCCTGGGTGCGTCGCGCCAGGTTGCGAACCTCGTCGGCCACCACGGCAAACCCGCGACCGGACTCTCCAGCTCTCGCAGCCTCGATCGCTGCGTTGAGGGCCAGCAGGTTGGTCTGCTCGGCGATCGAGCGAATGACCTCCAGTACGCCACCAATCTCGTCGCTGCTGGTCGCCAGCCCCGAGACATCCTGCTGCGCCTGGTCGATATGTCCGGCAAGTTGGACAATCACGTCGTTGGTATGGCTGATGGCGCGCAACCCCTCCTGCGCCGCTGCATCCACATCCGCCACGGCGTTGGCGGCCTGGGCGGCGCTTCGCGTCACTTCGTGGGAGGTAGCGGTCATTTCCTGAGAGGCCGTCGCGACCAGGTCGATCTCCCTGAACTGTTGTTGCATACCGGACAACCCCGTGGCCGCTACCGAGGCCGCCTGGTCAGCGGTAGCCCGGGTGTCATTCACCGAGCGGGTGACGGCGGCGATGACCGGTTGCAACTTGTCGAGGAAGCGGTTGAACGCACTGACCAGCCGTCCAATTTCATCGTTTTGGTGATGCCTCAGCCTGTGTGTGAGGTCACCGTCGCCGTCGGCGATATCACCGAGTGCAACCGCCACCCGCGTGATTGGCTGGCTGATCGCATGACCCAGCCAGGCGATCAACAGCAGGGCAGCCAGTGCTACGCCGCTGCCAACCAGCAACTGGATCTGCATGCTATGTGTGGAAACGCTGTCAAGCTGCGCTCCCAATTCCCGGGAAGGTGCAAGGAGATGGCTCATGGGGACGGAGACAAGCGACGTCCACCAAGTGCCATCGGGCGCCTGGAAGGGTGTGACGGCAAGCATGTTGTCGCCTAGCTGGAGGACCTTGGCCCCTCCAGGGCCCGGGGCAGCTTCCAGTAATGTGCCGAAATCCGCTTCCACCGTCGTCAGGGGCTTGCCCAGGTGTTCTCGGGAAAGACTGTCGGCGGCCACCTGGCCATCCGGGCTTGCCAGCAACACTCTGCCATGTCCGCCATACAGCTGGTCGGAAGCCGTCATGACGCGGCTTTGCAGGCTGGCCAGGCTGATATCGACGCTCATCACGCCTTCGGCCGGCCCGGTGATGCGCAGCGGTACGGCGATCGTGGCCATCAGGGTGCTGACACCTGAAGCGTCGGTATAGGTATAGGGGTTGGTGAGGCAGACGACCGAGCGCTGCATGGCGCAGGTGTACCAGTAGGTCGCTGTCGTTCCGTCGTCGATGATTTCTTTTTCAGGGATGGTGTAGCTGGGTATATGAGTCGAGCGGTAGACCGCGAAGCGGCCACGTTCGTTGCCTTCGGCGCCCTTGTTGATGAAGGCCTGATCCTGGTCGGCCGGTTGCAGCGCTACTCCCACGCCAAAGGGCAGCGGGTTTTCCTTCACCTGCATGGCCAGGGCTTTACCGATAGCGATGCGGGTCTCGCTTTCGCTCGCTTGCAAGGTTTTTTTGTTCTCGCGCTCCAGCATGAGCTGGCGACTCAAGGTCTGGCCGAACTCCGCTGCCTGGAGAAAGAACGCTTCGGTTTGCCTGGCCTGGGCGCGCCCGACCTCGCTCAGGTAGGTTTGCGCATCCTGCTGGAGCATGTCGGCGCTGGCTTGTTTGACCATGAGTACCGAGCGGTTGGAAAGATACAAGGCGCTGCCAATCAGGGCGGCAACGGTCGCGGTGATGCACAGGCCGGCCAACAGACAGATCCGTGCTCTGATCGAAAGACTGCTGAAAACTTCCATGAGCGTGTTCCATCGAGCCCGTCGGGCTCTCATCAATGTGACGACTGGCGAGCATGAAAAAGGCCGCAATCGCGGCCTTCTTCATCAATGGCGAGAAATCACTGAGCTTTGCATTCAGCCCAGAGGTAAGGCGCGATGGCCGCCTGATCCAGGGTGACGCCCAGCCCGGGCTCGGCGGTGATGCCAAGCTTGCCATCGGCGATTCGCTCTTCCGGAGCACCCTGCACAACCTGCACGTACTTCGGTGAATCGCTGAAGTACGGGTAGATCTCCATGGTCATGAAGTTTGGCAGCGTCACAGCCACCTGCATGGTCGCCGCAGTGCACAGCGAGCTTGCGCAGTTATGCGGGGCGACGCGCATGTTGTAGGCCTCGGCCATGGCCGCGATCTTCTTCGTTTCGCCCAGGCCACCGGTGTTGCCGACATCTGGCTGGACGATATCGACGATCTGCTTCTCGATCAGGCGGCGGAAGCCCTGGCGGGTGTACAGTCGCTCGCCGGCCGCCATCGAGGCCTGGGTGGCGTTGGCGATCTTTTCCATGGCGCCGACGTCGAAGGCATCGCACGGCTCCTCGATCCAGGTGATGCCCAGATCCTCGTAGCGCTTGCACAGGCGGATGGTTTCGGCAGTGGTCATGCCGCCGCTGAGGTCGATGTACACCTCGGCTGCGTCACCGGTGACTTCCACCAGTTGCTTGACCCGCTGATAGGCCAGCTCGGTGAAATCACGATCATGTGCCCGACGCTGCACATGCTGCAGGCGGCCTTTGTCGTCCTGTGTAGCCAGCGGATAGCACTTGAGTGCTTTGTAACCGTCCTTCATCGGCCGCTCGGCAGCCTGTGCCCAGGACGCGGCGTCGAAGCAGTGATAGTTCCAGCCGTTGGCGTAGACCGGTACTTCATCGAAGACCTTGCCGCCGAAGAATTCGTAGATCGGCAGGTTGGTTGCTTTGGCCTTGATGTCCCACAGGGCGGTCTCGATGGCACTGATCCCGGCAAAGACGATGGCGCCGCCGCCCTTGGCCCAGAAGGAATTGTCGTACATCTTCGAGTACAGCTCTTCGATGCGGAACGGGTCGGCACCGATGATGACGCGCTCGCACAGGTCCTTGATCATGCCGGCGGCGGCGGTGGCACCCAGACCGTAGGCGATGGCCGCTTCACCGATACCGGTGATGCCCTGGTCGGTGGTCAGTTCGACGATGATCGGTTTGACGTAGCCGCTTTCTACCAGGAAGACTTTTGCTGCGATGACTTTCATGTGAGCTCCAGTGTTGTTGTGCTCTGCAAGACCGGGCTTGCAAGGGGGGTTATTGGAGAAGCAGGTGATCCATGGCACTGAGCAAGGGCGGATGGTCGGCGCACAGCCGATCCACGCTGGCGATGGCCAGGGTTACGGTTTTCAGGTCGTGGCGTTGTTGCAATGTGCTGCCGATGGCGCTGGCCAGGTGGGCGCACGCCTGGGGACCCATGCCGCGTGCGCTGACCGGCAGGGTGCAGAGCAACAGGCTTGTGGTTTCGAGATCTGAGCGTCGTTCCAGGCTGATGCCCAGGCGGCCCAGCGCTACGTTGGCCTGGCGGCCGGTCAACCCGAGGGCAGCGGAGTCCAGCACCACGGCCTGGATGTCGGTTCCGCCGAATAGCACGTGCAGCTTCTGGTTGTTGAAGACCTCGGCCATGGCACGGGCGTTATCCAGTGCCAACTGTTGCTGGGCGATCTGCAGTGGCGATCTCGCCAGTTGCAGGCAGCGCAGCAACCCCAGTTGCACCCGTTGCGGCATGACGGTACCGAAACGCTGGTCGAAGACTGTCTGGAATCGCCGGAACAGCGCCTCGTCCCGGGTCATGAAGAAGCCGCCGCGCGGCCCTTGCAGGGATTTGTGAGTAGCGCCGGTCAGCACGTCTGCCCAGGCCAATGGACTGGGATGCAAGCCTGCGGCGACCAGGCCCGCGACCCTCGAAATGTCGATGACCAGGAGCGCGCCGACCCGATCGGCCAGTGCGCGCAACGCCCGGTAGTCGTGATGACGGGTGTAGCTTGAATATCCGGCGACAATGCAGCGTGGCGGGTCGGCCAGCACCTGATCGATCAGGGCTGGGTAGTCCACCAGGCCATTGGCAAGACGCACTGCGCGCTGGCGTACCAGGCGAGGCGTGGTGGCCGAAACGTAGAGCGCGTCCAGCGTGGCTTCCAGTTCGGCATCGGGCAGGCACAGCACCCGATCTCCCGGTTGCAGCAGCGTCCGGAATACCGCCTGGTTGGCCTGGGTCGCGCTGCAGGCTGCGAAGCTGGCGAACGGTGCTTCGAACAGGCGCCGGGCCAGGGCTCGCAGGTCGCGAGCCACTTCTTCAGGCCCCAGGCGGTAGACCCGCTGTCCAGGCATGCAGCGAACATCGCTGACCAGCCCGCGCTGGGCCAGGCTGTCGGACGGGCCGAGGTTGAGCCGACCGCGTTCGGCGCGCCAGCCGATCTTTACGGTCGACAGCAACTCCTGCATCAGCCCGGGCAGCGGGGTGGCCATCAAGGTCATGCTCAGTGCTCCCAGGCGCTCAACGATTGGCCACATACTCGACCGCCTGGTGCAGGCCGCGGCCTTTCCAGAGCAGGCACTCGTTGAGGTCCGCCTCGCACAGCGCGATCGACTCGATCAGGCCGACGAAGATGGTGTGGGAAAAGCCGTCGAAGCAGTTGCCGATGCGGCACACCAGGCCGACAGGGGCGTTGTTCAGCACCGGTGCCTTGCCGTTGTCCAGGACCCAGTCGTCGAGGTCGAAGCGCTCGGCACCCTTGGCACTGTTGAAGCGGCTGACCACGTGGGCATGGGCCGGAGCCAGCAGGCTGACGCCGAAATAGCCATTGTTGAGGATCAGGTCGTGGGCCGAAGCCGTCTTGTTCACGCACACGATCACCGAAGGCGGTTCGCACGACAGGCTGCACACGGCCGTGGCGATCAAGCCGGCCGGTTGTTCGTTGGCGAAGGTGGTGATGGCGGTGACGGCGCCGGCGAACCGGCCCATGGCTTCTTTGAATTGTTGTTCGATCATGGCGGTGTCCTCGATAAAAGCCGGCTGCGACGGCAGCCGGCCTGGGGGTCAGGCGTGCAGGCAGGAAACGAAATGGGTGTGCAGGTAGCCGTCTAGGGCTTCGCTGCCACCCTCGGACCCATGTCCGGAATCCTTGATGCCGCCGTACGGGGTCTCTGGCAGGGCAAGGCCCAGATGGTTGATGGTGAGCATGCCGGCCTCCACGCCCTGGGTCAGGGCGTGGATATCGGCTTGGCGCCGGGTCCAGGCGTACGAGGCGAGGCCGAAGGGCAGGCGGTTGGCTTCCTCGATGGCTTCGTCGAGATGACGGAAGCGGATGAACAGTGCCACTGGACCAAAAGGCTCTTCGTTCATGATCGCCATCTCGCTGCTGACGTTGCTCAGCACCGTCGGCGCATAGAAGTGGCCCGAGCGGTCCAGGCGAACGCCACCGGTTTCCAGGCGCGCGCCCTTGGTCACGGCATCGTCCACCAGGCGTTCCACGGCCTGCAGGCGGCGTTCGTTGATCAACGGACCGACCTGGGTCGACGGATCAAGGCCGTCACCGACCTTCAGTTGGGCCGCTGCATCCCGGAACATCTCGACGAAACGGTCATGAACACCGTCTTGGACCAGGAAACGGGTCGGAGAAATGCACACCTGGCCGGCATTGCGGAACTTGAAGGCGATCAGTGCGGCGCAGGCAGCTTCAAGATCGGCGTCGTTGCAGATGATCACCGGTGCATGCCCGCCCAGTTCCATGGTGGCTGGCTTCATATGCTGGCCGGCGAGCGCGGCGAGGTGTTTGCCTACCGGCACCGAGCCAGTGAAGGACACCTTGCGGATGATCGGGCTGGGGATGCAATGATCGGAGATCTCCGCTGGCACGCCATACACCAACTGCAGCGTGCCTGCGGGCACGCCGGCGTCGACGAAGCAGGCGAACATCGCGGCGGGTGCTGCTGGCGTTTCCTCGGGGCCTTTGATCAGCATCGAGCAGCCGGCGGCCAGTGCCGGGGCGATCTTGCGCAGGATCTGGCTGACGGGGAAGTTCCAGGGGGTAAAGCCGATGGCCGGGCCAACCGCAACACGGATCGCCTGCTGGGTGACATTGCTGGCCCGCGACGGAATCAACCGGCCATAGGTACGTCTGGCTTCCTCGGCAAACCAGTCGACCAGGTCGGCTGCGCCATTGACCTCCATGCGTGCCTCGGCAAGGGGCTTGCCTTCCTCTACGGTGATCAGGGTGGCGATGGCTTCGCTGCGTTCACGCATCAGGCCGGCAGCCTTGCGCATGATCTTGCTACGGTCGAAGACCGAGATCGCTTGCCAGGCCTTGAAGCCGGCCTGGGCAGCCAGCAACGCTTCGTCCAGGTCGGCGCGGCTGGCATGGGCGAAGCTGCCGATGATCTCGCCGGTGGCGGGGTTGCTGACTTCACCCCGCGCGGCATCGCCGCCGTTGCGCCATTGACCGTTGATGAGCAGTTTTACTTCTGGGTAACTCATGGCATCTCCTGATCGTTCAGTGCATCCCCGGGAATCGCGGGACTTCTTGTTTAGTCAGGAAGTAGCAATCGCTATGCCATGTTTTTTATCCTTTTAAATCAACTAGTTGCTGGATTTTCTCGTTGATTTCTCAAGAATGAGAAGGCGTTCTCACCCGGTTGGCAGGCCGCGTGTCAATGCTGGTCGGGCAAACAGGCACAGCACAAGCAGGGTTGCGGTCAGGCACCAGAATGCAGTGTGCAATGACGTCAGTTCGGACAGATGGCCGATAAAGCCCGGGCCGAGCAGGATCCCTAGGTAGCCGATGGTTGCTACCGTGCTCAGGCTAGCTGCTGAGGGCATGCGATTCTGGATCAGCGCGGCGCGGAACAGGATCGGTACGGCGTTGGCCATGCCGAGTCCGGCGAGCGCGAAGCCTGCGAGCGCACCGGTGAGCGACGAGGTCTGGGCGAGTACGAAGCCGAGCAGGGCGAAGGCGCTGCCGCCGATCAGCAGTACGCTGTCGCCGAACCTGCGCGCCAGCCGATCCCCGACCAGGCGTGCGCAGGTCATTGCCAGGGTGAACACGCTGTAGGCAATGCCTGCCGACTCCAGTGGCACGCTGTGAACCCCCTTGAGGTAAAGCGCGCTCCAGTCGAGCATGGCGCCTTCGATCAGCAGGCAAATGAACGCCAGTGCAGCCATCAACAGTACCACGCCCCTGGGCCAGAGAAATGCTGCGTTGTCCAGGGCGTCGAGTTGGCGAATCTGATGGCTGCGCGCCAGCAACAGGATCACCAATGCAACCAGCGCCGCCGTGAGTGCTGCCCAGAGGGGCGTGGCGCCCTGGTTCAGCAACAGGGTCACGCCTGCCGCTCCGGCGAAGGTTCCGGCGCTGAACAGCCCGTGAAAGCCCGACATCAGCGGTTTCGCTGCAGCTTTCTCGACCATGGCACCTTGCAGGTTGACGCAGATGTCGCCCAGCCCCAAGCATGCGCCGAAGACGAAAAGCGCTACGGCGAACTGCCAGGCAGAGGAAATCACCGCAAGGGCAACCAGAGAGGCACAGAAACAAGCGCCGGAGAGTTGCATGAGACGCCTCAGGCCAATGCGTTGGGCGATCCGGCCGGCGAAGGGCATGCTCAACAGCGAGCCGAGGCCGAGGCACAGCAACAGGCTGCCGAACAGGCCGTCGTCGAGCATCATGCGTTGCTTGGCATAGGCCACCAGCGGCGCCCAGGCCGCCATGGTGAAACCGACGGCGAAGAACGTCAGGCGCGTAGCGCGTTGGTAGGCGGTAGTTCCGAACATCGATTGCATGGAGAATTCCTTGAAGAAAAAAGGCCACCCGAGGGTGGCCTTCGTCAGTGAAGAAGCAGGCTCAAACGTGAGCCTTGGCTGGCTCGGCTTGCACCTGGATCGCGTCTTGCCGTGATTGCGGGAGCAGCGAACGACGGCCCTTGATGAAGTCGGCCAGGCGCTCGCCGAGCATCATCGACGGGGCGCTGGTATTACCCGAAACAAGCGCCGGCATTGCCGACGTATCGCACACCCGCAGGCCTTGCAGGCCATGCACGCGGAACTCCGGATCGACCACCGCCATGGCGTCGGTGCCCATTTTGCAGGCGCCGGAGGGGTGCAGGGCGCCCTGGGCTGTTTCACGGACGAAGCGCACACGTTCCTCGTGGGTCGCCAGCGGGTGCCGTGGGCGATGTACATGTGCAACGTACGGCTTGAGGGCGGGTTGCTCCATGATCTCCATGCCCAGGCGCACCGCTTCGGCAAGCTGCTCGACATCGTACGGATCGGACAGGTAGTTCGGGTCCACCCGCGGCGGGGTGTCCGGGTTGCCGTCGCGCAGGCGCACCGTGCCGCGCGAGCGCGGGCGGGTCTGGTACACGTTGACCGTGCAGCCATTGCCGCTCGGGGTGGTTTCCGCTCCTTCCTCGACACCGGCGCCGGGCAGGAAGTGGAACTGCAGGTTTGGCAATGGATCATTCTTGTCGCCGTACCAGACCAGACCGCCTTCACAGATGTTCGAGGTGATGGGGCCGTTGCGGAACAGGAGGTACTGGAGACCGGCCCAGGCCTGCCAGTGCAGCTTCTTGTACTTGTCGTAGCTATGCGGGCCGGTCAGTTCGTAGATCAGGAACATGTCCACATGGTCCTGGAAGTTCTCCCCGACGCCCGGCAGGTCGTGGACCACCGGCACGCCAACCGAGCGCAGGTGCTCGGCCGGGCCGATCCCGGATCGCAGCAGCAGGGTCGGCGAGCCAACCGCACCGGCACTGACGATGACTTCCTTCTCGGCGCGCAGCACCTTGACCTGGCCGCCCTGGCGGTACTCCACGCCATAGGCGCGACCGTTCTCGACTAACACCCGGAGGACCTGGCAGCCCGTACGAATCTTCAGGTTGGGGCGCTTGCGTGCCGGGTTGAGGTACGCCACCGCAGCGCTGCAGCGCAGGCCGTTGCGCATCTTCACCTGGTAGAAACCGACGCCTTCCTGCTTGCCGGAATTGAAGTCCGCGGTGAAGGGGATCCCCATTTGCTGCGCGGCCTTGACCCAGCTCTTGGTGAGGTAATGGGTCGCCCGCTGGTCCGACACACCCAGCGGCCCGCCCTGGCCATGGGCTTCGCCGGCGAAGCGCTCGTTGTCTTCGCTGCGCTTGAAGTACGGCAGCACTTCCTTGTACGACCAGCCAGGGCAGCCCATGGCCTCCCAGTTGTCGTAGTCCTCGGGGCAGCCGCGCATGTAGACCATGGCGTTGACCGAGCTGCCACCGCCGAGCACGCGCCCCTGGACCATTTCCGGGGTGATGCCGTTCTGTTCACGCTGTGGTTCGAGCTTGTAGCGGGTCAGCAGGTTGCCCTTGGCCGTCTTGAAGTAGGTCACGGGCATGTGGATATAGGGGTTCCAGTCCCGCGAGCCCTGTTCGAGCAGGGTGACCGAAACGTTCGAATCTTCCGTAAGCCGGGAAGCCGCTGCGCAAGCAGCAGGGCCTCCGCCTACCACGATGTAATCAACCAACTTGGGTACTCCTTTCTTATTGCTGTAATAGGGGGGCGATCAGTGGGTCAGTACCACCACGGCCTCATCGGGCCACGACAGCCGGACCCGACTGCCGGGGGCATGCTCGATGCCGGTGACCGGGCGCGCCTGCTGGCAGGTGAACAGGCTTTCGCCGTGCCTGACCTGGTAGACCACGCGATTGCCGATGAACATCACGTCTTCGATATCTCCCGTCAGGGCGTTGTGGCCGGGGGCGGCGGCGCCCGGTGCAGCGGCGTCGAGGCGGATGGCTTCGGGACGGATCGACACCGATACGCTGGCCCCGGCACTGGCCCGGCGCACTGCACCACGGGCGCTGAACAAGGCAGTGGAAATGTCAGCCAGGCCATCGCTGACCCCGCCGACATGGCCCTGGACGATGTTGGTGTCGCCGAAGAAGCGCGCGCAAAACAGCGACTCGGGCGCGGCATAGAGGTCCTGGGGCGAGCCGAGCTGTTCGATCTCACCCTTGTTCATCAGCACTACGCGGTCGGAAAGGATCATCGCTTCGTCCTGGTCATGGGTGACGTACACGAAGGTCGTGCCTGTCTCCTCGTGGATGCGCTTGAGCTCCTTGAGCATGTGGTGGCGAATCTTCAGGTCCAGGGCCGCCAGCGGCTCGTCGAGCAGCAGCACGTCCGGACGGTTGACCAGGGCGCGGGCCAGGGCCACGCGCTGGCATTGGCCACCGCTGAGCTCGTTGATCCAGCGGTTGGCGAAGCTGTCCAGTTGCACCAGGTGCAGCATGGCGTTTACCTGCTCCTTGATCTTCGCCTTCGACACGCCCTGCAGGCGCAATCCGAAGGCAACGTTGTCGAACACATCCAGGTGCGGGAACAGCGCATAGCGCTGGAACACCATGTTCACGCTGCGTTTCTCCGGTGGCAAGGCCACCGCATCGTTGCCGGCGATCAGCAGGCTGCCGCTGGTCGGTGCCTCGAAGCCGGCGATGATCCGCATCAGCGTCGTCTTGCCGCAGCCGCTGGGGCCGAGGAGGGTGAGGATCTCGCCCTGGCGGATATCGAGGTTGATGTCATTCAAGGCCTTGAAGGGGCCGAACGACTTGTGCACGTTCTGCAGTTGCACGATCGGACGGTTCATGGGCATCGACTCCAGTGGGCGAGGTACGGTAGGAAGTTTTTGCACGGCGCTGCAGCCAGAAGGCGGCGCCGGCGGCGAGTATCACGATCAGCGACAGGGCGAAGGCGACCATGGAGGCGGCGTTGATGGTCGGGTCGACCGTGCGCCGCATCATCGACCAGACCATCATCGGCAGCGTGGTCTCGTTGCCGCTGACGAACACGGTGATGATCAGTTCATCGAACGACAGGGCGAACACCAGGATGGCCGCACCGATCAGGCTCGGTCGCAGGATCGGCAGGGTCACCATGCGAAACGCCTGCAACGGGCTGGCGCCGAGGTCGCGAGCGGCTTCTTCGAGGGAGGGGTCGAAGTAGTCGATGCGCGAGCGCAACGTGGCGACGAAGAACGGCAGGGCATACAACGTGTGGGCGATGGTCACGGTCAGCAGCGAACGGTTCAGGCCCATCTGGGCGAAGGCGCTGAGCAAGGCGATACCGAGGAACAGGCCGGGCAGGGCGATGGGCGCCGAGCAGAGCGTCGCCACCGCTTCGCGCACCTTGCCCTTCATGCGGATCAGCGCCAGTGCCACGCTGGCCCCGAGCAGGGTGGTCGCCAGCGAGGCCAGGCTTGCCACCAGCAGGCTGTTGTACAGCGAACTGCGGAAGGTCTGGCTGGCGAAGATCTGCTCGTACCAGCGCAGGCTCCAGCCTTCGAACGGGAACACCAGAGAGGCCGAACTGTGGAAGCTGAACATGCCGATGACCACGATCGGCGCATAGAGGAACAGCAGGTAGAGCCAGAGATAAAGCCTCAGCATGATTTCTGCTCCTGCTCGTGGAAGCGCAGCCCCGGCGCCAAGCGCAGTGCGCGCAGCAGTTGGGTGAAGGTGATGTAGATACCGATGAACAGGACCAGGGTGATGAATGCCATCGCCGCGCCCAGCGGCCAGTTGCCGGCGCTGCGGAACTGGTTGGCGATCAGCAGGCCGTTGGTGACACCGTCGCGCCCGCCCAGCAACTGCGGGGTGATGTAGTCACCGGCAGCGAGAATGAAGGTGAACATGAAGGCCGAGACGATGCCTTTGTAGGCCATCGGGATGATCACCCTGAGCAACACCTGGGTCCGCGTCGCGCCCAGGTCGCGGGCCGCGTCGAGGTAGTCCTGCTTCACATCGCGCAGTGCCGAGACCAGCAACAGCAGGGCGAAGGGAAACATGATGTGGACCAGGGTGATGATCGAGGCGAAGGGGCTGAACAGGAGGAACTCCAGCGGTTGCTGGATCAGCCCCCATTGCATCAGCGTGCTGTTGATCAGCCCGTTGGTGCCAAGGATGGTCCGCCAGGCATAGACCCGTACCAGGTAGCTGGAAAACCAGGACAGCAGGATCAGGTAGAACGCCGCGTTGCCGCGTGCTCGATAGACGATGTAGTAGGCAGCGGGAAAGCTCATTACCACCGATACGATGGCCGTCCAAAGCCCGTTGTTCAGCCCGGTGAGGCCGGTGCGCCAGAAACCGGCCGCAGTGAGTGTGCGAGCGTAGTTGTCGAGATTGAAGGTCGGGTCGATCACGAAGGACCGGGCCGTCCAGAAGCTGTACAGCAACAGCAACAAGCAAGGAAAGACGAAGAACACCAGCATGAACATGATGGACGGTGCTGCGAGCACCGAACTGAGTACGGTCTGGCGTTGGGTAATGTTCAGACCCATGGCAACTCCTCGGCCGCAAGGCCACAGCAGCCTCGCCCGTGTGGGCGAATTGATCGAAACCTCATTGTTGTAATGGGTACTCCCCGGTGAAGGGGAGCACCGTGCTTCTTCGGCAGTTCAAGGTGAAACCGATCGGGCGACTGCTCCGGTCGCCTTGGCCGGGCTCAATGGCCCGGCCTTGCTCAGGCTACGTGCTTGAGGGTGGCGCAGTAGTCGCGCAGCTTCGGCATGACCGATTCGCTGAGCAGACGCAGCGACTTCTGGTGCAGGGCAGGGTTTTCCCAGTCCTTCTGGGTGGTCAGCAGGGTACCGAACGGCACGCCGACGTAGTCGACGAAGGCCACCAGCTTGTCCAGCACGGTTTTCGGCGAACCGGACATGACCATCCAGTCCAGGCAGTTTTCACGGGTGACTTCGCTGTCCGGGATCTCGGCGGAAGGTTTGAGGATGCGCTTCATGTTGAACGCTGCCATGTCTTCGACGATGTAGTCGTAGTACCAGCCGTAGGAGCTGTCCGGACGGGCCAGGTAATCGGCGGCTTCCTGGTCGGTGTCGGTGACCAGGATCGAACGGGCGATGCGCCACAGGTTCGGATCTGGGCGGCGGCCGGCTTTCTCGCAGCCGATGACGAACTGTTCCCAGTGCGACTTGACGTGGACTTCCGGGATGAAGTTGGCACTGACGATACCCCAGCCGCGTTCACCGGCCTGGCGCGCACTGCTCGACGACGGGCTCATCACCGAGATGGCCAGCGGTGGGTGTGGCTGCTGGAAGGGTTTGAGCATCGGTCCGAAGCCCAGCGACGGGATGATGTTCTTCTCCAGCTTCACGTTCCAGTACTTGCCCTGGATGTTGTAGGGCGGATCGGAGGCCCAGATCTTGTGGATGATGTCGACCGACTCGGTAGTCATCTCGGCGCGGTTGAGGTCCTGGGTGCCGAACAGTTCCATATCCGAAACCAGGCCGCCAGGGCCAACACCCATGATCAGGCGGCCGCCGCTCAGGTGGTCGAACTGGGCAACATCGCCAGCGACGGTGGCCGGGTGGTGCTGGGGCAGGTTGAGGACGCCGGTGGCGAACTTGATGTTCTTGGTGGCGTCGAGCAGGGTGGCGAAGAATTGCAGCGGGTTGGCCACTGGCTCGGAACTGCAACTGTAGTGTTCACCCACCCAGACTTCACTGAAGCCAAGTTGGTCGGCGAGGATCGCGGCTTCGCGGTCCTGTTGCAGCATTTCGGTGTAGTTACGCCGTGGGTCGTGCAACGGCATCATGAACAGACCGAGTTCCATAGTATCTCCTGGCTTCGCTTGTTATTGGTGGTGTAGACGTCAGGGCAACCTGGCGATGCGTGGTCGCCGGAAGCCGTCCGTACAGGGGTTTTGCAACAAGGGTGCCAAGACCTTATTTATTTTTATCTCTTTGATATTTAACGTTTTATTTTTTATTTTTGAGGGTTTCTCGGTGTTTGGCGCATTGCTGAGACGAGGCCCGGAGCGGGCTTCTCGATAATGAGAAAAGTGCTTTGCGGTTGCGCAAAAGCACTGCGGAACGCGTCCGCTCCCGACAACCCTCCCGTTATCCTGGGGAGGCTTGCGAAAGCGGGCGCGTCCCGCGTTTTGGAAGATGACGTGAACGGCGGTCAGACCGCGGCCTGCAAGGCGATCTCCACCAGGATGCTCTCCGCTGCAAGGTTGGCCTCGACGGTAGCGCGCGCTGGCAGGGCGTGCTCCGGGATCCACTGTTCCCAGACCTCGTTCATGGCGGCGAAATCCTTCACGACATGCTTGAGCCACACCTGGGCGAAAAGAATCCTGGACTTGTCGGTCCCGGCGATAGCCAGCAGCTCGTCGATACGCGCGAGGATCTGGCGCGTCTGTCCGGTAATGTCCTGGCTGCGATCAACCGGTGTCTGTCCGGTGACGTAGGCGATGCCGTTATGAACCAGCACGTGGCTGAGGCGTTTGCCGTTGGGTTCGAAGCGCTGAATCATGGTTTTTCCTCTGGTAGCGTTGGGGGGCGTTAGCGCACGCCAATGCGCAAGCCCAGCAAGGCGGGCAATGCGGCAACGGTTTGCGCGGTGCAGGAGGCGCGCCGCTCGACCTGCTCGGCTTCCTCGCAGGCGAGGATGGCCCGGCGGATGGCGCAGGCGCCCAGGTATTTGAACGGTTCGGGTGGCAGGCGCGGGACCTGGCGTTGGCAGAACGGCGAGAGGAACCATTTGTCCTTCTGCTCCAGTACCAGCGACGAAAGGCATTGCCCGGCGATCCATCCGGCCTGGACGCCATGTCCCGAGAATCCAGCGGCGTAATGGATACCCGGTTGGTGGGTCTTGAAGAACGGCACCCGATCCGCCGAAACGTCGATGGGCCAGCCCCAGCTCTGCGCAAAGCCGGCCCGTGCCACGCCAGGCAGCAAGCGTTGCAGGCCCGCCCGCGGGCGTTCCAGGCTGGCCGGATCATGGCGCAACTGCGGCGCGCCGGCGTCGTTGCCCCAGCCGATCGGCCCTGACCCCGAGCCCATCAGGACGCGGCCGTCGCGGGTCTGGCGGAAGTAGTGGAGGAACATGCGCGCGTCGTTCATGCCCATCGCCTTGCTCCAGCCCAGTTGCTGCAGGGCATCTTCATTGCGGTTGGACATGGTGGCGTAGCTGGAGAACAGGCTCATCCGGCTGCCGATACCCGACACCCCGGCCAGCCCCACGTTGGTCGCCAGCACGACATGCCGGGCGATCGCGATACCGCCATCCACCTTCACGCGATGCGGCTTGCCTTCCTCGATACGGGAAACCGGCGAGTTTTCGTAGAGGGTCACACCGGCCTCGAGCGCCGCTGCCTTAAGGGCAAGTACCAGGCGCCCGGGATGCACGTTGCCGGCCTCGGGAAAGTAGATGCCCGAGCCGAATACCGGACTTCCCACCAGTTCACGCACCTGTGGAGCGGACAGGGGCTGGACATAGTTCTCCACGCCAAGTCCGGCGCAGCCGTCGAGGAATTTGCGCAGGGCAGCTTCCTGCGCTGGGCAGGTCGCCACCCGCAGGTTGCCTTCTTCCTTCCACCACACATTGCGACCGGGCGCTGTGACGAAGGTCTTGAACGCCTGCTGCGCCTCGCTGCCCAGTCGGGCCAGTTCCAGCGCCGTGTCGGCGCCGAATGCGCGGATGTTGGCAGGCAGGGACTGCCAGTAGCCATGAACAATGCCCCCATTGCGGCTGCTTGCACCGTCGCCGACCCGGGAAGCCTCCAGCAGCCCTACCTTGAGGTGAGGGGCGCGGGATTTGAGGATAATCGCGGTCCACAGGCCGGCGAAGCCACCGCCGACGATAGCCACGTCCAGTGCCACCTGGCCTTTCAAAGCTGGCTGGGCAGGGCCGTGGTCGCGCTCGATGTCCTCCCGCCACCAGGACCAGTTCGCCCGGTCCGTGGCGGGTACTGCCGCTTGCAGTTTCATCTCGTCAGCCTCCTTAACGGGCTACCGGCATGGCAAATTCCGCACCTTTCTCGATGCTCTCCGGCCAACGCTGCATGATCGATTTCTGCTTGGTGTAGAAGCGCACGCCTTCAGTGCCGTAGGCGTGCATGTCACCGAACAGGCTCTTCTTCCAACCACCGAAGCCGTGCCAGGCCATCGGGACCGGCAAGGGCACGTTGATTCCCACCATGCCAACCTCGATCCGTCGGGCGAATTCGCGGGCGATGTTGCCGTCGCGGGTGAAGCAACTGACGCCGTTGCCGAATTCATGGTCGTTGATCAATCGAACCGCCTCGCCGAAGTCCGCTACCCGTACGCAAGCCAGGACCGGGCCGAAGATTTCCTCTCGGTAGATGCTCATGTCCGGGGTGACATGGTCGAAGAGCGTGGCACCGAGCCAGTAACCGTTCTCCAGGCCGGCTTCGGCAGGGCGGAACCCGCGCCCGTCGACTACCAGTTTCGCGCCCGATTCCACGCCCTGGCCGATGTAGCCGGTGATGCGTTCCAGCGCCGCACGGCTGACGATCGGGCCCATTTCTGCCTTGAGGTCACGACCGTCGGTAATGCGCAGATCCCGGGCGCGGGTGGCCAGTGCTTCGACCACCTTGTCCGCGACATCCCCGACCAGCACAGCCACCGAGATCGCCATGCAGCGTTCCCCGGCACTTCCGTAGGCCGCGCCGATAAGTGCGTCGATAGTCTTGTCGATGTCGGCGTCCGGCATCACCACCAGATGGTTCTTCGCACCACCCAGACCCTGCACACGCTTGCCGTGACGGGCACCGGTCTCGTAGATGTACTGGGCGATCGGCGTAGAGCCCACGAAACTCAATGCTTTCACGTCAGGGTGCTCGATCAGCGCATCCACTGCTTCCTTGTCACCCTGCACGACGTTGAATACGCCAGCGGGCAGGCCGGCTTCCTGCAGAAGGTCGGCCATGAACAGCGAGGCGCTCGGGTCAGTCGGGCTGGGCTTGAGAACAAAAGTGTTACCGGCCGCCAAAGCGATGGGGTACATCCACATCGGGACCATGACCGGGAAGTTGAAAGGGGTGATACCGGCAACCACGCCCAAGGGTTGGCGCATCGTCCAGTTATCCATGCCGCGGGAAACCTGATCGGTGAATTCACCCTTGAGCAAGTGCGGAATACCGCAGGCGAATTCGAGGATGTCGATCCCGCGCTCCACCTCACCTTGGGCATCGGTGAATACCTTGCCGTGTTCGGCAGTGATGATGCGCGCCAGGTCGTCCTTGCGCTCCTGGAGCAATTGCAGGTAACGCTGGAGTATCCGTGCGCGACGGATCGGCGGGGTTTCGCTCCAGCGTTCGAACGCAGCCTTGGCGGCGGCCACGGCCTCGTTGACTGTGGCACGACTGGCCAGCGCGACCTGGCCTGATTGTTCGCCGGTGGCCGGGTTGAACACCGCCTGATGACGGTCGTCTCGGGAAACGTGGGTGTGGTTGATGTAGTGCTCAATCATGCTGGGCATCGTGGACATTCCATACGGGGCTGGACGGGTGGCCAGCGACGAGCTCACGATAACCTCGGTTTTTGTCCTGAACGAGACCATAGTCAAGAACTCATTGTCCGTATCCGAGAACAATCAGAAATCATGGAAACCAACGAGATCGAGAAGCTGTGGGCGCACATCCACTGGCTATCAATACTGGAAGAGCAGGGCAGCTACACTGCGGCGGCAGCGCGTCTGGGTGTCAGCAAATCGGTGGTCAGCCAACACCTGTCGGACCTGGAAAAGGCCACTGGTACCCAATTGGTTACGCGCACCACTCGCAGCGTGCGCCTGACCGAAGCGGGCAAGTCGCTGACCCGCGAGGTCCGCAGTGCCTACGCGCATATCGCCCGCAGCTTTTCGTCGGTACGCGACTCAGCCGCGACGGTGCAGGGACTGGTTCGACTGACCGCCCCCGTGGCGTTCGCCCGTCAGCATCTGGTACCGCATTTGTCGGGATTCCTCGCCCTGTATCCACAGGTGCGAATACACCTGGACGTCTCGGACTCATTGAGCACCATCGCTGCCGACGGCTACGACCTGGCCGTGCGCCACAGCTTCCGGATCCCTGAAACCCATGTGGCCTGGAAGCTGTGCAAGACCGCTTCGGTGCTGGTGGCGACCCGAACTTACCTGGATCGTGCAGGCGAACCGCAGACGCCCGATGATCTGGGACGACATAGCTGCCTGTATTACCCGCGGGGTCACGAGAGCCCGGTCTGGAACCTGGAACGAGGCACTGAACGACTGATCGTTCCCATTACCGGTAGCTTCGCCACCAACAACAGCGAGGCGCTGCGCGATGCGGCACTGGACCACCTGGGGATTGCCTTGCTGCCCGACTTCAGTGCACACGACGCGCTGGCCGATGGGCGTCTGGTGCGGGTTCTGCAAGACTGGGAACTGACCGGTGCATTCGCCGCCGAGATCTATCTGGTGCGGCCCTATTCCGCCCATGTTCCACGGGCTGTCAACGTTCTGGTCAACTACCTGAGGGAGAAGCTGTTCAGCGGCTTTGCACTTTGATCTGCAGTGCGCGACGGGCTGTGCGCAGGCCCGGAAAAAATGGTCGATACTTCTAGTCATGCTCCCGCACTGATGGCATCTTCAGTGTGATTGGCGTTGTACCAGGGAGGGTAGTCGCGATGCCCGGGCGCTCTATCAGGCGTTCCGGCCCGGGAGGCTGGTGAATGAACCAGGCAGCTTCACTGGTTTCATTCTTGCATGATTTTCCTGAAAAGCTGTCCGGTAACCCGGACCGGTAATCCCTGGATGTTCAGCAGGTACAATAAAAATGATGAGCGTGCAGCAACACCTGGCCAGGATTCGTTCCGGCGCTGACGGTAATTCGCATGAGCTCGATCACGAGCCATCTGGCGGCCCATCCGTCATCCATCGCGAGCATTGCAGTCAATCCTGGCGGCGTTGCCTGGAAGTGGGGCTTAGCCCCGACCAGCAACTGATGGTTCCGGTGGTCGAGGCCAGTGAAGTCCGCCGCTTGCAGCAGGCTTTCGGTGAGCAGGCTTTCGAGCATGCGGTGAACACGCTCAACGGTCTGATGAGCGTGCTCAGCGACGTGGGTTACCACGCGAGCCTGGCCAATGCCGATGGCGTGATCATTGCCGAGAGCATCAAACCGTCGCAGGCCTATTACTGCGAGAGCGATCGTATCGGCTCGATCTGGCGCGAGGAGGTAGGTGGTACCAATGGTATCGGTACCTGTATCGCCGAGCAGCGCCCGGTTGCGGTCTTCCGTGACGATCACTTCTATTACGATCTCTCGGAGCAGGCCTGCGTCGCGGCGCCGTTCTACAACCCCGACGGCCAGTTGCAGGGGGTGCTGAACCTGACAACATGCAACCCCAACGTCGATGTCAACGCCCACCACATCGCCTACAAGCTGGCGACCCAGAGTTCGAACAAACTGGAGCAGCGCCTGTTCCGCATGCATTTCGAGGACTGCTTCATCCTCCAGGTCTGTGGCACCTCCGGTCTGGCGGCATGGATTGCCGTTGACGCTGGCGGGCTGATCCTCGGCGCTACCCATGGCGCTCGTCGGTTGCTGGGCCTGGAGCCGAATCAGTTGGGCAAGCGCCGCTTGTGGGAGGTGATCGATTGCCCCCAGTCGGCCATTTCCCTGGAAATCTTCCGCAGCGTGGCTACCGCGCAACTGCTCCACTGCGCGCAGTATCTGGATTTCCTCATGGTTGCAAGCCCTGCGCAATCCGCGCGCACTGCCGAAGTCGAGCGGGTGAAGGCACGTCCGCGGGCAACGCGGGAAGTTGCCGGTTCCCTGGCGCGCTGCGCCGGACAGGACTCGCGCATGCAGGACAACGTGCGCCTGATCCGCAAGGTGATGAACAAGAACCTGCCTCTGTTGCTGTTGGGCGAGACCGGTGCCGGCAAGGACACCCTGGCCAAGGCCATCCATCAGGAAGGCGAACGCAGCGCGGCCCCCTTCGTTGCGTTCAACTGCGCCTCGGTCCCCGAATCGCTCATCGATAGCGAGTTGTTCGGCTACAGCAAGGGCGCCTTCACCGGGGCCAACAAGGAGGGCAGCCAGGGCCGGTTCATGGAGGCTGACGGGGGCACGCTGTTCCTCGATGAGATCGGTGATATGCCGCTCGCCCTGCAAACCCGTCTTCTGCGTGTGCTGGAAAGTGGCGAGGTGTCACCACTGGGTGGCGGCAAGGCAGTGCGGGTGGACGTGCAGATCATCGCGGCGACCAATCAGCGCTTGCATGAAAAAGTTGCGGCTGGCGAGTTCCGCGAAGATCTGTTCTTCCGTTTATCAGGGATGATCATCGATCTGCCACCACTGCGTGAAAGGGAAGACAAGGCGCAACTGATCGAGACGGTGCTGCAGGGTGTATGCGGGGACGATCCGGTGCCGGTCCTCAAGCCTTCTGCCTGGAAAAAGCTACTGGAATACCCATGGCCGGGCAACGTTCGGGAACTGCGCCATGTGCTGCACCGTGCCACCCTGTTCGCCGAGAGTGGGGAAGTGCGTGCCAGCGATATCGTGCTGCCGTTCGAGAACCGTATCCGCCCGTTTGCCGAGCGCCTGGCGTCCGCGGCAGCGGAGCCGGTGGCACCTGCGCACGGCGTGGTTCCGGTCGATGCCGAAGCGCTGGATGACGCTGCCGACCTGGTGGTGCATGTCACCGGCGTGAACGCCCGTACCACGCTGAGCCAAGTGGAAAGCAAGGCGATCAGTCAGGCCCTGGCCGCCAGTGCCGGCAATGTCGAGTCGGCCTGCAAGGCGCTGGGCATGAGCAAGGCCACGCTCTACCGCAAGGTCAAGCGTTACGGTATCCGCCTGTAGAGAATCTACCGTTGCAAAAATGAGCCTGCTGTCTCAATCCTGAAAGACAGCAGGCTTTTTTGTTTTAACTCATTGTTTTAATTGGATATTTTTTGATGGCACGGCGCTTGCTCCAATGACTTCGAGTTCACCTTCGGAGTAGAGCGCAATGTCCACCGCATCGCTGCCCACGGTTTTGCTGACTGATCCTGACAGCGCCGAGCTGCTGGCCCTGATTCGCCAGGGGCATGCAGGTCTGCCGCTGCGCACGCGAGACGATATCGACGCGCATGTCGAGTGCGATGTCTGGCTGGGCTCTCCGGAACATGTCATCGAACTGCTGGGGCGAGGCCTGCGGCCGCGCTGGGTGCAGCTGACCTGGGCCGGAGTGACCCCGATGCTCGATCCCCGGGTGCCGCGCGGTTACCAGCTCACCCGTGCTGGCGAGGTATTCGGTGCATCGATGCTCGAATACGTCCTGCATCACATGCTGGCTCATGCCTGGAAGGCGGCGGACTATCCATTTGCCCAGAGTCGCTTCAGTTGGCGACCGGCGAGTTCGCAGCGGCTTTCCGGCAAGCGCGTGCTGATCGCCGGTCTCGGCAGCATCGGTGCACATATCGCCTCGGGGTTGAGCGCCCTTGGCATGCGCGTATCAGGTATCCAGCGCAGTCCGCGCACGACCGCCAACGTCGAGCTCGTGGGCAGTCTTGATGACCTGATACCCCTGGCGGCGCAGGCGGACTATGTCATCAACGTCCTGCCCGATACCCCGCGGACCCATGACCTCTTCGACAGCGCCTTCTTTGGCGCACTGCCGGCCAACGCTCTGTTCATCAATATTGGCCGCGGCAATGCGGTAGTCGATCAGGCGCTGGTGCATGCGCTGGAACAGGGGCAACTGGCCGGCGCGGTGCTTGATGTATTCCGCAAGGAGCCCTTGCCGCCCTCGCACCAGTTCTGGGTGACGCCCAACCTGGTACTCACCCCCCATATCGCCGGGCCTACCGATCCCGTGGCGATGATCGATTTCTTTTTGCGCAACCTGCGCAAGTACCAATCCGGCCAGCCCCTCGACGGGCAGGTCGGATTCGAGCGCGGCTATTGAGACCCGAGCGCCCGATGCAACCTTCGGAGATAACGACAATGATGAGCCCGATTCTTTCTCGCCACCGTAACGTCAAGGCCGCCGTCGACGCGTATCGACGCGGTCAGCCCGTGATCCTGCTCGACGACGACGATCGCGAGAACGAGGCCGACCTGGTAGTCGCGGCGCAGAACATGACTGTGCAGAGCATGGCCATGATGATCCGCGACGGCAGTGGCATCGTCTGCCTTTGCCTGGACGAGGCCACGGTCGACATGCTGCGGCTCAAGCCCATGGTCCCGCACAACGAGTCGCGGTACACCACCGGTTTCACCGTAAGCATCGAGGCGGCGGACAACATCACCACCGGCGTGTCGGCCCAGGATCGCCTCACTACCGTGCAGGCGGCGCTGTCTTCGACGGCCCTGCACCGGCGCATCGTCAGCCCCGGTCACATGTTTCCGCTACGGGCCAGGCGTGGCGGGGTGCTTGAGCGTCGCGGGCATACCGAAGGCAGTGTGGAGATCGCCGTGCTGGCCGGCATGCGCCCGGCCGCTGTGCTCTGCGAGCTGATGAACCCTGACGGCACGATGATGCGCGGCGCCGCCATTGATGCCTACGCAGCCCGGTACAACCTGCCGATCCTGACCATCGCCGACCTGGTGGCCTGCCGCCTGGAAATGGAGGTGGGCACCCGGATCGAACAGACCGAAGTCCCTGCTCTGCGCATAGCGCTGAGTGTTTGAAGCCCAAGTACCTGATCAACAACAACTCCAAGAGGAAAGACCCCATGAGCGTGCGTTTCACTCCCGATCACGAATGGCTGCGCCTGGAAGACAATGGCGAGCTGACTGTCGGCATCACCGACTATGCGCAATCGGCCCTGGGCGACGTGGTCTTCGTCCAGTTGCCGGACCTTGAAACCTACCAGGCCGGCCAGGAAGTGGTAGTGCTGGAGTCGGTCAAGGCCGCCAGCAACATCACCATGCCGCTTACCGGCCAGGTGGTTGCCGTCAACGAGGCCGTGGCCCAGGAGCCGGAGCTGGTCAACGCCTCTCCCGTTGACCAAGGCTGGTTCTTCCGTTTCCTGCCGACCGACGCCAGTGGCCTGGCCAGCCTGATGGATGAAACGGGTTACCAGGATTATCTGCGCCAGCAGGAGTGACAGTACTCATGAGCAATACAGTACAACTCGACACCCGCCATGAGTTCGTGGGGCGTCATATCGGGCCGGACGAGCGGGCGATCCAGGTCATGCTTCAGGTGGTGGGATACGACAGCCTGGATCAGTTGATCGCCAGCGTCGTGCCGGACACCATCAGTGGCACCAGCGTGCTCCCATTGACCGTGGGGCAGGGCGAAGCCGAGGCCCTGGCCGATTTGAAGCAGATCGCCAGCAAGAACAAGCTGTTCAGCCAGCACATCGGCCAGGGCTACCATCCCTGTTTCACGCCAGCGCCGATCCTGCGCAATCTGCTGGAAAACCCGGCGTGGTACACCGCCTACACGCCCTACCAGCCGGAGATTTCCCAAGGCCGCCTGGAAGCGTTGCTGAACTTCCAGACCCTGGTCAGCGACCTGACCGGGATGGACATCGCCAACGCGTCGCTGCTGGACGAGGCGACCGCCTGCGCTGAAGCCATGACCTTCTGCAAACGCCTGGCGCGCAACAAGGCGCCGGCATTCTTCGTCTCTTCCCACTGCCATCCCCAGACCATCGATGTACTGCGCACCCGCGCCGCGCCGCTGGCTATCGAAGTGGTAGTGGGGGATGAGTTCGAACTGGCCCCGGAAGACCTTGGTGCCTACTTCGGTGTCTTGCTGCAATATCCGGCCAGCACCGGCGCGGTTCATGATCATGCCGAGTTGGCGGGCCAGGTGCGGGCTGCTGGCGGGTTGCTCGCGGTGGCAGCCGATCTGCTGGCCCTGACCCTGCTGACCCCACCCGGCGAGTTTGGCGCCGACGTGGTGATCGGCAGCGCCCAGCGCTTCGGTGTGCCGCTGGGCTACGGCGGCCCTCACGCAGCGTTCTTCGCGACCCGTGACAGCTTCAAGCGCGACATGCCCGGCCGCCTCGTCGGTATCTCGGTGGATCGTCACGGGGCACCGGCCTTGCGCCTGGCCATGCAGACCCGCGAGCAGCATATCCGTCGCGAGAAGGCTACCAGCAACATCTGCACGGCCCAGGTGCTGCTGGCCAACATCGCCAGCATGTACGCCGTCTATCACGGCCCGCAGGGCTTGAAGGACATCGCGCGGCGCACCCACCGGCTGACCGCCATCTTGGCAAAAGGCCTCGAACACCTGGGGCAGACTGTCGAGCAATACCATTTCTTCGACACCCTCAGCGTGATGGCGACGCTGCCGGCCAGCGAGCTGCACCAACGTGCCGCCAAGGCTGGCATCAACCTGCGTTTCATCGACGATCAGCGCGTTGGCATCTCGATGGACGAGACCTGCACGCCAGCTTCGGTGCTGCGGTTGTGGGCGTTGTTTGCCGGTCAGGCAAACACTGTCCCGGCCTTCGATGACATGGCCGATCTGGCCGGCGGGCGCTTGCCCGAGCAGTTGCACCGCCGCTCGGCGATTCTGGCCCACGCCGTGTTCAACCGCTATCACAGCGAAACCGAGCTGATGCGTTACCTGCGCCGCCTGGCCGACAAGGACCTGGCCCTGGACCGCAGCATGATCCCGCTAGGCTCCTGCACCATGAAGCTCAACGCCGTCAGCGAGATGATCCCGGTGACCTGGCCTGAGTTCGGCAGCCTGCATCCCTTCGCTCCGGCCGATCAGGCCGAGGGCTACAAGGCAATGCTGGACGAGCTGGAAACCATGCTCTGCCAGGCCACCGGTTATGACGCCGTGTCGCTGCAGCCCAATGCTGGCTCGCAGGGCGAGTATGCCGGGTTGCTGGCCATTCGTGCCTATCACCAGTCGCGTGGCGAGGGCGGGCGGGACGTCTGCCTGATTCCCTCGTCCGCACATGGCACCAACCCGGCTACTGCGCAGATGGCCGGCATGCGCGTGGTAGTGGTCGCCTGTGACAGCCGCGGCAACGTCGATGTCGACGATCTGCAGGCCAAGGCCTTGCAGCACAGCGACAAGCTGGCGGCGCTGATGATCACCTATCCCTCGACCCACGGTGTGTTCGAGAGCCGTATCGGCGAGATCTGCGACATCGTTCATGCCGCGGGCGGCCAGGTATATATCGACGGGGCGAACATGAACGCCATGGTCGGCCTGTGCGCCCCGGGACAGTTTGGCGGCGATGTCTCGCACCTGAACCTGCACAAGACGTTCTGCATTCCCCACGGCGGTGGCGGTCCGGGGGTTGGCCCTATCGGTGTGAAGTCGCACCTGGCGCCGTTCCTGCCGGGACACGCTCATTTGCAGCAGAAGGAGGGCGCCGTGTGCGCTGCGCCTTTCGGTAGCGCGAGCATCCTGCCAATCACCTGGATGTACATCCGCATGATGGGCGGCGTTGGGCTGCGCGAGGCCTCGAGGGTGGCGATACTCAATGCCAACTACATCGCCCGGCGCCTGGAGGAGCATTACCCGGTGCTCTACACCGGTGAAAATGGCCTGGTCGCTCACGAGTGCATTCTTGATCTGCGCCCGCTCAAGGACAGCAGCGGAATCAGCGTCGAGGACGTTGCCAAGCGCCTGATCGACTTCGGCTTCCATGCCCCGACCATGTCCTTCCCGGTGGCCGGCACGTTGATGGTCGAACCGACCGAAAGCGAATCGCTGGAGGAGCTCGATCGTTTCTGCGAGGCGATGATCGCTATTCGCAAGGAAATCCATGCGGTCGAAAGTGGCTTGCTGCACCGTGATGACAACCCGCTGCGCAATGCACCGCACACGGCTCATGAGCTGGCCGGTGAATGGAATCATGGTTATGACCGCGAGCAGGCGGTTTTCCCGGCCGGGCATTCGAATGACAAGTACTGGCCCCCCGTGGGGCGTGTCGACAATGTCTACGGCGACCGCAACCTGACTTGCGCCTGCCCTTCGATCGAAAGCTACCAGGACGTCTGAATCAGCTTCGGAACACCGGCGCCGGTCCTGCCCGCGCCGGGTTCCCCCACATCCAGGAAAAATCCCATGTTCCACAAAAGTCTGACCCTCAACGACTTCGACCCCGTCCTGGCCGCTGCGATCGACAGCGAAACCCGGCGCCAGGAAGATCACATCGAGCTGATCGCGTCGGAAAACTACACCAGTCCCCAAGTGATGGCCGCTCAAGGCACGGCGCTGACCAACAAGTACGCCGAGGGCTATCCGGCGAAGCGCTACTACGGTGGTTGCGAGCACGTCGATGTGGTCGAGCAACTGGCCATTGACCGCGCCTGTGCACTGTTCGGCGCCGACTACGCCAATGTGCAACCGCACTCCGGCTCCTCGGCCAACGCGGCGGTATACCTGGCGCTGCTCAGCGCGGGCGATACCATCCTGGGCATGAGCCTGGCCCATGGCGGTCACTTGACCCACGGGGCCAAGGTCAGCTCTTCCGGCAAGCTGTACAACGCCGTCCAGTACGGCATCGATGCCAAGGGGCTGATCGACTACGACGAAGTCGAGCGCCTGGCGCTCGAGCATCGTCCAAAAATGATCGTCGCGGGGTTCTCCGCCTATTCCCAAGTCCTGGACTTCCAACGCTTTCGCGACATCGCCGACCGGGTGGGGGCCTACCTGTTCGTCGATATGGCCCACGTCGCCGGCCTGGTCGCTGCCGGGCTCTATCCCAACCCGGTCGGCCTGGCGGACGTGGTCACTACCACTACCCACAAGACCCTGCGCGGCCCGCGCGGCGGCCTGATCCTGGCTCGCAGCAACCCCGATATCGAGAAAAAGCTGGCCTCGGCAGTGTTCCCCGGAGCACAGGGTGGACCGCTGATGCATGTGATTGCTGCGAAGGCGGTGTGTTTCAAGGAGGCGCTGGCCCCGGACTTCAAGGTCTACCAGCAGCAAGTACTGGACAACGCCGTGGCCATGGCGGAAATGTTCAAGGCGCGGGGTTATGACGTCATCTCAGATGGCACTCGCAACCACCTGTTCCTGGTCAGCCTGATCCGCCAGGGAATTACCGGCAAGGACGCGGATGCAGCGCTTGGTCGGGCACGCATCACGGTGAACAAGAACGCCGTCCCCAATGATCCGCAGTCGCCTTTCGTAACCTCGGGTATCCGCATCGGAACACCGGCGATCACCACCCGAGGCCTCGGCGTCAGTGAAAGCCAGGACCTGGCCGGCTGGATCTGCGACATCCTCGATCACCTCGGCGACGCCGATGTCGAGGCCCATGTAGCGCAACAGGTAGCACGCCTGTGCTCCGCCTTCCCTGTCTACGGACTGTGACGCCGAGGACTGATGCCATGACACTCAAGCAAACCCCCTTGCATGACCTGCACCTGTCCTTGGGTGCGAAAATGGTGCCCTTCGCCGGCTATCAGATGCCGGTGCAATATCCGCTGGGCGTGTTGAAGGAACACCTGCATACCCGTGCCCGGGCGGGCCTGTTCGATGTGAGCCACATGGGCCAGGTCCGCCTGGTCGGCAAGGGCGCCGCGATGGCGCTGGAGACCCTGGTGCCGGTGGATATCGTCGATCTGCCGGTGGGCATGCAGCGTTACGCGCTGTTTACCAACGAGCAGGGCGGCATCCTCGATGACCTGATGGTGGCCAATGCCGGGGATCACCTGTTCCTGGTGGTCAATGCCGGTTGCAAGGAGCAGGACCTGGTACACCTGCAGCAGTTGCAGGACCAGTGCGAAGTCATCTCGCTGTTCGACACCCATGCGTTGCTCGCCCTGCAGGGGCCGCTTGCTGCACAGGTGCTGGCGCGCCTGGTGCCGAGCGTGGCACAGATGACCTTCATGCAGTTCGCTGCCGTTGAGATTCGTGGGATTGCCTGCCATGTCAGTCGATCGGGTTATACCGGTGAAGACGGATACGAGATTTCCGTGCCGGTCGAGCACGCCGACACCCTGGCGAGGCTGCTGCTGGACCAGCCGGAAGTCGCCCCGATTGGCCTGGGCGCTCGCGACTCGCTGCGTCTGGAAGCCGGTCTGTGCCTTTACGGGCATGATATGGATAGCGCTGTTACCCCGATCGAAGCCAGCCTGGGCTGGGCCATCTCCAAGGCGCGGCGTGAGGGTGGCGTGCGCGCAGGAGGCTTCCCGGGTTACCAGCAGGTGTTCGCCCAGCAGCGCGAAGGCGCCTACCGCAAGCGTGTCGGCCTGGTGCCGCTGGATCGGGTCCCGGTACGCGAGGGGGTCGAACTGTTCAGGGAGGATGGCGAGCTGATTGGCAAGGTGACCAGCGGTGGCTTTGGTCCAAGCTTCGGAGGTCCGCTGGCGATGGGCTTCGTGGCGGCCCCCTACGCGGTGTTGGACACGGTGGTTTACGCCCAGGTGCGGGGCAAGGCCATCCCGATGCGCGTGAGCAGGACACCGTTCGTGCCACAACGCTACTACCGTGGCTGACGAGGCGACGATGACCCGACCTGACCTTGCAACACAAGCGCCAAGGCCGGTGATGACCGGAGTCAAGCTGCGCGGCGCCGACAAAGTGGCGCGCATTCCGGTCAAGATCCTGCCGACCGAGGACATTCCGCGCAAACCGGAATGGATCCGCGTGGAAATCGCGGCTTCGCCGGAGGTTTCCCGGATCAAGTCACTGCTCAGGAAGCACCGGCTGCACAGTGTCTGCGAAGAGGCTGCCTGCCCGAACCTGGGTGAGTGTTTCAGCGGCGGTACGGCGACCTTCATGATCATGGGCGACATCTGCACCCGGCGTTGCCCGTTCTGCGATGTCGGCCATGGACGGCCCAAGCCGCTGGACGTGGACGAGCCGCGCAACCTGGCGATCGCCATTGCCGAGCTTCGTCTCAAGTACGTGGTGATCACCTCGGTGGACCGGGATGACTTGCGCGATGGCGGCTCGGCACACTTCGCCGCCTGCCTGCGGGAAATCCGCAGTCGTTGCCCGCAAGTCCGTATCGAAACCCTGGTGCCGGACTATCGCGGGCGAATGGATATCGCCCTGGCAGTGACTGCCGAAACACCCCCCGACGTGTTCAACCACAACCTGGAAACCGTACCGCGCCTCTACCGTGCGGTGCGCCCGGGATCGGACTTCGAATGGTCACTGGACCTGCTCGCCGGCTTCAAGGGGCGCGTGCCCGGGGTGCCGACCAAATCCGGCCTGATGCTGGGGCTGGGTGAAACCGACGACGAGGTGATCGAGGTGATGGCGCGGATGCGCGAACATCAGGTCGACATGCTCACCCTGGGCCAGTACCTGCAACCCAGCCGCAACCATCTGCCCGTTCAGCGCTATGTTCATCCTGACCAGTTCGCCCGTTTCGCGCAGATCGGTCTAGAGATGGGCTTCGACAATGTCGCGGCGGGACCGTTGGTGCGTTCGTCCTACCATGCCGATGAGCAGGCCCGCCTGGCCTGACTCGACAGCGCGTCACCAAAACCCGCCCGTGGCAGTCACCGGCGGGTTTTTCATGGGGCTTTCTCAGCAATGAAAACCCTGGCTCGCATTCCTGAGAAAGCCCGGATGTGGCGTCGTAGGCGCGAATAAAAAACTCATTTAATTCAGTGCCTTACAGGTTCTTGAAAACTTGGCACCCGTCTTGCTCCCTTGGTTTACGGCGATCAGACCGGCCCAACAGAGGCGCGCAGACGCCAAAGCGTGACGAACAGCTTCAGTCCTGCCAACAACAATTCTTCAGGATAGGAATGCGCCAATGTCAGCAGATCACAGAGATCCGACCCGTCTTCCAGGAGTATCCCCCTTCAATCCCCATCTGAGCCGGCGCACGCTGATGCTGGGTGCTGCAGCCGCCGCCGCCGGTGCAACGCTCGGACGCTGGATTCCCGAGGCCCGCGCCGCGGTTGGTGGCCAACTGGACATCATGACCTGGGAAGGCTACACGCTGCAGAACGAAGCGGCGCAGTGGATCAAGCAGAACAACCTGCGGGTCAACGCCAGCATCATGGGCAGCCAGGACGACGTCACCGCCAAGCTCATGGGCGGTGGGGTAAGGTTGGACCTGTCGGAGTATTCCAACGGCTATAACGAGCTGTACAAGGGCCTCGGGCTGCTCAAGCCGATCGATGCCACGCAACTGCCCAACTACAATCCCACCGACATCATCACCCGCTTCTACGACGGCGACATGTGGTTCTGGGATGGCCAGCGCTTCGGTATTCCGTGGACCTGGGGCGTGGACACCATCGTCCTCAATCCGCAGGAAGTGAAGGAGCCGGTCACCAGCTTCAAGGACTTGCTGCGCCCCGAATTCAAGGGTCGCCTGACCTTTCTCGACAACCCCCTGACCGTATGGCCGCTGGCGGCCAAGGTGACCGGGCACGGCGACAAATTCCCGAATGTCTCGCGCGAGGAACTGGCGGACATCTGGGATCAGATGATTCCTTACCGCGAACAGTGCCGCACCTTTGCCTCCAGCAACGGTGACGTCGCCTCGCTGTTCGTCGCCAAGGAGATTTCCGCCTGCTTCTGCACCTGGACGGCGGCAACCCTGCAAACCGCCAAGCAGGGCGTAAAGACCGAATACGTGTTCCCCAAGGAGGGTGGGGCGGTCTGGGCGGACGCCTGGTTCATCCCGGTGACTTCGGTCAACACCGAGTCGGCGCTGGCCTTCATCAACCAGGCTCTGGACCCGCAGGTGCAGGCCGAGATGAGCAAGGCGGCCAGTTCCGCCGTGGTCAATCGCAAGGCCGTGCAGTACATGGATGCCAGTACCCGCTCGCTGTTCGATTACGACCGCATCGACGAAGTGCTGCAGCAGTCGCCGCTCAAGGGGCAGCCGCCTCGCGAGTCGGAACTGTATGCCACCTATGACGACTGGTTGCAGGCCTGGGCATCGTTCCGCGCCGGCTTCTGATTTCCCTGCCGGGGAACAGACGTTCCGGCAGTTCCGTTCCGTTGCCGATCGGCGGCGGTGTATCCGTCAGAATGTAGCGGTCCTGCTGTGAGATCGATGTCATTCTGTATCTGTTGTGCGTGCAAGTGAGAACAATAATGACTGATAAGACTTACGACCCGGTGCACTCACCGAAAAACATCTCCCGAGCGTTCCTCGTGTGTTGGATTTCGCTATTCGCTGCAGGCTTCGCAATGATGCTCAAACTATCATCCGCCGCGACGCTCAAGGCCGTCTTCTTCGACTCTACGTCGCCGCTCACATCAGCAGCGTTGATTGGTGGGATTTTGGGTATCACCTATCTCGGTTTCACCGTCTGCAACACGGTGCTGCCACCGTTCATCGATGCCTTGAAGATCAAACGCGTACTGTTCGCCGGACTGGTAATCTTCAATGCCGGCTTGATAATCATGATCATGGCTATACCCGGCAGCGCGCAGGCCTATGACACCTTATGGCTGGGTGCCTTGTTGCATGGCATCGGCTGGGGTTGCATTGAGTCGGTGGTAAACCCGGTGGTCCCATCCCTGTATCCAGACGATAAGGCGGGCAAGCTGAACCGCCTTCATACGAGCTGGCCATTGGGCTGGATGCTCGCCGGCTTGCTGGCCGTGACCTTGGAGTCGGCGAGCTTCGACTGGCGTTATCTTTTTGCCTTGTCGCTGCTGCCAGCGTGCTTTGCCTTGGTCATGCTGCTCTTCGTGCAGTTCCCGCCGACAGAACGGGTCAGCAATGGTGTCAGTTTCATGGGCATGTGCAAAGAGCTGTTCGTGAAGCCGGGGATTTTCGTGCTCATTGGTATCATGTTCTTCGCCTTGGCGTGTGAGACCGTTCCGCAGAATTGGCTGGATATAGTGGTCGGCCAAATATCCGGGATCAAGGGTACTTGGCTGCTTATCTACGTGGCCGTCGCCTACCTGTTTGCCCGATGCCTGGCGGAGTTCGCCCTCAAACATGTACACGCGGTGACCATCCTTTTGTTTGCATGCCTGGCGATCTTCGTCGCAGTGTTGGGTCTCGCCCTCGCCAGTAATCCCTTCGTAACTATGGCTGCCACGGCTTTGCTGGGTGCGGGAGCTGCGCTGCTTTGGCCGAACATGCTGGCCATGGTCTCCGAACGCTACCCCAATACTGGCTCTCTGGGGATTGGTTTGATGTGTGCGGCCGGAATGGCGTCCGGCTACGTCGTAGTCCCGTGGATGGGGGAGTTGTATGATGGCTTCAAGGTGGCAGCCGCCGGTGGCAGTGAGGCTTTCCAGGTGCTGGCAGCGGAATCGCCAGAATGGCTGCAGGCCAATGCCTATGCCGCCACGCGCTCTTTCGAGCTGTTCTCGATATTGCCCCTCGCACTGGCTGCTTATTTCATGATCGATTACCTTTTCAAGGTACGCAGAAAGCGCCAGGCGAAAAGTTTAGATAGCAGTTTTAAACTCCGCTACGTCAAATAGATACAACTGAGTAGTTAGCTTCGGCAGAAGCTAACCTTTAACGCGCGGATAGCACTCAAGGGTAATCCCTTCGCGGACGAGTACAGATCACTTATGGATAAGACCTCCTGGCGACCTTGGATTATTTGTATGTACACAGCAGTGTCCGAAAAGCGCTGGCGTCGCCACTGGTCGAGCGTGTGCAGCGCGATGTGCCTGAGGTGAATTCCACCAGCGAACTGGTGAGCAGCTTGTCAAAATTGGGGGCAACCTAAGGAGGCGCTGAACAATTTACCCGTCCGTACTGTCCCCATTTCCAAGTCGTTTTTTAACCTACCGGCCTTGTTTTATATTTTCAAGGCCGGTTTTGCCCTAATTTTTCTGATTTACGGCTCCATCCCACCCTTCAGACGGATTTATCCCGCTGTGTGTTGCAATTACCGCTTGGCCAGCATCTGATTGGCCAATCAGAACATACTGAATAACTGCGCCGTTTTCTTTCCCTGCCCGGGGTAAGGTACTTTGCGATAATTGAAGCGCACTTGATCACTGGGAGCGGATAATCTACCTTCGCTCGCTGCCCTGCCTTGGCGTAGTAGATGTTGCGCTTGACCCAGATCACGCCAAGCATCCAGTGGTTGGAGGCAGGCGCACAGCAGCCGCAGTACCTGATGGCTGAGATGTAGTGATGAGCTCGGCCTACAAGGGCCGGATCCATGCCCCCAGGTCCTGTGGTGCGAATTTGCGTGTGGTGTGGACGGCAATCTCTACCAAATTGATGGCAAGGCCACCCCACGGGCACGCCGAACCCGGACGCGGCTTACGATTTCCATGTCGTTCGCCATGCGGCCGGAGCAACAAAAGCTCTACACCGAGAAAATGTCCTAGGACTATCCAACCTGGCGGCAGCGGCACCCGACCAGCATGAAGAACGCCCTGCAGATTGACGTGAACCTCTGGATCGACCATGGCGAGGCGCTGGAAGAGCTCTTTATTGCCTGGACGAAAGGTCTTCAGACAGCGGCAGTGAAGGCGCCATCGTTTCTGCAGTAGCGATCATCACCGTCGAAAAGTAGGTAGTTATAGTTGATTTATCCTATCTGAGTGCCGTAGAGCGACATGGGGCGGTGTTCTAGAGTACCGGTCTGCCAGTGTCGTCTTCCGTCTCGAAGACGACATCGACGCGACCGTGCTGACCGTGCTGATGACCCAGAAGGCTTCGCCCATGACCAAGAGCAATCCCGTCCCCCTCGACCTCAATCTGCTCCTCAACCTGCGCCAGAAACTCGCGGCAGAAACGACAGCGGAAATTCGCTTCGACGCAGCGTCACGGGCGGTCTATGCCTCGGAGGCCTCCAACTACCGGCAAGTGCCGATCGGCATAGTGATTCCTCGCACCCTTCAGGACATCGTTACCACCGTCGCCCTGTGCAACGCCGCCGGGTTGCCCTTGCTGCCACGAGGTGCGGGCACCTCCATGTGTGGCCAAGCGGTGAACGCCGCCGTGGTGATCGACACCTCGAAGTATCTGCACGGCATCGAATTCATCGATGCCGAACGCCGATTGGCCCGGGTGCAGCCGGGGGTGATCTGCGATCAGCTCAAGGACGAGGCCGCCAAGGTTGGCCTGACCTTCGGCCCGGACCCCGCGACCCACAGCCGTTGCACCCTGGGCGGCATGATCGGTAACAACTCGTGCGGCGCGCATTCGGTCATGGCGGGGAAGACCGTCGAAAACATCGAGCGGCTGGAGGTCCTGACCTACGGGGGCGAGCGCTTCTGGGTCGGCCCTACGGATGAGCAAACATTCCGCGAGCATATCGAGGCCGGTGGCCAGCGCGCGGCGATCGTCCAGGGACTCAAGGATTTGGTGGACCGCTACGAGGATGAGATTCGCCAGGGCTTTCCGAAACTCAAGCGTCGCGTCTCCGGCTACAACCTGGATCAACTGCTGGCCGAAAACGGCTTCAACATCGCTCGGGCACTGGTCGGCGTGGAGGGGACCTGTGTAACCATCCTGCAGGCGGAAACCCTGCTGGTGAAGAACCCCACGCACCGGGTGCTGGTAGTGCTCGGCTACGAGGAAATCTACTACGCCGCCGACTCGGTACCGCAACTCTTGCCGCTGAGCCCCATTGCCATGGAGGGGCTGGATGACGGCATCATCGGCGGCCTGAAAGAGCGCGGCATGAAGCTGGCCGATATCGCCGAGCTGCCGGCCGGTAACGCCTGGCTGATGATCGAGTTCGGCGGCTTGTCCATCGAGGAGGCCACCGCCATGGCGCGTCGCGCGGTGGACATCGCGCCGCAGCTGCCGGGTCAGCCAAGCATGCGCCTGGTCACAGACGAAGGGTTGATGAACCGGATCTGGACCATTCGCGAAACCGGCGCTTCCGCGACCTCTCTCGGCCTCGACCCCAATGCCCCTGATCCGGTAGTCGGTTGGGAAGATGCCGCCGTCGAGCCAGAGCACCTTGGCAAGTACCTGCGGGAGTTCCGCGCCCTGGTCGGACGCTACGGCTACAAGACCAACCTATACGGGCATTTCGGCGACGGCTGCATTCATTCGCGAATCACCTTCGACCTCAAGTCCGACAGCGGTGTGCAGAACTGGCGCGCCTTCCTCGACGAGGCGGCGCACTTGGTGGTGCGCTACGGCGGCTCGTTGTCCGGTGAGCACGGGGACGGCCAGGCCAAGGGCGAATACCTGCACATCATGTACTCGGTGTCGATCATGCAGGCTTTCGCCGAATTCAAGGCGCTGTGGGACCCGCTCAATCGAATGAACCCGGGCAAGCTGATCCACGCTATGCCGGTGGACGCGAACCTGCGTATGGGGCCGGACTACATCCGTCGTGATGTCGACAGCCAGTTCACCTACGACCCGCGCCTGGGCAGCAAAGGGCTTGCCCGTGAATCTGAGCGCTGCATCGGCATGGGCAAATGCCGATCCCTGGACGGTGGCACCATGTGTCCGAGTTTCCGTGCGACCCGGGAAGAGAAGTACTCGACCCGTGGCCGTGCCCGGCTGTTCTTCGAACTGCTCAAAGGCGAGGTGATCGATGACGGCTGGCTGAGTGAAGAGGTCAAGGACTCCCTTGATCTGTGCCTGAGTTGCAAGGGCTGCAAGACGGACTGTCCGACCAATGTGAATATCGCGCGCTACAAGACCGAGTTCCTGAACCGCTACTACGCCAACAAACGCCGCCCGGTTATGGACGCGATGATCGGTCGGATCGGCGAGTGGCTGCCCCATGCCAGCAAAATGTCGCCGGTGCTGAACTACGCCATGGGCAATCCGCTCGTGCGCACCGCGGGGGCCTGGTTCGGTCTGGCCAGGGAAGTCAGATTCCCGCGGATCGCTTCACGCAGCTTCCGCTCCGGCGCGACGGCACAGCGAGTCCTGAAAAACCACGGAACCAGCAGTGGCACTGATGTGCTGCTGTGGGTCGACAGCTTCAACAACGGCTTCACCCCCAAGGTGCTGGAGGCCGGCGTGCAGGTACTGGAACTGCTGGGTTTCACCGTGAAGTTGATGAAGCGCCATGTGTGCTGCGGCCGTCCTTACTACGACGTGGGGATGATCGACCAGGCCAAGGCCAATCTGACGCAGATCCTCGACCAGCTTGAACCGGCGTTGGACCAGGGCATGCCGGTGCTGGTGCTGGAGCCCAGCTGCCTCTCGGTGTTCCGCGACGAAATGCCGGGCCTTTTCCCCGAGGATCCGCGAGCGAAAAAGCTCGAGAAGTCCATCATGACCCTCAGCGAGTTGATCCGCAGCCGGGTCCTGGAACTACCCGCGATCAACGAGGATGTAAGGATTCACGGGCACTGCCACCAGAAGTCCTGCGGTGGAATGGCGGGCGAGCAGAGCGTGCTGGAGAAGCTCGGTGGCAAGGGCAAGGTCATCGCGGCCGGTTGCTGCGGCGTGGCCGGTGCCTACGCCTACCACACTAAGACGGCACCCATTGCCAAAGTCATTGGCGAGCAGGAGTTCAAACCGCATATCGACCAGATTCCAGAAGGCACGCCGGTAGTCGCGGATGGATTCAGTTGCCGGGGGCAGATTCGCAACGTCAGTGGTCGCGAGGCAATGCACCTTGCCGAGTATCTGGCCAAGATCCTTGGCTAGCGTTACCTGACGAGTTCCAGGCTGTTATGGTCGTCCCACGACAGGCAGCCTATTGCCTTAAATCCTCTTTCAGGAAAGTCCGTCAATGAAGCTCGATGCCGCAATTGAACATACGGTACTGCGTGAAGCCACGGTAGTTGCAGGCGCGGGAGTGATGGACCGGGAAATCACCTGGGTGCATATCGTCGATCATCCGGAGATCACCAACTGGCTGAAACCCGGGGAACTGCTGCTGACCACCGGGTACAACTGGCCCGAGGCCGATGTCGAGTGCCGTGACATGGTGCGGCGCCTCAGCGAGATCGGCCTGGCTGGCGTAGTGTTGGCCGTACCGCATTTTCGCGAGCATTTCACCCAGGCTGCGATCGACGAGGCCAACCGCTGCAACCTGCCGCTGCTTGAGCTACCCTGGGAAATCCAGTTCAGCGAAATCATGCATGACGTGCTGGCCCGCATCATCAACATCCAGGCGGAAACCATCCGCCGCTCGGACCTGATCCACCGCACGCTGACCGAAGCTGCGCTGGAGATGAACAATCTCGAAGGGCTCGCCAGGGCGTTGCATGCAGCGCTGGACAAGACCGCTACGGTGGTTTCCGTCGATGGCACGCTGCTTGGTAGCTCGGACCCGCAGGTGAATGAGGAGGGCGAGCGCGCGGTGATCCATCGACTGACCGCACAGAATAGCTTGGCCGCTTTGTTCAGGGACAATGCACCAGTAATCCTGCCAACCGGGCATAGCTCCGGCGGTTCGCGCTTGGGTGGTGTGATCAAGCTGCGCGGGGAGATTGCGGCCATCGTCTGGCTGGAAGGCGATGAAGCTCAATTCGGCGAGCTTGAGATCCGCGCCCTGGAGCACGCGGTGGTCATCGCCGCCTTGCACCTGGCCTACCAGCGACAGCTGTCCGATCAGGAGACCCGACTTGGCTATGCCTTCGTTGCCGGTCTGCTCGAAGGTAAGTTTTCTGCAACACCCAGCGCCATCGAGCGCGCACGCGCCTCTGGCTGGAGCGAAAGCCGCCAATATAGGGTCTGCCTGGTCCTAGTCAACGAGCCCATCCCGCTGTCCGTCGAAGGTTTCAATCGCCGGGCAAAACTGGCCGAGCGCATTGCAACTGCCATGCAGGCGTTCAATGTGGCACCGTTGATCTCGGTGTCTCTGAACCAGATCAGCTTCCTCCTCCCCGCCGAGGTGGCCGCGGAGTCCATCTGGAAGGCCATACGCACCGAGGGCAGTGCGCTGGCAGTGAGTCGGGTTCATCAAGGTACGAACGGGATGGCCCAGGGGTCAGAGGACGTAGCGGCGCTGCTGCCGTTGTTGCGGCCCGGTAAAATCCATGATTTCGACGAGGTGCTGTTCCCGCGGGCACTGATGGGCGATGCCGACGCGCGCCGCTTGTTGCTGGAACGCTTGATCGTGCCGCTGGAGCACCCGAAGCGGGGCAACTCGCTCACCGAAACTGCACTGTGCCTGGCTCGCGAAGGCTTCCAGTTGCTGAACACCGCCAAGGCATTGGACATCCATATCAGCACCTTACGCTATCGGGTCGAGCGCATCGAAAGTCTTCTCGGGATATCCCTGGACAACCCGGAAGATCGGTTCAAGCTGCAGGTCGCGGCCCAGATGCACAGGTTGGTCTCCGAGGAGCTATGAGCCGCAGCCATCGGCTGAGCAAGCGTCGTCGTTTAAGGCTAGTTACGGGCTCGGCTGCACTGGAAAACACCGCGCGTGATAAATTGCTGGCCAAATTGCCGCTGGGTGACCCTGACACCTGGCGGAAATGTCCCACAGTGCTTCTGCCTTTTCACCTGACTGAGATCATCTGCTGATGTCGCCGGACTTCACTCATTCCAGCTTTTGCAACTCGACTCGCTACAAGCACCTGCTGCTGATCGATACCGTGGCACGTACGCGCAACATGGATGCGACCGCGACGCGCGCGTATCTCAGCCAGCCGGCTTTGAGCAAGATGCGACCGAACTGGGGGAGCATGTGATGCGTTATGCGCATAGTGCCTTGGCGGAGTCGCAGCAGTTCGTCGACCAGGTCAATCGCCTGCGCAATGGCGAGCACGGTTTCATCCGCGTCGGCGGTGTCTTCACGGCCATTGCAGTGGTGTTGCCGCTAGCCATCGCCACTACAAGGTGCGCAACCTCTTGCTATCGATCAAGGTGGTGGAGAACTCCGGTGATCACCTGCTGAGCATGCTTGAACAGAACAAGCTTGACATGATGATCGGTCGCTTCATCGAGGAGCGCTTCGGGCAGTAGTTCGATTTTCAGTTTTTGGAACCGGAACCCTTCAGTCTGGTGGTCAATAGCGAACATCTGCTCAATATGCGGGAGACAACGCCGCTCGATGCCTTGGGCAACTGGTCCTGGGTGCTGTATCCGGTGGGCACACCGATTCGCAACCGGCTGGAACAGGCTTTCAGGTTGGCCAGGATTTCAATGTCTGCGGATAGCGTCAGTGCCGACACCCGTATCGCAAAGGGTCCGACCACAGTGTAGCGAATCGGTAAAGCCTACACCCCGGATAGCTGGATGCTTGACCAATCCCTCGCCAACGCTGGCACCGTGATCATGTGGAACACGCCTTGCGGTACGCCGCTGGCAGTCACGGCCCGGTCGATTGCGCACGCAACGTGCGCTGCAGTCAGCATGTGCCAGCAGTGTGCCTTGACCACGACAGGGCAGCCCGCAGCCAGCGTGGACGGGGTATCGCCCCCGGCAGTGGAGAATGCCAAGGGGAAATTGCTCGCGCCGAACACCGCCACTGGACCGATGCCCATTCGATATTGACGCAGGTCCGGCCGCGGCTGTAGCGTCCGTTGCGCCAAGGCTCGACCTATCCGGGCTCCGAGAAGATCACCACGACGCACCACACCTGCGAAGAGACGCAACTGGTTGCTGGTACGCGCTCGTTCTCTGTGGATACGCGCTTCCGGCAAAGCGGTTTCGCTCATTACGCAACGAAAGAAATCATCGTCGAGAGTGTCCAGTTCCTTTTCGGTGGCATCGAGGAACTCCGCGCGCTGTGCAGGGCTTGTACTGCGAAAATCCAGATACGCCGCTTCGGCAGCAAGCACGGCGGCCTCGATCTTTTCCAGTGCTGCCTGGTGGAAGGCGTAAGGCAGGCGCTCGTTGGTCTGGGCGCTAATGCTGTGCCGCAGCACCTGGCCGTCGCCGCGGAGTTGACCGCCGATATGGTTCAGATAATGTTCGATCGTCATGGGGTTTCCTGCTACTAAGGGTTTTCGAAAGTTGACCCACGACTGTATCGAGCAGGAAGCGAGGCGAATAATGATTAATGCTGATCATGCGATAGTGCAGGGTTCAGTCAAACGACCAAAGTGTTTCATAAGTTTGGTCGTTGATCGGGGCGGGCCAGGTCTAAAATGGCGGTAACTGAATCTTTCCAACCTTTCGGGCGGTGGCCATTGCGTTGCTGGTAGCGGTAGCCACCGCACTGGTCGGCCCCCTGGCTTTCCTCGGGTTGCTGGCCAGCAACATGGCTTACTGGATGATCGGCTCCCACAAGCATCGGCATACGCTGCCGGCCGCAACCGGTTGCGCAGTGATCATATTGGTGGGGTGCCAGGCGCTGCTGGAACGGGCGCTCGGGTTACGCCTTCCAGTAACGGTGCTGATTGATTTCCTGGGTGGTCTGCTGTTCCTGATACTGATAATGAAGCGAAAGAGCTGTGATCGAAATCGATGAAGTTTCCATGCAGTACGGAACCGGCTGGTGGTCAACGACGTGTCGTTGGATATTCCCGGCGCAGGCATCACTGTACTGATCGGCCCTAACGGCGCAGGCAAGTCGACATTGCTTGCTTTGATCAGCCGCCTGCTGGAGCCTACCGCGGGCCGTATAGCACTCGATGGGATGAATGTGCATACCGCGAACCCGAGGGCGCTGGCCAAGCACATGGCCGTTCTGCGACAGGATAACTCGGTGCAGGTGCGAATCAGCGTTCGCGAGCTGGTAGCGTTCGGCCGTTTTCCGCATAGCGCAGGTCAGCTGACGCAGGCAGATCATGCTGCCATCGACCAATCGCTTGCTTATCTCGGGCTGGGACAGCTTGCTGATCGAATGCTTGACCAGCTATCCGGAGGCGAGCGGCAGCGTGCATTCATCGCCATGGTGCTCTGTCAGGACACGCCCTACGTGTTGCTGGATGAACCCTTGAATGGGTTGGACATGAAACAGTCCGCAGCAATGATGAAAGTGCTGCGCCGAGCTAGCGACGAACTTGGCAAGACCATGGTCCTGGTGCTGCACGACATCAACTTCGCCTCGTGCTATGCCGATTACATGATTGCCATGCGCAAGGGCAGGGTGGTCCATCACGGCGGGCCCGCCTCGATCATTGACTCGCAGCTACTGACAGAGCTTTACGACACACCGATAAGGGTAATAGAAACCGATGGTATGAAACTCTGCATGTACTACCACGGCACCTGAAATCTCCGCTTGTCGGATGGCGTCACGCCAAATGTTTGGCGTGACGCCGGCCAGGTGCTTCAGTTAGCCATGATCGCCTGTTGCAAATGCATCCGGTAGCCGTCCTTCACCGAATCGACATCCGGGGACTTGATGCAATCATTCACCATGAAGGTCGGCAACTGGTCCAGACCGATGAACTGCTGGGCCTTGTGGAACGGGAAATAGACTGCATCGACGCCCTTGCCCTCGAAGAAGTTGCCCGGTTCGTTGAAGGCAGCCTCAGGTGCACTCCAGGTCACCGACAACATGTATTTGCGGTCTTGCAGCAGACCGCCGGTACCATATTGCCGGGTGGGATCGGTGCGCGAGCGTCCGTCATTCTCGTAGAAGGAACCATATCCAGCGATGAGCACTTCGTCGATGTACTTCTTCAGTGTCCAGGGTGCGCCCATCCACCAGGCCGGCATTTGATAGACAATGATGTCCGCCCAGAGGAACTTCTCAACTTCCTGAGCAATATCGTAGCCTCGCTCGATAACGGTTTCCTTCACTTCATGGTGGGGAAGCAAGGTTTCCACAGCCGTAGTATGAAGTGTGCGGTTCAGTTCGCCATTCGATGTCGAGAACGTCGAGGCGCCATTGATTAGAAGTATATTCAAGAGAGATCCTGCCTTATTGATACGTTCCTGATCTGTAGAGAGCCAGGTGTTAACGTTGAGTGATATTGAGATTTTCATGAGGATGACGAAGTCGCCCGGCAACTTCGTCGAGAGATCAGGCGAAGGTCAGCGGATCCGGGCCGATTCTCGTGCCGTTGTCCAGCCTGGCGATGGCTGCCAGATCCTGGCTATCGAGAGCGAAGTCGAACACCGCCGCATTGGCACTGATGCGCTCTGGTGTGATGGATTTGGGAATCACCACCAGGTGTTGCTGCACATGCCAGCGGATGATTACCTGTGCCGGGGTGCGCTGATGCTTTTGCGCGATACTGGTAATGACCGGATCCGTCAAAGCGCTACCTTGACCCAGCGGACTCCAGGACTCGGTGCGGATTCCCAGACGGTCATGAGCTGCCCGCAAGGCGTTCTGCTGCAGATAGGGGTGCAACTCGATCTGGTTGATCACCGGCACAACCCGTGTAGCCTCGATCAACTGGTTCAAATGTGCTTCGGTGAAATTGGAGACGCCGATGGACTTTATCTTTCCTTGCTGCTGTGCCTGGATCAAGGCAAGCCAGGTCTCGATGAACAGCCCCTTCTGCGGACACGGCCAGTGCACCAGCATCAGGTCCAGGTGGTCGAGCTTCAGGCGTTTGAGGCTGGCGTCGACGGCGCGAATGGCCGTGTCGAAACCCTGTTCGGAGTTCCACACCTTGCTGGTCACGAAGATGTCGTCCCGCTTGACACCCGATGCGTGAATACCTTGGCCTACGCTTTCTTCGTTGTCATACGCAGCAGCAGTATCGATATGTCGATACCCGCAGCTCAACGCATGGGCTACAGCATTTGCGGCATCTTCATTAGTTGCTTTCCACAAACCCAGCCCAAGTTGTGGAATGCGGTTTCCGTCTGCAAGTTGGATGTAGGATGAATATACGGTCATTGTTGCCTCTCATGACAGATAAAATAGCACGGGAGTGATGGGGTACAAGAAATAGCGGGCTGAAAGTACCAACATAGTCGGTTTGCCTGGTTTTTGTAAATTGCTTACCGAGAGGGAAGTTGCTTCACTAATGGTTAGTACTTTACTTCGGGTTAGCGCGGCGTCGGAGCTACTCTGTCCATCCTGCTGCTACACGGTGCCCGCATTGGGCACTACCAGCCCCTGACCATGCTACCCAGAGTGCTCAAAATCCAGCTGTTTATCCTATTTCGGGTAGGTAGATGAAGGAGGGTGCATTGCATACGATTTACTTCAAGCGAATGGCCGGAGCTTCATCTCATGAAGCCGGCCCTTGATTGTAACGAGTAACGCATTCTCCTTCGTTTTTTGCGCGAAGATTGTTCTTCTAACCGTTTACGAGTCTCTTAGGGGGTTTTATGAGTTTCAAGTTGCAGCGCGAAGATCTGGTGGTCACCAGGAACTTCATTGCCGGGGTGTGGCAGGGCGCAGCCTCGGGAGAAACCATCCCGGTCAATAACCCGGCTACGGGGGAGACGTTTGCTTTCGTTCCAAACAGCAACGAAGAAGATGCTCGCGCGGCAGTTGAAGCGGCAGTGGAGGCCTTCGATGCCTGGCGTGCGACGCCTGCCAAGCAGCGCGCTGCGATTTTGAAGCGCTGGAATGACCTGATCATGGCGTGCGCTGACGACCTGGGCAAGATCATTTCCTCCGAGCAGGGAAAGCCACTGGCCGAAGGCATTGGTGAAATCGCCTACGCTGCAAGCTATGTCGAGTGGTTCGCTGAAGAAGCCACTCGGGCAAACGGCGACATCATTCCCCAGGCCGTGCGCGGCCGCAAGATGGCGGCCTACAGGGAGCCCGTTGGCGTCGTAGCAGCCATCACCCCCTGGAACTTCCCCGCAGCGATGATTGCCCGGAAAATCGCTCCGGCCCTGGCTGCAGGCTGTACCGTTGTTTGCAAACCCGCATCGGAAACTCCGATTACTGCTTTGGCGCTGGTCAAGCTTGCTGAAGAGGCGGGCGTTCCTGCAGGCGTGCTGAACATCGTGAACACCGGTTCGTCGAAGAAGGTTGCCGATGTCTGGCTGGACGATGCGCGTGTTCGCAAGATCACCTTCACAGGTTCGACCCCGGTGGGTAAGCACCTCGCTCACGAGTCCTCTCGAACCCTGAAGAAACTGGCGTTGGAACTGGGTGGCAATGCACCCTTCATTGTGTTCGAGGACGCTGATGTCGACGCAGCAGTAGAAGGCCTGATGGCTGCCAAATTCCGCAATGGCGGCCAGACGTGCGTCTGCCCAAACCGTGTTTACGTCCAGTCGAAAATCTACGGCCGTTTCCTGGAGAAACTGACCGAACGCGTCGCCGCCCTGGTCGTTGGCCCGGCGAGCGATCCGGCGTCGCAGATCGGGCCAATGATCAACGCCAAGGCGATTGCGAAAATCGAAGAGCATGTCAACGATGCCGTGGCCCGTGGTGCCAGGGTTCTGACCGGGGGCAAGCGTCTCTTCACCGAACAGCGAGCCGAGTCGACCTACTACGCGCCAACCGTTCTGGCAGACGTAGATCTTTCCGCTAAGTGCTTCCATGAGGAAACCTTCGGTCCTGTTGCGCCTGTTACTCAATTCGAGACCGAGGAGGAGGTGATCAGGCTGGCCAACGACTCGCCATTCGGATTGGCCTCCTATTTCTACAGCAATGACATTCGACGTGTGCATCGGGTTACCGCTGCATTGGAGTGCGGCATCGTTGGCGTCAACGAAGGTGCGGTGGCTGCCGAAGCGGCGCCGTTCGGTGGCGTGAAGGATTCGGGCTACGGCCGGGAAGGTTCCGTTCACGGCCTCGAAGAGTACATGCACATCAAATACGTCTGCCAAGGCGGATTGGATTGACCACAACCCGGCTCGCCGAGTACCGAAGGCCCGCCTGGCAACACCAGGCGGGCCTTTTCTGCAGTGCGCAATCCGGTAGGTGGAACGCCTCCCGGCAAGCTCACCCGGATGTGGAGGGCGAGGATATAGCGACACCACGAGCCGATGATTTTTTCATACTTTCAAAGGGGAATATCGGCGCGACCTTCCTGTTTCGAGTGCGTATCTGCGATCAGGGTTGCTGGATAGCATTTCATCAATGACAACCAAAGGTGAACGCCATGTCCTCTCAACAAAAACCTCCAGTCTCCGCCCGTACTCAGCACATCTCCAACGGTATTGCCACCGCCCACCCAATCACGGTAGCCCGGGCTGCCGGCGCCTATCTGTGGGATGACCAGGGCAAGAAATACCTGGACTTCGTGGGTGGCATCGGCGTGCTCAACGTTGGCCATAACCACCCGCGCGTTGTCGAGGCGGTACGCAAGCAACTGGATACGTTCTCGCACATCTGCTTTCAGGTCGCGGCCTATGACCAGTACATCGACCTGGCTGCCCAGCTGAACCAGATGGTCGGAGGCGCAGAGCACTACAAGTCGGTGTTCCTGACTACCGGTGCCGAAGCGGTCGAGAATGCCATCAAAATCGCCCGTGCCCATACCAACCGCCCTGGGGTGATCGCTTTCCGCGGAGGCTTCCACGGCCGCACGCTGATGGGCATGAGCCTCACCGGCATGAGTCAGCCATACCGCCAGAACTTCGGACCGCTGGCACCGGACATCTACCACATCCCGTACCCGAACGAGTATCGCGGTGTGAGCACTGAGAAGGCCCTTGTCGCTCTGCAGGAGGTGTTCGACACCCAGATCGCCGCCGACCGTGTCGCCGCGATCATCATCGAGCCGGTTCAAGGGGACGGTGGTTTCATTGCCGCGCCTGCCGAGTTCATGCGGGCCTTGCGCAAGAAAACCGAAGAGCTGGGCATCATGCTGATCTGCGATGAAATCCAGACCGGCTTTGGACGAACCGGCAAGCTATTCGGCTTCCAGCACTCGGGCATCCAGCCTGACCTGGTCACTGTTGCGAAGAGTCTGGCTGGTGGCTTGCCGATCTCCGGGGTCGTTGGTCGTGCCGAATTGATGGACGCGCCACTGCCCGGCGGGCTCGGTGGTACCTATGGCGGTAACCCGCTGGGCTGCGCGGCTGCGCTGGAAGTGATCAAGATCTTTGAATCGGAGAACCTCGTCGAGCGCAGCCGTGCGATCGGTGAGCAACTACTGGCCGGTTTCGAAGTGCTGGAAAGCCGTTTCAAGAGCATCGGGCATGTGCGCACCATCGGTGCCATGGCCGCAGTCGAATTCGTCACCGATCGCACCAGCAAGGAACCGGATGCGGCAATTGCGCAGCGTGTGATCGATGCCGCGCGTGAAGAGGGCCTGCTGGTGATCAAGTGCGGTGTGTACCGCAACGTGGTGCGCTTCATTTGCCCGCTGGTGATCTCCGAACAGGATGTCGCCGAGGCACTGGGTATGTTCGAGCGGGCCCTGGTCGCTGTGAAAGCCTGAGCCCCTTGCACAATCGTGAACACCCCACGCCCGGCCTGGCTTTCGCCAGCATCGGGCGTGGTTCTCATAATAAGAAAACCGGAGAATAATAATGAGAGCATTTCATTCACCGAGCAGCCTGCTGCATGCGCCCTCCACGTACTTTCGTCGTGGCAAGGCCATCCCTCACCTGGAGCAGCCGGCGCGCTACGACCTGTTGCTGGCCGCTACCCAGCATTCTGGACACGACATCGAAATCGCCGCCACCTTTGGCGTTGACCCGATCTTGCGGGTGCATTCCGGCCGCTACCTGAACTTCCTGAAGCAAGCCTGGGACCGCCGCGCCGAGATCGAGCCTGGACTGGAGCACATCCTGCCGTCGCACTTCAAACGGCCCGAAATGCATCATTACCCCACCCATATCATCGGCCAGGTCGGCTTCCACATGGCCGACCTGTCGACTCCCATCCATGCCCAGACCTACGCGGCGGTGATGGCCAGCGCAGACGTGGCGTTGAGCGCAGCGCGCCACGCCGCCAACCATGGGCATGCCTACGGCCTGTGTCGGCCGCCAGGCCATCACGCCTCGGTCGAGAGCGCCGGCGGCTTCTGCTTTGTCAACAACACGGCTGTCGCTGCCGCGTACCTGCGCGACACCTTGAACTGCCGGGTGGGCGTGATCGACATTGACGTTCATCACGGCAATGGCACCCAGCACGTTTTCTATGGCCGTGACGATGTGGTGACCGTATCGATCCATGCCGACCCATCGAACTTCATGCCGTACTACGCAGGCTATGGCGACGAAACCGGCGAACACGGCGGTCTGGGTTACAACCTCAACCTGCCTTTGCCCCACGGTTCTGGCGACGACGTCTACCTGGCAGCCATCGAGCATGCGCTGGAGTTTTGCCAGCGGCTGGGCGTGGAAGCGCTGGTCATTGCCCTGGGCCTGGATGCTTCCGAGCAGGATCCGAACGGAGTCCTGGCGGTGACCACCGAAGGCTTCCGTCGGGCAGGCCAACGACTGGGCAGCACCCGCTGGCCAACCGCGCTGATCCAGGAGGGCGGTTACCTGAGCGAGATCCTCGGTGACAACCTCAAGGCTGTGCTGGATGGATTCGACACCGCCCGCAGCCTGTGAACGGAGGACTTTCAATGAACACTATCGATATCGTCGTAGCCCCTGGCCCGTGGGACCCCGAACCCTGGCGCAAGGCTTTCGAAGCGCGCTGCGGCACGCGCAAAGTGCACCTCTGGCCCCATGACGGCGAGGAGGTTGATTCGGAGCGTTATGTCATCTGCGCCTGGAAGGCCGGCGAGCAGGTCTTCGAAGTGCTGAACCGGCCCGAGGCTGTGTTTTCCATGGGCGCGGGGGTGGATCACCTGGCGTGCCTGGCCAGCCAGCCCAACCTGCCGATCGGCCGCATCCGCGACCCCGACCTGACCATGCGCATGGTCGAATACGTGACCTTCGCTACGCTCTACCTGCACCGTCAGATCGCCCACTACCAGGCCGAGCAGGCGGCGGGGCGTTGGGCCCCGGTCACGCAGGCGGCTGCCAGTGACGTGCGCATCGGTATCCTCGGTGTCGGTGTGCTGGGCAAGGCATGCGGCTTGTTCCTGCAGCAACTGGGCTTTCAGGTCGCCGGCTGGGCACGCTCGTCCACCGAGGTCGGCTTCAAGGTGTTCAACGGCCGCGAGGGCCTGGTGGAACTGCTGCAGCAGACCGACATCCTGGTGAACTTGCTGCCCAACACTCAGGAAACTCACGGCGTGATCGACCGGCAGGTCTTCGAGAACCTGAGCCGCAGCGGCAAGCAGGGCGCGCCGGCGTTTATCAATGCCGGACGTGGCGAGGCGGTAATACACGCCGACCTGCAAGCCGCACTGCGTGAAGGAACTCTGTCGGGTGCAGTGCTCGATGTGTTCGGGGTGGAACCCTTGCCCTCCGATGATCCGCTGTGGTCGATGCCCGGCGTGCTGCTCACCCCCCATGTAGCTGCCGATTCAGAACCCGACGTGGTGGTCGGGCAGATCCTGCATGACGTGTTCCGGCTTGAAGCCGGACAACCGCTCGAACATCCGGTCGACCTTGGCCGCGGCTACTGAGCGCGAAGCTGACAAGCACAACAAAAACTACAAGCGTGGCAGCAGGAGGCAGCGCTCTCCCGCGGTCGCGCAGCTGTAACCAGCTCCCCTCAGTCCTCTTGACCGGCAAGCGCCGGAGGAGACAAGCAAGTGAATACAGAACAACAAATGGGTGCTGCCGCGTTGACGGCTGGCTCCCAAGGTTCACAAACCGCCGACGCAGCGTCTGCAGGCAGACAGCCGATCCGCGCCGCGATGGGCGCTTTCCTGGGCACCATGATCGAGTGGTACGACTTCTTCCTGTTCGGCACTGCGGCGGCGCTGGTGTTCGGCGATGTGTTCTTCGCCTCGGATGACCCTGCCGTAGCCGCTCTGGCGTCGCTGGGCACCTTCGCGGTCGGGTTCTTCGCACGCCCCTTCGGTGCCCTGGTGTTCGGTCACCTTGGCGACCGCATCGGCCGTAAGGCAAGCTTGCTAGTCACGCTATGGATCATGGGCGCTGGCACCACGCTGATGGCGTTCATCCCCAGTTACGATCAGATCGGCATCAGCGCGACCATCATTCTCGTGTTCCTACGGCTCCTGCAAGGAATTGCAGTGGGCGGGGAGTGGGGCGGCGCGGTGCTGATCGCCAGCGAGCACGCACCGGCGCGCTGGCGCACCTTCCTCGCGGCTGCGCCGCAGTACGGCAGCCCCGTGGGGCTGATCCTTTCGACCTTGATGTTCAGGCTCGTCTCGAGCTTGCCACAGGAGGACTTCATCGCGTGGGGCTGGCGTATACCGTTCTTGGCCAGCGCGTTGCTCGTGATCATCGCCATGTTCATCCGGCGCTCGGTCAACGAGAGCCCCGAGCTCGTAGAACGCAAGGCGAAGGGGGATATCAGCCAGATCGCACCGGTCCGCCTGGTGTTCAGGACGCACAAAAAGGCCTTGTTCGCGGGTATCGGCTTGTGCCTGCTGTCGAGCGCAGGGTTCTACTTCCTGACGACCTTGATGATCACCTATACGACAACGTTCCTGCATGTGCCAAAGCCCGACATCCTCAACGTCATCGCATGGGTCGGCGTGGTGGAGCTGATGGCGCTGCCGGTGGGCTCGTGGATTGCGCATCGCTTTGGCGAACGCAAGTTCCTGATGTGGGTGACCGCCGCCTCCGTGGCGTGGGCGATTCCGCTGATGTACCTCGTCGGGACCGGGAGTGTGATGAACATTGCCATCGGCATTCTCGTGGCGATAGCACTGCTCGGAGCCTATTACGCCGTGGTGCCGGCCTTCCTGCCGCGCGCGTTCCCCGTGCAGATGCGCTACACCGGGATCTCCCTGTCGTTCCAGCTCTGTGGCGCGATCTTCGGCGGCACGACCCCGGTTCTGGGCGTCTGGCTGGCCAAGGAGTACGGTGGTGACTGGCTACCGCTGGGCTTCCTGTTCCTTGCGCTGTGCGCCGGCAACTTCCTCGCCGCCGCATTCCTACCGGTCGAGGACAGCGAGAAGCAATCACTCTAAGCGAGCAACACCCCGTGCCCCAGGCTGTCTGGGGCACTGCTCCGTGGTTAGTTCGAGACCCAATTCATTGTTGAAACCATCAGTCATTCAGTAATCAAAACTGACTTCTGGATGCACGGCGATATCTGCGCACGAAAATAAAAAACACAGCAATTGGAGTATTATTCATCTATCGATCCACTTGGGCTCTGGCGATCGCTTCGAACGTGCTCGCACAACAAGCAAACGCCGCCGGTTTCATCGAAGGCCACCCTCGACCAGCGCAACGGCAGCGTCGATTTCGGTCTTGATGCCATCGGCCTGCTGGGCTTGCGTCTGGATTCGGGCGGTGGCATCAACGGTAGGGCGAATGCTACTTCCTGCGTTAGTACCGTCTTCCGGAGCAAGAGAAACGGCGAAGCGGTCGATGACGTCTTCAGCTAGGGCTTGACCGCAGAGATCAAGGTTTCCACAGCAAGCTGAGACTTGAACTTTCCAAACCACTAGCCGATATGGTTACCCGAGAAGGCGAGGTTCTACAGGATGGAAGCACTAGTAGTTACCTCGCCAACTTTGTCTTTTGTGGCATCGAATCAGCCTTGAACGAACGTATAAAGGCCAAGGCACTCAAGTGTTTCCGTTTCGCAGATGACATCACAATGTCCAGCAAGGCTGCCATGCCACAAGAGGTGGCCACTCAAGTTATTGGCTCCGTAACATGAATACTGAATCAGGAGTGATACCGGCCCAAGAGCAACAGACTGCGTGTGCGCAATCGCGGCCAGACCCTGATCTCCGGTGAGAAAGTGGATGCCGTGACGGCCACTGGCTTGGTTGTAGGTTGCTCTTCTCCTGGCCTGCCCAAGAAGGGGAGAATGGCGACCTGGATTAACCTTTTGCTAATCGTTATGACTCATCCAGTACGCTCATCCAGTGCGGTCTTTTTGTTGCTCTGTGCTTTTTGGTGATTGGCGGGTTTCCTGTCACCCACAACTGAGCAGCCTGACACCGCTGGGCTAGCTTTTTCCGCAATCGTGGTCAGCACCTTCTGGAGCGGTTCGCCATTGCGTAGGCGCGCCAGCAGGTCGGGCTCATTGAGATCGGATTGGAGCGCTTTATCGATCACCGTTGTGAGTTGTTCTGCCGGCAAGATCAACACGCCGTTGTCATCGGCCAGGACAAAATCACCGGGATGCACCTTCACTCCAGCGCAATTCACGGGCCCGTTCACCTGGCTTGTCGGGCTGCCGATCAGCTTGGTCGTCAGCTGAGTTGTGCCACGAGCGAACACCGGCAGCTGGCAGGTACGCAGTTCGTTGATGTCGGTGACTACGCCGTCGACGATGATGCCGGCGGCACCGGCGCAGCGAGCTGCGAATTGCGTGACCGCACCGACACAAGCGTGGGTATGGTCACCTGCCATGTCGATCACCAGAACGTCGCCTGGCTGCAGGGCGATCAGGGCACGATTGACTGCGATGGCATCCGGTTCGGCCAGTCGAAGGGTCACGGCCTGTCCAACAATGCGGCCGCCCGGCACCATGGCGCGCACTTCGTGGCTGACGAACCCGCTTTCGAGGAAGTGGCCCAGTGTGGCAAAGCTGACCTCTCGCAGCTTTGCGATCAAATCGTTGTCGCTCATTTTCCACGCTCCATGTCGATCAGCTCGGCTACACAGTCGATTTCCAGGCTCACTCCCCACAACTGCACGCAGACGGTTGTACGTGCAGGTGGTGCATGGCCAAGGATTTCCTTGTACACCTCGTTGAAGGGCACCAGTTGATCGGGGTCTGTCAGGTAGGCGTTCACCTTGACGATGTGGGAAAGGCTGGAGCCCGCCGCTTCGAGGATCGCGGCAAGGTTGGCGAAGGTCTGCCTGACCTGGTCTTTGAAATTGTCGGGCTGCTCTTCCAGGCTGCCCAGCGATGGGATCTGGCCGGCGGTGAACACTAGGTGGCCGCTGACCACTGCTTGGGAATACGGGCCTACTGGGCTGATGGTGCCAGGGGCACTGTGGATACGTTTCATTGAGGACTCCTTGAAGCGAATGTGTGCCGCCGGCTCGCCGGCAGCACTTGGTCAGAAATCAGAAAAGCGCCAGGGTGTAGCTGACGATGAGTCGGTTCTGCTCCTGATTAGGGGCGATCTCGGAGTGCAGCAACCCATGGCGCCAAGCCAGGCCGAGGCCTTTGAGCGCACCGTCCTGCACGACATAGTCCAGTCCTATATCCCGCTCCCATTCGCTCGTGTCATTTCCGCTGGTGGTGCGGATGTCGTCACCCTTTAGGTACACCAGGGAGAACTTCAGGCCAGGTACGCCGGCAGCGGCGAAGTCGTAGCTGTACTGGGCGAACGCGGTACGCTCGCCCGCTCGGTTGAAGCTCGCGAGCATCCGGTCGGTGTAGAGGTAGACACTGGCACCACCTGCGCCCTTGCCGCTGAGGGAGCCCTGGTTCGGCTGGACGAAGTTGCTTCCATTCGACACCTCTTGATAGCCAGCCATGAGCGCGTGGCCCTGGACGGAGTAGGTCAGTGCGGCGCTCCAGGTGTGGTTATCGATCTTGCCGTCACCGTCCTCGGTGTAACCGCCCACGCGGTATCCACTTGCGCGACCCGCAGCAGAGTCGTTGGCTCCATCGGCGAAGGTGCGGAAGTAGCGCAGATCAGTCCGCAGCGATTGCCCTTCGGAGAGTGGAAGCGTGTGGGTGAGGCCTACGAAGTGTTGGGTGTAATAGTCCTCAAGGTTGGCAACGTAGTATTGCGCCGTGAGTTGTTTGCCGATTCGGTAGTCGCCACCCGCGAAGAGGAACTGGTCGCTCTCACGGGTGCCGCCGGCTACGACCAGTCCCGTACGGTCACTGGAGGCACGGCCCGTAGCACGATTAAGGCGCCCGCCGGTAAGGGTCAGGCCATCCAGGGCGGTTGAGGTGATCTGGGCCCCCTCGAACGTTTGGGGCAGCAGGCGACCATCGTTGTAGGTCAGCACCGGCAGCTTGGGCATCAGCGTGCCGTATCGCAGTTCGGTGTTGGCGAATTTCAGCTTGGGTGTCAGGCCTAGGCGACTCCACTGTTGGGCCGCGCCACTGCCGTCGTCGGGGATCATGCTGCTGTCCCGGTGGCGACCATCGCCGCTATCAAGCGTTACGCCCATTAAGCCCAACGCATCTAGGCCGACCCCAATTGGCCCATTGGTAAAGCCGGATTTGAAGTCGAGAACGAAGCCCTGGGCCCACTCTTCGGTTTTGCTCTGGCCGAGGCTGCCGGCCTGATCGCGGAAGTCGTTGTTGAAGTAAAAGTTGCGCAGGCCAAGGTTTGCATGGCTGTCGCCCACGAGATCGGCTTGAGCGAAGGGGGACAAGGCGAATACGCCTGCACTCATCAGGTATTTTTTCATCGGGAAGCTCTTCAAACGGAAGTAGATAACACTCGCCTGGTTGGCGAGAGAAACTCGGGGGTACAGCACGGGATTACTGCCGTGCTTGGTCGATATCCCGTTTGAAGGTCTCAGTGAGTAGCAGCAGCGCGATCAGAGAAACAACGGCTGAGCCGATCATGTACCAGGCAATTGATGAGCCTTTGCCAGTCCACGACAGCAATGCGGTGGTAACCAGAGGAGTTGCGGCGCTTCCGAGCAGGCCGGAAAGCATGTAGCTGATCGACAGGCCCGAGTAACGAACTCGAGTGCCGAACAACTCCGCGAGGAATGTGGCAATGGGGCCGTAGTTGGCCGCGAATGCCGTCATCATCAGCATGTAACCGGCAAACGCTAAGCCGAGAACCTTGGAATCCATCAGCCAGAACATCGGGAAGGCCACGAGCGCCTCAGCGATGATCCCGCCGATTATGATCGGCTTTCGACCAATCTTGTCGGACAACGCGCCGAAGAACGGCAGCATGGCGATGCAGGCGGCGCAGGAAACCAACACCACTGTCAGCATTTCACCACGTGTGAAGCCCAGGGTCTGGGTGCCGTAGGTCAGGCCGAAAGCCACGATGAGGTTGTAGGAGGTACCCGTGGACATTGTTGCCACACCACCCAGGATTACCTGCTTCCAGTATTTGCGGAACACTTCGAACAGCGGCACTTTGACTTGGGTGCCTTTGTTCTCCACCGCTTTGAACGACGGTGTTTCATGGATGTTGAGGCGGATGTACAAGCCCAGTCCGATCAGCAGAACGCTGAGCAGGAACGGGACACGCCAGCCCCAGTCCAGCAACTGCTCGTTGGTCAGCGTGGTGGCGAACATCAGGAACACGAGGTTGGCCAGCATCGTCCCCGCTGGTACGCCGATCTGAACCCACGAGCCGTACAGTCCACGCTGATGTTTGGGAGCGTGCTCCACGGCCATCAGAACAGCGCCGCCCCATTCCCCACCCAAGGCCAGGCCCTGGATGATGCGCAGTGTCAGCAACATGATCGGTGCCCAGATGCCAACCGACTCGTAGCTCGGCAACAGGCCGATGGCGAAGGTTGCCGCGCCCATGGTCAGCAGCGAGATGAGCAGCATCGACTTTCGGCCCAGGCGGTCACCGAAGTGACCAAAAAGCGCGGCGCCGATCATTCGGGCGCCATAGGCTGAAGCAAAGGTGCCGAAAGCGAGGAGGGTGCCTACCAGGGGATCAAAGCCTGGGAAGAAGATTTTGTTGAATACCAGGGCCGAGGCCGTGGCGAAGAGGAACAGGTCATACCACTCGACGGTGGTGCCGATCACACTGGCGACCGCGACTTTTTTCATGTCGGCGGTGCGTTGTGGTTGCGCGCTGGCAACCTCGGTGTACGCAGGGCTGGTCATTGCCATTTTCTCCCGAAAGATGGGTTCTGGTTGTTATTGGCAGCTGAAGGCGGAGCGGCTGTTTCTTGTTTTTGGGCAAAGCGTTCCCGTGGGCCCAGCTTTCTTGAATTGGCTGGGCGCCTGGGTGGATCTGGTTAAGTCAGCGTCTGTCGGCGCGGGTCAGCACGGCGTTGAGCAGTACGTCGCAGCCCATGGTCACGTCGTTGGGCAAGGCGTCTTCGGCTTCGTTATGGCTCAGGCCGCCGACGCAAGGGATGAACACCATGGTGGTCGGACAGTGGCGGGCGAGATGTATCGCATCATGGCCGGCGCCGCTGACGATTGGCTGGTACGGGTAGCCCAGGCCTTCGATGGCCTTGCGTACTGCATCGATGCAGGCCGGGTCGAAAGGCGTGGCCGGGCTCAGCCAGTGGCGGTTGATCTGAACTTCTAAGCCACGTTTGGTGGCGATCTGGTCGATCAGTGCACGGGCGCTGACTTCCATGTCAGCGATGGCGGCGTCTTCGTGATGGCGAAGGTCGAGGGTGAACGCCACGTGGCCAGGTATGGTGTTGCGGGAAGAGCGGGCGATCTGCAATTGGCCAACGGTAACAAGCCCTTTGGGGGCGAAGTCGCGTGACAGTTGTTCCAGGGCGGTGATCATTTCTCCTACGCCGAACAAGGAGTCGCGGCGTAGAGGCATTGGCGTGGTGCCTGCGTGAGCGGCCTGGCCACTGATCTCGATGTCCAGCCAGCAAATCGCTTGTCCACCCGTCACCAACCCGACGGGCAGGCCGGCGTCCTCCAGGATTGGGCCTTGCTCGATGTGTGCTTCGAAGTACGCGTCGAACTCACGGCCCAGGGGAAGCTCACCTGCGTAGCCGGTTTGTTCCAACGCTTCGGCCACGCTGACGCCTTCAGCATCGCGGCTGGACAGCGCCTGGTCGAGGGGCAGCTCGCCCGTGAACACCGCCGAGCCAAGCATGGCAGGCGTGAAGCGAGCGCCTTCTTCGTTTGTCCATACCGCAATTTCCAGTGGGCGCTCGAGTTGCAGGCCCTTGTCCTGGAGGCTGCGTACCACTTCCAGGCCGGCAAGCACGCCGTAGATGCCGTCGAAGCGTCCACCTTTTGGCTGGGTGTCCAAATGGCTGCCCATGACCACAGGGGGCAGGGCGTCATTGCGGCCAGGCAGACGGGCGAACAGGTTGCCGATGGCATCGACATGGAGGCTCATGCCGGCCTTGCGGCACCAGCCTGCAAACAGCTCGCGTCCATCTTGATCTTCTTTCGACAATGCCAAGCGGCAGTTGCCGCCTTTGGCGGTTGGGCCGACCTTGGCCATGTCCATGAGGCTGTCCCACAGCCGTGTGCCGTTGCATGTATGCATGATGTGAATCCTCAAACAGGCGGTGGGGTCAGTAACCGAGCGCGGGGTCTACTTGGTTCAGGAGTGGTTCAGCGCAGGCCAGACGACGGGCGTTCTCGGCCACTTGTTGTGCAATGCAGTCGTGGGAGGCGCATGAGGCCATGTGCGGTGTGACGATAATTCCAGGGGTACTCCAGAGGCGGCTGTCCAATGGCAGCGGCTCTTTCTCGAACACATCGAGTAACGCACCGCGCAGCCGGCCATGGTTGACGGCGTTGACCAAGTCATCCACCTGCAGGTGTTGCCCACGTCCGCAGTTGATCACTGCCGCATTTGGCGCCAAGGCTTCAAAGGTCTGCTGGCAGAGGATGCCGCGAGTGGCATCGGTCAATGGCAGCAGGTTGATCAACAGGTCGAGACCATCGAGGAATTGATCGAAATCCGCAGGGCCCGCGAATGTGCTCACACTGTTCAACTGTCTGGCACTTCTCGACCAACCTCGGACTGCATAGCCGGCCTCGGCCAACTCGCCGGCGATAGCTCCTCCAAGGGAGCCGAGCCCCATGACGCCGATGCGGTAATCACCAGCGAGACGTTGAGGGTGACGTTGCCATACCTGTTGCTGCTGTTGGGCCATCGCTCGATCAAAGTCTCGGTGATAGTGGATGACCGCCCAGCGGACATACTCCGCCATACCTTGGCGGTGCGCGGGGTCTACAACCCTGCACACCGGCAACGCCGGCTGGCTCGGGTCGTTGGCCAAGTGGTCAACGCCTGCGGCCACTGAGTGGATCAGCTTGAGGTTGCGCAACGCGCTGAGGCTACCCGCGGGGGGGAACCAACAAGCGGCAACTTGCGCCTCCTGGGCATCGGGGTCGTTGGCCAGCACTACACGCAGTTGAGGTGCACTGCGCGCGAAAGCTGATTGCAGTTGGCCCAGGAGTGCTTGGTCGGTTGACAGCAAAACCAGCGGTTTCATGAGCAGTACGACTCGCGTTGGTGTTCGATCAAGGTCAGGGCGGCGTCCCAGCTTAGACTGATGATTTGTGCTGACTCGTCGCGTTGGAACTGCGCGGCGGTGTGGCGGCAAACTTCTTCGCTGGGGTAAATAAGCTTGCTTGCGCCAGCCAATGCCTGCACTTGTGCCTGGCAGGCGCGCTCCAGGAAGTGAATTTCGTGGAATGCCTCGGCAACATTGGCGCCGCCGGCCAGCAGGCCGTGGTTGCGCAGGATCATCGCTTTGTGGGTGCCGAGGTCGGCGATCAGACGCTCACGTTCATCCAGGGACAGCGCGATGCCTTCGTATTGGTGATAGGCCAGCTTGCCGTAGAACTTCAGCGCATGCTGGCTGATCGGCAGCAACCCGTGCTCCTGAGCCGAGACGGCGATGCCGGCTGCGGTGTGGGTGTGGATCACACAGTGCATGTCCGGTCGTGCCATGTGGATCGCCGAGTGAATCACGAAGCCAGCCGCGTTCACCCGGCGCTCGCCATTGGCCTGGTCAACCACATTGCCATGTTGGTCGATGCGTACCAGATCACTGGCGCGCATCCGGTCGAAGATCACGCCGTACTGGTTGATCAGAAAGTGATGCTCCGGCCCAGGAATGCGCAGGGTGATATGGGTGTCGATCAGGTCGGTCATGCGAAAGTGCGCCACCATTCGGTACAGCGCGGCCAGTTCGCAGCGTGCCTGCCATTCGACATCGCTGATGTTGTGCGGCTTGCTCATGAAAACTCCTGGTTTAACGTGCGATGGCGGGGGTGGGGTGCTGCTGCTCGCCACGCAGGCGAGAGAGACCACAGACGCCGATCAAGGAAAGCGTGGAGAGCGCGGTGAAGAACACGGCGAGTGGCAGCCACTGGCCGGCGTAGCGGTCGGCCAGCAACGTGCCGATTATCGGGGTGCTGCCCCCGGCGATGGCGCAGATCAACTGGTAGGCCAGAGAGATACCGGAGTAGCGCAGGTGAGCGGGGAAGGCCTGCGTCATGTAGCCGGCGATCACTGCATACAGTGCTGAAAGTGTGACTACGGCCATAGCGATGCCAGCTGTCATCAACACCAGATTCTGGGTGCCGACCAGCATGAACATGGGGTAGGGCACAGCCATGCACAGCAGGGCCACCAGCTTGAGGAAGCGCCCTTCGCCAATACGCTCAGCGAGCAGCGCGGCCAGTGGCTGGGTCATAAATTGGAGAATAGTGACCAGGAACAGGCAGTCGAGGATGGTTGCTCGAGGGATGCCCTGGTAGGTGGTGACGTAGGTGATCATGAAGGTGTTCGTGAAGAAAAAGCCTGCGGAGCCGATGGTCACTGCTAGCGCGGAGAAGAGGATCTGTCTCCAGCATTCACGTACTACTTCCAAAACTGGGTATTTGACGACCTCTTGCTTAGCCTTCGCAGCCTGGAACTCAGGGCTTTCTTCCACTCCAAAGCGTATCGCCAAGCCAACAAGCATCAGCACACCGCTGGCCAGGAAAGGCAGACGCCATCCCCAGCTCAGGAAATCTTCAGGCTCGAGTGTAGAAACCAGACGGAATGCGATCAGGGCCAGCAGCAAGCCTGCGGGGCTACCAAGTTGGGCAAATGATGCGTAGAACACTTTGCGTTTGGCTGGAGCGTGTTCGCTTGCCATTAGCACGGCGCCGCCCCACTCACCACCGACGGAGATCCCTTGGACGATCCGCAGGGCAATCAGTCCAATTGGGGCCCAGATGCCAGCGCTCGCGTAACTCGGTAGCAGGCCGATTCCAGTGGTGGCCAAACCCATCAGAACCATAGTTACCAACAGCATTTTTTTACGGCCCAGGCGATCGCCTAGATGGCCAAACACCATGCCTGCCATTGGCCGGGCGATGAAGCCCACAGCGAAGGTGCCGAAAGCCGCCAGTGTGCTGAGCAATGGATTGCTGCTGGGGAAGAACACCTGACCGAGCACAAGTGCAGCTGCCGTGGCGTAGATGTAGAAGTCGTAGAACTCGATGGTGGTACCGACAAATGCGGCAGCCGCCGCCCGACGCGGCTGGTTTGACGTATGCATGCAAGGCCCTTCTTACAGTTATAGGCAGGTGGGCAGGTTTGGCTAAGCGGTCGCGCTCTGTTTGGCGCTTTCGGGATTTATCGCCTTGGGGCTATGATTAGTCAATTTGCTATATCTTATTCGTCGTATTAGCAATGCTACTAATGAGCACCCAAATGAATCCGCCAAGCTCTAGAACTGACGCATTGATCAACAAATGGGAGGGGCGTCGATTCCTGAACGATCGCCTGGACTGGAACCTGCTGCGCACTTATCTCGCCATTGGCCAAGAGGGGAGTATCAGCAGGGCAGCAGCGAGATTGCACGTGACCCAGTCGGCAGTCAGTCAAGCGCTCAAGCGACTAGAGGAACAGCTCGGTTGTGCTTTGGTTGTTAGAGGTGGGTCGCGTTTCGATCTGACTGCTGCAGGAGAAGATGTGCTGCGCATCGCTATCGATATTTATGGCGACGTATCACGCATCAGTGCGGCGGTAGAGAAGGAAAGCGATGAAGTTGTAGGCAAGGTGAGGTTGTTGAGCGTCAGCCGAGTTCAGTCACAGGTTTACGATGACTTCCTCGGTGATTTCCATGAGGCACATCCACGTGTGGAGCTGGAAATCGATGTCATGCGCAGTGCTGACATCATCAGCTCTCTGCTGCAGAAAACTGCCACAGCCGGTGTTGGCTTGTGTCGAATTCCACAGCCCAAGCTGGAACAGCGCTTGCTGATAAGCCAGCGTTATGCCTTCTTCTGTGGCGTGCGGCACCGTTTATTCGGGCGCAGCGATGTGACCCTCGAGTCGCTTCGCGGAGAGAACTTCGTGAGTTTCGTCAGTGATCAGTTGGGGGGGAATCTGTCGCCACTTGCGATGTTCCGTGACCAGCATGGGTTCACCGGGCGCATCGTAGCTTCCTCTCCTAGCGTTGAAGAAGTCCAACGGCTCGTCTCTGCCGGTTTCGGGGTAGGCTGCATGCCTGAGCACCTCCTCCATGAGGATGTCGAGAAGGGGTTGCTATGGCGTTTGCCGCCAGCCGAAGGCATCGTCAACGCGGATCTGCATTTGCTCTGGAACAGAGAGCAGAGGATGACCATGGCGGAGACCATGTTCTTGGAAAGCTTTCAGCACTCCCTCGCCCAGGCCTCGCTGGTTTGAACCCAACACGTTTTGCAATCGCGGCTGCTCTTGAGCCCAAATGAAACGACCGCAGTGTTTGGCTGCGGTCGTCATTTCCATTAGTCGACGTTCAGCAATTGCTGTCGGCCCAGGACGCTGTTCAATCGACCATCGTTGTCTAACTCGGTCTCGCTTAGCATATCCGCAACGCCGGCACCAGACTCAACTCTCTCCAGCCAATAGAGCACTGCCTTCTTCATAAACCAGTGAGGGGTACGATCCAAGAGGCCAGCGGCCTCCTTTATTCGCTCCTTGGTCGGCGCGTCGAGTTTGATACCTGTCGTTGTCGAGCTCACCAGCGCCTCCTTACGATGCAGTCACAGCTACATTGCCTTGCGTTTTGGCGCTTCGTTGATACGCCAGCAGCAGTCCGATGTACCAGAACGGCATGATGTACAGAGCTGTCCGAGTATCCGCCTCTAAGGAGAGCAGGCAGAGTACGAACAGGAGGAAGACCAGAGAAAGCACCGCAGTGAGCTTACCACCAGGCAGCTTGAAGTTTGAGCGCTGGTGAGCTTCTGGGTCAGTCCGGCGGTAAGCCAGGTAAGAAAGCAGGATCAAAGACCAGGTGACAACTACCATGACCGCCGAGATTGTCGAAACCAAGGTGAATACACCCATGACATCCGGAATCACGAAGAGCAGCGTCAGAGCGATAGTCATGCACAGACCTGAGAACATCAGTGCACGGATTGGAGTGCCCGAGCCGGACAAGCGTCCGAAGGCATGCGGAGCCTGTTTGTTGTGAGACAGGCCGTAGAGCATGCGTGAGCCAGAGTAAACGCCGCTATTCGCTGAGGAGGCAGCTGAGGTCATGACTACAAAGTTGATCATTCCAGCAGCAGCAGGCAAGCCTCCCAAAAGGAAGAGCTCCACAAATGGGCTACGGTTCGCTGGCACATGAGACCAGGAAATCACGCTGATGATGCATGCGAGAGCGGCCACGTAAAATAGCAGTATCCGCACCGGGATGGTGTTGATCGCTTTGGGCAATGTCTTCTCGGGATTGTGAGCTTCAGCTGCAGCGGTGCCGATTAGCTCAGTTCCCACGAAAGAGAAGATGGCGATCTGGAAGCCCGCGAGGAAGCCGAGCACCCCATGCGGCATCATCACCCCAGGCTCAACCAGGTGGCTGAACGTCGCAGTGACACCATCGGGAGAGGTGTAGGAGGTAGCAATCATGAAGAGGCCGGTGAGTACCAGCGCTACGATTGCAATAATCTTGATCAGACCGAACCAGAACTCAACCTCACCAAAGGCTTTAACAGCCAGCATGTTGAGCGCTACGAGCAGGAACATGGTTCCGAAGGCTGGTATCCACGTAGGAAGGTCGGGGAACCAATACTGCAGAAAGCCAGCGACTACCACAACATCGCCTACGGCAACGACAATCCAGCTCAGCCAGTATGACCAGGCGAGGATGAACCCGGCACGGGGGCCCATATGGTGGTGGACGAGCTCTGCAAACGAGCCCATTTCCAGGTTGGCGAGGAGCATCTCACCCATCGCCCGCATGATGCAGAAAACAAAGAAACCAATGATCGCGTAGACAAGTAGGATCGAAGATCCAGACATGGCTATCATTTTTCCCGACCCCATAAAGAGGCCTGTCCCAATAGCTCCACTGATGGCAATCAACTGGATATGCCGATTTTGCAGTCGACGCTTGAGTTCTCGGCCATCACCGCTATTCGCTTCTTGCAAGTTGCACGTCTGATGCATATATAACCTCTTATTCTTTTTCTGTGAAAAACCGTTACCCTCCCTCTAGTTAGAAGGTGCATTGCTAAGTGGGCTGTAGACGTTGAGCCCCTCATAGCGGAGGGTGGGGCGGTACATACGCAGACGATGAAAAAATGAACTCAATTGAGTTCCTTCATCAAGCTGGTTAAGTAATTAGAAATAGTCCCAAGCTAGGTGCTCATTCCCCTGTGAGTTCCCGCATCTGCGGTTCAGAAGCGCCATTCTGCCAGCCATAGTTGCCAATCGGAACGCTACAAATTGGTATGCCATAAGCTAATAGCTATCACATTGCTCAAAAATCAGAGCAAACTGCCAAGTTGCACTGACGTGGTGCGAAACTGGGTGCATCGACTACATCTTGATGCTCGATAGAAGGATGCTTGTCTCGGTGTTTTCGATGTGCTGGATCGAGCGGATGCTGTTCAAAGCTTTGTCAAAGGCCTCCAGCGTATCGGCTCGGAGCTCGGCCATCAGATCCCAGCGACCGTTGGTTGTATGTATGGCAAAAACGTTGGGATGCCCGCGCAGCGCGTGCTTGACCTCAGCAGCGTGGTGCCCGCTGATGCTGATGCTGGTGATGGCTCTGACCCCACGGTCTATCTCATCGGACTGGAGGCGGATGGTGTAGCCCATGATGATGCCTTGCTCTTCCAGCCTAGCGAGCCGGTTTTGAACCGTGGCACGGGCCACCTTCAATTTCTTAGCTAGCGTCATCACAGGGGTACGTGCGTTGTCCCGCAGAAGCGCGATGAGTTCGCGATCAGTGTTATCCATGAGCTCCGACCATCCACATTGCTTTGAAAAGTGAGCAGATTGTCTAGTAGCTGGCGAAATCTGGCAACCTGTACACTTCAATTTGCACCAATATTTCATCAGAATTTCGGAGGTCGAAAAAAATCATAACCAGCGTTCGCCCATGCACTGGCTTGAGGCGCGCGCACTTCCAAGGTGCATAACATGACGCATTTCATTGATGTCCCTACAATGGCCGATCTCGTTAACGATATCGGCGTAGTGGATTTCCTGGGTGAGCTGGCAGAGGTCATTCGTGCTGACTTCAAGCGCTGGCCTGAGTTTGATAAGTCTGCTCGAGTGGCCAGTCACTCAGAGGTGGGCGTGATCGAACTTATGCCTGTGGCTGACACGAGCCAATATGCGTTCAAATATGTGAATGGTCACCCATCTAACACATTCAAGGATCTTCACACCGTGATGGCCTTTGGCGTGCTGGCCGATGTCCAAACGGGGTATCCAGTGCTGCTTTCTGAGCTTACCATCGCGACAGCTCTGCGTACTGCGGCAACATCTCTGATGGCAGCCAAAGCGTTGGCTCGTCCAAATTCGCGCAAAATGGCTCTCATCGGTAACGGCGCCCAGAGCGAGTTCCAGGCCCTCGCATTCCACAAGCATCTGGGCATCCAAGAAATCGTCGCATATGACGTCGACCCTCAGGCAACCGCCAAGCTCGTTCGAAACCTGCAGGAATACACCGACCTCAAAATCACACGTGCCCAAAGCATTGCTGAGGCAGTCCGCGGTGCTGACATCGTGACTACAGTCACTGCCGATAAAGCGTATGCCACGATCATCACTCCGGAAATGCTAGAGCCTGGCATGCACCTGAATGCTGTCGGTGGCGACTGCCCAGGTAAGACCGAACTGCATGCCGACGTGCTGCGGGAGGCGAGGGTCTTCGTTGAGTATGAGCCGCAAACTCGTATCGAAGGTGACATCCAGCAGCTTGAAGCTGACTCAACGGTAGTTGATCTGTGGCGTGTGCTGACCGGCGAGCAGGAAGGCCGTCAGAGCGATGAGCAAGTTACCGTCTTCGACTCGGTTGGTTTCGCCTTGGAAGACTACTCGGTGCTGCGTTACGTCCTGGAGAAGGCCGAGAAACGTGGTGTCGGTACCAAAATCGATCTCGTCCCGTGGGTTGAAGATGATCCGAAAGACCTGTTCAGCCATACCCGTGGCCGCTCCGCCAAAAAACGTGTTCGACGCGTTGCATAACTCTAAGATCAGCATCCCAAATCGGTATTACTGAATGGCACTTCCTACTCGTTCGATTCAAGCACCTGCAGCAGTGGTGATGGTCAGGCCGCACGCCTTCACACCTAATCCGGAGACCGCTGCTGACAACTCGTTCCAAAGCTCAAGCCCCGACATTGCTGCAAACACCGTCTCCGAGATTGCTCGAGATGAGGTCACCCAGGCTGTGGGTCGCTTGGAGGCTGAGGGAGTCCGGGTCCATCTGTTTGATGACTTCGGCGACAACGACACCCCTGATTCAGTGTTCCCGAACAACTGGTTCTCTACGCACCCGGGTGGCCACATCGCTATTTACTCGATGTACTCGCCGAACCGTCGACGGGAAAGGCGTAGTGACGTGATTGAGATGCTCAAGCAGGAATACCGGGTACAGGATGTGATCGACTATTCCGGCCTCGAGCAGGATGAGCTTTTCCTGGAAGGCACCGGGGCTATGGTGTTTGATCACATGTCTCGTGTGGCCTACACCGCCCGTTCCAACCGTGCAGACCCGATTGCCCTAGAGCGCTTTAGCACTCACTTCAACTTCGAGCCGATGGTTTTTGACACTGCGGACGAGAAGGGCACGCCGATCTATCACACCAATGTCCTGATGTGTGTGGCCACCGAGTTTGCGCTCGTAGGGTTTGGCACCTTCACGAGCAAGGCCCGTGCTGAAGAGGTGCGCATGCGACTTGTAGAGTCAGGTAAGGATGTTATCGACTTGACCAACCAGCAGATAGGAGAGTTTGCTGGCAATGCCATTGAGCTCTCGGGGCGGGATGGGCGGATACTGGCCCTATCGCGTCGAGCCTTCAACAGCCTGACGGCAGAGCAACGGGAGCGCGTTGAGCGTTCGGCCAGGCTGGTGCCTTTGGACGTTCCTACTATTGAAATGGCGGGTGGCTCAGTGCGATGCATGATCGCGGGAATCCACCTGTCTCCTCGGCGGTAGCAATCGAGAAAATCCCCACCTCTAGAGGTGGGGATTTTTACCCTCAGCTCACCACGCTGTCGTAGCCCTGGAGCGTGGTGACCGAGTTGATGCCGACCTCATCAACCTTGTAGCCGCCCTCCATCACAAAGAGGGTAGGGATAGCGGCTTAGCTATGGCCTGTCCCATCTGGATGAAGTTTTCACTGGTCAAGCGGAAGTGACTGATCGCATCATGCTCGAAGGTGTCAACGCCCAAAGAAATTACGAGGAAGTCGGCTGTGGGCTTGGACGCGTTTGGGTGAGTCTGCAAAGGGATACAGAAGCCTCTCAGCGAGTGCCCTTTGGCAGTGGGTAATTGGCATTGAAGCCCACTCCCTCGCTGGCCCTCTTTCAGCTGCAAATCCTGATAAGTAGGGGGTATAACACACCGGGACCCCATTGATTGACCTGAAGAAGACATCGTTGCGGTCGTAGAAGATGATCTGTGTGCCGTTTCCGGGGTGGTAGTCGACGTCCAGGATGGCTACTCGTTTCGCACCTCGGCGCAGGCAGCGTTCAGCAGCAATTGCGGAGTTGTTGAGATAGCAGTACCCACCATGTACTCGTGAGCAGCATGGTGTCCTGGTGCATAGGGAGAAAGCGACTCTGTCGCCATCAATACCCCGCTCCATGCTGGTCAGGACAACATCAGCGCTGCTGCGAACGGCTTCCAACGTACCCTGAGTGATCGGTGAACCGGCATTCATGGTATTAAAACCAAGCTTGCCATCGATGAAGCCTGGCTCTGTCGCTCAATGAATTGTATCGATGCGATCTGGTTGGCCACCGAGACGATGGACATGCGCGCCGGAAGCGAGACGGCGTCAGCCCGGGTGATCACAGTGTTCGGTGCGGCGAAGCCGCGCAAGCAAACCCGCCGCGAGCGCTTCTAGGCCAATCAGCAGGTCGCACCGTGGGAAATGGGCTGATGGCGCTGATTGAGCCGAACTACCAAAAGGCAGGTGGTGCTCGCAAGCCGTATCCACAGGAAATCATGCTGCGTATTCACCTGCTGTGAAATTGGTTTTTGCTGAATGATTCGGCCATGGAAGAAGCACTGTACGAAATCACTTCGATGCACCAGTTTGCTCGACTGACGCTCAGCGCGCTGATTCCCGAAGACACGACGCTCATGAATTTCCGACACCTGCTGGAGATGCATCAGTTTGCGGCAGGAATTCTGGAAACCATCAACAACTACCTGCAAGACAAGGGCCTGTCGCTGTGCCGGGGCACCATCGTCGGTGCCACACTGATCCACGCACCAGGTTCGACCAAAACAAGGACGGAAAGCGAGGGCGGAAATGCACCAGACTAAAAAGGCAACCAGTATCACTTCGGCGCGAAAGCCCACATGGGTGCCGACGAGGAATCGGGCCTGGTATATAGCGTGGTGATTATGGCGGCCAAAAATTCGGACATCCCTCAAGTTGACCAACTGCTACGGGGCGAAGAACATGTGGTGTGCGCTGACTTCGAGTATACCGAGGTCGAGAAGCGTCCTGAACATGAAGGTCGTGCCGTCATCTGGCAGATCGTGGCTGGGCGCAGTATCTACAAGAAACACGGCAAGTGCAGTGCCTTGTACAAGGCGCTGCGCAAGATCGAGAAGGCCAAGGCCAAGACCCAGGTCCCTGCCGAGGTTGAGCAGCCATTCCGCTTGATCAAACGGCAGTTTGGCTACATGAAGGAGCACGTCCGAGGATTGGCCAAACATGCGGCGCAGATGGTGACGCTGTTTTCCCATGTCGAATCTGTGGATGGCCCACCGACATTTGCTGGCCACCGCAAGAGAGGTGCGCCTGTAAAGCGGAAAATGGCTACGGTAAAGTGCTGGCGGTACGGAAAAGGTAGAAAAGATCGGCTGATCTGAGTGTTTCGGATCAGTGGGGCGCTTTTGAAATCGGAGGACGTTGAAGTCAGTCAGAGAAGCGTGGCTACTTCAGAACATGCATAAGAATCTTATTAATAAAATTCTCGAAAAATGGTCACGTAGGCGTTCGCAATACCGGAAAATTGTTGCTGAAGTGTCAATTGCACTGATTTTAATGGGTCTAATGGTATCGCTGAGGTTTTACCAGGTTTGGCATGTGAATTGTAAGGGACTACGGTGCCGCTGGACTTTCCAGGTATGTCCCAATGTCCCGAGCTATATCAATAAGAGGTTTTTCATGACTCAATTTTCCGGTAAATATGCTGCTTTCAACCAACAATTCATTGCTGGAGTTTGGCGCGACGGGCGCGATAATGCGGTGCTGCAGGTAAACAACCCGTTCGATGGCAGTCTGCTGACCCAGATCATTCAGGCCGATCGAGAAGACCTTGATGAGGCCTATCGCAAGGCCGCCGAGGCACAGAAGCTATGGGCCGCGGCCGGCCCTGCAGAGCGGGCAGCGGTACTGCACCGAGTGGTGCAGATCTTCGACCAGCGCCGCGAAGAAATCATCGACTGGATCATTTGCGAGTCCGGTAGCACCCGCCTCAAAGCCCAGATCGAGTGGGGCGCGGCGCGGGGTATCACCCTAGAGTCGGCGTCGTTCCCCGCCCGCGTCCATGGCCGGATCCTGCCGTCCAACATCCCGGGCAAGGAAAGCCGGGTCTACCGCGAGCCGCTCGGCGTGGTGGGGGTCATCAGCCCGTGGAACTTTCCCCTGCACCTGAGCCAGCGTTCAGTGGCTCCTGCGCTGGCGTTAGGTAACGCGGTGGTGATCAAGCCGGCAAGCGATACCCCTGTCAGCGGTGGGCTGCTTCTGGCACGCATCTATGAAGAGGCTGGGTTGCCAGCCGGACTGCTGAGCGTACTGGTCGGGTCGGGTACCAAGATCGGCGATGCTTTCGTGGATCATGAAGTGCCGAAGTTCATTTCTTTCACCGGCTCGACTCCCGTAGGCCTGAACATCGGGCGGCTGGCCAGCGGTGGCAAGTACCTCAAGCATGTGGCGTTGGAGTTGGGTGGCAACAGTCCGTTCGTGGTGCTGGCGGATGCCGATCTGGAGCAGGCAGTGAATGCTGCGGTGATGGGCAAGTTCCTGCATCAAGGGCAAATCTGCATGGCGATCAACCGGATCATTGTCGAAGATGGCCTATACGACGCGTTTGTCACACGCTACACCCAGCGGGTGAGCACGCTCAAGGTCGGTGATCCCCATGAGGACGACACGGTAATCGGGCCGATCATCAATGCCCGGCAGTTGCAGAGCCTGGTGGCCAAGATCAATCGCGCCAAGGAAGAGGGCGCGCGGGTCATGGTGCAAGGTGACGTCGTCGGACAGTTGCTGCCACCCCACGTATTTGCCGATGTCACCGCTGATATGGAAATTGCCCGGGAAGAAATTTTCGGTCCGCTGGTCGGTATCCAGCGTGCACGGGATGAAGCCCATGCGCTGGAGCTGGCGAACCACAGCGAGTTCGGTCTTTCCAGCGCAGTGTTTACCAGGAGCCTGGAGCGCGGCGTCCGCTTTGCTCGTCAGGTGAAGGCCGGTATGACCCACGTCAACGACATCCCGGTGAATGACGAAGCCCATGCGCCGTTCGGTGGTGAGAAGAACTCGGGGCAGGGGCGCTTCAATGGCGAATGGGCAATTGAAGAGTTCACCACTGACCACTGGGTCAGTGTTCAGCACACCCCACGTCACTACCCGTTCTAAGCACGGCCGGAGAATATTTCATGTTGAACAACAAAACGCTGGTCATCACCGGTGTCGCTTCAGGTATCGGTGAAGAGACCGCACGCGTCGCCCGCCAACAAGGTGCCCGTATCATTGGCGTGGACATCAATCCACCGAAGATTGAAGTCGATCAGTTCATCGCTGCCGACCTGTCTTCGCAGGATTCGATTGATGCGTTGCTCGCACGACTGCCCAAGGGAATAAATGGCCTGGCGAATATCGCTGGGTTGCCGCCGACCCAGAGCGCCGACCGGGTGATCAAGGTCAATCTTGTCGGCCTCAAATACCTGACCCTGGGGCTGTTGCCCAAGCTCGCGGACAACGCCTCCATCGTCAACCTCGCCTCGCTGGCGGGCGTGGGCTGGCCGGATGCCGTGGCGACCATCAAGGCCGCCGACGGTCTGAGCTTCGCCGATACCGCCGCTTTCTGTGAACAGCACGGGATCGTCGGGCCGCGCAGCTACTTCTTCTCCAAGGAAGCTCTGATTGCCTGGACCCTGCAGAATCGCTGGACCTGGCGCGAGCGCGGCATCCGCATGAACGCGGTCAGCCCCGGGCCGGTGGATACGCCCATTCTCAAGGACTTCATCGAGACCCTTGGCGCCCGCGCCGAAGAAGATATGAAGACCATGGATCGTCCGGGCCGTGCCACCGATATCGCGCCCGCAGTGGTGTTCCTGCTCGGCGATGGCTCGATCTGGATGCGCGGCACCAACCTGGCGGTGGACGGTGGCATGCACTCGCATATCCTTACCTCTAAGCACGGCCTGTAACCCCAGATCGGCTACGGCTCCGTGTCACCTGTGTTCGATTACCGAACGCTAAGGGCGCTATTGCCTAGGCAGTCGTCGCGGCGGGTGGGATGATAGAGTCCATCCAACTCCAGTGTTTGCCGGCCCTGTGCAGGGTGCGTCAAACATAAGGAAAGCCGCGATGATTCAGCCTAAAAACAATAATTCAGCTGCTTCTGATACCACCCCGCCGACCATTCCGAATCTGCTCGCCGATCCCCAGGATCACCTCACCCTGGGCCACACGCCAACGCTGGAGCAACTGGCCGAGACCGTAGCCTTTTCCCCGGAAGACGGCAGCATCTGGATGTGCGGCCAGCGCGTCATGCTCATGCACAGCTCGGCGCTGGGGGCGCTGCGCCGTGAGCTGGCAGAGACCATCGGTCTTGACAAGACCCGTGGCTTGTTCACCCGCCTGGGCTGGATGGCTGGTGCGCGCGATGCGCAACTGGTCCGCGAGCGCTGGCCGGATGGCGACCACGCCGCGCTGTTCTCCGCCGGTCCACGCCTGCATGCACTCGAAGGCCTGGTGAAAAACGAGGTAATCCGTTTCGAGTTCGATAACGCCCATGGCCACTTCTACGCCGAGTTTCTCTGGCACAACTCCATCGAGGACGATAGTCATATCGCCGCCCATGGCATTGGCAGCGAATCGGCGTGCTGGATGCAGATCGGCTATGCCAGCGGCTATGCCTCATCGCTGCTTGGCCGTCTGATTGTCTATCGCGAGGTCGAGTGCCGCTCCACGGGCCAGAGTCAATGCCGGATCATCGGCAAGCCGGCCGAGCAATGGCCGGATGTGCAGAACGATCTGAACTACTTCAACGCCGAAGACTTTCTCAGCCGGAGCGCCTACAAAGGCACCAACACCGTCATCGAGCCGTCAGGCAGCGACGATTCCGATAAACACATGGTTGGCGTATCCTCGGCGTTCACCGCTGCCTGCCACATGCTGCGGCGGGTGGCCTCGACCCAGGCCACCGTGCTGTTCATCGGTGAGTCGGGGGTGGGCAAGGAACTGTTCGCGCACATGCTTTACACCATCGGCCCGCGCAACGGTAAACCCTTCGTCGCACTCAACTGCGCGACCCTGCCAGAGAACCTGGTGGAGTCCGAACTGTTCGGTGTCGAGCGGGGCGCCTTCACCGGTGCCGACCGTTCACGCAGCGGGCGCTTCGAGCGTGCCCATGGCGGCACGCTGTTCCTCGATGAAATCGCCACCCTCAGCCTGTCCTCCCAGGGCAAGCTGTTGCGGGTCTTGCAGGAGCGGGAAATCGAACGGGTTGGCGGCAGCAAGGCGATTCCGGTGGATGTGCGGGTGGTGGCGGCGACCAACCTCGATCTGCTCGAGGAGGTCAAGGCCGGGCGCTTTCGCGAAGACTTGTATTACCGGCTGAATGTCTACCCAATCCATCTGCCGCCCCTGCGTGAGCGCCGTGACGACATTCCGCTGCTGATGAACTACTTCCTGCGCAAGTTCTGCAAACGACACGAACGTAACGTGACCGGCTTCACCAGCCGTCTCGTCAACGCGTTGCTGGCCCACCCGTTTCCGGGAAACATCCGTGAACTGCAGAATCTGATCGAGCGCGGGGTCATCAGCGCGCAGGACGATGAACTGATGGATATTCACCACCTTTCCCAAGGCGGGCTCAACCCCATCAGCGATGCGATTGGCCTCAATGCCCAGGGCCAGTTGGCGATGGCCTCATCGGTGCCGGCGGTCGCTACGCAGAGACCTCAGGCGCCTAGGGTGGAAGTGGGGGGAGAGCCCTCGGTAGCGCGGCTGCGCGCCTTCCTGCGTGGCGATCAGACCACACTGGGAACCTCCCTGGAGGAAATCGAGAGCCTGCTGGTGGAGACGGCCATGCAGCGCAGCCACGGCAACTACACGCTGGCTGCGCAAATGCTGGGGATGACCCGGGCGCAGTTGAGCTACCGGGTCAAGGGCCGCTAGGTTTACGTACAAAACTGGCTCACCAACTCCCGCAAATCGCCCTGCAGATGGGCCAGACGCTGGTTGGCCTGAACAATGCTCCCGGCAGTGCTCACACTGTCGTTGGCCAACCTGCGAATGCTCGCCAGGTTGCGGTCGATCTCGCGGCTAACCTGAGCCTGCTCGTCAGCAGCGCTGGCAACCTGCTGATTGCGCTGGTTGATCCGGGCAACCGAATCACCGATGACTTCCAGCGCAAGTTGAGCCGACTCGCAGGTGTGCCGGGACTCTTTGGCCTGGGCATTGGCCGTTCTGGCGGACAGCAAGGCACGCCGGGCTTCGCTACTGACACCGTCGATCATGCGCTCGATTTCCACCGTCGACGATTGAGTGCGCAAGGCCAGTGCCCGCACTTCGTCGGCAACCACTGCAAATCCTCGCCCTGAATCACCAGCCCTGGCCGCTTCGATTGCAGCGTTGAGGGCCAGCAGATTGGTCTGTTCGGCTACTGCATGGATGACATCCAGCACCTTGTGAATCCCGCCGACCTGGCTCGACAACCTCCCCATAACGCCTTGCATTTCGTCCAGATCACTGCAGATTCGCGCGATCGCGGCTACTGATGCCAAGGCTCGTTCATGACCCTGATCGGCGGCTGCCTGCAAGGACTCAGTGGCGCTTGCCGTGTCCTGGGCATGGCGCGCTATCTGTTCGGCACTGGTGCTCATCTGGTTGACGGCGGTGGCGGCCAGTTGCAACTCGACGCTCTGCGCATCGAGTTGACGCGCACCGTGTTCGGTCAGTCCACCCAAGGTTGAGACGGCGCCATCGAGCTGGGTGGATGCCTGGGAAATCCGTCGGATTGCCGATCTGAGGGTGTCCTGCATCTTGCCTAGCGCCTTCAGCAACACGCCCAATTCACCTGTTGCGCCAACGGCCGGCTGTTGGTCCAGATGGCCGGCCGAGATGTCCTCCGCCAGTCGCCCGGCGGCGGCCAATGGTCCCGTGAGAGAACGCAGCAGCCACACGCCGGCGCCGAGGCAGATCAACATGCTGGCCAGCACGGTCAGCAATGTCGCATCGATCGCCGTGCGTTTGCTCTCCAGCGACGCGTGATAGGCTGCCTGGGCACCCGCTGACTGCAGTTGAAACAGGCGGCGAAAGACCGCCCGCTGTGCCAGGAAAGCGCTGTCCAGCGGGCCACTCAAGATCGCCAAGGCGCGGTCGAAGTCATTGGCCTGGAACACCGCCACGGCTTTATCCATCTGTTCGATGAACACACGGTTGGTGTTCTCCAGCTCGCCCATCAGCGCTTGCTCCTGAGCGCTTTTCGGCATGCTTCGATAGCGTTCCCAGAGGTCGACGACTTCAGCGCGCAACGGCATCACGCGCTCGACGATCTGGCGGGTTTTCGCTTCATCCCGCTCAATCGCGCCGAGCAGGACAGGGACGCGTGCCGAACTGTTGATCTCCAGCATCCGTCCGAGGCTTTCAATGTTCAGCAGCTTGGTGGCGTACATGTCTTCAAGGCTCACGCTGACCCGTTCGAGGTTGTAGAGGCTCCAGGCGCCGAGCAGCGCCAGGAGCACGTTCAGTAATACCAGCAAGGCCCACAAGCGAGCCTTGATGGTGCTCAACAGCGGCGTCATGGCTGATCCGGCTGGCTATGGGCGAGGTAGGCCCGCTGCAGCGCCTGAGGGTCGTCCTTGATGCGCTGGGCGTCGCCTTCCAGGGCCACACGGCCCTGGTTCATCACATAGACGTAGTCCGCCAGCCGCAGGGCGACCTGGGTGAACTGCTCGATCAGCAGAATCCCGCTACCGCGTCTGGCCAGCAGCTCGATCACTCCTTCCAGGCGTTTGACGATCACCGGCGCCAGCCCCAGGGACATCTCGTCCACGAGGATGAACCGCGGTCTGGCCATCAGCGCGTGGCCCAGGGCAACCATCTGCTGCTGGCCGCCCGAGAGCGTCTGGGCCGGTTGGGCGTGGCACTTGGCAAGCTCCGGAAAAACCTCGAACACCTCCGTCAGGGCGTTATCCATTTCGCTGCTGGAGAGCAGGTTGCCGGCGGCCTTGAGGTTGTCCAGCACGCTCAGCCCGGGGAACACCTGGTGCCCTTCGGGAACCGCAGCCACGCCCGCGCGGCGGATACGTTCGGCCGCCAGGCCGGTCAGTGACTGCTCGCCCAGCGACACAGAACCGCCCAGCAACGGCAGCGCCCCGGCGATGGCCATGACCAGGCTGCTCTTGCCGGCGCCATTGGGTCCGAGCACCGCGGTGATGCGACCGGGCTGGATGTTCATGTCGATCTGGTTGAGCACCCGTTTGCCGCCACGGGCCAGGCTCAGCCCGCGGATATTCAGTGAGTCGGTCATTACAGTTCCTCGTCGCCCAGGTAGGCAGCTTTCACTCGTGGGTCCTGGAGCACCTGCGCGGTCGGTCCGTAGGCGATCAAGGTGCCGAAGTCCAGCACCAGGGTCTTGCTGCAGGTGCTGGCGATCAGTTCGACATCGTGGTCGATCATCAGCGTGGCGGCAGAGAAGCGCGGCCCTATACCCAGCACGATGCGTTGCAGTTCCGCCATCTCGTCGCCGCTCAGGCCGCCGCCGGGCTCGTCGAGCAAGACGAGGCGGGGTTTGCCGACGAGGGTCTTGGCCAACTCGACGCGACGCCGCTCGAAGCCATTGAGACGTTCTCCCTGCGTGTCGGCCATGTCGCTGAGGCCGGTGAAGTCCAGCACATCGTCGATCAATGAGCGCTTCTCCGCGCGACTGCCCGGCAAGGGGTCGAGCATGGCCCGGATGTTGTCGAGCACGCTCAAGTCCTCGACCACCAGCTCGCGCTGAAAGGAACGCCGCAGGCCCCAGCGTGCCCGCCGGGCCGGGGACAGAACACCGAGGTCGGTGCCGAATGCGTACAGGCTGCCGGTGCGTGGCGTGATGAAGCCGCTCAGGACGTTGAGCAGCGTCGTCTTGCCGGCGCCATTGGGGCCGATGATCCCGACCAGCGGAGCATCGATGCTGACGCTGACATTCTTCAGCGCCTGCACGCCGCCAAACCACACTGACAGGTCATTGAGCTCGATCATGGCCGGGTCCTCCGTTTTTGCAGACTTGCGAGCAATTGACCGGCGATGCCCTGAGGCGCGGTGACCAGCGTGTGCAGCAAGGCGACGCCGAAAATCACATAGGACAGATCGCCCGCCAGCCCGAGGCTGTCGAGAAAAGCCGGAAACACCCGATACAGAACCCCGGTGATGATGGCGCCGAGAAAGCTGTAGGCCCCGCCGACAATGCTCAGGGCCGCGAGCATGATCGATTCGCTGGCCGGAAAGGAGCGCGCATCCAGCGTGCCCAGGCTGGCCGCAAGCAACGCGCCAGCGCTCCCCGCGAGAAAACCCGCCAGGCCGAACGCCCAGCTTTTGTAGAGCGAGACATTGATCCCCGCCGCCATGGCACAGGCCTCGCCCTTGCGAATCAACGCCCAGGCACGTCCGGGGCGGCTGCGCCGGTGCCACTCGATCAACAGGAAGCCCAGACCGGCGACGACCACGCAGTAGCGGAACATGCCGATGTCGCTCTGCCCGAACCAGGGCCGGGCCATCAACACACCCCCTGCCGGGCTGAAGCCACGCAAGCCTTCGCCGCCGTTGGGAAACTGCATGGCGTTGAGCAGCACACTGAAGCCTGCGGCCGCCATCAGCGTGATCAGCGCCAGGTACAGGCCACGCAGGCGCAAGGCGGGCAGACCCACCAGCATTCCGGTGAGCCCGGCGGCGGCTCCGCCCGCCAGCAGGCTCAGCTCGAACGGCCAATGACCGCTGTGGGCGACACGCAACGACACCCATCCACCCACACCGACCAGCGCCACCTGGGCCAGTGAGACCAGACCCAGGCGGGCATACAGCAGGTTCAGCGAAGCGGCGGCGAGGGTGTAGATCACAGCGGTGGTCGCGACCCGCAGCCAATAGGCACTCAGGCCTTCGGGCGCGAATGCCAGCAGCACTGCCAGGCCACCGAAAGCCAGCCATTTCAGCGATTTGTGTGCATCGGTGGCGCGTGCCACGGCGAGGTTTTGCACTGTGTGAGTCATCATTCCAGGCCCCTTATTGATGGCTGGCGAACAGCAGACGGTTGTTGCGTTGCAACCAGAAAATGGCGAGCACCGCGAGGACGAACGGCGTTGCCGAGCGATAGGGCGATAGTGCCGGCAGCAAAGTGCACATCGACTCGATCACGCCGATGCACAGCCCGGCGGCGAGGGTCAGCGACAACGACTGCAAGCGGCCGATGATCGCCGCCGCCAGCGCCGGGATGACCAGGAAGGTCAGTGCCCCGGCATCCAGCCGGACCAGCGCGGCCAGCAGAATCCCGCTGATGCCGGCCATCACCCCGCTGATCGACCAGGCCAGCACCTCGACCCGGATCACCCGGATTCCGACGATGGCCGAAAGCTGCCGATGGCTGGCCAGGGCGCGCATGAGCAAGCCGATGCGGGTTCTGGCCAGAAACAGCGTGATCGCGGTGGTCAGCAGCAGGGTGGCGATGAAGGCCAGCAGTCGGGTCAGGGTCAGGCGCACGCCCATCAGGTTGAACGCTACGCCATCACTGGGCAGGACCAGCCGGCGCGGGTTGGCCGGCCACAGGCTGTACAGCAGACCCAACAGGATCAGCAGTACGCCTAGGGTCGCCATGGCCTTGATCACCGGTTCACGGTGTTCGAGCCGTGGCGAGATCAGCAGGCCATAACCCAGGGAAATCAACCCGGCCACCGCGACCCCGAGCAGCCAGCAAAGCGGCGCGAACCCGCCCCACTGGCCCAGTTGCCAACTGATCAGCGCCGCTGCCGCGCCAATAGCGCCGTAGGCCAGATTGAGCACACCCGTGGCACGGTACAGGAGCACCAGGCCCACTCCGGACAGCGCATAGATCGAGCCGATTGCCAGGCCCGCCAGGAGAAAGATCAGATAGCTGTTCACGCGTCTTTTCCCGATTCGGCCTGACGATAGATCGCCGGAATCTCGACCTCGAAGCAGCCTTCCAGGTCGCTGTAGCCGAGCTCTTTGACCTGCACCATCATCCCGGCGTGGTTGGCCATGTGCTTGTCGCCGGAGCCAAAGGTCCAGGGCGCGCAGAGCAGGTCGGTGCGGTAGTTCTTGACGCTTCGCAGGGCTTCTGTGACCGAAGCCCGGTCGATCTGGTTCGGGTCCAGTGTGCGTAGCGCCTCGACGAAGATGTTCGCGGAGACGAATCCGGCCTGGGAGAAGGTATCGATGCGATTGCTCGCCCGGCTGTCGCCCACCCCGTATTTGCTCATCAATGCCCGCCAGCGTTTGGCGTCCGGGCCTTGGCCGTCGAGACGGGTCAACTCGATCTGCACCGCCAGGTGACCATCCCAGTAGTCGCCCAGGGCTGCGGGAATCTTGTTGTCATAGAGCGGGGTGGCCGCAATCCACTTGTACTGATCGCGCAGGTTCTGTTCCTGAGCCGCCTTGAGTACACCCAGGCCAGCGCCTGCTGGCAGGTTGAGTAGGATGGTATCCGGGTTGGCTGTCATGGCTTCGAGGATCACCCCGGTGAAGTCCGCCGCCGCCGGATCGAAGACTACCGATACACCTTCGAGGCCTTGCTGCTTGAGCCAGTCATTGACCGCATCGCAGGACCAGACGCCATTGCTCGGGATGTTCAGTCCGATACAAGCAACACGCTTGCTGCCTTGTTTGCGCACCGACCACTGCGCCGCGCCGAGGTTGCTCGGCAGCGGGCCCTGGTTGGTGGTCGCGATATTGCGTGCTTCAAAGCATTCGCGAACGGCACAGCCAGAGGCCATGGAAATGACGTTTTCCTGTTCATAGAGCCTGGCGTTCACCGACATTTCGATAAAGCTGGCGCTGCCGACCAGGGCGACCACCTTGCGGTCCTTGACCAGTCTGGACGCCGCCTGGGCGGCGGTTTCCGGGTTCCACTTGTCGTCTTCGATAGCGTACTCGATGGGGCGGCCACCGATCCCGCCGTTGTCGTTGACGCATTTGAAATAGGCACGGACGGCGGCGGCGGCCGAACTGAAATCATCCGGACCGGTCTTTCCGACGATGGCACCGACCAGGATGGGCGTGCCGCTTGCGGGGGCCGCACCGGACGGGCCACAGAGTGTCGGTTCGGCGGCCAGCACCTGGCATCCGTACAGCAGGCCGAGCAGGGGCAGCGAGCGAAGCCAGGTTTTCGAGATCACGGTTTTCATAGAGTGCTCCACAAACAATAGGCGTAGGCATCCCCGGGCAGGCGAGCGCCCAGGACGTGGTCACAAGGCCGCAAGACTGCGCTTACGGTCTGGAATCGGGTTTCATGTAGTGGCTGAGGTCAGAGCGGGAAGACCAGCTTCAGCCAATATGCATCGCCTTCGGCGCGGTTGCGCACGTTGCTTTCCTGTTGCCATTTGGCACTCAGGAACCAGCCCTTGCCGCTGTCGTACTTGACTGAAGGACCGATAGCGAATGCTCGGCCTTTGTTGTCCGTGAGTTGGTCACCGTCGACGCGGTCGTCGGTGGTCTGGCGATAGAAATAGCCGCCCACGCCGACCACCCAATTGGGCGATACCGCCCAGCCGACGGAATAGTCGAAGTGGAATTCCTGCCCGGAGCGATAGTCCGTGGCACGGTTCTCCATGTTGAAGTCGTACTTGATCTTGATGTCGGCGTTCAGACCCGTAGGGTCGATGTACGAGGCCGCGACGACGGGCTCGATCACCCAGTAGTTGCGCCCGATATTAGCCAGATCATTGCGGTCGTATTCACCGGTCGGGGCTATCACGTCGAGCGCGACCAGCGTGTGCAACTTGTCGCTCGGATGAAAGCCCAGGGCTGAGCCGAAGTACATGTCACCCAGGCCGCGCTTGCTCTGGGACTGGCCGTTGAGATCAATCTTCATGTCCACCAGGGGCATGATCGAGTGAAACGCCAGCGCTCCCCCGAGTAGCGTCTGCTCGGTGACCCAGATCAGCCGCGGCGAAATGGCATCGGCCTGTACCGAGAAGTCCATCGGCACCTTGTCGCCACGGTTGTCACGCAGTGAATCGGCGCGATAGTGGCTTCCGAAGATCTGAGCGTAGAAACCTGGTGGCGGCATTGCCGCGATCGCCCAGTTGTCCGAGCCCATCGGTGCGCTTGAACCTCCGCCTTCGGTGGCCATAGTGGCTTGACTGGAAAGTAATGCAAAGGAGGATAGGCAAGCGAAACGCAAAGCGTTGAGACGTGGCATTGACATGATCAGTGTTTCCTTATTTTTGTTTTTTTGCCTTGTCGGCAGGTAGTGCGATATCAATTCTCATGCCAAATCCATGAGGCTGCGAAAAGCTAGTAAAAGGTCCTAATAAACAACAGCTTGTGCATGAGGAATGAAACGATCTAGCTCACCAGAGACAGGCCTTGATCAGTATTTTCTTAAGGAAAATAGACACGCTAACTAAGTTTTAACGCTGCATAAGGTGCGGACATTAGGCGCTGTATGAAAAGTGGTGTCGTACACTCCGCCGCGAGCAGACCAATGTGAATATCGCCGTTAATTTGTTGCGAGCTTGAAGTAACAGGTTGCCAGGCGGCGATGCTCCTTTAGCCGGCTAAGCAGGCGCTCAATGTCGGTATTGGAGCTTGTCGAATAGATTGGGCGAGCCGGGCTTCGGATTCTGCTTCATCGCGCTATAAATCACCCGCCAGCTGTACTATGAGGCAGAGCTGCCACTGGTCATCGGCGAGGGTGGTAAAAACATTTCCAAAGCTGATTCCCTGAACCAGGTCTACCGCAACACCGTGGTAAACCATGTCAGTACTCGCGACCTTCAAGTTCGTCACCAGCGGTGTGATCTATGTAAGTCGCGAGACGCCTTCTGTCCAATGGGGCCTTGGTTGTTCACCGCTGACGAGCTTGATGGTTGCAAGAGCCGCGTACGTTGCTGGTCAATGGCGAGCTTCGCAAAGATGGCCGATTGAAAACATGATCTTCGATATCCCAACGCTGACCGAGAACTGCTCGCGTGGCATCACCCTGGGTCTAGGTGACATCATTGTGACCAGCACCTCTGCTGGCGTTGGGATGGGCTTCAATCCACAACGTTTCCTGAAGTCGGGAGATGTCATACGGATTGAGATCGATGGTCTCGGCGCTATCGAAAACGGCTTCGAGTAATTTCGCAACAGTGTTATGTTGGTGAGGTTTTTTCCGCCTTACGGAGCGATCTTCTTGCTTCGGCCTTCCGAAATTCGTCGTCAAGCAGGTTGGCAAGAGCAACCCATTGCTGCATTAAGCCATATCCCGATGTAAGATTTTTTTGCGAGGTCAGAGCAGTCAGTATTCCCGGTGTTGTGAAGTCGGATAGAGCTCAGTAGCCTTGAATAAAACGCGATCCATGGGAATAGGATCCCAGAGAATCGTTAGGCCATTTTAGTCAAGGCTATGCAAGGCACTAGCACCTCTGCTAATCAGGCCTTAAGGGACTCTGCGACAACGACGGCTAAAGGCGTGGTGGGTCGCTGCAGCAGCCGTGACAGTTGGTGTCCATCATCGAATAGCCCGTCCTTCGATGCACCAGTGTCCCAGGATGCAAGCCCTTCCGCCAAAGTTTCGGGCAAGCCAGCTCCCTTGAGAGCAGCAGCGTAATCAGCTTCGGCAATATTGGTATAGGGAATGGAGCGATTGGTCTGCTTGGATATTTCCAAAGCAAGCTCGGTCAGAGTATAAGCTTCATCGCCGGCTAATTCGTAGACCTTACCTGATTGATTTGGGCTGGTAAGGACTACAGCGGCTGCCTCGGCGTAATCGGAACGAGGTGCTGACGAAATCCGGCCTTCGCCCGCGCTGCCATAGAAAGCCCCATTGGCCAACGCTGCTGGGATCGCCGCGGTATAGTTTTCTGTGTACCAGCCGTTGCGAAGAAGTGTATACGGCACACCCGATGCTTTCAGCGTGGCTTCAGTCTGGATATGTTCTTCAGCCAGATTCAATGGTGAGGTATCCGCATGCAGCAAGCTAGTATAGACGATAAGCTCAACCCCGGCCTTTTTCGCTGCTGCGATGACATTCTCGTGCTGCGGCACGCGGTGTCCCACTTCGCTGCTGGAAATTAGGAGTAGCTTTTTCACACCACTAAGTGCCGATTCAAGTAACCCGGGTTTGGTATAATCAAATGCCCGTGTCGTGACTCCAAGATCAGAAGCCTTGGCAGGGTCGCGCACCAGTGCAACGATGTCAGTTGCGGGCAATTTGCGCTTTAGTTTCTCGATTACAAGTCGTCCAAGGTGGCCGGTCGCCCCTGAAACTGCGATAGTCATAAAAATAGCTCCTCACATGATTGGAAATAACCGCTGAGTTGAGTATCTACAAACAAATAGCGTGGTACCTACATAATTATGGTGCTTGATGAGGCCTCAGTATTGGCTATCGAACGACAATGAACTAGCATCAGCCACTCACCGTTTTTAGCGGCTGCCGCTTCTCGCAAAATTAAGCCGGGTTGATGCGCGACATGTTCGCTTCCTGCAGCGCTATCTACCCCAGCGAATTCGGCGTAGCTCACACCGTTCTTCATAGCAAGGGTAGCCACCTCAATAGTGGTTTTTCTGCTATTGCGGGTTGTGCGCTCGCGTGTGCAGTAAGTTTAAAAACAACGCACACGGTAGCGATAAAATAAGGTAGCTTGGATCGACTCATAGATATTCCCCTTCATTTCAGTAAACCGACTGCTCGGTTGAGTTACGTGGACAGCGTTTACACATTACATCCGCTGCTCGTTTTTTGTAAGTACTTACAACAATGTAAGCCATAAGAAATCCTGAAGAAAACTTCCCAAACCTAATGAAATACGCCGATCCCGTTGCCCGAGTTCTCCGATGAAGCAGATGACCTTCTCTGACGCCGAGTGCGCCGCTAAGCGCAAGCAAACCCGCAAGGAATTGTTTCTGATCGAGACGGATCAGACGGTAACGTGGAATGGGAGCCCTGATTGAGCCGCATTATCCGAAGGGCGATGCTGCGCGTGCACCTGATGCAGAACCGGTTCGGCTACAGCGATCCGGCGATGGAGGAAGCGTTGTACGAAACCACCATCCTTCGCCAGTTTTCTAGGCTGAGCTTGGAGTGGATCCCTGACGAAGAGACCTCACTTCCGCCACCTGCTTGAAAAAACATGAGTTGCCGTCTGGAATTCTGGCCGTGATCTTCTGCTATCTGGGGGATCGCGGCCTGTCGCTGTGCCAGGGCACCATCGTCGATGCCACACCGACCCACGCACTACGTTCGACCAAAAACAAGGACTGCAAGCGGGGTACGGAAATGCCCCAGACTAAAAAGGGCAACCAGTATCACTTCGGCGCGAAAGCCCACATTTGGCAGATCGTGGCTGGGCGTAGGTCCTACAAGAAACACGGCAAGCGCAGTGCCTTGTGCAAGGCGCTGCGCAAGATCGAGAAGGCCAAGGCCCAGGCCGTGCCGAGGTTGAACACCTATTCCGCGTGGTCAAACGGCAGTTTGGCTATACGAAGGAGCGCGTCCGAGGATTGGCCAAAAATGCGCCGCGGATGGTGACGCTGTTTGCTCTGTCGAATCTGTGGATGGCCCGCCGACATTTGCTGGCCAGCGCAAGAGAGGTGCGCCTGTAATGCGGAAAGTGGCTACGATAAAGTGCTGGCGGTACCAAAAAGGTAGGAAAGCGCGGCTGATTTGAGTGGTTCGGATCAGTGGGCGCTTTTGAGATCGGCAGATGCTGAAGTTAGCCATAGATGCATGTCTACGTCAGATCAGCCTTAGATGTACACTGATTTTTTTACTTGGAGCTATCGTCTATACTGCGCGCGGCACTACGACGGTTCGCGAGTAATATTGGTCAATCAGTCAGACCAAAGCCACGTCAAAGCTGAATCGATTATTTCAGCTAAGTGCACATAATTATGTCCTCCCGGACCCTGTATGACTATAAATTTATAGTCACGGTACTCGAATGATGAGGCGAGTTGCTCATTGGCAAGCCACCAGTCACCAAAAATCGTACTAAGATCATTAGTGCCGTCTTGTAAATAAATTTTCAACGGTTTTTTCTCAGATTTTCGGACTAAATTGATATAAGTATCTCCTCCTCGGATCCCAACATAGCTGCCTATCGCTGATATGACTTTTCTAAACTGATCGGGCCTATGCCAGGCCACGCCAAGGCGGCGACGCCTCCCGAGCTTGCGCCCATTATGCCTCTATCGTCCGGGTGGTCGCTTATGTTAAATCTTGTTCTCAAGGCCGGAATTATTTTATTGGTCAAGAAGTTCGCATAATCTACGGACGCTGTATCATACTCCAGGCTGCGGTTGTCAGTCCCGCCGTAATGTGGATAGCCCGGGCCGTTGATAGCTGGATCGATGAATGCAAAAATCAATTGAGGAATTTTCTTTTCAAAAAATAGACGATCCAAGATGGGCGTAATCGGAAAAGAAAATGGGGACAGCCGATGGTTCAGGAAACTACTACCATCAAGCACAAACATGATCTTTGAGTTTTCAATTTCTCCATCAAATGGGATGTAAGTCTGAACTTTATATTTTTTACCTAGATAAATTTTTTGCTTTCGATGTTAAAAATTTAAATGGTCCTTTAGGGATATTTGTCGAGAGCGAAAATCTTTCGGTATTTGAGCAAATCGCTTCTGTCTTTAAGTGCTCTGCAACATCTTTGTCTGTTGTCCCGGGAAACTCATTTCGTAGAATATGTTCAAGGTTGTTAATAGTTGTCTCTGACAGGGTGGCAATAGTCTTGGGGACCTAAGGGTGTCGAACTTAACGATTTGAAACGGGTGCCAGAAGTCGTATGTGTTTCTCCTCCGCGAACCGCAACTTGCTGGTCAGCCGGTGACTAAATTTCTTACCATAGATCAACTGTAGCGTTTGCATGGTGTCTAATGGTGCGTGCAAGGACTCAGAATTGTCTCAGACCATCCGTCGCACCTCGACGCGAGGATGGCTCGCCGCTTCTGAAGGGCTGCATAGTGTAACGATTATTGGCGCAATGCCTTTTAGATTACGTTTTTCAGTAATGAACGGCCTAAGCGAGTAGTGGGGCGGTGATTTCAATCGTCACAGCAGTGCTCTTGTAGGGTGGGGAGAAGAAGAATATACACCCTATGCCCTTTCTAAACCTTTCGTAAGTGCTTACAAACAGGTAACCTTAGAGCGGTTTTTTTTGATCAAGCGAGCTTATATCGATGGAAAGAGACAACACATCTGTAAACCCAGAGTCGAGCCCCCTCACCGAAAAGCTCTTGCGAGGTGACGTGATGGCTGCCGCGTGCCCATCTCGCGAAATTCTCAAGCATCTGACAAGTCGGTGGGGCGTTCTTGTCCTAATCGCACTTCTTCCTGGAACACAGCGCTTCAGTGATCTGCGTAGACGTGTCCAAGGCGTTAGCGAACGCATGTTGGCTCAAACGTTACAATGGTTGGAAAAGGATGGAATGATTGATCGACATGTGTTCAACACCGTGTCACCACACGTAGAATACACACTGACGCCTTTAGGTATTTGTGCAGCCGAAAAAGTTCGGGATATTGCAGACTGGATTGAGTCTAATTTGGCAGAGATAGAGCAACTACGAGAGCGGAAGGCTTCACTTCATGCAAAACCAAAAGGCGACCCTTTATCGTGAATAATAATAAGGTGGCTGCAGAGCTGCCACGCTTTCTGGTGGAGCACTCCCGTGAATTAACAGAATGCCAGTCTGGCTGCGAACTCTACGGATGCCTTACTAAAGTATTGTATCGCGTGTAAACTGAATCGGATGAGTATTTTATACATGGTCTGAAAGCTTAATCAGTGCGCGCACCGCAGGTGATTCTGCATAGATGTTCCAGGCTATAGCTGTATCTACAGTCAGGCAAGTGCCGTGCAAGTAAAAATATGCTACACCCTCTCGGTTCAGATTTGCCATTGATTCGGGCACTAACGCATACCCCATGCCTTGAGAAACCAAACTTATTATTGTTTGCATTTGGATCGCCTGTTGACCCAGTAAGGGTTTCAGTCCGCGAAGTTCAAAATAACTGTAGATTAAATCATGGAGGCCGGGGCAAGTTTCGCGTGGAAACATTATTAGTGGGTGTTCAGCAAGTGCGCTTAAGTTGATGGTTCGGTTTGATTCGGCATGGAGTGTTTTCGCAGTGTCTTGATGGACAGCTGCAACGAGTGGCTCTGATCTAATTTTCTTAGACGCCAGTTCGCTAGGGAGCGTCGACCCGCTTGCTGGAATTATGACCCCGACATCTATCACTCTATCAAGCAGGTCTCGAATCTGGACGTCTGTAGTAGCTTCTTTGAGAATGAGTTCAACCTGAGCGAAGTTGTTCTTATAGTTTGCCACGAGGTTGGGTAGCAAGCTATAGACCACACTGCTAACGAAACTCAGTCGGATTGTTCCGATTTCGCCTCTCTGCAGTCGATATGCTATGTCTGGAAGGCCTTCCAGTGCAGAAATCACCGCCTTTACATAGGGTAGCCAAAGTTTTCCGATCGGGGTAAGCGCGACATTTCTTTTATTGCGCTCAAATAATTTGAATTTGAGGCTTTCCTCTAGGTCAAGGATGCTTTGACTGAGCGGCGGCTGAGTCATACTCAAGCGCTCGGCAGCTCGACCAAAATGGAGTTCATCAGCAACAGTGATGAAATGTCTGAGCTGTCTAATATCTTTTGTATTCATGGTCGTATTGCCAGTCTTTTGTATGTCGTGAGTTTTCAGCCCTCTATCTAGAGCAATATGGGCTTGGAAAGATATCCTTGTGAGAGTAGATATATTAAATATTATCTCCTGTACCTGAGTTGCTATACGATTTTGGTGCTTTAGGGGTGATCATTTTCGTGATCGCTGCTTTGACTCAAACTGAGAGTTCAGGGTAGAGCCAAGCGATGGTTCGCACAAGGTGCTTACACAAAGGGTAGTGGGGGCGATTAAGGAGCTTCCAGCTTAGCTCTCGACATGATGGCTGGGCTGTGTGGAGGCAGAACCATTTTGCGCTAGGGGATATACAGGGTTCGTGAGTTTTAGGACGGACCGAGCAAATATGGGTTACTCATCAATACTGATTATGAATATAATATATGCTCAGCCCTGTTTTAAGGTATATGTCTAGTAAAAAAGCGTCTACTTCAAACGTGTTTTTCCTGTTAGTTGATGCACGTCCCGGACAGCTCCTCTGGAAGCATTCGTTGTCAAGGCCGCATAAGCTAAAAGTGCTTCAGAGACGTGGCGCAAGCGTCGCTCTGGCTGCCAGGCTGAATCATACTGACTCAGTCTATCTTGGCGCCGCTGTTCCAAAACCCTGTTGCTAACTTTCAAAGTGATTGATCGGTTAGGAATATCTATGGAAACCAAATCACCATTTTCAATGAGTGCTATCATGCCTCCTTCAGCGGCTTCTGGTGATATATGTCCAATTGATAGCCCCGAGCTGCCTCCGGAGAAACGACCGTCCGTTAATAAAGCACATTTCTCGGCCAAGCCCTTTGACTTTAAATAGCTGGTCGGATACAGCATTTCTTGCATTCCAGGGCCACCTTTGGGGCCCTCGTAGCGCACGACGACCACATCCCCCAATTTAACTTGATCTTCAAGGATTCCTGCAACGGCACTCTCTTGGCTTTCATAGATGATAGCTCGCCCCTCAAAGCGCAACATCTCTGGCGCAACACTAGCGGTTTTGACAACGCATCCTTCTGGGGCTAAATTTCCGAACAGTATGGCGAGTCCACCATCTTGACTAAACGCATTTTCACCGTCTCGGATCGCTCCGATCTTACGATCAGTATCTAGATGATCCCATCGTCGTGTTTGGCTGAAAGCTGTTTGGGTTAGACGATTACCAGGCCCAGCCCGATAAAAATCATGGACATCTGCAGCTTGTGTGCGCTGAATATCCCATTGGTCTATCGCAGCGCCGAGACTATTCGCGTGGACGACCGGAACATTGGTGTGTATAAGATTTAGCCGATCAAGCTCCCCGAGCAAGCCAATGACGCCACCTGCCCGGTGAACATCCTCAATGTGCACAGTGGTGCTGGATGGAGCCACTTTGCAAAGCCAAGGCGTACTTTGGGATAGGCAGTTAATATCTTCTAAGTTAAAGTCGATATTCCCCTCCCTAGCAGCAGCAAGAAGATGCAAAATAGTGTTGCTCGACCCACCCATGGCAATGTCAAGACGCATTGCATTTTCAAATGCTTCGCGACATGCAATGTTTCGCGGCAGGGCTTGATCATCATTTTGTTCATATCGTCTTCGCGTAAGCTCTACTATCAAGCGTCCGCTACGGCGAAATAGTTGCTCACGATCTGCATGGGTTGCCACTAAGGTGCCGTTTCCTGGCAGTGCTAAACCGAGAGCTTCAGTTAAGCAATTCATCGAATTAGCAGTGAACATACCTGAGCAAGACCCGCATGTGGGACAAGCAGCGCGCTCGACTGCATCGACCTCTTCGTCGCTGTATCGGCTGTCTGCGGCAATTACCATTGCATCTACGAGATCAAGTGTCTGATCTTTTCCTTTGATGTTAAGTTTTCCTGCCTCCATAGGGCCGCCAGAGACAAATACCACGGGTATGTTTAAGCGCATAGCAGCCATCAACATACCTGGCGTGATTTTGTCGCAATTTGATATACACACCATCGCGTCTGCACAGTGCGCATTAACCATATATTCGACTGAATCTGCGATTAGATCGCGCGATGGCAAGGAGTAAAGCATTCCACCATGCCCCATCGCAATACCATCGTCTACAGCAATTGTGTTAAACTCTTTGGCTACACCGCCGGCACTCATTATCTCGCTGGCGACTAGCTGACCCAGATCCTTAAGGTGGACGTGTCCAGGCACAAACTGCGTGAAGCTATTGACAACCGCGATGATCGGTTTCCCAAAATCTTCGTCCTGCATTCCAGTGGCACGCCAAAGGCTGCGAGCACCAGCCATGTTACGGCCATGTGTGGTGGTACGAGATCTGTAAGCTGGCATAATGGCACCATCTAATTGTTATTGAGTCTCTAGGCTAGCTGCTGCAAAAACCGTTTTGAAATATATTATTGAAGCCAAACTAGGTCGCCCAGCCTATAAGTCGCGCCCTTTTTAGCCGGATCCCCTCAGATGCTCTGCGGTCGTCAGTGGCGACCACATAAATATATGAATTAAATCAGGGGGTTATGTAATTTTTCTTAGGGTGCGCTAGGTTTTCTACTTCCAATCTCATGCAGCCTCTACCCCCCCCCTCATTCTGGGCGATCTGACTTCCGTACGCCGGCTCACTCAACTCGGCTCGTTAGCCGCACATCCTCCCGAAAGCAGATTATCTAGCTCGGAGCTGCCTGGCACTCCCCATCGGTACAGTTAGCTGGCACTCATAGGTTAGGCAACCTTGTTCGTCTTCAATTATATATTTCTTCTTTCGTTTGGTTTGCTTTACCTTAACGTAAACAAGAGCATAAGAGCGAGGTATACCAACATGAAGCCATCTACCACGTCCAGTAGTCGGAATAAGCAGGTATTTTGGTTCTCTTCGCAGCGGCGATTTATCTTAATTGCTCTCATGAATAGTCGCCCTGCAAAGGACTTTTTCAATATCGTTTGGCCGAACTCTGAGTAGGCGTACTTAAGAATGCTGCTTGGCTATTAGCCGATTGCAAGTGTCGTCGCAGAGAAATTTTTCTAAAGTCCACATACAATAATAAAGGATTTAGTATGCGCGCTGTCATAGTTATCAGTAAGTTTTTGGGTAATACTTTTGCCTACTGGGTGCTGTTATTTGCAATTTTAGCTTATGTAATACCTGATTGGTTCGTTTTTCTGAAGCCCGCCATCATTCCGCTACTTGGGTTGGTGATGTTCGGCATGGGCCTAACCTTGAAAACAGATGACTTCTCAGAGGTGTTGCGTCACCCAGGTAGGGTAGCGCTTGGGGTCATAGCGCATTTTGTAATCATGCCCGGTGTTGCTTGGGTGCTTTGCCAGATTTTCAATCTGCCACCGGAAATCGCGATTGGCGTCATTCTGGTTGGGTGTTGCCCCAGCGGAACTTCATCTAATGTAATGACTTGGCTCGCAAAAGGAGACTTGGCATTGGCGGTAGCAATTGCTGCAGTTACCACGTTGGTAGCCCCGTTGCTTACTCCCGCTTTGATTTGGCTTCTTGCCTCTGCCTACCTTGCAGTTTCGTTTGCTGACATGCTCTTGTCGATAGTGCAGATGGTTATTTTACCAATATTCTTGGGGGTTCTTGCTCAAAAGGTGCTCGGCGCGAAAGTTCAAGGCGCCATTGATGTTCTTCCACTGGTCTCAGTAATAAGCATTGTAGTTATAGTAACAGCTGTGGTGTCTAATAGTCAGGTAAAAATCGCTGAGTCTGGGCTGGTCATACTAGCCGTTGTTATTCTTCATAATGTATTTGGATTTGTATTTGGCTATATCACTGGTGTTGTGTTTAAGCTTTCACTTGCACAACGTAAAGCTCTTACGCTGGAGGTCGGCATGCAGAACTCTGGCCTGGGTGCTGCACTCGCGAGTGCGCATTTTTCGCCACTAGCGGCGGTGCCAAGCGCACTGTTTAGCGTTTGGCACAATATTTCAGGCGCTGTTTTATCTACCTATTTCAGAAAAATGGTTGATGAGGATGCTGTGACTACTCAACCCGTTACTAGCGAAAATATCGACCAGCGCCCACTGTAGAAAGCTTGTTTGCGGCCTCGACGCCTGAGGCCGCAATTCCCTTCGGCTGGATCGTTGGGAAAAATCCCTACGACATCGGTGCGGCGTTTGATCTCGGCGTTGAGCCGTTCGAGTGGGTTGGTGCTGTGCAACTGCTGGCGGTGTGCCTCTGGAAATGCCATGTGCGCCAATACTTCATCCTCGCAGCCATCCATGAGCGTCGCGATCTTGGGATATTTTCGCGCAGCTGATCAGCGACCAAACGCCATTGCTGATGGCATTCGGCGCGGCTGAGCGATGAAGATCGGTGGCGAATACGTCAGGAGTTGGTGGTACCGATCAGCAAAACACTGCATGAGTGGATATTGGCTCAGTGCGACCTGGTACCCAACGGATCAGCCACGGCCAAAGCCCTCGATTACAGCCTAGAACGCTGGGTAGCGCTGGCATGCTACCTGGACGATGGAGCTGTGCCCATCGACAACAATCAAGTCGAGAACCAGATAGAGCCATGGGCACTCGGGCGCTCGAACTGGCTGTTTGCCGGGTCGATGCGCAGCGATAAACGGGCTGCTGCGATCATGAGTTTGATTCAGTTGGCGCGTATGATCGCGATGATCCGTATGCTAATCTCAAAGATGTTCTGACAGGGCTGCCGACACAGCGGGCCAGTGAGATCAGGCAACTCTGCCGCATCAATGGGTACCGGTTTGACGTACGCAAGGTGAGGTGGGCGGACGCTTACCCAAGGAGCCCACGGCGGAAATTAGAACTTTCGTTGAAGAGCTTCAATCCAATAGCCGCGAGATCGTCGCAACTATGCATAAGGGTGCAGCGTTTGCGGGAGCAGCGGTGAAAACTCTGCGAATGCCACTGAAACATTCGACCAGATCCGTCATGTGGTAGAAGTGATTACTGATATGACTGTGCAAATTGCCGCTGCATCAAAATAGCAGGGTAGCCGAAGAGGTGAGCCGAAACGCTCCAGTTAGCTTATGATTAGATTTCAGCTGTTGGCTCTCGAAGGATACTTTCAAGACGCTCTCCCAGAATGTTCCATGCCTCATGTTTTTCTTTGGAATAGTCATAATGCAGATAGTGCCGGCGTACCTTTGAGCCTCCCATTAAGTGATTCTGGCAGCGATCAATTATTTCCAGTGTGACTCCTAGCTCCTGCATCATGGTCGCTCCTGTACGACGCAAATCATGCGGAGTCCATTCGCCCTTGTTACCTTGGCTCAGCACCAGAGAGTTATCGTGATGGCGGCCAGACAAAGGCTTACTGCGATTTTTGAAACAGCATTGCCTGTCTCCGATCAGCTTGCTGACTGTTTTGGTATCCACATGACTGCTTTCATGCTTGCTGGGAAAGCAGAACGGAGTGTGGCCAGTTTCCTCTCTAAGACGTTTGAACTGGTTCAGTGCAAATGTTGATAGGAATACATGGTGATCCTGCCGTTTACCCCTATGCCCTTTGGTGGCTTCTGCTGGGACGAACCAAGTGCCTTTCTGCAGATCGATATGTCGCCATTCGGATTTCAGTAGTTCGCCAATGCGACAGAGCGTGCTGAGGCAGATCCAGACTGCGCATTGCACGCGCTGGTTCACAGGTCGGATGCCGGAATATTTCTGGCCAGCGGGTAGGGCATCATAATCTCGCACGAGGCGGGTGAAAATCTGCTGCAGCTCTTTGATTTCGCCACTGGATAAAATCCGATCACGCTGCTCTTGATAGTCATGATCAAGGAGCTTGTTGACGTCAATCAGCTCGGCGGGATTACCGTCGACCATCAAAGTACGCCACGGCTTGCGTTTCTCGGCCCATCGCAGCATCTGACTTATATCCTTGCTGCGAATAACGACGGTACGGTTCAAGCCGCGGGCTTTAACCGAGCGCAGTAGGGAGAGCAGGTCTTTTTCAGTTATGGTTCGCAGTGGTTTATCGCCAATAGCTGGTAGCACGTCTTTGGAGAAGCTGCGACGCAGTTCTGTGTTGCCGTCCTGGCGGGATACCCCGTCGCGCATCCACTCTTCGAAAAGGTCGGTGAGCGTCTTGTTCTCTGCAGCTTGACGTTCGGCTTCCGCAATGGTCGCGGCGACCGCAGCTTGAGCCTCAACCTTAGCTGCCTTTCGGGCAGTGGCGGGTTCTATACCTTTAGTAACGCATGCTCTCACTTCGTCTCGCTCAGCACGAATCTGCATTAATGATTTTTTGGGCCAGCTGCCCAGGCGCTGATCGCGTTTGGCTCCGCCCATTTTGAACTCATAGCGGAATAACGCTGTAACACCGCGCACACCGGCACGGACTTTGGCGGTCAGGCCACCCTCCTCACGGAGCGTTTTGCCATCATCGGCGGGGGTGAGTGCTTCGAGTTGCTTCACTGTGATCTTTGCCAATGTTTACCCCTAGCCAAGGTCGATTGCCTTGGAATTTTGCCCCACTTTTGCCCCACTGGATAGATCGGCTATAGGTGGATACTGGTGGACAGAGATAGATCATAATATAGCGCTGTATGCGTTGTGTTTACTAGCTTGCAGGTGCTCCGTGATGGTCCATATCATTCCATTAAAATTCACTAATTAAGAGCATGGGGTGCAAGGGGTCGAGTGTTCGAATCACTCCGTCCCGACCAAAATACTCCAAGAAATCCAAGGACTTAGCGGTCCTTGGATTTTTTTATGCCTGCATTTTTGTGTGCCCTCGGTTCTAGGGCACACATAGGGCACAACAGCCTGCCAGGTTGAGTGGCGTGTGCCCTGACTCGAATCTCGCTGCCGGGTTTAGGAGTTGAGTCGATGAGATTGTAGAGCCGAAGGGCGCTTGTTTCGCACGTGCAGCAAGGTCATGATTGATCCAGTTTCTGCCAGGTCTGAGATTGATAGGGAAATGACAAATTTTAGGGATTTGGACGGTGACTTCAGTGCGCTGATCGAGCTTATGTCTTGTATGGTCGATGCCCGTGCTGGCAGCTCCATTGCCCATGGCATGGGGTGGCTCAACGACATCCAGACCCTGTCGATCAAGCTTTTTAAGCAGCTCTGTTCTACCAAGAGTCTTGCCGGTGGCTGTGTATTCAAGAGCGCGACAGGCAAGAGTGTCGAGTTTATTGACCAGGGATCGGTGTCAATTCTTGCTCGGGCTTCGGTAGAGACCTTCCTTACACTGCACTGGATTTTCGGATGCCCCACAGAAAGATCACAGTTCAGGCATGCTCTGTGGCAATACGCAGGGCTCAATGATCGCGTGAGCCTAAACACCTCCACCGAAGAGGGACGTGTTAAGCAGGCTGAAGCCAAAGCGCAGCAAGCAGAATTGCTTCGGTTCATCGAACGCTCCCCTCTGCTCACCGAATATACCGCGCGCGAGATCAAGGAACTGAAGAAGGGCAACTGGAGGGTGGGCTGGTCCTGGGGCAGCGAAGCTGTGCGTGCTGGGTTTCACAAGCTGTACTTCGATAATGTCTACAGTCACCTGTGTGGATACTCACACAGCAACTACATCAGCGCTATGCAGATCGGGCAAGCACGAAGCATCGCTGACCAGTCCAAGCTCGCGTCAGCAGGCATTCAGATCAGCATCCATATTCTTGCGCATTTCATCCATCTGTATGCATCTACTTTCTCACAAGCGGCTGACCTGCTAGCAGCTTCTCCGGCTAAGCCAGTAGCTGACCTGTGGCACTTCAAAGCTGAGGATATGAATTTCATTTTCGAGCAAGAAAAAAGCGCTGATCACCAGGTTGAGTGAGCGGCGCTTTGAAGGCTTACAAAGGTGCTTGGAGTGAATGTCAGGCTACTGGGCTAAAGCGGTCTCGCGCTTCTTCCTTGAGCTGAGTGATTGCTTTTGCGAGCCTACCCCGCAGCTTTGCGTCAGGCTTGCACGTAAACGTCTGTTCAGTTGAGGTGGTCACTACGAAGCGCAGCGTCTTTAGCCACGGCTCCCCTTCCCGTAGTAGTAGCGTTCCGAACCTTACGTACCAGCCTTCATCTCCCTCTGCTGGCACGCACCAGCGCCCCTGCTCGCCATGGTGCAGCTGAAGAGGAAGTGGGTCGCTGTCCTGGTTGGTGATCATCTGCGCAAAATGCGTTTTTGTCCTCAAGCCTACAGTCCAGCCAAGGTGAGTGACGGTAAATGGTCTGTCACCCATATTCACGACTTTCAGCTGAAGAGCCGCTTCTTGTATGGCAGTGCCAGGCCCATGGCTGATAACGATGCTGGAGACAGCTGAGCATTTCGCTTTGATTCGACTAGCATCCCTTGCCAATTTCAGCGATAAGCAGACAGCTGCGATTGTGCCGAATGCAGCAAGCCAGTTAGCGAATCCGTTGATGATTTCCCACTCATCCTTCGTGAGGCCGAGGAACTCCATGTCCTATCGCCCCGTCACTGAAGCCAGGATTCAACTTTGTCAGCACCGTACTGGGCCTTCCACTCTTTCAGCAGCCTGTGATTTCCGCCTTTTGTTTCGATGATCTCGCCGTTGTGCGGGTTCTTGTACTGCTTCAACTGGCGCTCTTTGCGCTGCTTTTGAGCGACAGGAGCAGCTCGTTCAGCCTTAGCATGCGGATCGAGGATCAGCTTCACTTCACGCAGCGAGAAGCCGTATTCGGCGAGCAGGTTGCGCAGTTTGCTTTCAAACTCGATCTCGCGCTTGAGGCCATCGTCGTTTTTCAGTGCATCGAGCTGCTTCAGCTGTTCAGCGAGCTGTGCTTCCAGTGCTTTGAATTCAGCGAGTTTGGACATTTAGCTGCATCCTTGGTGTGTTTGTAGGGTTGTCAGTGTATGTGGTGTTGAATGTGTGCTGCTAGCGTCGATCAGATCTTCAGTGCTTGGATCTGAGCGACGATTGCTTCATTGAACTCTTTCGCTAGAGCTACGTCTTGCTTGTACTTCTCAAGCGTCTCTGAAGTGAGTTCAGCAGGTAGCTTTGGAACGATCAGTTGGGCTTCGAGCTGAGCGACGACGCTCTGGATGCCGGGGCTGTACTCTTTTCCGGCTGGCGGAAGGATTCCGACCGCTGTTCCTGGTGCGCCGATGACTACCGATCCCTTGGCTGCCAGGCGTTCGTCTTCGAGTTGCTTTTCGAGCGCCTGGATCTCTGCCTCTAGCTGGTTGTGTAGGCTGCTGAGAGCAACTACGTCTTCTTCAATTTCTCCGCGCTCGGCCTTCTTCAAGCGCATCCCAGCGTCACGGCGGTCGATGCGTGCGTTGTCGAGCATGATTTTGATGCGCTCGACTGCTGGCATCTCTGACATAGCCTGCTCAATGTCGCGCTTCACTTCGTTAATCTCGCGCTCGTAATACGCAACACGTTCACGAGAAGACATTGCCGGCCTGCCGATGCCGTCATATACCGGATTCGACGTGTGATCGATTGCAGCCATGGCATCCTCAAGCGTCTTGAGTTTGCGTCGGAGATGTCGGAACTTGCGCCCGATTTCGCTGATGGCAGGGCGGCCAGGGCCTTTTTGCCGAAGCTTTTCGCCCTTGGTAATGATCTCGTCTTCTGGAGTTGGTTCACGGCCTTCAGCTAGTTCTGCTGTGCGTAGCTCTGTGATGTGGAACAAATATGCGTCTTCGGCACGTTGACGCAGTACAGACAGGGCAACAGGTGGGCGACCCATACGTTTGTTGCCCTGGCGCTCAGCTTCCTGGTCGTCTTCGTCTTTTTCAAGAAGCTCTTGCCACTTCCAATAAAGAGTTCCCGCCCTGTCGATCAGCTTCTGGATCGCGTCTTTTTTGGGTCTCACTGCTTTTCCTCCTGCCTGCTGCTCATCCTGAAGAGCGGGCTTCTGGCCGGTGAATCCACGCCACATTTTTAGTAGCGGATTGTGCGTTTCCGGCTGTGTACGTGACCTGTGATTGATTGCTGCATGTGTACTCATCGCTCTACCTCGCTTCTGTGCATGCCGACGCTGATTCGTATGGCATGTATTGCAGTAGGGAGCGATGAGCGCATGCAGAGGCGCTTGACACTTCACATCCGCTGGCCACCTTCAGCGTTAGCTGGTCAAAAAGCGAACATATGACTGCTGAAGTGGCGTTAAGAAGGGCTCCCCTGCAAATGTAGGAGCCAGATAATAGATGTCAATAAAATAATCAAATAAATTTATTATAACGTCAAGAATTAGATTAGTTTAATGTTATAATATTTTCATTGACACGAAATGCAAGCTATGTTTGACCCCCGCACCAAACCTCGTTCCTCGGTTTGATGCGGTGCTCAAACGGCTTGTGCTCAAACCCTTCGGGTTCTGCGCGAGTGGTCAAAAACGCCAAATAAAAATAATAAGAAAGGTGAGTTATGGAAAAGGTAAAAAACAAGGGCGGTCGCCCAAGAAAAGATAACCCGAGGACTGTAGTGTCAGAGGTATATCTGACCCCAGACGAGGCGGATGAGCTTAGAGCTGCTGGAAAAGCATACGGCTTCGCCTATCTGTCACAGTTCCTACGTGTCGCTGCATTTGCACTTATAAAGCAAAAAAGCATCGGCTTAGATTCAAGGTCGTCAGTTCTGGCATCACATCTCGGTGCGATCATGTCAGACATTAATTCGCTGCATGACCTCTCAAGCAGCCCTGGCATGCCTGAAGCCGCATTCCTCATATCTGGTTCAGTGCAGGAAAAAATAAGAAATTTGAACAGCCTCATACAAGAACAATAATAAAAAGGTGATTTATGATTGGTAAAATTAAAGAGTTTTCAAAGACGTTTCGCGAGCGAATAATTTACGAGTTTGCCGCTCGTCAGTGTGACCGTGAAAAAATCAAGCATGTCGAATTCATCGGCGGGAACCTGGTCTCAGCTAATCCATACTATGAGTTCACCGAAGCAGGGGAGCGCAAGGTGTTTGTAGACCCAGAGCAGATCATTGAGGAGTTCGAGAATCACACGGCAATGTATAAAGGTGACAGCGACAAGCTGTGTGCTCACTATATTCTTTCCCTCGCCCCAGGCGAGAAGCTAACCAGCAGTGAATGGTTGGTGGCAGTCAACGACTACATGCGGGAGCTAGGCTACGACAGCTCTACGAAATACGTAGCCGTGGTGCATAGAGACACAGATAAAGAACACGTACACATCGTCGCTTCTCGTGTACTTCTCGTGGATCGCGACCCCAGCAGCCAGCGTGCCGCCCTGGGGGCAAATTTCCAACTCGTTTCTGACGGTAACGACAGGCGCAAAGGGATGAGTGCTGCTCGTGAAATTGAGCACAAATACGAACTCTCTACGCCGAAAACTGATGGCTGGAGCAAAGAGCTGGCTAGTCATTCAGATCCTGCTAAAGATCATGCCCATATCATACGTGGCATCTCGAAAGACGTATTCAAAGCTCCTAGCAGACCCCACACCATGTCGCAGCTTGTTGATCGCATGGCTGAGCGCGGAGTCCAAATTCGCGTTTCTGAAAAGAATGGTGCAGTCCAAGGGATTAGCTACCGTCTTGATCGTCAAGACGGCCGATGGATCTCTGGCTCTACAATTATGTCCACAAAGCTCACTTGGAGCGCACTGCAACGAAATGGTGTTGATTATTCGCCGTATCGTGACAACGCAAAGCTTGGAGTAGGACTTGGTATAGCTCAACCATCAGTGCAACCTGCTAGCGATGACGGTGCGTTATTCCGCCTTTACGCAAAGATACCCAATCAAACTAAAGAACTGAGGCAATATGTGAGTAAGCGCTCCGCACGCATGGGTTTTTATAGGGGGGATGACAGTTTTTCAACTTACTTGGGCCTCAATGTGGGCGTGAGCTTTTCTTTTAGGAAGCTAAAGAAGACCGAGGTCGAGCTTAAAAAGGAGCGCAAGCGATTAGAGGAGTTGCTCCGTCAAACAATGAAAATGATTGAGAGCATACTAAGAAACATTTTTTCAATGGATGATGTGTTTATCGATTTTCAGGCTGATGTCGGTGACTTAGAAAAGCCTGCACTAAAGCTGAGTGTTTGTGTTGATGATTTCCTTCTGGCACATGACACAAGCGATGAAGTTTTCGCTCAAAGCCATCGCCAGCTGGCGGTGCTTGCTGAGCTTTGCGCTCGAAGCCATGGGGCGGCCCCGACCCTTCCTGGGCGGTCTATCGCTGAGGTGTAGGACATCTGGTCAATACGAGGCCCTTTCGGCATTATGTGCTTGTGGAGGCCTCCGAGGCCTTTGATGAAATCTCTAGAAAGGTGGAATATGGCTGGGACGTACGATCAAAGCAGACCAAGCATTCCTGAGCCAGTGCGCAGAGAAGTAATGGTTGAAGCAAATCATAAATGCACCATACCGAACTGCAATAATCTATATTTTGATATTCATCATATAAACGAAAACAGGGAGGATAATCGCCCTGCGAATTTAATTGTGCTTTGTACTGAGCATCATAGAATGGCTCATGACAATAAAATTGATCGTCTTGCTCTGCCGATGTATAAGGCTAATCTGCGTAAAGATGTTTCTTTTTCGCAGTTTTCTCGCTCTTCAGAAAGTGATCGAGCTTACAGGTTTAAAGAAGAGCTATCTAGGATTCTGAGCTTTAACAATGAAGGGGAAGTGATTCACATCTTGACCGATGCCGGTTATGATTTTCCCATAGAGGTTTATAATAAGGCAAAGCGATTCATTGAAGATGGGCGATATTACGAGCAAATCTTGAGGTCTCATGATCCTGAATTAAGGGTAGCTCAGGATTTAGTGGTTCAGTTGCTGGCTCAAGTAACAGACCTTATCGATTCTCCAAGATATACGCCCATAGCTTATGATTATAGATATATACCTTTTGCTCAGCCTGGGACAAAAGAGTATGACAAGGAGATATCTGATCAGATAAAGCTGATCGATGGTCTTCTGCGAAAAATATTTCATTTGCTCGGCGAAATTTCAAACTACTCATCGATCAGATTGTGATGGGAACCAATTAGACGAAAAAAAGCCCCAACTGCGATTTCTCAAGCGAGTTGGGGCTTAGCGCTCAGATATGCTCCAGCAGTGGATTGCATCCAAAGTCGAGACTTAAGTTCTTAAATAAGTAGAAGGGAGAACACGGCCGCCGAACTTTCCCGGCAGTCAGAATCATGAATTTTTTTGGTCGTGCGGCCTCTCTTCTTTAGTTATTATAAGTTCATTCTTCGTCTTGCGCAAAAGTATTTAATAGTATGCGCTAACTTATCTTATTTGTTTTCTTTGGGTAAAAATTACCTGTTGCGTGATAATAAATTGTTTGCTTGTTGAGGTATTGCGCGTTTTTTGAATATAATTGTGTTATTATTATAATAAATAACAATTACAAATAGTGGTGATAATGGATGTATATTCGTATGAGTCAGTATTGCGATAAAGTTGTTGTGCTAAAGTCTGTTTCTGTGTCAGTGGAAGCCTTTGACTCTAGCGGACAACCTCTCAAAGGTGTTCGTAAAAATACTACCGTGCAGGTGGCCTCATTTGGACTGGATGATCCCATTCGCCATCCTGAAATCTCGGACGATAAGGTCGCACAGTTCGAAGCGTGGAGGGAGACTCAGAAGCAACGTATTGAGGATGCGTTCATCGACAGTGCAGTCGATGGCAAGCTAGGTGGCGTTCCGTTGCTGAAGACGAGGACCAGCATGGGAAATCCGGCCTTCAAGGTCGGTGAGTTCAGTGGCTTGATCAGCAGCGTAGTCGCGTTGGAGCCAGGTGTAATGAAAGCCGTTTTGGTCGGTGGGGAGGGTGCGACGGAGCAACAGGATACCAGCTCGGCTTTGCTCGATGATATGGTTACCAAAGAAGCGATATGCTCGCGTATCAGAGAGATCACCGAGGGCATAATGCGATATCTGCATATTACGAATCGAAAGGGCATAGAGATTTTTCCGCTTGCAGATACGCTCGATATGCGTGCTGCATGGACCGCATTAGGCTGTGCCCTTGACAGCAGAGGTATTGGCCACAAAAAGGTGACCGGCGATATGGATGGCCGCAACGCTGCGAATGAAGGTCTAGAGATCTTCAACGAGATCAAGAAGCATGTTCAAGAGGTATGAAAGAAACAAGTCCATACATATACCTGCATCTGTAAGGACTTTGCTCTCGGGCATGGCTTGACTGCTGCCGTTTTACAGTCTTCTATGTTCTGGGTTTGAGCAGCTTCTGCCCAATCGCCAAGTACTTTTGTATCAGCTGTGTATCCCAATTTGACACAGGAAGTCACGATGCTCGGGACAGTCGCCAATTAGGCTTAGGATTGTGTGCTGATCATAGGCGTAAGAGGTATAGTTGAAAATGTTCGGTCTTGGTATGCCGCGCCCGGATTCGTAGACGATGATGCTTTGAGCCATTTTTACATCGTATATGGGCAGGCCAGGCTTGAAATCTTGCGGCCCTGTAATATTGTCTGTATAAAATAATTCAATCCGGAATTTTTCAATATGCTTCCCATGATTTCTAAGAAGATCATATGTGCAGTAAGCGTACATTTTTTCATCATCGAGATCGGCGTAAATCTTTAGAGACTTGATCATTTTCTAGTTGGCAGTGGTTTAGGTTTCCATAAATTATATCCAGAAGCAATGAGGAATACAAACTGTGGGGTGGGGGCCAGTGGTTAGCCCGCAGTCTGCACAATTCTCTAGGCTGGCAGGTAAAAACATGGCACTGCTGGTTGGATCAACAGTGGGCTAAGAAGTCTCTGGGGTATTCACAAGAATTTGAAAATCGATCGAATAGCCAGTATTTGGGTTGCTGATTCAGAATTTCTTCAAAATTGTCGAGTCCGCGCGTGTAGTACTCATAGTCTTCTTTGCAGTCCTTTATGGTTTCGATAAGTTTATCGATGTTTTCCAGGTCGTCTGTGGTTTGTGATGCTGACAACAAAGTATTCTTGAGGTTTGAGATTTGCTTGTCAGTTAAGGTGCGCAGTGTTTCGTAATATTCGCAGTGGCCTAGTTCGCATAATAGGGTTGAAGACTTGGATATGAACTTGTCGGTCTCCGGTGTTGATATTTCGACAATTTTTCGAGTGTTCGTATGAATGATTACTCGCGCACCATCGCCGACTATAAGGCAAATATAAGAGTTTGACTTGGGGAGTAAATCTTCTCTGATGGCGATTTTGCTGCCTGCGTCTGATATTTTTAAGATTTGGGATTCATATGGGAATTTAGGGCTTTCTTGCTCCTCGGTTAGAGCTTTTGTCACGTATGCCTCTACAGCGGGTACGCCTGCGTCTGGTATTGCTTCAATTACGTCCAGGGTAAAGCCGATACTTATTGGGTATCCTGCTTTTTCACATGCGTTTTCTAGTATGACTCTGACGGTAAAACTTGAGTAATGGTTAAGCAGCTTAAGCGTGTTAAGGGCGATTGTGTATCTTGCTTCAATAAGGTTCATTAGCGGTTTCCAACTGTGCTTATCTTGCTATTGTTGACTCCAGAAAAATATTAGTCAATAGTTTGTTTTAAAGTGTACAGATGTTTCAGTACGGAGATCTTTGTCCGATGATAGGTTTTAAATGTAAGGAGCTAAAGTCGAATTAAGGCTTGGTGGTGGCTGGAGTGAAAATGTAAACCGGCACTGTAAAATTGCTGAATACGTCTGACCTTACCAATTGGTTCTGTCTATATCGAGCTGTAGTACGCAACGTGTTATGTCTGGCTTTCAGAGATGAGGGGAGGGCGAAGTCAGTCCGAAGAGAGCGACATTCCTCAGACACGAGGCCTGCACTGGCCGTAGGCCGTGGGCTGGCCCACGAAATGTCTTATTCGTCTTTGGTCACCGTCTCGGACTGCTCAATTAGGTCTCGCTGTAGCTGCATCCGCACCTCGCCCAACAGCTCGTCGAGGCTTCGACTTGGCTCGCGCCGGAGGTAGCACAGGATCACGAGTGTGAGCGGTGCGATGCTCATCACTTTCGCGAGCGAGTCGATGGTCTCAAGTGTCGGAGACCGCAGACCCCGTTCGAGCAGGCTGACGTACTCCCGGCTGACCTCCGGAGGGAAATCGTTCTGCGCCAGATCGGCATGCATCCGCAGCTCTCTCAGCGCTAACGCGAATGCTTCTTTCAGATCGCTCACGAGCGCTCTCCGCAAAAAGAGAGCATATAGCCACATTGCACCTTGAGTTTCAGCGTACTATAGTACGCATAGTGACCGACTGAGGTAGATAATATGTTCGAAACCAACGACATGGGTCGCTTGGAAGACAGCCTTTTTTTCCCTCCTCAGCCTGGGGCGCATAGGTGGGCGTACGTCGCCCTTGCATCAAATCAAGAGTGGTTTTTCGTCACGTACGAAGCCGTTCAAGATGAAGCCGCGCACAGGCAGCAACTGCTGATTCCAGGCCCGCAGTACCTGCTGGGGCTAGCTTCGAGAGGCGGCGAAGGGGAGAAGGTCATAGAGGTACAGCTGGTATCTCCTCCGTGGCTGAACGAAAGCGGAGGCTGGAAGATGCAGCCGCTGAGAAGAGTTCGCATCGTTGGGCGGCGTTTTTGCTATGAGCTTGATGATGGCAACTGCTATCCCTTCGAGCTTGCAGGTCAGCCGTCAAAGGTGATGTGGTCTAGCGAGGGGGTGAGCGTTGGATAGTAAAAATGAAATGATTCTCTGGGAACGCCATCGGACGTTGCTTTCTAGTTTCGCCGAGCCGGATGTCTTGTTTGGCTTCGAATGCCTTGATGGTTGGCTCTCTCTCATCGGTGGAATGCTATGTTTGATCGAGAAATACAGAGCTGAGTCTACGTTGGAGGTACGTGTTGAGCAGGTCAAGGAAAAGTTCGGTCTGCTTCGGACGTACGTTCGGGGAGGTGATATTGTCGTCGATCGAATCCTGGATGTGGCTGAAATGGTATCCAGTTGCACTTGCGAGATCTGCGGTGAACCAGGTAAGCACTTTGAACTCAATGGTTGGCTTCAAGTCCGCTGCCTAAATCATAGACTGCCAAATGACCCTGGTGCAGTTGTGTGTAGTTATAATGAGGCTTACGCCGTAAATTTTGCTAAGACGGTTTCGTTGATGCTGTGGTTCTTCAAAGACAACTATGCATCCTGGCTGAATCAAGAATGTTTAGGGCTGGGTCGAGTTAGCCCTGTTGAAGCGCTGGCTACTGTTCAAGGATGCCAAGCGGTATACGACCTATTGAAAAAAATGGAGCACGGAGTGCTTGTGTAAGTGAGAAGTTTAGTGGGTTTCAGACTGGTTATGGTTGATGAACCGGAATTGGAGGCTTTGCTTAGGCGTATTTTAGAGTCGGAGTTTGCGAAAGGTGCGGTTGATTTAACTGCTGTGCGAGATGTTGTTTCCTCGCCGCGATTGATGTCGTTTGGAGTGAAGGCGTTTAATCATCCAGGGTTGGCCCTTGCTGGGGATTCCTTTTTAGATACTTGCACTATGCTGGCGGATGGAGTACACAAAACTTACGCCATATCGATTTATGATTGGAGGCAGATCGAAGCAAGTGTGGAGTACGTCGAACAATGTGATTTTCGTGATGCCTCTGTGATGAAGATGCAGGTCTGGTCTGTTGATCCACTTAAGCTTAGTGCGTTTGCTAGAGGGGTGGCAGTAGCTTTGAGCTACAAACGTTCGGAGCTACTTGCTGAATCGAGAATATCTTCTGCATTGCATGAGCTGATGTCGCCGTGGGGCTTTTACAGTGACGAGTTTTAGCCTCTCTGTCTGATACAGTGTTTTCGAAGGAACGGTGGGGCCTACCGGCCCTCTAGGAGTATCTCTTGATCAGCGATAACCTGTAACATGAACGGTAGAAAGGTCTGGCCGTGGCTTGATAGGTGGATTATAGAAACTTGTTTTTGGGGGCGGCTGGCCTAGGCGCTCGACGCCGCTTCGACGTAGGCTTGTGCAGGTGTAAGGCGCACCATGGGCGAGGTATTGCTGGTAAGCCCTCTGTGGTCCGGTAAACTGCGGTACCACCGGCGTTTCCTCTGGAGCGAGCGCGCTCCAATCTCAGAATGCTATCATTACAGTGTCCAGTGTCTGAGATTAAGTGGAGGCGAGCGTTTTAGATGGCAAGGATGATTCCGGAGCATGGCCCACGCAACACTGACAGCTTTGGTGAGCGGGACCTCTATTCAATCTTCAAATCTCAGTTATCTAACGACTACACTGTAATCCACAGCTTACCCTGGCTTTGCTCTGCTGTGAGCAAGCTAGATAAAGGATCTCGGCCTACAGGAGAAATAGACTTCCTCATCATCCATCCCGAGGATGGTGTTCTAGCTTTGGAGGTCAAAAGCGGTAGGTATAAGTTTGAGCATTCGTACTTCGTTCATGTTCGCGATGGCTATCAAATTGACCCCCTTGAGCAGACTAAGCGAAATGTGCACGGATTTGCTTCGTGGCTTGGTGCCACGCCGTCCTTCCGATTTAGAGTTGGATATGGATTTGTTTTTCCTAATTCGGACTTCCAGCGGACTCATCTGCCGGGGATGTTCGATACTAGCGTAAGTCCGCCACAACCCCTCTACATCGATTACGAGGCGTATCCAGATGTAGCGCAGAAAGTCGTCGAGATTATGAGGTACTGGAAAGGTACGCATAGCCAACCTGATTTGGGCCTATCCAGGGCTCAAGATCTAATCGACTATCTCTCACCAACGCTTGACGGACAACCTAAGTGGTCTAGCCGCATTCAGTACGACAACAAAGTTTGGCTCCAGTTGACTAGCGAGCAAAGCTTGGTAGTAAAGTCTATTTTAAAGAGTCAGAACTCACTCATCACAGGGTGGCCCGGTACTGGGAAAACTCTTATAGCTATTGAGGCCGCTCGAAAGCTTTCTACGGAGGGGCGGAGAGTTCTTGTACTTTCCTTCAATGCAAGACTGACCGAGCATATTCGCACCCAGCTTACGGATTATAGGCTGTGTACAGTGATGACTTGGCACGGCATCTGCCGCCAGGCAGCGAATGCCTTGAGCCACCCTTCTACGGGGGAGGAGTGGTATAAGTCAAATTGTCTCGAAGACCTTAAGCTTGCAATAAATAGAGGACTTTTAGGTGTATACGATGCTCTGATTGTGGATGAGTCGCAAGCATTGACGGAAGCTTGGTGTGAGACTCTAATATGCTGGTTTGACGGTAAGCCTAAAACGTTTTTCTGCGATGAAACTCAGGTTTTCAAGTTCGAGCGGAATGGTGTGACTTTGAATGAATTGAGCAAAATTCTCAGAGTTGAAGCGTTTGCGCTAACCATCATTCTCCGAATGCCTAAGGCAGTTACAGAAATTCTTTATGAGGTTATTCCTCCCAGGATTCAATTATCGTCACCGCGTAACTCCGAACCCGACACAGCACTCGAAGTCATCACTCTGTCGCCTGGTGAAGAGCTGAAGCGTATCAAGTCTGAGCTAGTTGAGAGTGGTGTTGCTTCAGGTGATATAGTTATATTAACAGGTGCGATAATAAGTAGGTAGTACTACGATTTTCTCAAAAGTGAGAAAATTGCGACTGAAAATATCGCTAAGTTTCGAGGTTTGGAAGCACCGGTTGTCATAGTCTTCGGTGCCGAAGCCTTGGACACGGCAGAGCTTTTCAGTGCTTACTCCCGTGCTACGACCAAGTTTGTGGCTATTTACAATGCCCATAATCGACAGTGGCGAGGTAATTTGGATTTCCAGGCTCGGTTGCAGGCCAATCCTGTGAGTGCGGAAATTCTTGCAAAAGCTCAGGTTCCCCTGCGAATAAAGAATTTGGTTGCTCGCTCGACTTCTGTTCAGTCGCTGGGGATGAAGAGCTTGGATGTTATGTGGGCTAAGGACTGGGGAGCGTTATTAGTTGAGTTTCAGGCCCATGAAACACAGCTTCTTCTATGGGTGAATTATCTATCTCGAACTATCACTCACCCTATGTTCATATGGTATGGAGAAACGCTTACAAAATTTTATATGATTGTGCCCGAACTAGATGATGGAGTTGAATTCTGCAATCACTACACGTTGACTGTTGACGAGTGCAAGGCATGCGGTTGCCTAACACCGCACAGTGACACCACAAAAATTGGGTGTGCACTCTGTTACACGACGGAAAGCCGTCTTCTTCCGCCTGACCAAGAAGTCATGGACCGAATCGCATTGTATGATGCGGTGATCACCTCGCGGCTGCCAAAGAATCAGACTCTTGAGCTACGTCCCCATCTCCCGATAGAAGTGGCAGCAGTGGCTGCGTTGATGCGCGCAGAGAAGAACAAGGTCCGCAGCAAAGTCCTTATGGTCCAGTTGCCTTCGGGTCGAAATCTTTATGTAACCGCCTTCGTTTTCACTCAGTCTAGGATTGCTGCGTGTCTCACAGGCTCGATCATGTTAGTCGATGCGATCGCCGACGAAATTTACTACCGCTACAAAGAACTGGAACAAATCACCGTCGCTGAATGGCGTTCGATTGTCGCGAGCGCCTTTGCCACATTCAAGCAAAAGGGTTACGTGGAGAGGATAGCAAAAAAGACTTATCGGCCAGTGGAAGACTCCGAAGCTCCAATTCCCAAACGGTATAACGTCGACTGATATAGATCATAGGAGGGGCTCCGTAATTCTCATGCTCAAGCGGACGCCTCTCAGCCTTTCCAGTAGAGGGGGCAGTAAATATCATCAAAATTCTGCAACGATCTTTGAAATGGTTATGTTTTTGGGGAAGTCGAAAAGATACTGTTTTGAACCGGACGTAACTATGTAACGACGTCTTGCGAAATCAATTTTTAGTCTTTGATCTGCTAGGTAGCCATGTTTGTTGGAAAGTTTATTCTCTAGCTCAACCAGGTGGCGAACTTCGTTATCGAAAGCAGTCCACAATTCTAGGGAGACGTTTCTGATTTCGGCATCCCCATCAAGCAGAGTTATGAGGTGGGAGCGTTGATGGCCTGCCATTGTACCAGCAGGTTGAAGTATGTTCATATGATGTTCGGGATCATTAACCATGCGTTTGTCGAAGTGGCTTTCATTGCTCTCTAGTTCCGCTTTCCTAAATAGCTGTCCAGGCCAACTGGATTCAGCTTTCATGTAAAGCTCTTTTATTTGGTAAATAGTGTGATGATCTCCAAAAGTAATGGCATAAAATTTTTCATCTGTGAAAACTCCGAAGACTAGCTCTTTGTTGGTACCAACACCCCGCCTCGAAGTCAGATGCATATGAAAAATGTTGCTACAAGATAGGAGGAAATCGACTTTTTGCCAAATGATGTGGTCTTTGCTAAGGTAGGGTGAGAGGTCTTCGCCGCGGTGTATTTTTTCGCGAATCAAATTCCAATTGGGCTCGTGCTCCTCAGGAACGATAAAGTCTTTCCCATATTCGATTAGTCGAGGGCGAGGCGATATTTTCTTGCTAAGTATAGTGGAGTACACTATTGGAGCCATTCCTTTGACTGAACCTTGGATCTCGTCGAGATCTAAGCCAAACTCAATTCCTAGTTTTTCTTCATAGAATCGATTATACCCTCTACCAAAAGTAGTTTGTTGTAAATAATCATGCTTGACCTTAAGTGGAAATTATGAAATGTGCGGTCTTAGAGGTGGTGCGTGAGGTCAAAACCTACTACACGCTGGTACTGCGCCGCAAGAGGTACAGAAAATCATATGTGAAAATACAGCAGAGGCCAAAAACCAAAGAAAATTAGGATTGCATTGGCTGGTAACGCTGGTGGGCCATGCTAGAATACTTGACCACTTCACTTGCTTAGACTCAGCCATGCCAATGTTAGAAGAATTTAAAAAATTATCTCTCGATTTTATCAAAAAAATTTTGCTGCCTGATTTCTCTAATAAGCTCACCTGGCTGGTAGTGGGAACTGGAACAACGATTTTGTTAACCCCGGACACTGCGAGCGTTATCATAGCCAACTGGCTGATTGACACTTTAAATTTAAATTTCGTCTCAAAATTCTCCTTGGCTGAGCTGCAAAATAGCGATAAAGATAAATTTTATGGAGCGCTACTCATTCTGGGTGGTCTTGCGCACAACCTACTAGCGAATGGGGTTACAAAATATCTTACTCACAAGGGAAATCTAGCAGAATCGAAAAAGCTCGCTAAACAGTATGAAGAGTCTGCTAAGCGAGCTGAAAGACAGCGAGTGGTTGATCAAGAACTGCTAAGAAAATTTTTGAGCGATCTTCCATCCAACGGTCGCTCACTAACCTTTCTCAGAGACCATGATCTGGGCAGTTCATTTAATCAGACGTATGTAGATGAAATCGAATTATTTGTGCTTAATTGGAACTGTGCAGAGAAGAAGTTCCTGAATGAAGAGCTTGAAGGGAAACGCCAGGCATTATGGGAGGTCCTTAATCGATTTAATACCAAGCTGGCGATGAGTGCATATGATCTAAACGGTGGCCCTATGTACTCATGTATTCCTGATCAGTTCAGAGGTCGAGTCTGGCCACCATATGTTGACAGCAAGATTAAAGAACTTAATGCGCTCAGTGCACAGTGCTACCATCTTTACAATGAATTTGTAATGCTAGCAAGACGTTCCCTTCAGGCTTGATATTATCTTTATTCCACCGAAGCCCTTTAATATGAATGGGCTTCTGTGTCCCCTGTAAGTATTAGCTTAGTTGGAGTAGTCGCTATTTGTTTTAATTTAACTGTCGCGCTGTAAGCCGATTGTTGACACGCCCTTACGGCTCGGCCGCTTAGGCACAAATGGTAGCTTGCTACCGAATCAATGGAGCCATATCGGTCAATCGCGGGCGCCCGTTCTGTTCAGCAATTGATCCAAGAGTTTGCTGCCAGTGTGCGTCGGCAAATAGACGAGAATGCGCTACAGGCTTTCTTGATCAAGAGCACGCATTCGCTGGCTAGGCGGGCTAGACTCGATGGTCTTGCGCCGCTTGCCCGTAACGTCTAAGTGAGTAACGTAGCTTGTCGCTAGGACACATCACGGCCAACGCGCCACAGGTAAAGATCGACGAAGCGCCACGGAACCATGTGCGTTCAGAAAAACGAACCCAGCCCGGCCGCCTAGCCAAAACGCTGAGCGAGGCTGAGCTGCAAATTAGGCAAAAGTATGGCAAAACGTCCTCAACGCTCCCGCTCTTCAAAACTCACTGGCGGTGAAGGCTTCACCTATGAAGACCTCGTCGTGGCTTACTACCTCACAGCGCTACTGCGCGAAGAGTCTGCGATGGCAACACGCGGAGTGGTGGTGCGCGTTGCCGTTCAACAACATCGTCAGGGCGAGCCCATGGACGACCTCGTTGTCGACTCTGAAGCGGCTGGTCAACAAACGAGGACCAGCCTCCAAGTCAAAAGCAAGGTCGTCATCAGCAAGAATGATTCGGACTTCAAGGCGATCATGGCTGAGGCTGTCGCAACGCGAAAAAAGCCAGACTTTAGAGTTGGTTCTGATCGGTACGGCTTTGTAGCTGAAACAGTGGCAATCGGCCGTTTCGAAGCTCTGAGCAACATCATTTCGCGTGCTGTAGCAAGCACGAATGGAGCGGACTTCGCATCTCGCTTTGTGAAGGGCGGCGAGTCGAGCGTTGAGGACATCAGCCTCCGAGAGGAGCTACTACCTCTCACTCAAGCTGGCAACTCGCAAGAAGAGTGGGAATTTTATCGCCACTTCGTAGGCCACCGATTCGACAACCTTGCTTCGGGTGGTGACCGGTACGCCGACCTCACCAATCGTCTGGGTGAGATTTCGACTTCTGGGGGTGAGAATTTTGCGGAGGTCTTGGCGCGCCATGTCCGCGCCGGCGAAGGTTCTGCGCGAGTCTGGAAAAGGAACGAGTTGATTAACGAAATGCGCACCCTGGTAAAACTGCGCATTGCTCCCGTGTATGAGCCGGATATTGCCATCCTTACCGACCTAGCGAAGGACGCAGTCGCAGACATTCGAGACGATATTGCTGGATTTACTGTAGATCGGCCCGCGCTTCTCACCTTATCGGAGGAAGCGGTAGCGCGCCATGTGTTGACCAACATCAGTGGGCTTCCCGGCTGTGGAAAATCGGTGGTGCTCCGCCGATATGTCGAGCGCGCCATGAAAAATGGACCGGTCCTTTTCTTAAAATCGGACCGCTTGGAAGGGGCGAACTGGAGAAGCTTTGCGAGACACCATGGGCTCATTCACCACACAGCAGCGGCACTTCTCGGTGAGATCGGAGGCTCGGGCACACCCATTCTCTTCATTGATGGGGTCGATCGCATCAATCAAGAGAATAGAGGCATCATCACCGACTTGTTACATGCGATCGAACGAGAGACAGAACTCGCTCATTGGCGTGTTTTGGTAACCTCTCGCGACCAGGGACTTGAGGTACTGAGGTCATGGATATCCAGATCGCTTTACGCTACCGGTGGCATCGGGAACGTGACTGTCGGCGTGCTGGACGATGAAGAGGCTACTGTACTTGCAAAGCAACATACTGCGCTCCAGCCTCTTCTGTTAGGCGTACCTGCGGTTAGAGAAATTGCACGCCGTCCTTTCTTTGCTGCCGTACTCGCGGATCAAGCTTCTAGTCTCGGATTCGATCAAGGTGCTCCTCAGACCGAGAGTGAATTGATTGAGGCCTGGTGGCGCGCTGGAGGCCATAATGTTGAACCTGAGGCCGCGGATGCTCGCCAACGAGCCATCCTTGACTTTGCTGAGATGGGGGCCTCTTCGCTCGGCAAAGACATTCACGGGCGTGCAGTAAAACCGGAGAGCATCGCTCAACTCCAAGGACTGAGGCGCGATAGAATCATCGACGCTGTCGAGGCTGGGACAGCCTACAAATTCACACATGACATCTTCTTCGAGTGGGCATTCTACCGCCTCCTGATCGACAAGCGTGGAGACTGGCCTGACGCACTAGTTGCAGCTGGTGAACCTCCACTACTTGCGCGCATCGTTGGTCTACTTTCGCAGCGCGATTACGAGCGAGGCCATAGTTGGGGCAGTACATTTGCTGAACTGACTCAACGCCATCTGCGCCCTCAGTGGCGACGAGACTGGCTGCTGGGACCTTCTGCAAGTGGCAGGTTTCTGGAGCACGTCGCGGCATTTGATGCGCTGACATCGGCTGACCAACATGCCCTTCTCCACAAGTTTTTAGTATGGTTTCAAGCCGAGCGGACGATCCCTAGTCCGGTCGTTCTGCAAAGTCTGAATCTAGGTTTTGAAAGCTCAATGCTCGTCCGAGCTGCCGACATGTTGGGGTGGCCCTCGGATGTGCCAACTTGGCGACGCGTACTGGAATGGGTGTTTGCCAGGCACATCGACTTCCCAGCTCAAGCTATTCCTCATGTGGTTGACCTGTTCGGCGTATGGCAAAACTTGTGCGCCGACTTCCCGAACGCGCCTTCGGCCAAACTCATCGCAATCTGCGAGGAATGGCTCATAGATCTTGAAACGAAAAGTTCAGAGCGCTGGGCAGGTCTCAGGAGCGACACACTCGACAGCCTGGCTGGAGACTTGCGTAAGCTTATCCTGCGCGCTGCGCGGAGCTATCCAGAACCCGCTGGGCGTGCACTGGATCGCTTGATGGTTTGGGAAAGGAGAGAAAATTCGGTACTGAAATCGGTTTTCGCGCTCTCTGGATTGCTAGCACAGTCCTTCCCCGAGAAGCTCGCACAGCTTGTGAGGGTCGAAGTTCTGCGCGAGCTTCCGAAGGAGGAGCGCGACCGCAAGAGACGCCGGGACGAAGAATATTTTGCGAACTTGAAGGCGGTGAGAGATAAGCCCGAGCAGGATCGTAGCGAAGCCGAAAAGCGTATGCTCAATCACTCTCACATGTTCCACTCCATCGGCACTGATCATTACAACCTCGATCACATCGGCGTGGACCGGGGCCACAATCTCTTCTATCCACAGTCTCCGGCGCATGAGCCTTTTGACGGACTTTTTCAGAGCGCTCCACACGTAGCACGTTCACTGGTCCGCGACATTGCCAATCACGCGACAACCGGTTTGCGCCAAATTTACGAGATTAACTGCCAAAAGCTTGGAACTCTGATCCCGATTCAAATCAACTTTCCGTGGGGGCCGCAAACCTTCTGGGGTAACCAGCGGAGCTATTCGTGGTACTTCGGCGAAGGGGGGCCTCTCCCTGTCGAGGCTGCTTATCTAGCACTCACGCAGTGGGCACACAAAAGGCTCGACGACGGCGCGGACCTCGCCGAACTGATCCAGCAAGTCACCGAAGGCCATGAAGGAATCGCAGCGCTCGGGCTTGCCGTGTCTCTCGTAATCGAACGAAATGAGAGGTCACCCGCTCTTCGCGCACTGTTGGTATCTCAGCGGTTGTGGAGCCACGATCATATTCGGCACGTCCAAGAAGGTAGTCGCGATATCAATCTGTTTGGACTGGACCCCAGAGCGCGCATGAACCCCAAGCAGCGTGAGGGAGATGCCTACCTCAAAGGACGCAGTTACCGCAAGTCCTCTCTGAAGGATCTGGCTTACCTCTATGCGCTTAGTGAAGATGAAGGTGAACGAACCTCTTTCATGACTGATATCGGTGAGTTTCCGGCCAAGCTTCCTTACCAATTCGAGGAAGAAGTAGGCAATGAAGTCTTGGAGACAGAGATGCGCGAGCGGGCGCAGGGGTGGGCACAGTTTGCGAACAAGGACAATTATCAGCTGGTGAACGTGCGCGAAAATGAGAGTGCTGCGCAGGTTATCTATCGCAATCCAACAAAAATTAGCGAAGCTCGTAAGGAAAAATTGGAGGAGAACGCAAAAACGCTGCATGACTTCAACATCGTTGCATGGGCTGCGGACTCGCTCAGCAAGGGAATAATCAATGTCCAAGCTACCATCAAAACTGCTGTGGCATTCGCAAGGACACGGGATGATCCGAGCCTTCTGCTCAGGATCGAAGAAGCCGGTGCTGAAATAGGAATCAGACAAGCAGCTGTCGTGGCTTGTGCCGCAGCGGTCATTCGATTTGATAGCACAGCAGAAAATCTCGAATGGGCTTGGTCGATCATGGATCGTATGGCCGAGGGCCAAGAGCCAAAAGGCCTGTACGGCTACAGCAAATATGCCGATGACCCTCGAAATTATTACATGGCTGCGCTCAAGCGCGACCTGGAGAGCAACTCACCGAGGCCTACGTCGGCATCCCGCCTTCTCACCCTGGCAGCGGACCCCAATCCGAATATTTCTCAGACAGCTTTCACCGGGCTCTTTGACGCACGGGTGATGCCTGAATCGCTCGTCTGGAATGCCGGTGTTCTCGCATCTGAACTATTTGCCAACCATTTTTCTAGTCGTTCCTTTGATGATGACGGAGAAGACATGGAGGCTAGCTCTCATCGTGAGGCTGCGCTGAGGCGAGCGATTGAGCGCCTAGACGCACCTGAGAGCAAATCGACATTCATTGCACCTCCGCAACCTTGGGTCCGCAGTCCTGAGCGGCTTCACAGAGGAAAACGCTACGACGACGACTCCCAAGCGTGGACATATCCTGAATTCGACATCGATCCGCAGTATGCAGCAGGCGTGATGAAACTGTTCCCCATTGAAGCCTGGGGAGAAAGCGATGCGTATCGCCCTCAGATACTCGCGTTTACCGGCGAACTGATTTCGTGGACAGCGGAGCGGATGTTCCCCTCATTCGGTGATGAAAAGGATGATCCCTCAACGCAGCTTTACGAATGGCTCGATGCATTGGCAGGTCTGGTGGCACGCGTCATCGTCCACACGTCTACCGATGCCATAGCACATGCGTTCGTTGAGCCTTTGATAAAGCACAAACACAGAGACGTGCTTCAGTTCATCGACGTGTTGACAGATCACCTGACATGCCGCTTCATCTACGATGCGCCTGTGCTGTCCGAACGGGCTCTTGGCGTTCTAAAAGTGTTGATGAACCGAATGCTAGACGAGGGCGACTTCTCGCCGGACAGTTATCGCTCCGGAGAAATTCGAGATCGGCACCTCAACTCGATGATTCGCTCCTTCATGTTGACGTCCGCGAAGGAGTGTCCAGGTGCAGCACGCTTTGCAAATGGCAAGTGGGACGACCTTCCAATGCTTTTTGGTCAGATTGATCGACTGATGACGGCAGCGGGTTGGGTAGACTCGGTAATGGATCAGTTTCTAATCCTCAGCGAGCGGGCAGGTAGCTTAATGCCTATCCAGGACTTCGAGCGCTTAGTGTCGGTGAGCATGGACGCCGAGGGATTCCGCCTAGAACGCTGGAAGGCAGCGGACATTCCGGCATCTATTTCAGGGGTCATCCAAAGCCTCGCACATGCCAACTACCCACTGACGCACACGCAAGCCCGCGGCCTGCTAGTCATTCTCGACCGCCTTGTAGACAGTGGCGATCGACGTGCAGCAGCACTCCAAAAGTCGGAACACTTCCGGGGAATTCAAGTAAAAGGGATGGTGAAATAATGCTCGTTCCTGCATCCAAACGGTACTACCGGAGCGGATTAGTTGAAGACCATTTTTAGGACTAACCTAGCGAACCTCATATAACAGACAAGGCCGGTAGGGTGATTGTGTCCGCTCTTAGAAATGCGGACACGATCTCCACTGAACAGCCTTGTCTTTCGCGAGCGATGCTCCGGCAAGAGGAGCAGAAAATGCGAGAGCGTAAGACGACGGCTGTCGGCCCAAGCAGCTTAGTCACGATAGTCAGGCGCGATCCTATCGAGCATTCGAAGCAACGCATCCCAGGCCAATCGCATGGCATCTGGATCAGTAAGCTCACCAGCTTTCAATGCTCTAGAGGCTGGTTGAATTGTCGCTCAGTGTGAGCGCATATCTCGTCACCAGGCAGGATCAGCTTTCCTGCTTGCTGAGCTGCCAGCTGTATTTCCCAGGCTTTCAGCGAGTGGATAATTGCCGAAGTGATGGCCACCACGCACAGCGACTAAGGTTCTCATAGTCACCTCGGCCGAGGCTTAGTGATGGCCTCATCTTCGCATGACTGATTAAGTCGAGCAGAGCTGCTCGCGGCGGTGAAAGAAATTGTAACGACCTAGTCCTCCTCAAGGAGTGGCTGATTACCCGCTGGTGTCATTCTGCGCAGAGGTCAACTAGCCGGATCCCTGGAGGGCTCAGTTGGCAGTTTTTTAGAGACTGGCGCTTCGTCTGCGAAGCGCCATAGGAACCAGCGAGGAGGGCTTATCCCTCAGCCTTTGATGTTACGAGGATCATTGCCTGGCTTGATGGTGTCTTTAGCCCGGAATTGGCCGTCGCGCCCCTTGGTCGTCATTTCACCGCCACCTTGATTTTGCAGCATTTCTCGTGCGGCCTGCTGAGCCTCGGCCTGTGTGTCGTGGACGCTGGAAGCTCGGTCAGAATCGTTTCGCTTGTTCTCCCACTTTCCATCTGGGCGCTGGGAAATGGTGCGGTCTTGAGGTTTGCTCATGATGAAGCTCCTGTGATGGGGTCTCCATTTATAGACCAAGAAGTGGCCTTTTGCCTTCTCGGACTGCGCGCCTCTGCTCGTATAAGGTTTTACCAGCATGTTTACTGCCGCCCTGTACTCCCGGAGTCGGCAGATTTCTGGGGTTTAGTGTTCAGGCCTAACACATCACGTAACGACTCGTTGTCTGGCCAGGACCTATGCATCAGCCACCACACGCACGCCTGGCCGATACCTCGACTGATTGCCCCGATGCCTTGAAGATGGATAAGGCACAAAGCGCTGATTTTAGATTTTTCAGCCGGGGTCTCACTGTGACCATGCGTTTCGAGTGATAACAGTCGATAGAACACGGTATACAGATCTTGTACGTCGGCTTCCCTAGCCTGATCTTCTACATTTTTGCGTCGACGTGTTTGTTTTGCCTGCTCGCTCTCCAGAAATTTCGCGGTAACGTCTTCCCCCGTATCACGATCAAAGATCCTGGCGGTACCTGCTTTCAGGTTCATTTTGAGGGCCTTCGCCAGTTCAGCAGACCCCGCGCCCATCTGGGATTCAGCATTCTCGATGGACCTGATGCCCCATAAGGATGTGATCAATTGCTCAAGCAAGCTTCGGCTCAAAATTCCCAAACAGGCTGAGTTTTCAATCGCGCCCAAAGCTGCTGCGCCCTTGACCAGCTCCGATGCACGCCTCAGTTGCTGCCGGGTAAACTCATCGCGTTCATCAGGTGAGTCTCCAGCTTCTATTTGCGATGCCTGAAATAGCACTTCAGCTTGCACCTTCAGCGTCTCAACTAGCTCATTCGTACTCGGTGATGGGTCACTCATGCGATTCCGGCGCCTTTTCAAAAATGTTGGTGCGGACAATATTGACTTAAGGCGAATTTTTCTACCCATCCGAACCGTTCGGAGCTGAGGCTCGCCCCGCCGGTAGAGTCATCACCTTCCGCTACAGCTAGCTGGTTTCGCACCAGGCATCTGCTAGCACCTTTCGGCTATGTTGATCTAATCTACTCAACCACGCCGCGTCAATGCTGCAAGTCAGCTCTCTGCGCTTCGGGTGCGGCTAGCCCCTCTCAGGCTGCAAGCATCCTGAGAGCTACTGCATAGCGTAATGTAATTCATCTAAGATACAAACCAGCCTTCCGACGTAGTCAAGTCAGGCTCCAATCACATTCAGGTTAATTTTTCTATCATGTATAAGACAACCCCTCGGTCGATGCTTGGCCTAATAGAAATTCTCGAACAACAACGTGAAGAATCGTCTAGTGAATTAAATTGGAAGGATTTTGAAGATCACGTTCAGTACGTCTATCAGACGCTTTTGAGCCTTGGTGGCCACAACGTCGTCGTAGCTAAAGATGCTTGTTTGATAGGTAGAGATGGGGCTGAGTATCAGATTGACGTTTATTATGAGTTTGAAGTGGTTGGGATACGGCATCGAGTTGCTATTGAGTGTAAAAATACAAAAAGGCGTACAGAACGCAACGACGTTTTGGCGTTCAAAGCAAAGATTGATGAGCTTTCAGACGTGATAGGCGTCATCGTTTCTGCCAGCGGATTCCAATCCGGGGCAAAGGATTTTGCTGAGCGGAATCGAATTTCAGCTTTGAGCATTGAAGAAATACCCTCAATTGGAAAGCTTTTGGGAATGCGGCTCCGTCATAATGTAATCCCAACCGAGCTTAGTGTAGGAGCCCCTTTTTGGACACTGTTTGACCTAGAGACAGGAGCACCTTATGGGACGAGTCATGAGAAAGGCACTCACGCATTGCTGTTTTGGTCAAAAAAACAAGCCGCTAAATATAAGGTTCGGAATCGAGTTCCGGAGAATTGGCAGGTTCGAGGATTAGAATCGCGGCATCTTTTTTCCTACATTCTGATTGTTGATGCAATGAACGGCAGGTTTGTGACGGCCCCACCGCCAAATCACACACTCGCCGGCGATAGCAACATGTTCAGTAATATGCCGAGACAGATTCTTATCGATGAATACTGCGAGCAGTACAAGGAGCACCTCCGTGACCGCCGCGTAATGCCAAGTCTAGGAGGCAAATGAGTGGATAATGACATAGAAAAAGTGAAAGTGTATCGAAGTAGCTGACGGCTAGCATACGATACTTTATTAGTTGCAGGGCATTCTGCGGTGTAAGCGGACACCTATTAGGGTGCTGAGTGTTAATGTCGGGATTAGTGAGGCTGGAGTAGATTGGGGGTGAAGGTTTTTAGTCGCTGTCGTGCCTAGCTATAGCAGTTCGCGATTTTTGATTTAAAGTGAATTGAAGTCTGGCTTTGGCTGTAAGATAGTGTTTTGTGAATTGAAGCTGCCCATCACGGAAGTTGCCGAGTTTAATATTAATTTCGGTAGACTCTCGATTGGGCAGCGCTTTCTACGCAATAGGCGGTACATCCAAGGTGTCAATTGCCGCTATCTTAATCAGATGCGCTCTGTCGCCACCGTCATTCCATACAGAAGAGTTTAGCCCCCAATAGAACTCATGGGCGCGCTTGCCACCGCTCGTCTCATTTTTACCATTTGTGCCGGGACAAGTGTTCAGCCATACCACCTCTCCCTGTTTTACCTCGCACGACGGAAAGAAATACACATGGCGGTGCTTGTTGCTTGGAGTGCCATCAGAATTGAAAGTCTTATCGCAAATCATGAAGTTCTTCAGATTGCAGTCCTTGAGTACACTAATAATAACGTACTCAGTAGACGATGACCCTCGTCCATTTACTTTAGAGATCTTCAGTTCCATATAAACACTCTTTGTCTAGTCTTGGTGGCCATAGGCTACCACGATCGATCGGGCCATCCAAGACTCTGAGTACAGCCAGATCAGTATATTTTAAATGTCAGTAGGATTCTCGAAGGTGTTCATACCTCAATAGATGCTATTCGGCCAATCGGTGTAAGCCTTGGCACCGCCGCAGTAATAGGTTTCTCTGGGAGCAATGCTCAATTCTGCACCACGGCACAGGTTGCAGTTCGACACTTGAGAAGCGCCCGACATGCTACAGTTGCAGCACGATCTTGCCGCTTTCGGCATGTACAGCGTCAGTGGCTTGCTTCCAGCCAGCGGTTTGCTCTTTCTTCCAAATGCCCGGAGTCGCAGCATAGCCACGACCCTAGGTGCCTAGTCTCGGCATTCTCAAGCAGACGCTGACTGCCTTTTGGTGCCAATATGGGTAGCAGGCTTTAAAGGCGGGCTCTCAGGGGCCTTGGTAGATTGTTGAGAGCCGCTCATTCCGGGTTAGGCTCTCCTTGGCTACACTCTGTCTCTATCGCTTTGAATCGCCCCTGGTTTCGTAGACACCTCCAAGCCTCATAATGAGGCCCAAATAGGAGGTGCCATGAGTCGTCAGCGTTACCCCGAAGAATTCAAGATCGAAGCGGTCAAGCAAGTGACCGAAAAAGGCAAACCTGTCGCCGAGGTCGCCCAGCGCCTGGGCATGTCCGTGCACAGCCTTTACGCTTGGATCAAGGTCTACAGCAAGCCCCAAGAGCAGCGTCAGCAAGACAATGATCAGCAGGCTGAACTGCGCAAGCTACGCGCTGAACTCAAGCGGGTGACAGAAGAGCGAGACATCTTAAAGAAGGCCGCCGCGTACTTTGCCAAGGAGTGCGGCTGAAGTACGCCTTCATCAACAAGCACTCGACGGATTACCCAGTGCGTCGCCTTTGCCAAACCCTCAAGGTGCATCCCAGCGGCTACTACGCTTGGTTGGCCGAGCCTCAATCTGCCCGAGCCAAAGAAGATCAGCGCCTGCTTGGCTTGATCAAGCAGGCCTGGTTAGAAAGCGGCGGCGTGTATGGCCATCGCAAGATTCACGATGACCTGCGAGAGCTAGGAGAGATCTGTGGGCGAAATCGAGTCGGTCGCTTGATGCAGGCAGAGGGGCTGCGTTCGCAAACGGGCTATCGCCGTCGTCCTGGGTTTTATGGCGGAAAACCAACAGTGGCATCGCCCAACCATCTGGCCCGGCAGTTCAAGGTGAGTGAGCCGAATATTGAGTCTGGCAAGCATTGATTTATGGAAGGGGAGCTCCAATGATTGACCGTGTTACAGGTAGGCGTATAGAGGTTCTTATTGATGCGCGATATGGCCCATATATCCGTGTTTTTTCCTTTCAGGATAGTGGGGCGCTGCGTGATTTATTTGATGATGAGTACAACGTACTCTACTGGATGGGGCCATGTGAGGAGTTGAGTGTCAATGGCGGGACTGAATACTATTTTGGCGCGGCTGCTGATCCTGACAAAATTCAGGTGTTGCTGGATAATGTTCGAGTCTAGCTGCTCTAGGGCTGAATAAAGCGGAGGGGTAATGATTGACTCACTTACAGGGGCACGAGTTAAAGTATGCCTCGATGATGATCAGGGACCGTATGTCGAAATTTCCCTTGAAAAGGATGGTCGATACCTTGAGCATAAACTCGATGCCCAGTATTTCGTGCCGTTCTTGAAAATACGTTCATCTGAGGTTCCTAAGGCAGGTATTGTTTACCGTTTTGGAACCGTTGCGGACCCTGCCAAGCTGCAGAGCATTTTAGATGAGATCTAGGAGTGCATCTCGTTTAGCGATAAATCTACAGTTTCTTCAGGAGTTTAGTTGCTGATACCTAGGTTATAGGATGTGAGTAAGCTGGCTTTAGATTGATCCCATTAGTCGCGATGCTTTTCATTCCCTCGGCACTTTTTTGCCAGAGTGAAGCCAGTTACCACTCCTGCTACGCTCGACTCCAATAACCCACCGCCACCTCATTCACCAACCACACACCATTGTCCGCTTGGTAGAAACGCGCGCCAGCTTCGCGCATCTTCAACGTGTCTATCACCAGCAACACGGGTTCTCCGTAGCGCCTACCCACGCCCAGCGCCGTTTCTGGATCCTCGCTCAAGTGCACATGGTGGCGAGAACCGGCAACCAGACCCTGTACCTCGATGGACGCCATGAAACGGCTGGCGGTTCCGTGGTAGAGCAGGGCAGGTGGGGTCTTTTCGACATGTTGGAGGGCGACCTGAGTCGTGCTGTGGCCTTGGGCGGCGCGGATATATCGCGCATCGTCCGAAAGGGTGAAGCGCTTCTTGTCGTTGGTTTCAACCACGTCGCGCAGGGCGGCGCGATCAAAACTGCGTCCTTGCTCAGCGGCATTGCGCAATAGTGTATCCACCTCGGCCCAACCTTCGCGGTCCAAGGTCAAGCCGATGGAGTGCGGAGCATGGCGTAGCACATAGCTGAGATACTTACTGAGTTCGTCGCGTTGTTTCTTGTTCAAGGCAATGATCCTTTTGTCTTAATCCTTTTTTTAGCGCGGCGATCGTGATCCCTATCATGTCGCCGCTCAAGTAGTGCCGCTCGCTTGACGACCACCACGCACGCCTTTAATGTCCCGGCGCGCCTATCCGGGCAAACCTCAAAAGGAGTTGTAATGAACACGATTTCACTGTGCACCGGCGCCTTGCTCGGGCTTGTCATGGTCGGTTGCGCGGTGCAGGACAAGCTCGACACCAGTCGCCTGACCCGTTTCGATGAGTACCACGCCAACCTTGAGGCCAATGGTGCGCGCTATACCCTCGATGCCTACATCATTCCGTTCTACCAGCCGTTTTTCATCACCGTCGAACGTGACGATGGCAAGCCGATGGACCTCGCCGAAGCGGCTGCGGTCGCCCAGCCGTACATCGTACCGCGCGGCTGTACCCAGCCTGCCGTGCGGCGCCCTGATCTGGACCGCAGCAATGCGGCCAAGACCCAGTGGATCGTCGGCATCGAATGCTAACGCCAGTGGCAGCGCCACTTCTGAAGCGGCGCAACAAACGGTCAAAGCCTTGCTGACACTAGAGGGCTCCAGGCTTTCATTCTGCGATCCTGATTTCGAAAGTGCTCGTAGCTATGCTCACTACTGTCCGCGTTGCTGTGCCTGAGGATGCGAGCCTCTTACTCGCAATCGAGCGTTCTGCCGCGCAAGCCTTTCGTGTGTTTGAAGGGTTAAGCTGGCTCGCTGATTCTCCTCCTATGCCGGTTGAACAGCATCTCGAGCTCATCAAGCGCTCGACGTGCTGGGTGGCCATCGATGCTGAAAATCGCCCGCAAGGATTTCTCAGTGCCGATATCTACGGTAGAGACCTTCATATCCATGAACTTTCTGTTCGACACACCCAGCAAGGGCAAGGCATAGGGCGACAGCTCGTTCAAGTGGCGCAGGCTTATGTTGAGATCAATGGGTTGCATGCGCTGACACTCACAACCTTCAAACACGTACCATGGAATGCGCCATTCTACTCTCGTCTCGGTTTTCAGATTGAGTCCGACCAGCAGGCCGATGAAAGGCTGTCAACACTGTTGAGTGAAGAGTATGAACATGGATTTCCCGTGGGAAGCAGATGTGCGATGGTCTGGAGAGCGGATGAACAACTTTGATGAGGCACCGATAGCACCGAGCGCCTGAAGCGAAGCCGTTGACCTGTAGCTGAATCGCCCTTTCGCAGCACTGGGCGCAGAGCAGTCTCAAGAGGGACTGTCAGTGTTTCAATGACGGCTGTGCGTGGGGCACTTCGATGCGCCGAGTTCCGATCCCCTCCGTCTTTCAACCCACGCACCGCACCCTCGAAGGCTTTCCAACGAAGACCTCGTAGTCCAATGTTACGAGTACCTCGTCTGTGCGCTAACCGTCGCCCAGTCCTCTTTGTCCTGTGTCGACCAGTTGACCGAATTGGCGATGGTTGAGGCTGATGATGCCGCTACGTTGTCATGCGCGGCGCACTCTCTGAGCGGGATGTCCAAGGCGTTGGTGCAGGATGTCAGCCATGGGCTGATGCAGCAGGCGTTGGAGATCGATTGCTGAATCCAGGTGGAATGACAATGTTCTGAACTGCATTCGCTTGCCCTGAGGACTAAGCCGAAGCGGCTTGTTTGTGTGTTTGGCCGTCTGTCGTAGTCCAGGCACTCCATTCAAGAATTGTTTTTCCGATGGTAAGGCGCAGAACTCCTGCGCTTTGAACGGGAGAACGATCATGACAATCGACCACAACGGCCCTGCTGATCCCTATGCCGGCCCCTCCGAAAAACCCACCGACGTCAGTCATGACGGCGGCTCCGGCCTTGAAAAGGCCCCGTCCGAGCCCAAGCAGGGTGCGGGCGAGGCCTGGTCGCAAAAGCGTCCTGAAGACTGGAATCCTCCCCCGGGCAATCCGGGCTCGGATCAGGACTCACAACTACCTCGGGACAACGGCACCGCGCGCACTGACGACGGCCCGAAGCATGAGCCATCCACGTCGCCTGACGATGTACCCAGCGAGGATGATATGAAAGACGTAGACGTCAACAACTCGGTCTCCAGCGAGCAACCGCCGTCCAGGTAACACCGCGTGGACGGCCGACCAGCGGCCTTCAGCCATGGCGATTCTCGTCTACGGTCAAATACATACACAAGGATTCCAACCAGCAAAGGAGCAACACCCTATGATCAAACCGACTTGGACCCTCACCGCCATCGCTTTCTGCGCCCTGACCTTCACCTCGATCGCCCAGGCCGAGGGCGAGGTGGGGAAGGGGGTGCGGCACGATGTGCGGGAGATCGACAAGGGTGTCGATCATGATGCCAAGGAGATCGATAAAGGCGTGAAGCACGACGACAAGGAAATCGACAAAGGGGAGGACCACCTGAGCAAGGAGCGCCACAAGGCTGACAAGCATGTGGACAAAGAGATCAAGAAAGACCTCTGAGTAAGGTGTCCGGGCGTGTAATCAAGGGGCTGCTTTGCAGCCCTTTTGCGACACGAGGCCGCTCCACGGGGCGCTTTCAGGCCTCGAGGGCTCAGTCCACCCACCGCCACAGCGGCTCATCCAGCAACCCGACCCCGCGCAACTGCGTCTGCCCCTGATCCTTTTCAAGCTCCAGCACATTGCACCCTTCACACGCCGTCAGCGCGTCGATCAGCGGCCTGCTGTGCGACACCACCCACACCTGGCTACGCTGCGACGCGCGGATGATCAAGCGCGCTAGCGCCGGCAGCAGATCTGCATGCAGGCTGGTTTCCGGCTCGTTGAGCACCATCAGTGACGGTGGTCGGGGCGTCAACAGGGCTGCCATCAGCAACAGGTAACGCAAGGTGCCGTCCGACAGCTCCGTCCCGCCCAGGGGCCGCAGCAGCCCGTGCTGGTAAAGCCTTACGCTGAACAGCCCGCCGGGTGGTGCATCGATCTCCAGGCGGCTACCGGGAAATGCGTCATCCAGCGCGGCAACCAGGTCTTCGACGTCACCAATCTCGATGATGGTCTGCAGCGCCGAGGCGAGGTTGCGGCCGTCGTGGTGCAGTACGGGCGAGCGGGTGCCGAGCTGTGGCTGGCGGCAGGGGGCGTCGCGATCGATGCGGAAGTGATCGTAGAAGCGCCAGCTGTTGATGAACGCGCGCAGCTCGCCGATCTCCGGGGCCTGGCGGGGGCGGCCGACGATGTTGAAGAAGCTTTCGCTGCTGTCGGCATGCTGGTCGAGTACTGACCAGCTGGTGCCTTCGCGGGCACGTACCAGGGCGTTCTTGCGCTCGACCAGCAGGGAGGAGGGGCGGTAGGCGCCGGCGCCCCAGATGGCTTCGCACTTGATCTCGGGGTCAAGCATGAATGCGCTCGGGTAGGGCAGCGGGATCGGCAGACCCAAGGAGATGGCGAAGCCGAAGTCTTCGGTGGCGAACCCCAGGCGCAGGCGTCTCACGTCGGTCGGGTGCTGGCCTTGGATGGGCACTTCACCGCGCTTCATGCGGGCGCTGGTTTCCGGGCCGGCCCACCAGGTCGAGTCGAGGCCGCCTTCGCGGGCGAGGGCTTCGATCACACCGCCTTGGGCGGTTTCAGCCAATAGGCGCAGGGCTTTGTACAAGTTGGATTTGCCGCTGCCGTTTGCGCCGGTCACCAGGTTGAGTTGGCCTAGCGGCATGACGAGGTGCTTGATCGAGCGGTAGTTGCCGATGGCGAGGGTGGTGAGCACGCGGGGCGTCCTGGCTTGGGCATGAGAGGACGATTGTCACCGATGCTGGGTGGGGTTGCCAGCCGCTGGGTGCTCGGGGTTGGTGGGTGATGTGAGTCCGTCTGTATCGGTGATGGGGATGGCACCGGCTTTGCCGGTGATCGCGGGACGAGCCCGCTCCTACAGAGATCGTGGATCTGAGGGAGCGGGCAACGCCTGTGCCATTTGTCTCAAGCGCCTGGTTCGTGCTCCAGACGTTTGAGCAGCGCTTGCGCCGCCGCCTCGGACGACGCCGGATTCTGGCCGGTGATCAGATTGCCATCCTCGACCACGTAGCTCGCCCAATCGGCCGCCTTTGAGTACTCACCGCCGTTGGCCTTGAGCATGTCCTCCACCAGAAACGGCACCACATCGGTCAGCCCGACAGCCTCTTCCTCGCTGTTGGTGAAGCCGGTGACGCGCTTGCCTTTCACAACCGGCTGGCCATCCGCTGCCTTGACCTGCTTGAACACGCCCGGTGCATGGCACACCGCAGCGATGGGTTTGTTCGAGGCGTACAGGGCCTCGAGCAGGGTGATCGAATCCTTGTTCTCGGCCAGGTCCCATAGCGGCCCATGACCACCTGGATAGAACACGGCGTCGAAGTCGTAAGGGTCGATTTCTCCCAACGGAATGGTGTCGGCCAGAGCGATCTGCGCTTCGGTGTCTTGCTGGAAGCGGCGGGTGGCGTCGGTCTGGGCGTCGGGCTGGTCGCTCTTCGGGTCCAGCGGTGGCTGGCCGCCCTTGGGGGAGGCGAGGGTGATCCGCGCGCCAGCGTCGATGAACACGTAGTAAGGGGCGGCAAATTCCTCTAGCCAAAAGCCGGTTTTCTTGCCGGTGTTACCGAGCTGGTCGTGGGATGTCAGCACCATCAGGATCTTTTTCATACAGGACAAGCCTCCGGATCTTCATGGGCAGCGCGCCTTTCGCCCTGCGTTAGTGTGGGAGGCCCAAGACTTGCAGATGTTCCATCGGGTGATTTCACAACGTTTCACAGGCGCGATCCGCCCAATGATCACGGGCGTGCAGCTGCGAAAAGCGGCTGATCGCCAGCATGGCTGTCATCGTTCAGTCATCTCGCTGCTTTTCCCTGCACTCACACACCTCGGGCCCGCCAACCCGGCAGCCACCTTCAGGGAGAACGCGCATGTCAGCTCCGGTCACCAACGCCCCCGATATCAAGACGCTCACCAAAAAGGACGCCAGTGCCGAGTGGGGCGATGCGGTCGATCGTGCCAAGGCCAAAGACGCCGGCATCGAATGGCAGCGCCCGAAGGACGACAACCGTTCCGCCCAGGAAATCATCGACGATAGCCCGCTATTGAAGAACCTTGGCAACCAGAGCGGGGTGAAGGACAAGCTGCGCGAGCGGGTCGGAGATTTCGAGCACGACGCCGATGCGGCCTACCGCGCCACCCAGGTACTGGACCACATCGAGCGCTTCGACGAGGGTGGCTCGCGACTGGTCGGTGGCGATATCGACAACGGCAAGGTCGATGGTTTCACCAAGGGCGGTGATGCCAAGCACGGCACCGAGGCCGGACGCCTGCAGGACTTTGGCAAGTACGGCTGGGAAAACCTCAAGGGTGAGCTCAAGCACATCGAGGCGGCCAACGATGACCCCAAGGCACGCAGCAAGGCTGAGGCAGCGGGTATCCGGTGGGAGCGCCCCGAAGGCGACGAACGTTCGGCGCAGCAGATCATCTACGACAGCCCACTGCTCAAGAACCTGGGTAACCAGAGCGGGGTCAAGGACATGCTCAAGGAGCAGGTCGGCGACTTCGAGCACGATGCCGATGCGGCCTACCGCGCGACCCAGGTGCTGGACCACGTGGTGCGCTATGACGAGAACGGCGAGCGCCTGGCCGGCAAGGATGTCGACAACACCAGCATCGACGGTTTCACCAAGGGCGGCGATGCCAGGCATGGCACCGAAGCCGGGCGCCTGCAGGATTTCGGCAAGTACGGGTTCGAGAGCCTCAAGGGCGAGCTGCAGCATGTCGACGACGTGGGCAAGGATGACAAGCGTCGCGAGGCAGCGGAAAAGGCCGGCATCGTCTGGGAACTGCCCGAGGACGACAAGCGTTCGGCGCAGGACATCATCGATGACAACCCGCTGCTCAAGAACCTCGGCAACCAGAGCGGGGTGAAGGATGCGCTGAAGGAGCAGGTCGGCGATTTCGACAAGGATCCCAACGCCGCCTTCCGGGCCAGCCAGGTGCTCGACCGAGTGGTGGGCTATGACGAGGACGGCAAGGCGCTCACCGGCAAGGATGTGGCCAACAGTAGTGTCGATGGCTTCACCAAGAGCGGCGAGGCGCGTCACGGCACCGAGGCCGGGCGGCTGCAGGACTTCGGCAAGTTCGGTTTCGAGTCGCTGGCCAAGCCACCGGCCAACGACGAGATCGGCAGCTACAAGGCGTTCCTCAAGACCAACCCGGACGCTGACGCAGGCTCCAGGCAGATCGCCCAGTATGGCGCGATCTTCGATGCCAAGTACGACTCGATCCGCGGCAAGACTGGCGCCGATGGCGCAGTCACCGCAGACAACATCCAGGACTACCTCAAGCAGAATCCGCAACTGAGCAAGCAGGAGCAAGAAGCGCTGAACTTCTTCGCCCAGCCAGGCGCATTCCGCAAGGTCGATACCGCCAGCAGCAACATTGGCGACAAGCCTGACGGCAAGGTCAGCCGCGAGGACGTGCAGAGCTGGCTGAAGAGCGGCTCACCCACCGATGCCCAGGGGCTGGCCAGCCTGATCACCGATGTCGCCGCCGGCAATGTCACCGGCAAGGTCGACACCCGCAAGCTGGGCGAGGATGTCTTCGTGCATCCGGAAAACTACAGCGCCGAGGAAAAGGCCGCCGTACTGCTGGACCTGCAGGAGGCGCAGAAGCTGGTGGTCGATGGCGCCAATGCCGGGGTGTGGAACAGCGACTACGGTAAGGTCGCCATTGCCAACCGTTCCGGTGCGATCTGGGAGCCGCAAAAGCTGCTGGAAGACATCAACGACCACATGGCCATCCTGCAGAACGACAAGGAAACCGCCGACTATCTCAAGAGCGCGGGCGATGAGGCAGTGAAGACGCTGTTCGAGGAAAACCCTGGGCTCAAGGATGCCGTCAGCAAGACCTACGAAGACGAGGTCAAGTCTGGCAAGGCGCTGGACGTTGCCTGGGACGCCAACACCAAGGATGGCAAGACCGACCAGCACACTGCGCTGGCCAGCTTCTATGCCACCGCCACCAGCCTGCAGTCGATCCTCGGTATCGACGACGCCAAGGCGATCCAGGGCGCGGTCGGCAAGTCGTCGCACAATGAAGATTTCAAGACCTTCTACAAGGATCAGCTGGCCACCGGCGAACGCATGCGCGAACTGCTCAAGGACAACTCGCCCGAGCAGGCCGCCTCGGAGTTCAGCCTGGAGGTGGCGCTCTACAACTCGGCGCTCGATCCGCAGTTCACCGCCCAGTACGACAAGCAGCTCAACGACAACTTCTCCACCATCACCCAGGAGAACCTGTTCAAGGACGCCACCTTCGACGACCTCAAGACCGCGTTCGGCAAGGATGGCGGGGAAGAGTTGGACGAAGACAAGGTGCGCAAGCTGATCGACCAGATGCGCGACGAGAGCCCCGAGCTGCTGCTCAACCAGGATGGCACGGTGGCCACCACCGACCAGGTGCTGGCGGGCTTCCGTGGCAATTGGGACCTGTTCCGCCAGGGCACCAAGGCCCTGGACAAGATGGGCAAGCTGTCGGACTTCGACCCCAACGGCGACGCCAAGGGCGCTTACGGCAGTGGCGTGCTGCACGGGGTGAGCGGTCTGTTCCTGGCCGGTGTCACCATCGCCCGTGGCGCGCAGAGCGGCGGCAAGCTCACCGATCGCAACATCGTCGACATCACCACCGGGTCGGTGCAGACCACCACGGTGCTGATTGAGGGCGGTTCCAAGGGTTATCAGGAGCACTTGACCAAGGCGATCAAGAACGGTGAGCAGACGCTGACCGACATGAAAGATGGCAAGGTGATGCTCGACCTGCTCGATGAGGTCAAGGCCAACGTCAAGGATGGCAAGCACGCCAAGGTGGTGGCGAAGAACTTCGAGGAAGCTGCCAAAGGCATCGGCGGGCTGGCCGGTATCGTGGCCGGGGCCTATGGCATCTTCGATGGTGTGAACGCGCTGCGTCGTGGCGACAAGCTGGCCGGTGGCTTCGGCATCACTGCCGGCTCGCTGGGCGTGCTGGCGGGCAGTGCCTCGGCGGTGGAGGGCGGACTCGGCCTGCTCGGCGCCAACCTGCCACGCTTCCTTCCGGGCCTGGCGGCCACGGCTGGGGTGCTGGGATTCCTCGGCGCGGGCGTGGCGGTGCTGGCAGCGATCATCCCGGGCCTGGTCAAGGAAGGGCAGGAGCAGGTCAAGTCGGACAAGTTCGGCTCGTTGCTGGGCGATTCGATCGAGCGCTACGGCATCGACGGGATCAAGGACGGCACCTTGGCCGATATCCCCACCGAGGACTGGCCGGGTGGTGAGGAGTGGACTTCCTGATGACGCCCTGTGGTCGGCGCATGCCTGCGGATTGCGACCGGCCTAGGGGCTATTTCGCGAACCTTCCTAATACGTCGTAGGGCATTTCCGGGGATACCATTTCCCCGGGTTTTGCCGTTGTGTGGCGGCGTCCGTGCTTCTACTCTCCTGGGGCCGGTCGCACATCGTCATCGCGTTTTCAGCCGACGGGCAGAGACACACGCCAGGTTCGCGTGAGTCGGGCTGGAACACGGACGAGGGTGTGCGACGGGCGCTTTTCAACCAACGCTGGGGGAGCCATGGACAACGACGACCAATCGAATAAGCGCAGCGGCCTGAAACTGGTCAGCGCACCCGCACGTATCCGCCGCGAGCCACGCATGGCCTGGGTCCAGGCGATACCCGGGCTGCCGCCGAAGGAAACGCTGATGGAAATTTCCACGCTGCTCGGCTGCGTGACCGAACTCACCCGACGAGCCATCGACAAACCACAGGATGCCGAACCGCTCATGCGCGCCACCCATTACCTGTGCGGCATGAGCAAGGCGATGATCGACGGCCAACTGACCATCGTACGCGGTGAGGTGCCTGTCGAGGAGGGGGGCTAGCGATACCGCAAGCCGTCGATGCAGGACGCATCGGCAAGCAGACACCGGGATTCACGCGGGCAAGCGTGATAGATTCCCCGGCCTCGTAGTTGCAGACCATGGACAGGCCTCGAAATGAGCAGGACCTCGCAATCCGCTACACCCCGGGTGCGCCGCGTGCGCCCGACCTTCGCCCAGGTGTTTCGCAAGAACCTCAAGCGGGTGCTGACGCACTGGACGCCGTTCACCGTCACGCTGGTGTTCCTCGGGACCTTCCTCGGCAGCGTGAGCCTGTACATCTACACCCGGGCCATCGGTCGCGCCGACCTGTTCATGTCGGCGCTGGATTCCAAGTCATCACTCGCCGCCTGGATGTTCGTGGTCGTCGCGGTGATGTTCTCGCACCTGATCATCCTGATGGGCTCGTCGTGGCTCTACGGCACGGCGGTATCGCTGTTCGGCAGGGTGCGCTGGCTCACCCGCCATGTCGCGCTGTGGCTGGTGATCCCGTTGGCGGTGGGCTACGCCGCCTTCATCGTCCTGGGCTTCTTCTACCATCGAATGCTCAGCCCCGGCGTTGCCATGCTGTTGATCTCGGTAGCCACCGTGCTGGCGTTTGCCGCGCTGTTCTTCTCCCGGTCGTTCAGGTCGTTGTTCGTTCTCGCGGTGCCGAAGAACAAGGGCAAGGCCGATCGCTGGTTTCTTGGGATCTTTCTTTCGTTCACCCTGGTGTTCGCCGTCATCGCCAGTTCGTTGTCGATGCTGTTGATCATCGACACCTACGTCGGGCGGGATAACGAGGCGGCGGTGTCGTTCGTGGCAGGCTTTTCACTGTTCACGCTGCTGATGAGCCTGCTGCCTTCGATGTTGTACTTCGTGTTCAAGGGCGATATCTACCGCAAGTTCGCCGCAGGCATCGGCGGCGCCTTGCTGTTCTTCGTGATCTTCCTCACCACCGCGAAGGGCGCGATGTCGAGCATCACCTATTCGGTGGCCGGCAGCCTGGAAGTACGCCAGGGTTTCTCCCAGCGCTACGTGCTGGATCGCCAGGTGACACTGGCCGATATTGATCCGCTGCTCTGGCACAGCCGTCTGCGTCACGATGGCAAGGTGCAGGTCAGGGCCTACCAGCTGTTCGCCTTCGGTGACCTGCTGTTGCTGTGCCCGCACAGCCTGCTCGGGGCCAAGCTCCACCAACTGCCTGACTACACCCGGCTGTGCATCTTCACCCGCAGCAGCCAGGTGGAGCGTTTGCCGCCGCTGCTGCTGCCAATCGTGCAGCGCGAGCCGCAACGGGCGCAGTGGCAAGAGGCGGCGGAGCGGCGAATGGGCTGGGAGCAAATACGTGGGCAAATGCTGCAGGACAAGCGCTAGGCATGCGGCCTTTATCGGCCTGTCACCTGTTCACTCGTAGCTTCGCCAGCGCCCTGAGTCATGACCTCCTGCGCCGGCTGGCTGGCGACGTTGCGGTTCGCCACCCCGAACGGCACATGCACCATCGGCAGGTTACCCGCCGCCGAGAACAGGTGGCTGCGCTGGTCATCGAAGAACATGTGCGGCTTGAGAATGGACAACACACGGTCCTTCTCCATCCCACCCAGAAAGAACGATTCATCTGGCGAAACGCCCCAGTTTTTCAAGGTGGTCACCACGCGCTCATGGGACGGTGCGTTGCGCGCTGTGACGATGGCAATGCGCAGGATGCGCTTGTAGTCAGGGTCTTGCGCAAGCTTCTGGTCTTCGAGGGTGCGAATGTGCGAGAGCTTGCGGTACAGGTCCGCCAGCGGCCCCGGCTGATGCGGGATGGCTTTGCGGGCGAACTCGTGGGCCTGGAAGTCATGGAGGTTGTTGTGCTGCTTGTAGACCGTCTCGGCTTCGTCGTCGGCGATCACGCCGTCGAAGTCGAAGGCCACGCGCAGCTCGGTGTCGATCTCGTCGTCGTAGATGCGTGTGGGCAGCACCAGGCCGGCAGGATAGTCGGCGTCGATGGCGCGTTGCACGTCTTCTTCGTTGGCGCTGAGGAACAGCGATGCATTGAAGGCCGGGATGTACTCGTAGGGCGAGCGGCCAGACATGAAGGCCGCGCGGGTGATGTCCAGGTCGTAATGCGTGATAGAGCGAAACACCCGCAGCCCGGTTTCCGGCGAGTTGCGCGACAGCAGCACCACTTCAACCGGCAGTTGCCCCGGGAAGGCCTTGTTGATGCTCAGGAAGCGGCGGATGAACGGAAAGGCCACACCCCTGGGGAACGGATTGTCGAGGTTCGCTTCATGATGCTGGCGATAGGCTTCGACGCCTTCACTTTGATAGATGTCGTCGGACTCAGCGAGGTCGAACAGCGCACTGGAGGCAACGCCGACGACAAGTTTCTGTTCGATGGGGTAGGGCATGGAGAAGTCCTGGACCGATAGGCATCACCGAGACTTGGCGCGGTGCGGCCATGATTGTACTGCCATAAAAGGATAGCTGTGATGCTCAAGGTGTTCGTCAGCGCAAAGCGCTGGAAATCCCGCGGTGCGCAGGCGCAAGTCCGCCACCCAAAGGTGCACGCGTGCATCAAAATGAGATATAAAGCCCACAAATTATCGCCCTGATCAGTAATTTATGTGCGTGTTGCACATTAATGGGTATCGTTAAAGCCCAATTCCCAGTCCGAACATTGTCTACCCTGGATCCGGCCCACTTATTGCTCCGCCAGCGCCAACCCCCCAACACTGGAACACTATAAAAATGAGCTCACCCGGCGAATTCCCCCTGACCGAAGCCCCCCAGCACGCCCGCAAGGGCCTGCTGCCGATTGCCATGGTCCTGTTCAGCTTCACCTTCTTCACCGGCACCATGTTCGCTGGCGGCAAGCTGGGCATGGCCTTCAATTTCGTCGACATGCTGTGGATTGCCACCATCGGCAACACCTTGCTGGCGATCTATGCGGCAACGCTCGCGTTCATCGCCTCGCGCAGTGGCCTGAACACGGTGCTGATGGGGCGTTTCTGTTTTGGTGAGTCGGGCAGCCGGCTCTCCGATTTTCTGCTGGGTTTCGCTGAGCTGGGCTGGTACGCCTGGGGCACGGCGACAGTGGCGATCGTGCTGGTCAAGCTGCTGGGGCTGGCCGAGGGCTTGACCATTCCGCTGATGGTGTTGTTCGGATTGGGCTTCAGCATCACTGCGATCATTGGCTTCAAGGGGTTGGATTGGCTGTCGCGGCTGTCGGTGCCCCTGATGTTCGTGCTACTGGTGATTTCGATGGTCATCGCCACCCGGCACGTGGGCGGTTTCGAAGGGCTGATGGCCGTGGTGCCGCACGAGGCGATGAGCTTCTCGGCAGCGGTGACCATGGTCTTCGGCACCTTCGCCAGTGGCGCGACCCAGGCCACCAACTGGACACGCCTGTCGCGCAGTGGCCGGGTGGCGGTCACGGCCAGCGTCGTGGCGTTCCTGGTGGGTAACGGCCTGATGGTGGTGGCAGGCGCCTGGTGCGCGATGGTCTACCAGCAAGCCGACATCGTCGAAGTGATGATGCTGCAGGGCCTCTCGTTCGCCGCCGTGGTGATGCTGTGCCTGAACCTCTGGACCATTCAGGGCCCGACCATCTACAACGTAGCGGCGGCGACCTGCCACCTGGTGCGCAGCGAGCGTCGTCGTACTGCGACGCTGGTGGCGGCCGGCGTGGGCATCGTGCTGGCGATCGGTGGCATGTATGAATGGCTGATTCCATTCCTGGTGCTGCTGGGTTCGATCATTCCGCCGGTCGGCGGGGTGATCATGGCCGACTTCTGGTACCGCCACCGTGGCAAGTATCCGACCCTGGCTTCGGTCAGCCTGCCGCGCTACAACCGCGCCGGCCTGTTCGCCTACGCAGTGGGGGCGGTGCTGGCCTACAGCTCGCCGTGGGTCGCCCCGCTGGTGGGTATCGGTGCTTCGGCGCTGTGCTACATCGTCCTGCTTGAAGTCGGTGCGCGCGTGCGCCCCGTGGCACAGGCCAAGCCGTGAGCCTGGCACTCGATGAGCTGCTGGGGCTGCCCGGTCTCGAAGAGATGACCGTGCGGGCCGGTGCACGCAACCTGCAGCGGCGGGTGCGCTGGCCTTACGTGGCGGAGAACGAAGGCATTGCCGAATGGGTGATGGGCGGCGAACTGGTGTTCGTCACCGGTATCAACCATCCGCGTGGCGAGGCCAACCTGCTGAGCCTGGTGGAGGATGGCGATGCTGTCGGTATTGCCGGCATGGTGATCCTCACCGGCGGCACCTTCATCCAGCACATCCCGGCGGCGGTGGTCGAGCGTGCCGAACAGTTGGGGCTGCCGCTGATCGAGCAGCCCTACGCCTTGAAGATGGTGGTGGTCACCCACCTGATTGGCACGGCGCTGGTGCAAATGGGCCAGGTGCGGCGCTCGCGTGACGACATTCTCGGCCAGCTGTTGACCGGCGACTACCCGAGCCTGGCCATTGCCCGCCAGCGCGCTGCACACCTGCAGCTGGCGCTGGACGAGCCCCGCCGTGTGGTCGCGCTGCGGCTGTCGGCGGTCGATGGCCTGTTCGAGCGGCATCGACCGGAGCAGGCCGAACGCCTGTGGCAGAACACCCGCCAGGCGCTCGAAGAGCAACTGGAGGCCTGGTGCCGCACGGTTGCGGGGGCGGTCATGGCGCAATTGCCAGGTGACCTCTTCGTGCTGCTGCTGCCCGACGCACCGGACTTGCGCCCAGCGCTCGCAGCCTTGTATCGGCAACTGGCCGAGGTGACCGGCGAGATGGCGCTGTTCATGGGCCTGTCGTGCCTGGCCGAAGACTGCGCCCACTACCGTCAGGCCTTGGGCGAGGCGCGCCAGGCTCTCGAAGTGGCACAGAACATGCGCCCGGCTACTGGCCTGTGCGATTTCAGCGAGCTGGGTGTGTTGCGCCTGCTGCAGGGGATTGCCGACCGTTCGCTGATCGACAACTTCGTCGCCCAGACCCTCGGCCCGCTGATCGAAGCCGGGCGCAAGCATCCCTACGCCCTGGTGCACACCCTCGATGTACTGCTCAAGGAAAACGGCAACGGCGCCCAGGCGGCGCAACGCCTGGGCGTACACCGCAACACCATCATCCAGCGTATTCAACGCATCGAGCAGTTGAGCGGACAGTCGCTCGATGACTCGCTTTTCCGCATGAATGCTTCCGTCGCGCTGCTGATCTGGCGCATGAGCGAAAGCCAAGGCAAGGAGTAACCCCATGAATATCATCAACGCCCGCCTGCGCGGCAAGACCGGCCTGTTCCGGATCGAACTCGATGGCGATCGCATTGCCGCCATCGAACCCCAGGACGCGGCGGTTGCACTGAGCAACGCTGCGGACATCGATGCGGCGCAGAACCTGGTGATCCCGCCCTTCATCGAGCCGCACATCCACCTCGACGCCACCCTGACCGCCGGCGAGCCGCGCTGGAACATGAGCGGCACGCTGTTCGAGGGGATCGAGTGCTGGGCCGAGCGCAAGGCCATTACCACCCACGAAGACATCAAGGCCCGTGCCAAGAAGACCATCGGCGCATTGGTCGACCACGGCATCCAGCATGTGCGTACTCACGTCGATGTCACTGATCCGACGCTGGTGGCGCTCAAGGCGATGGTCGAGGTGCGCGAAGAGGTCCGGCACCTGGTCGACCTGCAGATCGTCGCCTTCCCCCAGGAGGGAATCGAGTCGTACGCCAACGGTCGCGAACTGATGACCGAAGCGGTCGCGCTGGGCGCCGATGTGGTCGGCGGCATTCCGCATTTCGAGAACACCCGTGACCAGGGTGTGTCGTCGGTCAAGTTCCTGATGGACCTGGCCGAGCGCACCGGTTGCCTGGTGGATGTGCACTGCGACGAAACCGATGACCCGCAGTCGCGCTTTCTCGAAGTACTTGCCGAAGAGGCGCGGGTGCGCAACATGGGCGAGCGCGTCACTGCCAGCCACACCGTGGCCATGGGCTCCTACGACAATGCCTACTGCTACAAGCTGTTCCGCCTGCTGAAGATGTCGGGCATCAACTTCGTGTCCTGCCCGACCGAGAGCATTCACCTGCAAGGGCGTTTCGACAACTTCCCGAAACGCCGTGGCGTGACCCGGGTGGCTGAGCTCGATCGCGCCGGCATGAACGTGTGCTTCGGTCAGGATTCGATCGTCGATCCGTGGTACCCGCTGGGTAATGGCAACATCCTGCGCATCCTCGAAGCGGGCCTGCACATCTGTCACATGCTCGGCTATGAAGACCTGCAGCGGGCGCTGGACCTGATCACCGACAACAGTGCGCGCACCCTGAACCTGGGCGAGCGCTACGGCATCGAAGTGGGGCGTCCCGCGAACTTGCTGGTGCTGTCGGCGCCGGATGACTACGAGATGATCCGTAGCCAGGGATATGCGCTGGTCTCGGTGCGTGGCGGCAAGGTGCTGATGCGTCGTACCCCGGCGCAGGTCGAGCGCTTCGCCTGAGGCGCTGTGTTGGGGGCAACTGCTTGCCCCCACACATCACTGTTTACCCACCGCCTGCGGCAGGTGCCCGAGCGGCAATCCTGTCTGTTCCTTCACCGTGGTAATCGCAAAATTGCTGCGGATGTCCGTCACCCCCGGCACCTTGAGCAGCGCCTCCATCAGAAACCGCTCATAGGCCCGCAGGTCCGGCACCACCACCTGCAGCAGAAAATCCGACTCGCCCGACACCAGGTGGCATGAGACCACTTCGCTCAACGCCGAGACCGCCTGGCGAAAGGCGGCCGACGATGCCTCGGTGTGCCGCTCCACCTTCACCCCAACGAATACCGTCAACCCCAGCCCCACGCCATCGCGGTCGATCTGTGCCTGATAGCCACGGATGATTCCGGCCTCTTCCAGCAGGCGTACGCGGCGCAGACACGGGGAGGGTGACAGGCCGACTTCCTCGGCCAGTTGCACGTTGGTCAGGCGCCCGTCGCGCTGCAGGGCCGCGAGAATCCGGCGGTCAAGGTTGTCGAGTTTCATTTTTGGCATTTATCCGTTTCTTTGAAATCGTGATTGGCACGATATGCCAATAATCCGCTCGCGTGTAGTGAACTACGCAACGCAGGCCGGCGCGCTGCTCGTTAAGCTTTCAAGCCAGTGATCCCTTGCAGGCAGGAGAGGCGAAGATGGCGAATCTGGAGCTGTTCATTGGTGCGCTGGTCGCGGTATGCCTGGTCCCGGGGGCGGACATGGTGCTGGTGCTGCACACCTCGAGTACCCAGGGCCGCGCTTATGCAGTAGCGACCGCAGTAGGCCTTGCGATTGCGCGAGCGGTACACGTGACCCTGGCTGCATTGGGGCTGGCGGTACTGCTCAAGACGGTCGGTTGGGCCTTCGAGCTGGTGCGCGTGGTGGGCGTGGTGTACCTGATCTGGCTGGGGCTGCGCATCGCTCGTGCGCCCAGCCTGGTGCCTGATCTCAACGGTGCAGACATGCCAGTGGCTCGACGCGCGTACGGCACGGCGGTGTGGCGTGGGCTGCTGACCAATATCAGCAATCCCAAGGCGTTGTTGTTCTGTTCGGTCCTGCTACCGCAGTTCATCGATGCCAGTGTCGGCGAGGTCGGTGGGCAGTTCTTGCTGCTGGGTGTGGTGCTGGTGATCGTCGGGCTGTTGTTCGACCTGTTCTACGCCCTGATCGGCGCTGCACTGGGCTACTGGATGGCGCGCAATCCGAAGGTCGAGGTGGTGCAGCGCTGGACCTTCGCCAGCCTGTTGATCGGTTTTGGCCTGCGCCTGGCGTTGATCGGGCGTCCGCAGTGACTGCAGCTTGGTCTAGAATGCCGCTTTCCTTCGCTCGACGGACTGGCCATGGACCCGCTCTACCTCATCGCTCTGGGCGCTTGTGTCGCCGGTTTCGTCCAAGGGCTTTCCGGTTTTGCCTTCGGCATGGTCGCCATGTCGTTCTGGGCCTGGGGCCTGGAGCCACGCCTGGCGGCGTCGCTCACGGTGTTCGGCAGCCTCACCGGGCAGTTGATTGCGGTGTTCACCGTTCGCCGCGGTTTCAGTTGGCGGTTGCTCTGGCCCTTCGTGTTGGGTGGGCTTGCGGGCATCCCGCTGGGTGTGTGGGTACTGCCCTACCTGGACATGCTCTGGTTCAAGGCAGTGTTCGGCACCCTGCTGGTGCTGTGGTGCCCACTGATGCTGCTGGCGCCGCGCCTGCCCAGGGTGCCGGGCAATCGCCTGGCGGACGGTGCGGTGGGTATGGTTGGCGGTGTGCTCGGTGGTATCGGTGGTTTCACCGGCACCGTACCGACCTTGTGGTGCACGGTGCGCGGCTTTGACCGCGACACCCAGCGCGCGGTCATTCAGAACTTCAACCTGTCGATGCTGGCGGTGACCATGCTCACTTATCTGGGCACCGGTGTGGTGACTTCGGCGATGCTGCCCTGGTTCGGCGTGGTGGCCCTGGCCATGCTGATCCCTACGGTACTGGGCACGCGGGTCTACCTGGGCATCAGCGAAGCGGCGTTTCGCCGGCTGGTGCTGGGGCTGCTGACCTTGTCGGGGATAGCCATGCTGGTGGCGTCGGTGCCGGTGTTGCTGGGGCGCTGAACGCTTGCCTATGGGCGGTTTACTTGGCACGCTTGGCCCCGGTCTGCAAACGCACATGCCGCGATACAAGGAACCGCCAAGGTGAGCTGGGAAAAAGTCGGGAAAGCCCTCGCGGGCCTGCTGGTCATCGTCGTCGCCGGCGCGGCGCTTTATGCGTCGCTCAAGGACGATCGTGGCCTGAAGGCCTATGTCGCCTACGAGGCCCTGACCTACCCCAGCCAGTTCAACGAGCGCATCGGCCAGGCCCGTGAGCAACTCAAGTACGAGCGGCTGTTCGCCGGGGTCGAGGCGCTGGCCAAAGGTGCATTGAGTCGCGATCAGGTCGAGGCCCTGGTGGCCCAGGCGCAGACGCCCTACATGCAATTATTCGCCAAGCCCTTCGAGGCGGGGCTGGTGGACCATCGCACCGGGCTGTTCATCACCTTGCGCAATACGCGTGACGAACCACTCAAACAAGTACACATCCGCCTGCCAGCCAAGGGCCTGGTGCAGGTGCGCGATGACGCCGGGGACGACAGCATTCCCGAGAACGCCACCAACATCATCGAGATCCCGTCCATCGAGGCCGGTGGGGTGTGCCGGGTGTGGGTGTACTTCGATGCCGACATCTCGCAGATCACCCAGGGCGGTATCAGCATCGTGCATGCCGAGGGGCCGGCGCAAATTCAGGTAATGCGTGAGGTGAGTGGCTTCGAGGCGACGATGGCACGTTATGGGCAGATACTGGTCGGCCTGGTCGTAGCGTCTGGTGTGCTGGTGCTGGGGCTGGCTTATGTCATCGTGCGTCAGCGGCGTCGTTTGCGCCGGTTGCGCGGCTGAGGTTCGGCAGCGCCTCGTCCACCAGTTCGATCCAGTGCCGAACCGGTGTTCGGCCAGCGCTGTCGAGGTGATGCTGGCAACCGATGTTGGCGGTGACGATCACCTCGGGGTTGCCACTCTCCAACGCGTTCAGACGGTTGTCGCGCAACTGGCGTGACAGCAGCGGCTGGGTCAACGAATAAGTACCCGCCGAACCACAGCACAGATGACCATCCGGCACCGAGGCCAGGCTGAAGCCCAGGCGCTGCAGCACGCTCTCGACTGCACCAGCAAGCTTTTGCGCATGCTGCAGCGTGCACGGGCAATGGAAGGCCAGGCGCTGGTCAGCCTGGATGCCCAACTGCTCCAATGGCTCCTCGCGCAACACCTGGACCAGGTCCCGGGTCAGTTCGCTGATGCGTGCGGCCTTGGTGGCGTAGGCCGGGTCCGCCGCCAGCAGGTGCCCATAGTCGCGCACGAAGGCACCGCAGCCGCTGGCTGTCTGCACGATGGCTTCGGCGCCGGCTTCTACCGCCGGCCACCAGGCGTCGATGTTGCGTCGAGCCCGGGCAAGGCCTCTGGCCTGTGCATCGAGGTGGTAGTCCACGGCGCCACAACATCCCGCTTCACGGGCCGCGATCACCGAAATCCCCAGGCGATCCAGCACCCGCGCTGCCGCCGCGTTGGTGTTGGGCGACAGCGCCGGTTGCACGCATCCTTCGAGCATCAGCACCCGACTCGCGTGCTGGACCTTGGGACGCGGCTTGAGTGCAGGCTCATGGCGCGGCAGCTTGGCCTGCACCGGCTTCGGCAGCAGTGGCCGAAAGGCCCTGGCTGTGCGGGTCAGGGCCTTGAACAACGCAGGCCTGGGGACGAACAGGCGCAATCCGTGGCGTAGCAGGCGCTCGCCCAGCGGCCGCGGCACCTGCGCGTCGACCACGGCACGACCGATGTCCAGCAGGTTGTGATACTCCACCCCGGACGGGCAGGTGGTCTCGCAGTTGCGACAGCTCAGGCAGCGGTCCAGGTGAGTCTGGATGCTGGCGGTGGCCGGTTGCCCTTCGAGTAGCAGCTTGATCAGGTAGATGCGCCCACGCGGCCCATCCAGCTCATCGCCCAGCAGTTGATAGGTCGGACAGGTGGCGGTGCAGAAGCCACAGTGCACGCAACTGCGCAGGATACGCTCGGCCTCGTCGGCCCGTGGCAGGCGCTTGGCCTGTTCGCTCAGGTTGGTCTGCATGGCTGGCCCTCATATGTCGGCATACAGGCGGCCGGGGTTGAAGATGCCGCGAGGATCGAGTTGTCGCTTGAGGTTGCGCTGGTACCGCAGCAATGGCTCGGGCAGCGGATGGAACCCGGCGCTGTGGCAGGCATGCAGCGTGGCATGGCCGCCGAGGCCTGCGACGGCTTCGCGGATGACGCTGGGCGAGGCGGTGGATTTCAGCCAGCGTTGGGCGCCACCCCAGTCGAGCAACTGGCGGCCGGGCAGGCTGAGCGGTGGGCTGTTATGCGGCAGTGACAGGCGCCACAAGGGCTCGTCAGCGGCGAAGAAGGCCAGGCGTTGTTCACGCAGGTCATGCCAATAGCGGTTGTCCAGCAGCGCGCCGCCCAGGCGCTCGGCGGCAGAGGTCACGGAGCCTTCCCCGCCTTCCAGGCGCAGGTGCAGGGCGTCGCCGTCATGGCAGGCGGCTGTGATCGGCAGCGCTTGCTGACCCCAGGCTGCCAGCTCGCCCAGGGTTTGCCGAAGATCCATCGTCAGGCGCAGGCTCTGGCAAGTGCGCGGTCGCGGCAGCACCTTCAGCGATACCTCGGTCAACACCCCCAGGCACCCGAAACTGCCGGCCAACAGGCGCGACAGGTCGTAGCCCGCGACGTTCTTCATCACCTCGCCACCGAAGCGCAACAGCTTGCCGTGCCCGGTGATCACTCGGGTGCCGAGCACATGGTCGCGTACCGAGCCCGCCCAAGGACGACGTGGCCCTGCCAGCCCGGCCGCGACCATCCCGCCCAGCGTGGCGCCGTCGCCCAGGTGTGGTGGTTCGAACGGCAGCATCTGCCCGGCCTCGTACAGCACAGCCTCGATCTCGCGCAGCGGCGTGCCGGCGCGTGCCGTGAGTACCAGCTCGGTGGGGTCGTAGCTGACGATGCCGCGATGGCTGCGGGTGTCGAGGGTCTGGCCGTCGACCGGACGACCGAGCATGGCTTTGCTGTCGCTGCCCTGGATACGCAATGGCGTACGCTGCTCGAGGGCCTGGCGCACCTGCTCAAGCAGGCCGGCGCTGGCATCGTGATCCTGATCCATCAGAAACGCTCCAGGTCGGGGAAGGGTAACTGGCCGTGGTGCACGTGCATCGCGCCGAATTCGGCGCAGCGCTGCAAGGTCGGGATGTTCTTGCCAGGGTTGAGCAAGCCCAGCGGGTCGAAGGCGTGCTTGACCGCATGGAACAGCGTCAGCTCGTCGGCGTTGAATTGTGCGCACATCTGGTTGATCTTCTCGCGTCCCACGCCGTGCTCGCCGGTGATGCTGCCGCCCACCGCCACGCACAGTTCCAGGATCTTGCCGCCGAGGGCCTCGGCGCGCTCCAGCTCGCCGGGCTGGTTGGCGTCGAACAGGATCAAGGGATGCATGTTGCCGTCGCCGGCATGGAACACGTTGGCCACGCGCAGGCCATGCTCGCGCGACAGCTCGCCGATGCCGTGCAGCACCCCTGGCAGTGCCCGGCGCGGGATGGTGCCGTCCATGCAGTAGTAGTCGGGGGAAATGCGCCCTACCGCCGGAAAAGCGTTCTTGCGGCCTGCCCAGAAGCGCACGCGCTCAGCCTCGTCACGCGCCAGGCGTACCTCGCTGGCGCCGGCTGTCTTGAGCACGGCCTCGACGCGCAGGCAGTCGTCCTTCACGTCTGCGTCCACGCCGTCGAGCTCGCACAGCAGGATGGCGGCGGCCTCGGCCGGGTAGCCTGCGTGGATGAAGTCTTCGGCGGCCCGTAGCGACAGGTTGTCCATCATCTCAAGGCCTGCGGGAATGATGCCTGCGCCGATGATGTCGGCCACCGCACGAGCGGCCTTTTCCACGCTGTCGAAACTGGCCAGCAACACCCGCGCCACCTGTGGCTTGGGCAGCAGCTTGACGGTGACTTCGGTGACGATGCCCAGCAAGCCTTCGGAGCCGGTGAACAGCGCCAGCAGGTCGAAGCCTGGGGCGTCCAGGGCATCGCTGCCCAGCGTCAGGTATTCGCCCTCGATGGTGAGGACTTCGACCTTGAGCAGGTTGTGCACGGTCAGGCCGTACTTCAGGCAATGCACGCCGCCAGCGTTTTCCGCAACATTGCCGCCGATCGAGCAGGCGATCTGCGACGAGGGATCGGGCGCATAGTAAAGACCGTGTGGCGCCGCAGCCTGGGAGATCGCGAGGTTGCGCACACCCGGCTGGACACGGGCGAAGCGACCTGCTGGATTGATTTCAAGGATGCGATTGAAGCGCGCCATCACCAGCAGAATCCCCTGCGCCAGCGGCAGAGCTCCGCCCGACAGGCCGGTACCGGCTCCCCGGGCCACCACCGGCACCTGGTGCGCGTGGCAGATCTTCAGCAGCGCCTGAACCTGTTCCAGGCGTTGTGGCAGCACCACCAGCAATGGCACCACGCGGTAGGCGCTGAGGCCGTCGCATTCGTAGGGGCGCAGGTCTTGCTCGGTGTGCAGGATGTCGAGGTCGGGCAGGGCGCTGCGCAGGGTGTCCAGCAGGGCGGCCTTGTCGACCGTGGGCAGTGCGCCGTCCAGGCGCTCGTCGTACAGGATGTTCATGGGGCGGACTACCAGGCACTTGTCGTTGTTGTGCGGGGAAGGATAGCTATCCCTCGGCCTGGTGCACCCTTCAGTGGGCGTTCTGGGTGAGGCGAATGATCTGCCGGGCCAGATACGCACCGGTCAGGATCACCCCGAACAGGCGCAGCGTCTGCATCGCCAGGACCATGCCGACATCGGCGTGGGTTTCCACCGCGATGATCGCCATCGCATCCAGGCCGCCGGGGCTGGTGGCCAGGTACATGGACAGGAAGTCGGTGCCGGCGAGCCGTGCCAGCAGCCAGGCGCAGCCCGCGCAGAGCAGGATCAGCACCACGGCGCCGGCGATCATGGTGGGCAGGCGCTTCCACACATAGCGCACGGTCTGGCGGTCGAAGCGCAGGCCGATGTAGCAGCCGATGGCGCCGTAGGCGATGGCCAGCACTTCGCTGGGCAGACTGACGTGCAACACCCCCGTCAGTTGCAGCACTGCGCCAAGCATCAACGGCATCAGCAGGGCGCCTGCGGGCATCTTCGAACCGGCGGCAACGCCCACCAGCACCACGCCAAGACCGAGCAGCAGGTTGCCCAGTTGCATGCTGTCGGCGACGACCGCGGCCTGGGCCGCGTCGCCAGCAACGCTGGTGGCGCCCAGTAGATGACTGACCAGCGAGCCGATCATCACCACACACACCACGCGCACATACTGCATGGTGGCCACCACGCGTCCGTCGGCGCCGTTGTCTTCGGCCATCGACACCATCGCCGAGGCTGCGCCCGGCGCAGTACCCCAGGCCGCCGTGCTGCCGGGAATGCCGCCGAAGCGCACGGTACCGAGGCCGACCAGGGCGCTGAGCACCACCGTGACGAAGGTGGCGAACAGCATCAGCGGCCAGGCGTCGGCCAGCGAGGCGAGCACCGACCAGGTCACAGAGTGCGCCACCAGCAGCCCGACACAGCCCTGGCCGAAGCGGAACACTTGGCGATGCAGGCGCAGTTGCGCGCCGGATACACCGAAGACGATGGCCATCAGCATGGGGCCGAGAAACAGCCCGGCCGGCACGGCGAGGGCGTGAAGGAGCTGCCCGGCGGCGCCAGCACAGAGGATCAGCGCGAGCCATCGCAAAATCAGGGTGGGGGACGCGTTCTTTGCTGCTTGGGGGGGTAGGGTGGTGGGCAAGTCGATCTCCCTGTACGGCGAGAGCCAGAGGTGGCTGACAGAGAAAATTATCGACCTGTGAATTGATCAAGTCTATTTTCTACTTTCTATGAATCCATAACTGAAATTCATCGATCATGGACCTACGTGACCTGACTTACTTCGCCACCATTGCCGAGCTCGGCCACCTGGGGCGCGCCGCACAGCAGCTCAACCGCAGCCAACCGGCGCTGAGTAAAAGCATCCAGCGCCTGGAAGAATCGTTGGGCGCGCGGCTGTTCCAGCGTGATGGCCGGCGCATCAAACTGACCGATGCTGGCGCGTTGTTGCTGGCGCGCGGCAAGCAGTTGCAGGTGAGCATCGCCGAGACCGAGCGTGAAGTGCGCGACTTCGCCAGCGGCCTGGTGGGCAACATCCGTTTGGGCTGTGCCGCGAGCATGGCCGAGCACCTGCTGCCGCAACTGACCGCTTCGCTGCTGGAGCGAGCGCCGCAACTGACCTTGAAGCTGTCGATCGGCCAGGACGACATGCTCAAGGACTCGCTGCGCTCAGGGCGGCTGGACGCAATCATCTGCGGCTTGATCGTCGATGACCCGCAGTTTCGTTCCTACCCGATCCTGCAGGACGAAGCGGTGGTGGTGGCCAGCGCCGATCACCCGGTGTTCTCGGGTGATGTGCAGTTGAAGGACCTGTGCAACTACCGTTGGGTGCTGGCAGCTCCCACGGTGACGGCGCGACGCTGGATCGACAATGTGTTCAGCAGCCATCAGTTGCCGCTGCCCGAGGTGCAGATCGAGACCAACTCGATCTCGCTGCTGCCCCGGTTGATCGCCAAGACCCGTCTGCTGAGCTTTGCCGCACGCGAGACGCTGGAGCATGGCCTGGGCATGTCGTGGCTGCGCGAAGTGCCGCTGGAGGCCACCACCATGCGCCGCACGGTCGGGGTGACGGTGCGCGCCGAAGGCTACCTGCCGCCAGCGGCGGGGGCGATGGTGGAGTTGTTGAGAAATGCCGGGGATGGGTTCTTTCGCGGTGATTGATCGGTTTGGCGCTGGCCATGCCGGTATTTGCGCTCAAACCCGCCCCCCCGGCCCCGGCTCACATGGGCAACAGCCGATCCTGGATCACTTCCTTCATCACCAGCGTGGAGCTCAGCCGTTTCACATTGGGAATGCTGGTGAGGATTTCGTCATACAGCTTCTGGAACGCTGGCAGGTCCTTGGCCACCACATGCAGCAGGTAATCCGGATCGCCGAACAGGCGCTGCGCCTCGACGATCTGCGGCACCTCGGTCACCGCCGCTTCGAAGTCGGCCACTGGCTGGCGGGTCACCTCGCGCAGGGTGACGAACACCAGCGCCGCAAAGTTCAGGCCCACCGCCGAAGGCGCCAGGCGTGCGTGGTAACCGAGGATCGCCCCGGACGCTTCCAGCGCCTTGAGCCGACGATGGCAGGGCGAGAGGCTCAGGCCAACGCGGTCGGCCAACTCGGTGACCGACAGGCGACCGTCCTTTTGCAGTTCGGCAAGGATTTTTCGATCAGTGCGATCCATGGGGGAGAATCTTCCAGGCTCTCTAAGGGTGTCGGCAATATACGAAAGATAATCCCCGCGCGGAATCCGTAATCTTCCTTTCAACCAGACCTCTGAAAGGAACACCCGAAATGACCCTCAGTGTATTGGCCGCGTTCTGGGCCGTGTCGTTGTTGTTCGTCATCACCCCCGGCCCCGACTGGGCTTACGCGATTTCGGCCGGGATGCGCGGCCGTTGGGTGATGCCGGCAGTGGCCGGGATGTTGTCTGGGCATTTCATGGCCACCCTGGTGGTGGCGGCCGGGGTCGGTAGCCTGATCGCAGGGCACCCGCTGGCACTGACGCTGCTGACCCTTGCCGGTTGCCTGTACCTGCTGTGGCTGGGGGGCAACCTGTTGCTCAAGCCGGCGGCGCCGCAGGCGGGAGTGGTTAAGGCGGGAGAGACCGGTTCGCGCTGGGCGCTGCGCGGATTTTGTGTCAGCGGGCTCAACCCGAAGGTGTTCCTGCTGTTCCTGGCCTTGTTGCCGCAATTCACCGACCCCACCTCCAACTGGCCGCTGCCGCTGCAGATCCTGCTGCTGGGGCTGGTGCACCTGTGCAGTTCGCTGGTGATCTACCTGATGGTCGGCTACGGCGCCAAGGCCGTGCTGCGCACCCGGCCACAGGCGGCGCAGATCGTCGGGCGGGTGTCGGGCGCGGTGATGATCGCGATCGCGCTGGGGCTGATTGTCGGGCAGTTCGGATGAATGCCTGGATTTGCAGGGGCAGCCGTTCCACGATGGCCTCGACAGCGGATACACTTCGCGCTCCCCTCGCACGCCAAGGATGCGCCCGATGCCTGAGTTATCCCACCTGCTGGCTTTTGCCCTGATCGCACTGGGCATGGTCCTGACCCCCGGCCCGAACATGGTCTACCTGATCTCCCGCTCGATCTGCCAGGGGCGGATTGCCGGGTTGATCTCGCTGGGCGGCGTGGCCATGGGCTTCGTCTTCTATATGCTCTGTGCCGCGCTGGGCATCACCGCACTGGTGATGGCCGTACCTTACGCCTATGACGCACTGCGCATCGGTGGCGCGCTGTACCTGCTGTACCTGGCCTGGCAGGCGCTCAAACCAGGCGGGCGTTCGCCGTTCCAGGTCCGCGACCTGCCGGCCGACAGCCCGCGGCGGCTGTTCATGATGGGTTTTCTGACCAACCTGCTGAACCCCAAGATCGCGGTCATGTACCTGTCGCTGATGCCGCAGTTCATCGAGCCGGGCCATGGCAGCGTACTGCTGCAATCGCTGGTGCTGGGCTCCACGCAGATCGTCATCAGCGTCACGGTCAATGCGATCATCGCCCTGATGGCCGGCTCCATCGCCGTTTTTCTCGCCGGTCGGCCACTGTGGCAGCAGGCTCAGCGCTGGTTGATGGGGACAGTATTGGCCGCGCTGGCGGTGCGCATGCTGGCTGAAGGGCGTCGCTGAAGGCGCTGATGCGAAGACGGATGGAACGTCTGCGCTGCGCTGATTTCATATCCTCAGATACTCAATACAGTGCCCGGAAACACTGATGGTCTGCATGACATGAAATCACTACAGGACGGTGATACCGAACACGCCCGGCCCCCGGCGCCCGCCTTTCTGATCAACGGCGGCACGGTCGGCTCGCTGCTGCAGAGCCTGGAATGGACCGAGTCGCCGCTTGGCGCCCCTGGCACATGGTCATTCAGCCTGCAGACGCTCATGGCGACTATCCTCCCGGCCAAGGCCCAGATCGTGCTGTTCTGGGGGCCGGAGTACGTGGCGCTCTACAACGATGCCTACGCCCCGACCATCGGTGCCAAGCATCCGCGTGCGCTCGGGCGGCCTGCCCGCGAGCACTGGAGCGAGTTGTGGGACGATCTCGAACCGTTGCTGCGCAATGTGCGTGAAACCGGCGAGACTTTCTCGGCGCGCGACCGTCCGTTCTACATCGAGCGCCGGGGCCTGGGCGAGACCGCTTATTTCGATGTCTCCTATTCGGCGGTACGCGAGGCCGATGGCAGCGTGGGTGGGGTGCTGTGCATCGTCACCGAAACCACTGAGCGCGTTCAGTTCGAGCGGCGCCAGGCGTTCCTGCTGGCATTGGGCCGGGCGCTTCCGGGGATGGACGAACCCGAGGCGATCGAGACCTTTTCCACCCGCCTGCTCGGTGAGGAGCTGGGCGCCTGCCGGGTGTGCTTTGCCGAGGATCTGGGCGATGACGAGCGCTATGTCGTCGCCCGTGACTGGGTCGATGGGGTGCCGTCGCAAACAGGGGAGCACTTCTGGCGCGGACATGACGGGTTGTTGCGCGAGCAACTTCAGGCGGGGCATGGGGTTCATGACGACTATCCGGCTGGCGCCTCCAGAGACCTGTGCGCCAGCCTGAAGGTGCCGCTGCTGCGCAGCGGTGTGCTCGACGCCATGCTGTGTGTCTACTTCAATCGCCCTCATGCGTTCGTCGACGATGAATGTCAGCTGGTGGAAGAGGCGGCCAAACTCACCTGGTCTGCGATCATCCATGCTCGCTCGGAGCGAGCGTTGCGCGCCAGCTCCGCGCACCTGGAGGCAACGCTGGCCGAGCTGATGACGCTCAACGCTACGCTGGAGGAGCGAGTTGCCAGCATGCTGGCCGAGCGTGAGTCCGACCTCATGCAGTTGCATGAAGCACGCAAGATGGAGGCCGTCGGCCAACTGACCGGCGGCATTGCCCATGACTTCAACAATATGCTCACCCCAATTATCGCCTCACTGGAGCTGATCGCCCGCCGGCCGGACGACGCGGCGCGTTCGACGCGTCTGATCGAAGGCGCCCTGCAGGCCGCGGAGCGGGCACGCAGCCTGGTCGGCCGTCTGCTCAGCTTTGCCCGGCGCCAGACCCTCAAGCCTGAGCCCGTCTGCCTGGCTGCACGGATCGGTGACATGCACGGATTGATCATGCGCTCGCTGGGGCCGACCATCGAGGTACAGGTCGATGTCGACCCGGCGCTGCCGGCAGCGGTGGTGGACCCGCATCAACTGGAGCTTGCGCTGCTCAACCTGGTGCTCAACGCGCGCGATGCGATGCCAGGCGGTGGCAGGTTGAGGATTCGTGCGGGGCTGGACGCAGCACGGGCAGCAGATCGGCCTGCAGGGCCTGGGCAAGGGGCGATGGTGTGGCTGGAGGTGGCCGATAGCGGCTGCGGTATGAGCGATGAGGTGCTGGCGCGCTGCTGCGAGCCATTCTATTCCACCAAGGGCGCGGGCAAGGGCACCGGGCTTGGCCTGCCGATGGTGCAGGGGCTTGCACTGCAGTCTGGCGGCGGGTTTGCCATTCGTTCGCAGCCGGGGCAGGGGTCGACAGCGACATTGTGGCTGCCGACCACTGACGCCGAAACCCTGTGTCGGGATGACCCGGTGGACGAAGTGTCCAGGCCGACGCGCCCGGTCAGGGTATTACTGGTGGATGACGAAGCCATCGTGCTCCATGCCACGGCAATGCAGCTGCGTGACTTGGGGTATGAAGTGAAAGCGGTCTTGAGTGCGGCCGAAGCCGAGCAGGTGCTGGAGCAGGGATTCGCCGTGGAAGTGCTGGTGACCGACCAGATGATGCCCGAGCGGACCGGCGCCGAGTTCGCCCAGGCGCTGCGGCGGCGTATGCCGGCGCTGCCGGTGTTGATCATCACCGGCTATGCCAACCTCACGCCGCGTGAGCTCTGTGGCTTCGAGGTATTGCGCAAGCCGTTCCGCCGGGCGGAGTTGGCGCAGAGCCTGGCGCGCTTGCTGCCGCTGGTTTACGCGCAATCCGAGGGCTGACGTCGTTTCCTGTGGGGGCGGACCCTGCAGACTCCAGTTGCAAAGACCCAGCGCCCACTGATCCCATCGCACAAATACTGTGCAAGGCCGTTGCAGCTACTGCGTGAGCACCTGATCCAGCAACTGGCACACCTGCTCGGCCGAATACGGCTTGGCCAGGAAGGCGAAGCCCTGATGCCCCCCTTCGGCAATGGCATCGCTGTAGCCGGAGGTGAGGATCACCGGCAGTTGCGGCCTGGTGCGGCGCAGTTCCCGGGCCAGAGCCAGGCCGCCCATACCGGGCATTACCACGTCGGAGAACACCACATCGAAGCCTTGCGGTGTCATGTGCAACTGCGCCAGTGCATCCTCGGCACTGGTCGCCCAGCTGATCTGGTAGCCATGATCCTTGAGTATCTGCGCGGTAAAGCTGCCGACGTCGCGGTTATCCTCCACCACCAGGATGCGCCGCGGCCGGCTGTCGACCGGGGCATTTGCAGCGCTGGCGAGGCTCTGTTCGGTTTCCGGGGGCGAGACCTGAGGCAGGTACAGGGTGAAGGTAGTGCCCTGGCCCGGCACGCTGGTGACCTGCACGTCGCCGCCGGACTGCTTGACGAAGCCGAACACCTGCGACAGGCCCAGGCCGGTGCCATGGCCCGAGGCCTTGGTGGTGAAAAACGGGTCGAAGATGCGCTCCAGCAATTCATGGGCGATCCCGACGCCGCTGTCGATCACCGAGATCGCCGCGAACACCCCAGGCTGCCCCGAGTGCCCACGTTGCGCCGGCATCAGCTGGTCTGGCCGCAGGCGCAGGCGCAGCGTGCCTTCGCCGTTCATGGCGTCGCGGCCGTTGATCATCAGATTGATCACCGCCGTTTCCAGCTGGCCAAGGTCGGCGCGGATATGGCAGGGCGTCTCGGGCAGATCCAGTTTGACCTGGATCCGTGCGCCGGTAGCGGTGTCGAGCATGTCGGCCATGGCTTCCAGCCGCGGGCCCACTTCGAACACCTGTGGGCTCAGGGCCTGGCGGCGGGCGAAAGCGAGCAGTTGGCCGGTGAGCTTGGCGCCGCGATCGACGGTGTCTGACACGGTCTTGAGGTAGCGCTGGCGGCGACTGTCATCCAGTTCCGGGCGCTGCAGGAAATGCAGCGACGAGCGGATGATGGTCAGCAGGTTGTTGAAGTCGTGGGCGACACCACCGGTGAGCTGGCCGATGGCTTCGAGCTTCTGGGTCTGGCGCAGTACGGCCTCGGTGTGCAGCAACTGTGCGGTACGTTCTTCGACACGCTGCTCAAGAGTGGCGTTGAGCGATTCGAGCGCCTGCATCGCTTCGCGTACTTCGGCATGTGCCTGAACCCGCTGGATGTGCGCCCAGCTACGCTCGGTGACTTCGCTGATCAGCGCCCGCTCGTAGCCGGTCCAGGCACGCGGCTGCTTGTCATGGATGGCCATCAGCGCCGTCAGGCGCCCATCCTTGATCAGCGGCATGCAGATGGTCGCAGTGATGCCGATGGCCTGGAAGGTCGCGGCCTCCTGCGGTTCGAGCTCGCTGAAGTTGTCGTTGATCACCAGCGCCAGGCCTGCGCGCAGGCGCTGTACGGCCAGGCGGCCGAAGTCGGCGAGACGATATTGGCCGAGCAGACGCGGCGAGCCGGGCGTGACCCAGTCTCCGCAGATGGTGAAACCGTCCTGATCGGGCTCCATCACTGCGTAGGCGCAGCTCGACAGGCGCAGGTGCTCGCCCAGCTTGCGGGTGGTGATGGCCAGGATCCGGTCCGGCTCGGTGGCGTTGGCCACGGCGCGGCCGAGGTCGTCGAGGAAGTTGAGGCGGCGGTTGGCGACCACGCTGGCGGTGGTTTCGGTGACAGTGTCGAGCATGCCGACGATCTGGCCGTCCTGGTCGCGGATCGGGCTGTAGCAAAAGGTGAAATAGGCACGTTCCGGCCCGTTGTGGCGGTCGATGATCAGCGGGAAGTCTTCGATGTACACCGCCTCGCCGTCCAGGGCGCGGCGGGTCATGGCGCCTATATCGTTCCAGGCTTCATGCCAGACGTGGCTGAAGGGGCGACCCAGGGCCAGAGGCTTGTCGCCGAGGATTTCGCTGAAGGCATCGTTGTGCAGGGTGATCAGGTCATCGCCCCACAGCGCCGCCTGCGGGAATCGCGAGGCCAGGCACAAGGCCACGGTGGTCTTGAGCACGTCGGGCCAGGCATCAATTGCGCCCAGGGGCGTTTTCGCCCAGTCGTGATTGCGGATGCGTTCGGCCATTAGCCCGCCGCCATCCAGCCATTTCGCCATGAGGTTTGCCGCTTCGTTTGCGTGGAGGGGATAGGGTGCACCGAGAATGTCGGGCTGGCGAGCGATTTGTGAGACAGGGCCGGCCGTGTTGAGGGGCGGGCGCTATTCAGCGCATGAAATGCACCTTGCCGGTGTCGTCATTGCCCATGTAGATGCCATACACCCCGGCCTGGCGTTCGAGGATGTAGCGTTCGAGGATCTGGCGGATCGCCGGGTAGTAGATCGCGTCCCAGGGAATGTCCTCGGGCGCGAAGAAGCGGTAGTCGAGGGTCTCGGGGCCGAACTGGCCGGTCTCTTCGGTGGCGATGGCGCGGAAGATGATGTACACCTCGCTGATCTGCGGCACGCTGAAGATCGAATACGGCGAGACGATGTCCGCGCGCACGCCGGTTTCTTCCCAGACCTCGCGCAGCGCCGCCTGCTCGGTGGTTTCGCCGGCCTCCATGAAGCCTGCGGGCAGGGTCCAGGTACCAGGACGTGGCGGGATGGCGCGCTGGCACAGCAGGTACTTGCCGTCGCGTTCGATGATGCAGCCGGCGATGATCTTCGGGTTGATGTAGTGGATGTAGCCGCAGGCGGGGCAGTGCAGGCGCTCGTGGGTGTCGCCGGTGGGAACGCCCCGGTCCAGTGCCGTGGTGCATTGCGGGCAGTAGCGCGGGGCGTTGGGCATGATCGGTGGCCTGTGGGGGGTTAAATGCGTGGATCCTTCAGCGCCAGGGGCTCGACCATGTCGCGAACCTTGGCATTGTCGTCCTGCTTCTGGCGCAGGTAGTCCAGTGCCACCTTGGCGGCGGCGCGTACGTGGTCGACCGAGGCCTGATGAGCGGCCAGCGGGTCGCCGCTCTTGATCGCCTCGACCATCTTCTCCATTTCACGGTTGCTGGCGCCGCGGCGGTTTTCCTGTGAGACCGAGGTGGCGCGCAGGTAGCTGATACGTGCCTGCAACTGGCGCAGCTGGGTAGCGGCGACGTGGTTGCCGGAGCCTTCGAGCAGCACGTCGTAGAAGCCCTGTACCGAATCGAGCACCTGCTGCAGCTCGCCTTCCTCCAGCGCTTCGCGGTTTACGTCAAGGGCGCGCTCCAGAGCGCGGATGTCCTTGGCTTTGGCGTTGAGGGTGAACAGTTGGACGATCAGGCCTTCGAGCACGCAGCGCAGCTCGTAGATGTCGCGGGCGTCTTCCAGGGTGATGATGGCCACGCGCGGGCCCTTGGCATCGGCGAACTCCACCAGCCCCTCGGACTCGAGGTGGCGCAGGGCTTCACGCACCGAGGTACGGCTGACGCCGAGACGGTCGCACAGGTCGCGCTCGACCAGGCGGTCGCCCGGCAGCAGGTGGAAGTTCATGATCGCCCCGCGCAGCTTGTCGAGCACGATTTCGCGGAGCGTGACGGGGTTGCGGTTGACCTTGAAGCTGTCGTCGAGTGGCTGGCGTTTCATCAGGTGCGCTCTTTATGAGGCTGTTGCGCCAACGTCGGAGTGCCCCGAACCCAGGCGCTCCTTGCAGTGGTTCGAACAGCCCGCTGTTAACGGGTTGGCTCCGCATCGGCTTCGGCGAACGCTTCGCGGGCCAGGCGGAAGCTGTCCACCGCCGCGGGCACGCCGCAATAAATGCCGACCTGGAGCAGGATTTCGCGAATCTGTTCACGGCTCAGGCCGTTGCGCAAGGCGCCGCGGATATGCAGCTTGAGCTCGTGGGGCCGGTTGAGGGCGGAAATCATCGCCAAGTTTATCATGCTGCGCTCTTTGAGCGATAAGCCGTCGCGGCCCCAGACATGACCCCAGCAATACTCGGTGACCAGCTCCTGGAGCGGCTTGGTAAAGTCGTCGGCGTTCTGGATGGAGCGGTTGACGTAGTCCTCGCCCAGCACCTGGGTGCGGATCTGCAGGCCTTTCTCGTACTTTTCATTGCTCATTGCAGTGCTCCGAATGAAAACAGGGGCCGCAACCGAGGGTGAGTCGATTAGCGCGGCCCCTAAAAACAGGGACATCGGTGTGGGCTTCTTCGCGGGTGAACGCGCGAAGCAGACCGCGCGGTCTATCAGCCCAGCGAGGGCAGGGCGCCAAGCTTGCCCTTGTGATAGACCATCGGTGTCACCGGCTCGGCCGGCAGCACCAGGTTTTTCACCGCGCCGACGATGATCGCGTGATCGCCGCCGTCGTACTCGCGCCACAACTCGCACTCGATGATCGCCGTGGCCTTGGCCAGCAGCGGGTTGCCCAGCTCGCTCAGGTGCCAGTCGATGCCTTTGGCCTTGTCCTTGCCTTTACCCGCAAAGGCATAGGCCTCGGCGGTCTGGTCGGCCGACAGCAGGTGAATGGCGAACTGCTTGCTGTCGCGCAGGATCGGGTAGGTGTCGGAGGCGTAGTTGGGGCAGAACAGCACGAGCGCCGGCTCGATCGACAGCGCGCTGAAGGCGCTGGCGGTAATGCCGACGATACCGCCATCGCCATCGAGCGTGGTGACCACGGTCACGCCGGACGGGAAGGAGCCCATCACGTCTTTATAGATGCCAGGTTCGATCATCTCGTGCTCCTTCTCAACGCATCACAAACGGATCGGGCATTGGCGCGGTGGACAGGTTGATCCACACGGTCTTCAGCTCGGTATAGGCCAGCACCGAATCGATGCCGCTCTCGCGACCGTAGCCGCTGTTCTTGAAGCCGCCGATCGGCGCCATGGCCGAGACTGCGCGGTAAGTGTTGACCCAGATGATCCCCGAGCGCACGTCGCGCGCCAGGCGATGGGCACGGCCCAGGTCGCGGGTCCAGATGCCGGCGGCAAGGCCGAACTGCGAGTCGTTGGCCATGGCCAGCGCCTCTTCCTCGGTCTTGAAGCGGATCACCGCGGCGACCGGGCCGAACACCTCTTCCTGCATGATGGTCATCGAGTTGCTGTCGCACTCGAACAGGGTCGGCTCGTAGAACCAGCCGTCGCCCTCGACCTCGGCGCGCTTGCCACCCAGGCGCAGCTTGGCGCCCTCGGCCTTGGCCGCAGCGACCAGGCCTTCGACCACGGCCAGTTGCTGGGCGGTGGCCATCGGGCCCATTTCGCTGGCGTCGTCCTGCGGGTTACCGATGCGGATGCGCTTGGCCCGCTCGATCAGGCGCTCGACGAACGCGTCGAAGATCTCGTCCTGCACCAGCAGGCGCGAACCGGCCACGCAGCTTTGTCCGGAGGCGGCGTAGATGCCGGCCACTGCGCCGTTGATGGCGCTGTCCAGGTCGGCGTCGGCGAAGATGATGTTCGGCGACTTGCCGCCCAGCTCCAGCGACAGCTTGGCGAAGTTCTCGGCGCTGCTGCGCACCACATGGCGGGCAGTGGCGGCGCCGCCGGTGAAGGCGATCTTGCGCACCAGTGGATGACGGGTGAGCGCCGCGCCGGTGCTTGGGCCGTAACCGGTGACGACGTTGACCACACCGGCCGGGAAACCGGCTTCCAGCGCCAGGCGGGCCAGCTCCAGGATGGTGGCCGACGCATGCTCCGAAGGTTTGAGCACGATGGTGTTGCCAGCGGCCAGGGCCGGGGCGAGCTTGATCGCGGTCAGGTACAGCGGGCTGTTCCACGGGATGATGCCAGCCACCACACCGATGGGCTCGTGCACGGTGTAGGCGAACAGGTCGGGCTTGTCCAGCGGCAGGGTGCCGCCTTCGAGCTTGTCGGCAAGGCCTGCGGTGTAGTGGAAGAATTCCGGCAGGTAGCCGACCTGGCCGCGGGTCTCGCGGATCAGCTTGCCGTTGTCGCGGCTTTCGAGCTGGGCCAGGTGCTCCTTGTTCTCGGCGATCAGGTCACCGAGGCGGCGCAGCAGCTTGCCCCGTGCGGTGGCGGTGAGCCCGCGCCAGGCCTTGCTATCGAAGGCGCGCCGGGCGGCCTGTACCGCCAGCTCGACGTCCTGCTCGTCGGCATCGGGCAGTTGCGCCCAGGCCTGGGCGGTGGCCGGGTCGAGGCTGTCGAAGGTCTTGCCGCTCTGGGCATCGCGCCATTGGCCGTCGATGCACATCTGGAAACGAACGAGGGTCATGCAACTATCCCCTTGGCGGATTCGGTGAGGGTGCGGGCTTGGCTCAGGAAGTCCAGCAGCATGCGGTTGACTTCGCGCGGAGCCTCAACGGGCATCATATGCCGTTGTTCGGCCAGGACCACGCTGCGGGCGCCGGGAATGCGCGCGGCGAGCTGGCGGGTCATGGCCGGGGTGGAGCCGGAATCGAGTTCGCCGGTGGCGATCAGCGTTGGCACCTGGATGCTGCCCAGGTCCGCTTCGCGGTACATGTCCTGGGTGGCGAACAGCGAATAGGTAGTGTGGTAGCCCTGGGGGTCGTTGCTGGCCAGCACCTGGCGGATGGCCGCGACCTGGGCCGGGTTGGCCGCCTTGTATTCGCGGCTGAACCAGCGGTCCAGGGCCGCGTCGACGTTGGCGTCCGGGCCAAGCTCGGCAGCCTGCGCGGCGCGGGCGATGACACCGGCGCTCTGCTCGGGGCTGCGGTTGAACACGCTGTTGAGCACGACCAGAGCCGCCAGCCGCTGCGGGTAGTGCAGGGCGAAGGCGCGGGCGACCAGGCCGCCCATGGAGAAGCCGATGACGGTGGCCTGGGGAATCTGCAGGTGGTCGAGCAGTTCGGCGAGCTGGGTGGCGTAGCCTTGCAGGTCGGTGTCCGGCGCGGGCAACGCGCTCTGGCCATGGCCGAGCATGTCGTAGGCGATGACCCGGTAGTCGGTGGACAGGCCGACGAACTGGCCACCCCACATTTCCTTGTTCAGGCCCACGCCGTGGATCAGCACCACGGGTTGGCCCTGGCCGAGGCTCAGGTAGCTGGTCCCGGCAGGTGTACGTTCAGCGACAGGCTGAATCATGGATGGCGCTCCTTGAAAGGCCGGTGCCGTGACGCTTGGCTCCGGCCCGTCTGCTTATTGTTATTGAGCGTTGGCTTTCTCGGCAGCCAGTTCTTCCAGGTCGATGTAGCGGTTGCCGATACGCGGGTGCAGGCGGCCACCGTCGGAGGCGCCCAGGACCACGACGATCTCGTCGGCGCGCGGAGCGTCTTCGATCTGCATTTCCAGGGTGATGTAGTGCGAGCGCAGGCCTTCGTCGTCCTTCTGCATCATCGGGATCTGGATCGAGGTGCCCGGGCCGCCGCGCTTGTTGGTGAAGCTCAGGTAGCTCTTGGCCTGGACCGCTTCACGGTAGTGGTTGCCAAAGCGCAGGGTGTGGATCACCGCCGACGCGTGCTCGATCTCACCCTCGGCACCGACCACCGCTGCCTTGCCGTATGCCTCGATCTTGTCGGCACCACCGATGGCGGCGGTCAGGCGCTCGACCATCAGCGCACCCAGTTCGGAGCAGTTGGCGCGGATTTCCGGCTTGAGGTCTTCGACAAAACCACGGCCAGCCCATGGGTTCTTGATCACCACGGCCAGGCCGACCATGGTCACTGGTTTGTCGGTGGCCTTGCCGCCTTCGATGCGGGTTTCTTCGGAGTAGGTGACGATCTTGCGGATTTCGAAACTCATGGGGGGGCTCCTGGTGAGGGTTATCAGCTCTTGTTGTCTGATGGTATACCATAATATTTGATGTGCAAGAGGGGGCGGGAAATTTCTCCTGCGGGGGGGACGAAAGGTGTGCTGTGCCGCGGTTTTCTGGGGTGTCTGTACTGATCTTCTGGTGGGCAGACGCAGTTGAAGCGCAGCCAAAAAAATGCCCGCTCTCACAGGTCATGAAAGCGGGCAGGTGCAGCGGGCTACCGATCAGGCAAACGCTGGCACCACTTCCTTGATGAACAGCTCCAGCGATTTACGTTTCTCTGCGTGCGGCAGGCTGTTGTCACACCAGAAGCTGAATTCGTCGACGCCCAGTTCCTGGTAGTACTTGATGCGCGCAATGATTTCTTCGGGGGTGCCGATCATGGTGTTCTTGCGGATGTTCTCCAGCGCGAAGGCCGGTACCTCGGCGAACTTGGACTCGGGGCTGGGCTCCAGGAAGCCATTGACCGGGGTGGTCTTGTTGCCGAACCAGGCATCGAAGGTGCGATAGAAGCGCGAGATCGCCTGGGCGCCGATCTTCCAGCCATCGGGCTCGGCCGGGCTGTGCACGTGGGTGTGGCGCAACACCATCAGTTGCGGGCGCGGCACTTCAGGGTTGTTGTCCAACGCGGCCTGGAACTTGTTCTTCAGGTCCAGCACCTCTTCGTCACCCTTCATCAGTGGGGTGACCATGACATTGCAGCCATGCTTGACCGCAAAGTTGTGCGAGTCCGGGTCGCGGGCGGCGATCCACATCGGTGGCATGCCGTGCTGCACAGGCTTGGGTACGCTGGTGGAGGTGGGGAAGTTGTACACCTCGCCTTCGTGGGCGTAGTCGCCCTGCCACAGGGCGCGGACCGCCGGGACCATCTCGCGCAGGGCCTTGCCGCCGTCGGTGGCGGGCATGCCACCGGCCATGCGGTCGAATTCGAACTGGTAGGCACCGCGGGCCAGGCCCACTTCCATGCGACCATTGCTGATCACATCGAGCAGGGCGCATTCGCCAGCTACGCGGATCGGATTCCAGAACGGCGCGATGATGGTGCCGGCGCCCAGACGGATGGTCTCGGTACGGGCAGCCAGGTAGGCCAGCAGCGGCATGGGGCTGGGCGAGATGGTGTATTCCATGGCGTGGTGTTCGCCGATCCATACGGTGCTGAAACCGCCGCGCTCGGCCATCAGGGTCAGTTCGGTCAGGTCTTCGAACAGCTGGCGGTGGCTGACCTGGTCATCCCAACGTTCCATGTGTACGAACAGCGAAAACTTCATGGGGCTTTCCTCGGAGCTTGTTGTGGTCGATGTGGGGACGGCGCGGCACAGGGAAACAAGCCGCGTCCTGAATGACACCGGCAGGGCCGGTGATCGCGGGACGAGCCCGCTCCCACAGAGTCTTGCGTCGAACTGCAGGTATCAGGCGAAGGCGGGCAGGCTGGCCATTTTGCCGCGGCAGTAGACCATCGGTCGTGGGGCGTCCTCAGGCACGATCAGGTTGTGTACCTTGCCGACCATGATGGCGTGATCGCCACCTTCGTACTCGCGCCACAGCTCGCACTCGATGATCGCGGTGGCACCGGCCAGCAGCGGGTTGCCCAGCTCGCTCAGGGCCCACTCGATACCGCTGGCCTTGTCCTTGCCCTTTTTGGCGAATGCATAGGCTTCGGCCTGCTGCTCGCCGGACAGCAAGTGGATGGCGAAGCGCTTTTGCTTGATCAGTACAGGATAGGAGTCGGAGCTGTAGTTGGGGCAGAACAGCACCAGCGGCGGGTCCATGGACAGGGAAGAAAAGGCGCTGGCAGTGAGGCCGACGACCGAGCCGTCGTCGTCCAGGGTGGTGATGACGGTGACGCCGGACGGGAAGGAGCCCAGGACGTGCTTGTAGACGGTTGCGTCGATCATGGCGTGTACCTCTAAGGGGCGTGCGGTGGTCCGCGTTTTTTATCGTTGATGTGTCTGATGGTATACCGTAATACCTATATTGCAAGCAGAATTTTCCGCGCACCGGAACACACGATGAACGGTAAAGGCCCCGTATTCATTGGTCTTGATTGCTAGAGCACTGCGCCACAGTGGCGCACAAGGCAGATCAGATGCGCTGAAAAAGCACAGCGCAGTGTTGTCAAAAGTTTGGAATACCATAATATGGTCTTCAGCTGAGAGGCCGCCCCGAGCGGTTTCCATACAAAGATAAAAATGATCCTTTCGAGCTGAAATCCTATGTCCCAACCGTCGTCGCAACACCAGTTTGTCGAGAATCACACGGTCGATCATGTTCCCCCCTCCGAGCGCCACGGGAAGGCGCGCGACCTCTTCACCCTCTGGTTCAGTACCAATATCGCGCCACTGCCGATCGTCACCGGCGCGATGGTGGTCCAGGTGTTCCACCTGAACCTGCTGTGGGGCCTGGTCGCCATCGTGATGGGGCATCTGCTGGGCGGGATCGTCATCGCCCTGGCCTCTGCGCAGGGACCGCAGCTGGGCATTCCGCAGATGGTGCAGAGCCGCGGCCAGTTCGGGCGCTACGGCGCATTGCTGATCGTGTTCTTCACCGCGCTGATCTATGTCGGCTTCTTCATTTCCAACATCGTCCTGGCGGGCAAGTCGATCCACGGCATCGCCCCGAGCGTGCCGATGCCCACGGCTATCGTCATCGGTGCCCTGAGTGCCACGGCCATTGGCGTGATCGGCTATCGCTTCATCCATAGCCTGAACCGCATCGGTACCTGGGTGATGGGCTCGGCGCTGCTGGCCGGCTTCATCATGATGTTCGCCCAGGAGCTGCCAGCCGACTTCTTCAGTCGCGGGGCCTTCAACCTGTCGGGCTTCATCGCCACGGTGTCGCTGGGCACCATCTGGCAGATCAGCTTCTCGCCCTACACCTCCGATTACTCGCGCTACCTGCCGCGCGAGATCGGTATCGCCAAGCCGTTCTGGGCGACCTATTTCGGCGCGACCCTGGGCACCATCCTGTGTTTCAGCTTCGGGGCGGTGGCGGTGTTGTGCGTGCCTGAAGGCACTGATGCGATGGATGCGGTCAAGCAGGCCACTGGCTGGCTGGGGCCGGTCCTGATGGTGCTGTTCCTGCTCAACATCATCAGCCACAACGCGCTGAATCTGTATGGCGCGGTGCTGTCGATCGTCACCGCGATCCAGACGTTCGTCGCTCACTGGACGCCGAGCGTGCGGGTGCGGGTAGTGCTGGCGTCGGTGATCCTGTTCGGGTGCGGGCTGGTGGCGCTGAATGCCTCGGCGGGGTTCATCGGCCAGTTCATCGGCCTGATCCTGGCACTGCTGCTGGTGCTGGTGCCCTGGGCGTCGATCAACCTGGTCGACTTCTACCTGATCAAGAAGGGCGAATACGACATCGCCTCGTTCTTCCGCGCCGATGGCGGCATCTACGGTCGCTTCAACCACCACGCCATCGTTGCCTATGTATGCGGGATCCTGGTGCAACTGCCGTTCGCCAATACGGCGCTGTATGTGGGGCCGTATTCGAACATCGTCGAAGGCGCCGACCTGTCGTGGCTGTTCGGGTTGCTGGTGACGGTGCCGCTCTATTATTGCCTGGCCACTCGCGGCAAGGCGCTGAAGGCGGGACGTGCGCTAGGTGTGAGCGACTAGTTGATGTGCAAGAGGGCCGCAAAGCGGCCCTCGGTGTTTCAGTTCACACCTTGAACTGCGCCACCATCCCGTTCAATTCCACCGCCAGGCGCGAGAGGTCCTGCGCCGCGGCGCTGGTCTGGTTGGCTCCCGCAGAGGTCTGCATCGCCAGGTCACGGATGTTCACCAGATTGCGGTCTACCTCACGCGCCACCTGGGCCTGCTCTTCGGACGCGCTGGCGATCACGAGGTTGCGCTGGTTGATCGCGGCGATCGCCTCGGCAATCAGCTCCAGTGCCTGACCTGCGGCCTCGGCGATCTCCAGGGTGCCGCTGGCACGGCCCTGGCTGCTGTGCATCGAACCCACGGCGCGCTCGGTGCCGGTCTGGATACCCCCGATCATCTGCTCGATCTCGGCCGTGGACTGCTGGGTCCGGTGGGCCAGCGCGCGCACTTCATCGGCGACTACGGCAAAGCCACGTCCGGCTTCACCGGCCCGTGCCGCCTCGATGGCGGCGTTGAGCGCCAGCAGGTTGGTTTGCCCGGCAATCGAGCCAATCACATCGAGCACGCGGCTGATTTCGTTGGCGCTGGTGGCCAGTTGTTCGATCTCGCTGGAGGTGCCGGTGACGTCCTCGACCAGTTGCTGGATCGAACTCAGCGCCTGGTTGACCTGGTCGCGGCCATCGCGGGTGGTCTGGTCGGCGCCTTTGGAGGCGTCGGCGGTGCTGACCGCGTTGTTGGCCACTTCCTCCACCGCAGCCGTCATCTGGTTGACCGCAGTGGCGGCCTGGTCGATCTCCGCGCTTTGCTGGTGCAGGCCGCGGCTGGTGTCTTCGGTGACGGTGTGCAGCTCTTCGGACGCCGAGGCCAACTGGTCGGACGAGGCCGCGATCTTGCGGATGGTGTCGCGCAGGCTTTCCTGCATGCGGCTCAAGGCCCGCAGCAGCAGCGCCGGCTCGTCACGACCGACGATGCGGATTTCCTGGGTCAGGTCGCCGGTGGCCACGCGCTCGGCAACGCTCACGGCTGCGGCCAGCGGTACGACGATGCTGCGGGTCAGCAGCACGGCGATGGCCACCAGCGCGAGGATGATCACCACCAGCGACAGCACGATCAGTGTAAAGGCTTCTTCATAGGCGTCACTGCTGCGCTGCGAGGCTTTGTCGGCACCGTCGGAGTTGTACTGCATCAGGGTGCCGAGCGCTTTCATCATCGAGTCGGCGTACTCGGCCAGCGGGCCGTTGACCAGGCGCCTGGCCTCGGCAATGTCGCCGTTGGCCGCGGCATCGCGGATCGACTTCTGCAGGCCGTGGTAGCGCTGGGAGAGAGAGACGAAGTTATCGAACAGGGCGCGGTCGTCCTTTTCGATGATGGTCGATTCGTAGGTTTTGATGCCTGCTTCGAGCGAAGTATTGATCTCGCCGATGCGGCCGAGGGTGGTCTGGCGGACGGCGGGATCTTCCTCGATCACGCTGCGCAGGGTCATGGCACGGGCGCGGCCGAGATTGGTGCCGACCTCGTTCAGGGCAATGATCGCCGGCATCCAGGTGACGCGGATTTCATCGGTGGCGCTGTCCATGCGCCGGGTTTCGTACAGCGATATCAGACCCATGACCAGCACCAGAACGCCCAGCAGCGTAAATACGCTGGCTGCCCGGATACCGATCTTCATATTCCTTAAGTGCATGGAGCTACTCCTTGAATGTGGCGTGCAGGCTTCAAGCGCTGGGTCGTGGTGCCGGAATCGGCGAAAGGGGCCAGGCGTCTCGGTGCGCTGCGGGAAAGTACAATGTCCTTAACTTTAGTAGGTTTTTTGACGTCAATAATGCCACGGTGCCACTATTATTGACCAGTCATTCAATGTAACTACACGTATAAACAGATCCGTCATTTTTTGACGGATCTGTCAGGTTTATTCGCTTAAACGATGGCGATCATTGGATCGGCAGCGGCCAGGGCCTTGCTGCGATCAGCCTCGGGCGGGTAGATCCACACCGAGTTGATCTGGCGCTTGAGCTGCTTGCCTTCATCGCCCTGCAGCTTCAGTTCACGGTCCCACCCTTCGCTGAACGCCGCGCCCCAGTCGCCCAGGTCGAGGCAGGTGACGTACTTGGGCTGGCGATACACCACCGGCGCCTCGCCGAGCAGGTCGGCCATGGCGTTGTTGCCCGAGTGACGGCCCATGGGGATGGCGTGCTGGCAGGTCATCAGCGCGTGGTTGCCCAGGTCATCGACTGCGGCCCAGGCCACGTCGCCGGTGGCGTAGATATGCTGCTGGCCGATGACCTTGAGGTGCTCGTCGACGCGCAGGCGACCCTGGGCATCACGTTCGCCGGCGATCTGCGCGGTCAGCGGGCTGGCCTTGACGCCTGCGGTCCAGATCACCGTCTTGCTGGCGATGTACTCGCCGTTATCCAGGGTTACGCCACCGGCATCCACCGCGATCACCGAAGCATTGGTGAGCCATTGCACGCCGGCGTGCTGCGAGGCGGCAACGATGGCTGGGGTGATGCCTGCACCCAGGGCTGCACCGACCTGTGCGCCGCGATCGATCACGATCACGCGGATATTGGCCTGCTCGCCGAGTACTGCGCGCAAGCGGGCAGGCATTTCGGTGGCGGTCTCGATGCCGGTGAAACCGCCGCCGCACACCACCACGGTGTTGCGGGCCGGGGAGGCCGGCAGGCTGGCGAGGTCGGTCAGGTGTTGCTCCAGCTTGATCGCCGACTCCATCTGGTCGACATCGAAGCTGTGCTGGTCCAGACCCGGTACGGCAGGGCGGGCAACCTGGCTGCCGGCGGCCAGTACCAGGCGCTCGTAACCCAGTTGGCGGGTCTGGCCATTGGCGTCGATATAGGCGACCGAACGTGCGTCGGCATCGATGGATTGGGCATGGCCCTGGATGAAATTCACCCCTACAGCCTCGAACAGCTCGCCAAGCGGCGCTTTCATGGTGTGCACATCGGCTTCGTAGAAGCGCGGCCGGATGCGCAGTTCGGCCTGCGGCGCGAGCACGCTGATGTGGATGTCGCCACGCTTGGCGAGGTCGAGCAGGCGGGCGGCGCTCAGGGCGCTCCAGACGCCGGCAAAACCGGCACCGATGATCAGGATGTGTGGGTTCATGGACAGGCTCCGCGAGAGGATCGAAGGGGTTTGGGTCGAGGTCCGGCGTGCGTTGCTGCGCTTGCCGAATAACTACGACTCTATTGGTCGTAGTTTAAAGCGACAAGCTTTTTTTTAGCGGGCAGTCGCAGGCGGCCCTCGCTTTGCAGGTGAACCAGCGATAAATCAAGGGTTCTGGGTGATTGAGGAAAATAGGCAGGCGACCGATGGTGGCCGATGGCTTTGCCAGTTTCTGGGGAAGGGCGTACTATTTGCGACAAATTTGGTCGGAGATTGATATGTCGTTATACAGCGCGGGCGTCGAGTACGGCATTCACTGCCTGCTGTTCCTCATCGACGAGCGCGGCGACAGCCGCGAGTCCAGCGTGCGTGATCTCGCCGAACTGCAAGGGGTGCCGCAGGAATACCTGGCCAAGGTCTTCACCAAGCTGGCGCGTGCCGGGCTGGTGGCGGCCACCGAGGGCGTGCGTGGCGGTTTTCGCCTGGCCCGGCCTTCGGACGAAATCACCGTGCTGGATATCGTCAACGCCATCGATGGACCGAAGAAGATCTTCGATTGCCGCGAGATCCGCGAGCGCTGCTCGCTGTTCGACGGCGCAGCGCCCGGCTGGGCCACCGAGGGTACCTGTGCCATCCATGCGGTGATGCTCGGCGCGCAGAAACGCATGGAAGAGGCACTGGCCCAGCAGACCATCCTCGACCTGGCGCGGCGCTTCGGGCGCAAGGCGCCGGCCGAGTTCGGGCAGAAGGTCAATGACTGGATGAGCGAGCGGCGCGATGGCAAGGGTGGGGCAGGAGACATCGCGCTCAAGCAGCTCTAGCGCGTAGGGGCTGTGTAGAACACTGCCAGCCAGACCGTCGTCGCATCGGCCTGCGTCCACTCCACGCGATGTCGGCAATGCGGCGGGATATCCAGGTGGTCGCCTGCCTTCAGTACCCGCGTTTCGCTTTCGTGCTCCAGGCGTAACCCGGCGCTGCCGGTGAGAACCACCACCCACTCGCCTTCGGCCTGGTCGTACCAGAAATCGGGCGGACTGCATTGGCCGCTGGAGACGATGCGCTCGATGCGCAGCCCTGGGCGGCGCAGCAGTTCGTCGAATTGCTCGGCGGCCGCAGGGTCGAGCGGGGGCAGGGGGCTGAACAGGTTGTCGGGCATGGACGTTTGCCTTTCTTGATTCCGGACGGTGATTGTAGGAAGGTTCCGGGATTTTCCGCACGGAGCTAGGTTGTTACGGAGCTACCTTACGGAGCTACTTTACGGCACTGCGCAAGGAATCACGCCAATGGACAAGCTGCTGGCCATCAAGATGTTCATGGCGACTGTTGAAGCCCAGGGCTTTTCTGCTGCCGGCCGACGGCTCGGGGTTGCGACCTCGTCGGTGACACGCCTGGTCGATGCGTTGGAAAGCGAGCTGGGTACCAGCCTGCTCAACCGCTCGACCCGGCAGGTCAGCCTGACCGAGGCGGGTGTCGGCTACTACCAGCGCGCCCGCGCTATCGTCGCGGCCTTGGCCGAGGCCGATGCCAGCGTCGCCGATCGCGGGCAGGAACCGGTGGGCGTGCTACGCCTGTGCCTGCCGGTGGAGTTCGGGCGGCGGATGATTGCGCCGCACCTGGGCCGCTTCATGGCCCGCTACCCCTCGCTGGAGCTGGATATCGACCTGAGCGACCGCTTCGACGATTTGCTCGACGGGCGCTACGACCTGTCCATTCGCCTGGGTGATCCGGCGCCGAGCGACGAGCTGGTCAGTCGCACCCTGGGCACTTTCGAACGCTGGCTGGTGGCCAGTCCGGATTACCTGGCCAGCCATGCTGCGCTCGAACACCCCGCGCAGTTGAGCGAGCATGCCTGTTTGCGCTTTCGCTATAGCGGCCTGGGGCGACCTTGGCAACTGCGCCAAGGAGACGAGCTGATCGAGGTGGATGTGGCCGGGCCCTTGCGCTGCGCCAACTCCGACTTGCTGCGCGAGGCGGCGGTGGCGGGCAGTGGCGTCAGCCTGCTGGCAGACTGGCTGGTGCGCGACGATGTCGCTGCCGGGCGTCTGGTGCGGTTGTTCCCGGGCTGGCAGGCCAATCCGATCGCTGCCAGTTGCAATATCAACGCCCTGTACCTGCCCAACCATCGCTGGTCGCGGCGGGTAACGGCGTTCATCGAGTTCTGCGAGTCGTTGCTCAGGCCCTGAGCGTGGTGGCGTTGCGCCTGGCGCAAAGCCGCTTTGCGTTGCGTTCCGATTCCCTCGGCAGGCCCTGGCCGCTAAGGTGCGTGGCATGTCTTGCCATGTGTGAATAATCTGAAATGACTGCTTCTTTAGCGACTTCCTCTACATCCGGCACGTCACTGAGCCGAGGCCTGGTGACACTGCTGGCGTTCTGCTGCGGTGCCATCGTTGCCAACATCTACTACGCCCAACCCATCGTCGGCCTGATCGCGCCGGACCTTGGGCTGTCCACCGAGCGTGCCAGCCTGATCGTCTCGCTCACCCAGCTGGGCTACGCCCTGGGGCTGCTGTTGCTGGTGCCGTTGGCCGACCTGGTGGAGAACCGTCGGCTGATGATCGCCACGGCTGTGCTGTCCTGCGCCAGTCTGCTCCTGGCGGGCAGCAGCGGGCACGGCCAAGGTGAGCTGTTTCTCGGTTATGCCTTGCTGATCGGCTTCAGTTCGGTGGCGGTGCAGATGCTGATCCCACTGGCTGCGCATCTGTCGCCGGAGCAACAGCGGGGCCGGGTGGTGGGCAACATCATGGGTGGCCTGCTGTTGGGCATCCTGCTGGCGCGGCCCTTGTCGAGCCTGGTGGCCGATCACTTCGGCTGGCGTGCCGTGTTCCTGGGGGCGGCGGTGCTGATGGCGGCAATCGTCGTGCTGCTGGCCGTGACCCTGCCGCGGCGGGTGCCGGAGCACAAGGCCAGCTACGTCGAGTTGATGGCCTCGCTGGGCGGGCTGCTGCGGCGCTACCCGTTGCTGCGCCAGCGCTCGCTGTATCAAGGCTTGATGTTCGCGACGTTCAGCCTGTACTGGACCGCCGTGCCGCTGGCACTGGCAACCGAGCATGGCCTGTCGCAGAGCCAGATCGCCTTGTTCGCATTGGTGGGCGCGGTGGGCGCCATTGCGGCCCCGATTGCCGGGCGCCTTGCCGATGCCGGGCATGCGCGCCAGGCGTCGTTGCTGGCCCTGGTGCTGGCGCCGTTGTCGCTGCTGTTCGGGCTGAGCGCGCCGGGCTACAGCGTGATCGGCCTGGGGTTGACCGGGGTGCTGCTGGACTTCGCCGTGCAGATGAACATGGTGATCGGCCAGCGTGAGATCTACGCACTGGACCCAGCCAGCCGCGGGCGGCTCAATGCCGTGTACATGACCAGCATCTTCATCGGCGGTGCCCTGGGTTCGGCAGTGGCCAGTGCCTTGTATGCGGGTTATGGCTGGAATGGCGTGGCGCTGGTGGGCGCGGTATTGCCGGGGCTGGCGCTGGTGATCTTCCTGATGGTTGCTCGGCGGGCTTGACCCACCCTTCGGTAGGCGCGGAACACGTCGCAGCGGCGAACCGCCGCGCCTACCGAGGCGAGAGTCAAGCCTGCATCTGTTCGATCAACGCCCACAGCCGTGGGTCGTTGTAATCCTCGATCACCAGTTGCGCGCCGGCCTGCAGCAGGCGCTCGGCCGGCTGGGTGGTGGCCAGGGCCACGGTGAAGATCCCGGCGTCGACCGCCGCCTTGACGCCGGGCAGCGAGTCTTCGAAAGCCAGTGCCTGCGCGGCCTTGGCTTCCAGGCGCTGGAGGCCGGTGAGGTAGGGCAGTGGGTCGGGCTTGGGCCGGGCCAGTTCGTCGGCCACCAGCACATGCTCGAAGCGCTCGCCCAGGCCCATGGCCCCCAGCATGTGCTCGGCGTTCAGCCGCGGGGCATTGGTCACCACGCACATGCCGATGCCATGGCGCTCGGCGTGCTCCAGCAGGCGCAGCAGGCCCGGCATCGGCTCGAGCGTGGGCGACATTTCGCGGAACAGCGCCTCCTTGCGGTCGGCCAGGTGCTTGCACTCGGCGGCATCGGCCTGGGGGAACAGCTCCTTGAACAGCAGGCCATTGGAGCGGCCGCTGACCTGGGCGTTGAATTGCTCCTGGGTCAGTTCGCGGCCGTCGTAATCGTGCAGCAGCTTGCGAAACGCCTGCAGGTGCAGGGTGTCGGTGTCGGTGAGGGTCCCATCGAGGTCGAACAGCAGGGCGGTCAGCATCGGGCATCCTGGCAGTGAAGAAACAATTCAGCAGCCATCATAGCCAAACTCGGCGACGAAGGGGGCTGTTCAGTGTTTTCGGAAAAGAGTACAAATGTGCTCTATGGACAAACTATCCCCCAAACGCCGCGCCATTCTCGAATTCATCCGCGAGCGCATCGCCGACCACGGCCAGCCGCCGAGCCTGGCCGATATCGCCGAGCGCTTCGGTTTCGCCTCGCGCAGCGTGGCGCGCAAGCACATCACTGCCCTGCATGAGGGTGGTTACATCGAGGTCACGCCTAACCAGGCGCGGGGTATTCGCCTGGCCGAACCGCTGCGCCGACCGGAAATCCTCGAGATTCCGGTGCTTGGCCGGGTCGCCGCCGGTGCGCCGATCGGTCCGGACCTGGGCATCCACGAACAATTGCTGATCGACCCCAGCCTGTTCCGCCGCACGCCCGACTACCTGCTCAAGGTGCGCGGCGATTCGATGATCGGCGACGGTATCCTCGACGGCGATCTGGTCGGCATTCTCCAGCAGGGCGATGCTCGCGACGGGCAGATCGTCGTTGCACGGCTCGATGGCGAGGTCACCATCAAGCGCCTGGAACGGGTGGCGGGTGGCTATCGGCTGCTGCCACGCAACCCGGCCTATGCCCCCATCGACGTGGGCCCCGAGCACGACTTCTGCATCGAAGGTGTGTTCTGCGGCCTGCTGAGGCGTGACTGATGGGCGCGGTAGTCGATCTCGATGGGTTGCTCGACCAGCGCCGAATCTGGCGTGGGCGGCAGGTCCAGGCGCGCCCGCTCGGCTTGCAGCCCACTGGTCATGCCGCGCTGGACGAGCGCCTGCCTGAAGGGGGCTGGCCATCGGCGGCGCTCAGCGAGTTGCTGCTGGCCAGCCCCGGTTGTGGTGAACTGCAGTTGCTCTGGCCGACCCTCGCCCGGCTGAGCGGCGAGGGTGGGCGGGTGGTGCTGGTAGCGCCGCCGTTCATTCCCTATGCGCCGGCCTGGCAGGCGGCAGGCGTCGATCTGCGCTGGCTGGCGCAGGTCGCGGCCGAGCCAGACGAGGCCCTGTGGGCTGCCGAGCAGTGCCTGCGCTCTGGCAGTTGTGCGGCGGTGCTGTGCTGGCCGGAGCGCGCCGATGACCGCTCATTGCGCCGCTTGCAGGTCGCCGCTGAAACCGGTGAGGCGCTGGCCTTCGCCTGCCGACCCCAGCAGGCGGCGCACAACCCGTCGCCTGCGGCTTTGCGTATCGCCCTCGATACGCGTCCGGCACAGTGGCGAGTGCTCAAGTGCCGTGGCGGCCTGGTGCCGGCCACGCCCATCGCCGCTCCCGGACGAGGCTGATGCGCCATGCTCTGGGCCTGCATCCTGCTGCCGCAGCTGGCGCTGGACACTGTTCAGCGCGGGCGGGACGACGCCGATTCGCCGCTGGTCCTGCTTGGCGGCCCAGCGCAACGACGGGTGTTGCAGGCGGTCAATGCGGCGGCCGCCGACCTGGGGCTGCGCGCTGGGCAGACGCTGACTGCCGCCCGGGCTCTGGCTGACGGCTTCACCTGTGTCGAGGCCGATCCGGCGCGCATCGACGAAGTACAGCAACTGTTAGCGGCCTGGGCCTATCGGTTCAGCGCTCAGGTCAGCCTGCACTATCCGCGTGCGTTGTTGCTGGAGGTGGGGTCGAGCCTGCAACTGTTCGGTCCGTGGGCGAGTTTCGAGGCGCGTCTGCGTACAGAACTGCAGGAACTCGGCCTGCGTCATCGCATTGTGCTGGCGAGCAATCCGGTGGCGGCGCGCATGCTGGTCAACGGGCACGATGGCCTGGCGCTGACCTGCGCCGAGCAGACGCGCGCAGCATTGGCGAACATGCCTCTGGATCGGGTCGGCTTGCCTGCCGATGCCGCCCAGGCCCTCTCGCGCATGGGGTTGCGCCGGCTGGGCGAGGTCATGGCCTTGCCGCGTGATGCCCTGGCCAAGCGTTTTGCTGCGCCTGTGCAGTTGCACCTGGACCAACTCTTCGGCCAGCGTGCGCTGGGGCTGGATTTCTATCAGCCGCCAGACCGGTTCGAGTCCAGGCTGGAGCTGAATTTCGATGTGGAATCGCACCAGGCATTACTGTTTCCCCTGCGCCGGCTGATCAATGATCTGGCCGCTTTTCTTGCCGGGCGTGACTGCGGTGTGCAGCGCTTCGAGCTACATCTGGAGCATGTAGAAGGGCCGGATACCGTGCTGAAGGTCGGCTTGCTGGCGGCCGAGCGCGAAGCGGCGATGCTCTTCGAACTGGCCCGTGGCCGGCTGGAACCGCTGCGCATTCCGGCGCCGGTGCGCAACGTGCGCCTGCTGGCCGCCGACCTGCCAGCGTTCGTGCCACAGCATCGCGCGCTGTTCGATCCGCGTTCGCAGCAAGCCCAGCCCTGGGAGCAGTTGCGCGAGCGCTTGCGTGCCCGGTTGGGCGACGAGGCGGTCATGGGGCTGCGCGCCGAAGCCGATCATCGTCCCGAGCATGCCTGGCAGGCCAGCGAGCAGGGCGCTGCGGGCAGCCTGGCGGTCGCGCCCGGCAGCCGTCCTGGCTGGTTGCTGCCCCAGGCACTGGCCTTGCCCGAGGGCGGCCTGCAATGGCTTGGCCAAGCCGAGCGCATCGAATCGGGCTGGTGGGATGGCGGTGATGTGCGCCGCGACTACTACCGCATCGAAACCCGCGAAGGGTTGCGCGGTTGGGCCTACCGCGACCTCGCCCAACCCGGCCCCTTGTGGCTGCAGGGCTGGTTCGCATGAGCCTGCCTGAGTACGCCGAGCTGCATTGCCTGTCGAATTTCAGTTTTCAGCGCGGTGCCTCCAGCGCCGACGAGCTGTTTCGTCGTGCCCAAGAGCAGGGCTATCAGGCCCTGGCAATCACCGACGAATGTACCCTGGCCGGGATTGTCCGCGCCTGGCAGGCGGCCCGCGAGCATGGCGTACGGCTGATCGTCGGCAGCGAAGTGCAGGTGCAGGATGGGCCGCGCCTGGTGCTGCTGGTGGAGAACCTGACCGGCTACCAGAGCCTCTGCGCGCTCATTACCCGCGCGCGGCGCCGGGCAGAGAAGGGCGAGTATCGATTGCTGGCCGAAGACCTGCAGGCGCATTGCTCAGGCTTGCTGGCGCTGTGGATCGCTGACGACCCTGGCGACCCCGAACCCGGCCGCTGGTTGCAGGCACTGTTCCCCGAGCGGCTGTGGCTGGCAGTGCACCAGCACCGTGGCAGCGACGACGCAGCGCGCTTGCAGCGTTTGCGTACCCTGGCCGGGCAACTGGCGATTCGCGCCGTGGCCTGTGGCGACGTGCACATGCATGTCCGTGGTCGTCGCGCCTTGCAGGACTGCATGACGGCGATCCGCCAGCACTGCACGGTGGCCGAGGCCGGGCGTTACCTCTACCCCAATGGCGAACGCCACCTGCGCAGCCGCGAGCAACTGGCCGAGCTGCACCCCGGCGACCTGCTGAGCGAAACCCTGGTCATTGCCGAGCGCTGCCGCTTCGACCTCAGCGAGCTGAAGTACCAGTACCCCCGTGAGCTGGTCCCGGAAGGCCACAGCCCGGCGAGCTGGTTGCGTCACCTGTGCGAGCAGCGCCTGTCGATACGCTGGCCGCAGGGCGCCAGCGCCGAGGTGTACCAGACCCTCGAAGGCGAGCTGGCGCTGATCGAGGAGTTGGGCTACGAGAGTTACTTCCTCACCGTCTACGACATCGTCGATTTCGCCCGTCGACAAAACATTCTCTGCCAGGGGCGGGGATCTGCCGCCAACTCGGTGGTGTGTTTCGTGCTGGGGATCACCGAGCTCGACCCGATGACTCACCGCCTGCTGTTCGAGCGCTTTCTCTCACGTGAGCGCAATGAACCGCCCGACATCGACGTGGACTTCGAACACGACCGCCGCGAAGAGGTGATCCAGTATGTGTTCAGGCGCTATGGCCGGCACCGCGCGGCGCTTACCGCGGTGGTCAGCACCTATCACGCTGCTGGCGCCGTGCGTGACGTGGCTCGGGTGCTGGGTCTGCCGAGCGACCAGGTGGATGCCCTGGCCAAATGCTGCGGGCGCTGGAGCGATCGCATTCCCGATGCGCAGCGCCTGGCCGAGGCTGGTTTCGAGGCGCAGAGCCCATCGTTGCGGCGTATCCTGGTGCTGGCGGGTGAGTTGATCGGTTTCCCTCGACACCTGTCGCAGCACCCTGGCGGTTTCGTGATCTGCGAGCAGCCACTGGACCAGCTGGTGCCGGTGGAGAACGCCGCCATGCCCGAGCGCACGGTGATCCAGTGGGACAAGGACGACCTGGACATGGTGGGTCTGCTCAAGGTCGATGTGCTTGCCCTGGGCATGCTCAGCGCCCTGCGCCGTTGTTTCGATCTGCTCCGGCTGCACCGTGGGCGCGAGCTGACCCTGGCCAGCATCCCCCAGGAAGACCCCGCCACCTACGCGATGATCAGCCGCGCCGAGACCATGGGGGTGTTCCAGATCGAGTCTCGGGCACAGATGGCCATGCTGCCGCGCCTGCAGCCGCGCACCTTCTACGACCTGGTCATCGAGGTGGCGATCGTGCGGCCCGGGCCGATCCAGGGGGACATGGTGCATCCCTATCTGCGGCGGCGTCTGAAGCAAGAGCCGGTCACCTATCCTTCGGAAAAGCTCAAGGCGGTCTTCAAGCGCACGCTGGGTGTGCCGTTGTTCCAGGAACAGGTAATGGAACTGGCGATGGTCGCGGCCGACTACACCCCAGGCGAAGCCGACCAGTTGCGCCGCAGCATGGCGGCGTGGAAGCGTCATGGCGGGCTGGAGCCGCATCGGCTGCGTTTGCTCGACGGCATGTTGCGCAATGGTTACGAGCTGGCCTTTGCCGAACGCATCTTCGAGCAGATCAAGGGGTTCGGCAGCTATGGCTTCCCCGAGTCCCACGCCGCCAGTTTCGCCTTGCTGTGCTACGCCAGCAGTTGGCTCAAGTGCCACGAGCCGGCGATCTTCACCTGCGCGTTGATCAACAGTTGGCCCATGGGGTTCTACAGCCCCGACCAGCTTTTGCAGGAGGCCCGTCGCCAGGGCATCGAGGTGCGACCGGTGGATGTCGTTCACAGCGTCTGGGACTGCACCCTGGAACCGCAAGGCGGTGATGCCCTGGCGATTCGCCTGGGGCTGCGGCAGGTCCGTGGTTTCGGCGAGGACGATGCCCGGCGCCTGGAGCAGGCGCGGGCGCAGCGGCCATGGCGGGATGTCGAGGATCTGTGCCTGCGTGCGTCCCTCGACAGCCGCGCCCGCGCGCGCCTGGCCGATGCCGGTGCCTTGCGTGCCCTGGCTCGCGATCGCCATCAGGCGCGCTGGCAGGTCGCTGCCGTGCAGGCGCAACTGCCGTTGTTCGCTGGGGTCGAGTCTGCGCCTGAAAGCGAAGTGAGCTTGCCGGCGCCGAGCATCGCCGAAGACCTGTTCGCCGACTACGCGACCCTGGGCACCACACTTGGCCCGCATCCCTTGACGCTGCTGCGTTCACGCCTGCGCGCGCTGGGTTGCCGCAGCTCTCGTGAGCTGGATGGCTTGAGCCATGGCGACAGCGTTGCCGTGGCCGGCATCGTCGTGGGTCGCCAGCGCCCCCAGACGGCCAGCGGCGTGACCTTCGTCACCCTGGAAGACGAGTTCGGCATGCTCAACGTGGTGGTGTGGCGGGATCTGGCCGAGCGACAGCGGCGAGCCCTGGTGGGCTCGCAATTGCTCAAGGTCAGTGGCCGCCTGGAGCAGGAAAAGGGTGTCAGACACCTGATCGCGCGGCGGTTGGAGGATGTCAGTGGGTTATTGCGGGGGTTGGATGTAAGGAGTCGGGATTTTCATTAGCCTCGCCTGACATGCCGCACCAACACCTTCTCCAGCAACTCCCACATCCCGGGATCCGTACTGAACGCCACATTGAACCGCATCCACCCCGTGGCCTGCGCATCGACCATGAACAATTGCCCAGGCCCAAGCATGATCCCCTGTTCCAGCGCATCGTCGAGCAGCGCCGCACTATCGGGAATGGCCGGGTGGCGGGTCCAGATGTACATGCCTTCGTCCGACTCGATGAACAGCTCGAAGCCCAGCCGATGCAGGTGTCTACCCACTTCCTGATGCGCTTCTGCCAGGCGCTGGCGCAGGCGCTTGAGGTGCTTGCGCCAGCGACCGTCGATCACTGCGGCGTACACCACCCGCTCCATCACCTGCGAGGTGGTCAGCCCTGAACGCATCTTCAGCTGCAACAGCTGCTGCATCACTTCGGCTTCGGCCACCAGGTAGCCCACCCGCACGTTGGGCGAGATGCTCTTGGAGTAGCTGCCCACGTATACCACCTGCTGCAGATGATCGAGGCTGGCAAGGCACGGCTGTGGCTCGGCGATCATGTCGGCGTAGAGGTTGTTCTCCACCAGGCGCAAACCATGCTGCGACGCCAGTTGCAGCAGGCGGTGCAACTGCGCGAGCGGCGTGCGCGAACAGGTCGGGCTGTGCAGGTGTGGCTGGGTGAAGAACACCGTCGGGCGATGGTGGGCGAGCAAGCGCTCCAACTGGTCGAGGTCGTAGCCCACCGGTGTGCGGGGGACGCCCACCAAGGTCGCGCCCTGAAAGCGCAGGATGCTCATCAGGTTGGGATAGCCTGGGTCGTCCACCAGCACCACGTCACCCGGTCGCACCAGGGTGCGCACGGCCAGGTCCAGCGCCTGGCTGGCGCCATGGGTGAGCATCAGTTGCGCAGGGCTGGCGACGATCGACAGCTCCTGCTGCAGGTTCTGCGCGGTCAGCGCGCGCAGTTCAGGCAGGCCCATCGGATCACCATAGCCAGACAGCTCCAGCGGGCTGCCGGCCACCTGGCGCATGCCGCGACGCAAGCCATCTTCGTACATCCAGTCGTTGGGCAGCCAGCCGCAGCCGGGTTTGAACGGCAGTTGGCGGGTTTCGAAGATCTGTTGCAGGTACCACTCGGAGTTGAACGATGGTCGGGTTGTGTCAGCTTGCGGGGTATGCGTGTCGAGCAACTCGCCCGCCGAGCGGCTGACGAAGAAACCCGCGTTGCCGCGACTGACCAGCAGCCCCTGGGCCACCAGGCGGTCGTAGGCTTCGACCACGGTGAAGGTGCTCACCGAGTAGGTCGAGGCAAACGCGCGGATAGACGGCACCTTGGCGCCGGGCTTGAGGGTCTGGTTGTCGATGAGCTCGCGCAACCCGTCGATGATCTGGTTGACCAGCGGGGTAGGGGAGTCTGGATGTAGTCGCAGCATGGGGTGCCTTCAGGTGTGCGTAACGCCAAGCGCCTGCAGGGTGTCGCGGGTGTATTGCATTGGCGGCCTGTACAGTGCAGTGCGAGTTTCATGCCACTGTGCATGGCTCTATGTGGCGGACATTTTTACATTAGGTGTCAGATATCGCCAGATGCAACACGTTCAGTTCGCCCGAGCGGCAACCCTCGGGCGCGTCAGCAGGCCGCCATGGATGGTCTGCGTGTGTTCTTCACACCTCCTGCCCGCAATAGCGCTGATGTACAGGTGAGGCCGATAACCATCGGGGTTTCACAGTTTTTCCTTGGATAAAAAGAAGCACGGGGTACACAACTGATGGACGCAACATCCACATCCACCACCTCCGCGGAAGGCGGGCACGAGAGCAAGCTCAGTGCCTCGCTCAAGTCGCGCCACCTGACGATGATGTCGATCGCCGGGGTCATTGGCGGCGCCTTGTTCGTCGGCTCCGGCAGCGTGATCCACAGCGCCGGCCCAGCGGCTGTCCTGGCGTACCTCGCCGGCGGCATCCTGGTGGTGCTGATCATGCGCATGCTCGGCGAGATGGCGACCTCCTCGCCGGACACCGGCTCGTTCTCCACCTACGCCGACCGCGCCATCGGGCGCTGGGCCGGTTTCACCATCGGTTGGCTGTACTGGTGGTACTGGGTCATCCTCATGGCCTGGGAAGCCTACGTGGCGGGCAAGATCCTGCATGGCTTCTTCCCTGGTGTCAGCGTCAACGTGTTCGTGCTGGCGACCACCTTGCTGTTGATCACCGTGAACTTCTTCAACGTCAAGCACTACGGCGAGTTCGAGTTCTGGTTCGCCTTGATCAAGGTGGTGGCGATCGTCTGTTTCCTGGTGGTGTGTACCGCCGCAGTGATGAACGTCTGGCAGTTCGGTGAGGTGCGCGGCATCACCCACCTGACCGCCGAAGGCTTCATGCCCAACGGCATCACCACGGTGATCGGCGCCTTGCTCGGAGTGATGTTCGCCTTCCTCGGTGCCGAGATCGTGACCATCGCGGCTTCGGAAGCGAAGGACCCGGCTACCCAGATCGTCAAGGCCACCAACTCGGTGGTGTGGCGTGTGTGCCTGTTCTACGTCGGCTCGATCTTCCTGATCGTCTGCCTGGTGCCGTGGAACGATCCGCACCTGGGCGTTTCCGGCTATGGCGCCTACCGTCGCACCCTGGAACTGCTGGGTGTGCCGTATGCCGAGTTGCTGATGAACTTCGTGGTGTTGACCTCGGTGAGCAGTTGCCTGATCTCCGGCCACTACACCGCTTCACGCATGCTCTTCTCGCTGTCGCAGCGCGGTGATGCACCGTCGTTCTTCAAGATCACCCGCACCGGGACCGGCGTGCCGGTATACGCGATCCTCGGCTCCTGCGCCGTGGCGGTGGTCTGTGCGCTGATCAACTTCAGCGAGACCCTGCGCCCGAAGGATGTGCTGGAAACCCTGATGAACACTACCGGCATGATCGCCCTGCTGGTGTACCTGGTGATCGCCTTCTCGCAGCTGCGCATGCGCCGCAAGCTGATCGCCGAGGGCCGTGAGGTGCGCCTGAAGATGTGGCTGTTCCCCTGGCTGACCTACCTGGTGATCGCTTTCATTGTTGCCGCACTGGTGACCATGGCCTTCATGCCTGACTACCAGATCCTGGTGATCTCCACCGGTATCGCCGCGGCCATCGTGGTGGCCATGGGTGTGGTGCATCAGATCCGTAGCGCCAAGCGGCACTGATCGCTACCTGGGTTGTACTGAAAACGCGGCCGGCTCCTCCAGGGACCGGCCGCGTTTTCATTTGCGCCGCACCACCGTCAGCCAATCGGTGTAACGGGCGACCTTGATCGGCAGGGTGGCCTGCAGGTCATCCAGGGCCTGGTCGGTGTCGTCCAGGGCCAGGTCGTCGGCGACCTTCAGGTTGGCCAGCGAGGGGGCATCGAACAGCAGCAGGCCACGGTGGTGCCGGGCCAGGCGCTCGAGGGTTTCGTTCAATGGCTGACCATCGCCGGGTAGGCGCTCCAGGTACCAGGCTGCCTGGGTATCGCCGGTATCGACCTGGGTCAGGGTGCCGGGGGTGATGCCATCGAAGCGCAACTGCTGGCCGCGGTTGAGCGAGCGTTGGCGGTCGTTGCCCGCCAGTTCGACCCGCCCCTCCAGCACGGTGACTTCGCTGCTGTCCTGCAGCCGTTCGACGATCAGTTTCGCGTCCAGCGGCCGCAGGCTGCCGTGTGGGGTGACGATGAACAGCGGGCGGGTATCGCCCCGCGCCACCTCCAGCAACAGTTGGCCCTTGAGCAGGTCGATCCGTCGCTGGGCGCGGTCGAACGTCAGGTCCACGGCCGACCCGTTGTCCAGGGTCAACAGGCTGCCGTCCTCCAGTTGCCGGGTCAGGCGGTTCTGGCTGTCGGTGGACAGGTCGGACAGCTCGAAGCCCTGGCCCATCCAGGGCGAGGCGAGCAGGAAGGAGGCGCCGATCAACGCAAGGATGGCCAGAGGCAGGGCAAGACGCGGATAGGGGAAGGCATTCATGGCAAGCGACGTGTGGAGGTTATGCGGATGACCTCCAGCATAGGCTGTCGGTTCCTGTTTTCGTTCAGGCGAAGCGGATCGGTCAGACCGATACCCCGGACGTTCGGGAAAAGGCCTATGCTAGCGCTTCCAACTGCCGAAGGAGTCGCCCATGGCCTGGTCCGCCACCCAATATTCGCTCTTCGAAAATGAACGCACCCGCGCCGTGCGCGATCTGCTCGCGGCCGTGCCACCGCGGCCGGTGCGCCATGCCACTGACCTTGGTTGCGGCCCTGGCAACTCCACCGAGGTCTTGCTGCAACAGCATGGCGACGCCCAGGTGCTGGCCTTGGACAGCGACCAGGACATGATCGACAAGGCGCGCGAGCGACCACGCCTGAAGGTGCCGCGGGTGCGTTGCGAGGTAGCCGACATCGCCACCTGGAAGGCTGACGAACCTCAGGACCTGATCCTCGCCAACGCGTCGTTGCAATGGGTGCCGAACCACCGTGAGCTGTACCCGCACCTGATCCGCCAGCTTTCCGAGGGTGGCAGCCTGGCGGTGCAGACCCCAGACAACCTTGACGAGCCTGCCCACAAGCGCATGCGCGAGATTGCCAGCCAAGGCCCGTGGAAAGACAAGTTCAGCGATTTTTCCTTGCCACCGCGACACAGCGGCGCGTTCTACTACGACCTGCTGAGCCCGCTGTGCGAACGCGTGGATGTGTGGCGTACCACCTATCACCATGTGCTTGAGGGCGGCGCGGGCGCCGTGGTGGAGTGGTTCAAGGGTTCGGGCCTGCGGCCGTACCTGGCGCGGCTGGACGAGGCCGAGCGCGAAAGCTTCCTGCAGCTCTACTTGCAGGCCATGGAGCAGGATTACCCGAAAGCCACCGATGGCAAGGTGTTGCTGCCGTTCCCGCGGTTGTTCGTGGTCGCTACCCGCTAGCACGCCACCCGCGCCAGAGCACATAGCCGTAGATGCCAAGGTTGAGCAGCAACACGATCAACCCGAGCAGCACCTGGATCTGCGGTGTCAGCCCGGCAGGGTAGATCAGCGGCCAGACATAGTGCTCGACGAACCCACCCTGGTAGCCAGCCTGGCCGGCTGCCAGGCGCATGCGGTTTTCCCAGCCGGTCAGCGGGCACTGTAGATGCAGGCACTCCACCGAAAGCCCCCAGGCCAGGGCCGGCAGATGCAGGAGCAGGGCGCGGCGCCAGCGCAGCACCAGCAGGCCGCCGAACAGCACCAGCAGGATGAAGGCCAGGTGCAGCAGGACGAGGGCGTCGGCGCTTAGGCGGTAGAGCATGGTGGGCGGGGTCCGCTGTGGGGCGAGTCATCAGCATAGGGCAGATTGCAGGGTTGTCGGGGCCGGCCTGATCGCAGGGACGGCACCGATGGATTCACAGCGCCTCTTGCACCATCTGCAAAAATGTCGCCACCACTCGCCGCGTGCGTTGTTCGCTCAGGCACACCAGCGTCTCGGTCAGGTGGCGTTGGCAATCAACGATGGGCAGCGCGCACACCCGTGAGTCGGCGCCGAACTCCGCCGCCGACACCACCCCCACGCCAATCCCCACCACCACCGCTTCACGCGCCGCTTCACGTCCCTCGACCTGGATGGCCGGGCGGATGCGCAGGCCCGCGCGCTGCATCTCTTCTTCCAGGGTCTGGCGTGTCACCGAGCCGGGCTCCCGCAAGACCAGCGGCGTGTCGTCCAGGTCGGCCAGGCTGATCGAGGCGCGGGTGGCCCAAGGGTGGTCCCGGGACACGAAGGCCACCATCGGGTCACGCCGTATCGGCACACAGAACAGCCGCTCGTCATCGACGTCGCGCCCGAGCAGGGCCAGGTCGGCCTGGTAGCTGAACAGGCGCGCCAGCGACTCATCGGTGTTGCCCGTCTCGATCTTGACCTGAATCCCCGGGTAGCGCTGGCAGAAGCGCGCAACCTGCGGCAGTACGTGCACGGGGGCATCCACCGCCAGCACCAGGCTGCCGGTGTGCAGGGCTCGCGAATCCTGCAGCAGCTCCAGTGCTTCGGCTTCACAGGCGAACAGGCGTTGGCTGATGCCCAGCAGGCGCTCGCCCAGGTCGGTGAGCTGCACCGAGCGCTTGTTGCGCTGGAACAGCAGCACGCCGAAGCGTTCCTCCAGCTTGCGCACCTGGTCGGACACCGCCGGCTGGGTGAGGAAGAGTTTCTCGGCGGCCCGGGTGAAGCTGCCGTGTTCGGCCACGGCGTGAAAGGCCTTGAGCTGCGCTTGCGAGACCGACATGAACACCTCGTAACAGGTTCAGTTAAAAGCTGGGCTTATGTGTGAAATACGATAAATCGATTTTATTTATCAGTCATCAGCTGGTTCCATGTCGCTCAACCCGGGGCAGCACCAAAAGCGGCTGCACCGGGCCATGGTCCAGCCAGATGACGTCCCTCCGTCATGTAGTGCGCAACACAACAACAAGACAGGCGTTTCTTCACATTCTGCCGGCACACTCAGCAAGAGGTCAGAGTCAAATGAACCAGTCTTTCGGTGCCATCAAGCGGTGGCGCATGCAGATCTTCGCCATCACCTGGCTGGCCTACGCCGCCTTCTACTTCACCCGCAAGGCCTTCTCGGTCGCCAAGCTTGGCATTGCTGAAGATCCAGGCTTCATGCTCGACAAGGCCGCCATGGCCAACCTCGACGCGATCTACCTGGCGGCCTACGCCGTGGGCCAGTTCACCTGGGGCATGCTCGCCGACCGCTTCGGCCCACGCGTGGTGGTACTCGGCGGCCTGCTGATCTCGGCCGCAGCAGCGGTGGTGATGGGCAGTTACGCGACCTTCCCGATCTTTGCCACCTGCATGCTGATCCAGGGCCTGGCGCAGTCGACCGGCTGGGCAGGGCTGTGCAAGAACATCGGCAGTTTCTTCCCGTCGTCCCAGCGTGGCCGGGTACTCGGGCTATGGAGTTCGTGCTACGCCTTTGGCGGCCTGGTGGCCTCGCCCTTTGCCGGGTGGTGGGCATACACCCTGGTTGGCAGCTGGCACGCAGCGTTTTTCTCCAGCGCCGTGGTGGTGGCAGTGGTGGCGCTGCTGTTCTTCTTCTTGCAGCGCAACAAGCCCGAAGACGTCGGCCTGCCGGCGGTGGAGCCGGAGCCGCAGAGCATGGCGCCAGGCGCGAACCTGTGCAGTGTCTGGGCGCCGCTGCGCGAAATCCTGCGCAACCGCACGGTACTCACGTTGGGTCTTGCCTACTTCATGCTCAAGCCGGCGCGCTACGCCATTCTGCTGTGGGGGCCGGTGATCGTTTTCGAGCAGATGCCCTCGGTAGGCAAGGTTGGCGCGGCGATCATTCCCACAGCCTTCGAGCTGGCCGGGTTGCTCGGCCCGATCCTGATCGGCCTGGCCTCGGACAAGCTGTTCGGTGCCCGGCGCATGCCGGCCTGCGTGATCAGCCTGGTGCTGCTGACCTTCACCCTGGCCGGTTTCATGGCCGCGATGCACAGCGGCAGTGTGGTGCTGGTCGTTGCGCTGTTGTTCGTCATGGGCCTGACCCTGTACGGACCTGACTCGATGATCAGCGGCGCGGCCGCGATCGACTTCGGTACCGCCAAGGCCGGCGCCACGGCAGCCGGGTTCGTCAATGGCTGCGGCTCGGTGGGCGCGGTGCTCGGCGGCCTGCTGCCGGGCTATTTCGACAGCGTCACGGTGTTCATCGTGTTCGCCGGTACTGCGCTGTTCTCCGCCCTGGTGCTGCTGCCGCACTGGAACAGCCGCCCGGCCAGTGCGGAGGCGGTACATGACGTGGCCCCCAATACCGGCATGGCGATCAAGCCGGTACGTACCTGAAGGAAAGTGAAACGATGAGACCGTTCTGGCTGCAACAGGCCCTGGATCCGCAAAACGAAGCGGTATGCCCGCCGCTGCAAGGTGATGTGCGCTGTGATGTGTGCATCGTCGGTGGCGGCTATACCGGCTTGTGGACCGCGCTGATGCTCAAGGAGGCGGTACCGGCGCTGGATGTGCTGCTGATCGAGGCGGATATCTGCGGCGCCGGTGCCAGCGGGCGCAATGGTGGTTGTGCGCTGTCGTGGTCGGCCAAGTACTTCACCTTGGAGCGCTTGTTCGGTGTGGCCGAGGCGGTGCGCCTGGTCCGTGAGTCGGAGCGCAGTATCGCGGCCATCGGCACGTTCTGCGCCGAACATCACATCGACTGCGACTACCGCATGGACGGCACCTTGTACACCGCCACCAATGCCGCCCAGGTCGGCAGTACCGATGCGGTGATCGCGGCGCTGCAGCGCCAGGGCATCAACTCGTTCCAGCGTCTGGCGCTGGATGAAGTGCAGCGCCGGGCAGGCTCTGACCGCCACCGGGAAGGCTGGTTCTCGCCAGCGGCCGCCACGGTACAGCCGGGCAAGCTGGTGCGTGGCCTGCGCCGGGTCGCGCTGCAGCGTGGCGTGCGCATCCACGAGGGCACGGCGATGACCAGCCTTGAGCACGGCGCCCCGGTGCAGGTGCGCACCGCCCACGGCACCGTGCGTGCCGACCGGGTCGTGCTGGGCCTGAATGCCTGGATGGCGCGACAGTTTGCGCAGTTCGAGCGCAGCGTGGCGATCGTCTCCAGCGACATGGTGATCACCGAGCCGTGCCCCGAACTGTTGCGCCAGACGGGCCTGGAGACCGGCATCAGCGTGCTCGATTCGCGCATCTTCGTGCATTACTACCACAACACACCCGACGGTCGGCTGATGCTCGGCAAGGGCGGCAATACCTTCGCCTATGGCGGGCGCATGCTGCCGGTCTTCGATCAGCCATCGCCCTATCGATCGCTGCTGAAACGGACCTTGGGCGAGTTCTTCCCGGCGCTGGCCGAGGTGCCGCTGGCCGCGAGCTGGAACGGGCCATCGGATCGCTCGGTGACCGGCTTGCCGTTCTTCGGCCGGCTGGACGGGCAGGGCAACGTGTTCTATGGCTTCGGCTATTCCGGCAGCGGGGTAGGGCCTTGCCACATGGGCGGGCAGATCCTTTCGTCGCTGGCCCTGGGGATGGACAACGCCTGGACGCGCTCGCCCCTGGTCAAGGGGCCGCTGGGGCAGTTCCCGCCGGAGCCGATCCGCTACCTGGGGTCGTTGATGGTGCGCGATGCCGTGCGGCGCAAGGAGCGCGCCGAAGACCGAGGCCTGCGCCCGCGGCGGCTGGATGTGCGGTTGGCGAAGTTCGCGGCGGCGGCGGGGAAGGCGGACAAGGGCTGAGTCGGCGTGGGCATTTTCGCGGGCAAGTCGGGTCGCCGCACCGCCGCTCCCACAGGTACCCACCGCTTGCAGGGGCGGCGGTTCGCCGCTGCGAGTTGCCCGCGAATGTCCGCCATGCGATTTCTTGTCGATCCCACCCGCGAGGGCGTATAAACTCTCCCCACTTTTGGCCGGTCGCTTCCTGAACCGGCCGCTGAGACAAAGAGAGTCGAGATGGGCGCACAGTGGAAAGCCAAGCATAGAGAAACGGCCGCCAACGCCAAGGGCAAGATCATGGGCAAGCTGGCCAAGGAGATCCAGATCGCGGCCAAGTCGGGCGCTGACCCGGATATGAACCCGCGTCTGCGCTTGGCGATCGCCCAGGCCAAGAAAGCCTCGATGACCCGCGAAACCCTCGAGCGTGCGATCAAGAAAGGCGCTGGCCTGGATGGCGAGGCGGTGCAGTACCATGCCGTCAGCTACGAGGGCTTTGCGCCTCACCAGGTGCCGCTGATCGTCGAATGCCTGACCGACAACGTGAACCGTACCGTCGCCCAGATCCGGGTGTTGTTCCGCAAGGGCCAGCTCGGCGCAAGCGGCTCGGTGGCCTGGGACTTCAACCATGTCGGCCTGATCGAGGCCACCCCGGAGGGTGATGCCGACCCGGAAATGGCCGCCATCGAAGCTGGCGCCCAGGACTTCGAGGACGGCGAGGAAGAGGGCTCGACCCTGTTCATCACCGACACCACCGACCTGGACGCGGTGCAGAAGGCCCTGCCCGAGCACGGTTTCACCGTCACCTCGGCGAAGATTGGCTATACCCCGAAAAACCCGGTGAGCGCCGCCAGCCTGAGTGCTGAAGCCCTGGCCGAGGTCGAGGCCTTCCTCGAGGCGATCGACGAGAACGAAGACGTGCAGAACGTTTATGTCGGTCTGACGGACTGACTTCCTGCCGGGCCGCCTCGCGGCCCGATGGGCCCCGCCATGGGGCCCTCCACCTCACCCGCGCAGGTCACCCCATGACCCCCACCTTCGCCTCACTGAGCCTGGCCCACCTGCGCACCCTCGATTGCCTCCTGCAATTGAAGAACCTCAGCCACGCCGCCGAGCGCCTGGGGTGCAGTCAGTCGGCCCTCAGTCGGCAGCTCGCTCACCTGCGCGATGCCTTCGGCGACCCGCTGCTGGTCCGCCAGGGGCGCGGCTATGTGCTCAGCGAACATGCCGAAACCTTGGTCGAACCCTTGCGCCAGGTGCTCGATGAGCTCAGCGCCCTGCGCCAGCCTGCCGCCTTCGACCCGGCGCGTTGCGAGCGGCGTTTCTGCATCGCTGCCTCCGACTATGTGGCCGAGCACATCCTTCCGGACCTGGTGACGGCACTGGAGCATGAGGCGCCCGGGGTGTCCCTCGAGTACCGCACCTGGCAGGCCGGCCAATACGCCTCGCTGGCCAGTGGTGAGGTCGATCTGGCCACCACACTGTTCGATGAGTCCCCGCCCAACCTGCATGGCCGGCTGCTCGGTGAAGACCGTGCGGTGTGCCTGATGGCGGGCGGGCATCCGCTGACCGCCTGCACCACGATCAGCCAGGACGACTACCTTGCCTATCGCCATGTGCGGGTATCCGGCGGCGGCGACAAGGACAGCTTCATCGACCGACACCTGCGTGCCCAGGGCCTGCAGCGACGCATGCAGCTGCAGGTGCCGTTCTTCAGTGCCATGGTGCAGGTGATCGGCAATGGTCAGGCGTTGGCCACGGTGCCGGAGCATATCGCCCGCCAGCTTTGCCGTTTGCATGGCCTGGCCTGGCGGCCGCTGGGCTTCATCGAGCACAGTCAGCGCTACTGGGTGGTCTGGCACCAGCGCTTGCAGGCCTCGGCCGAGCACCGCTGGTTGCGTAACCGGGTATTCGAGCTGTGGCGCCAGTCGTCGTTTGGCGTGCAGGGCGGGGATGCGCGGTTGCGATAGCAGCTATGCGCGAAACGGGGTTATTGCCCGATGGTGGGTTGCCTAGACTGGGCTTATTGCGGGGTGTCGGTGCTGACACCTCATCCCTTCGCCCAGGAGCCAGCCCAGTGACCCCCGAACAATTCCGCCAATACGGCCACCAGCTCATCGACCTGATCGCCGACTATCGCCAGACCGTCGGCGAGCGCCCGGTGATGGCCCAGGTCGAGCCCGGCTACCTCAAGGCCGCGCTGCCCGAGGCTGCGCCGCAGCAGGGCGAGCCGTTCGCCGCCATCCTCGATGATGTCTCCAGCCTGGTGATGCCCGGCCTGTCGCACTGGCAGCATCCGGACTTCTACGGCTACTTCCCCTCCAACGGCACGCTGTCGTCAGTTCTCGGCGACTTCCTCAGCACAGGGCTTGGCGTGCTCGGCCTGTCCTGGCAGTCCAGCCCAGCCCTGAGCGAGCTGGAGGAAACCACACTCGACTGGCTGCGCCAACTGCTGGGGCTGTCGGTGCAGTGGAGCGGGGTGATCCAGGACACGGCCTCCACCAGCACCCTGGTCGCGCTGATCAGCGCACGTGAGCGCAGCACCGACTACATCCTCGCCCGCGGCGGCCTGCAGGCCCAGGACAAGCCGCTGATCGTCTACGTCAGCGCCCATGCCCACAGCTCGGTGGACAAGGCCGCACTGCTGGCCGGGTTCGGCCGCGACAACATTCGCCAGATCGCAACGGACGAGCGCTTCGCCATGATCCCCGAAGCGCTGCAAGCCGCCATCGAGCAGGACCTGGCCGCAGGCAACCAGCCCTGCGCCGTGGTTGCCACCACCGGCACCACCGCCACCACGGCCCTGGACCCGTTGCGCCCGGTTGGTGAGATCGCCCAGGCGGCGGGGTTGTGGCTGCATGTCGATTCGGCGATGGCAGGCTCGGCGATGATCCTCCCCGAATGCCGCTGGATGTGGGACGGCATCGAGCTGGCCGACTCGGTGGTAGTCAATGCGCACAAGTGGCTGGGCGTGGCCTTCGACTGTTCGATCTATTACGTGCGCGACCCGCAGCACCTGATCCGGGTGATGAGTACCAACCCCAGCTACCTGCAGTCGTCGGTGGATGGCGAAGTGAAGAATCTGCGCGACTGGGGCATACCGCTGGGGCGGCGGTTCCGTGCGCTGAAGCTGTGGTTCATGCTGCGCAGCGAAGGGGTCGAGGCCTTGCAGCAGCGCCTGCGCCGAGACCTGGAAAATGCCCGATGGCTGGCCGAGCAGATCGCGGCGGCGCCGGGTTGGAAACTGCTGGCGCCGGTGCAGTTGCAGACCCTGTGCATTCGGCATGAACCTGAGGGGCTGGACGGTGAGGCGCTGGATGAGCACACCCGTGGCTGGGCAGACCGGCTCAATGCTTCCGGCGATGCCTACGTGACCCCGGCCACCCTGCAAGGCCGGTGGATGGTACGGGTGTCGGTCGGCGCGCTGCCGACGGAGCGGGCGGATGTGGAGCGGTTGTGGAGGAACCTGCAGGCGGTGGTCAAGGCTTGAGGTTGCCGGGGCCGCTGTGCGGCCCCGACTGTCTTACGGGCTCACCACCTCGAAGCTGCTTTTGCGGCTGGCTTCATAGGCGTCCTTTTCCAGCGGTTTGGCCTGCGGGTTACCCAGGTCTTCCATCGCCATCCGGTAGGTTTCAGGCGCCACATAGGCGGCCAGCGCACACACGCAGGTGATGGCGAAGGCCAGTGCCCCGACTACCAGCCAGATATGCTCCGAACCGGGTGGGGCGACGGCTGCGAACAGTGCCGGCAGCATCGCCGTGAGCATGGTGCCGATGTTCTGTGCGATGGCCATGGCCGACACCCGGTAGCGGGTCTGGAACAGCTCCGGGTAGAAGCTTGGGAACACGGCGTTGTAGCCCTGGTAGACCATGCCCCACATCAGGATCGAGCCGACGAAGGCCAGTGGCACGTTCTGGATGCTGATCGCATACAAGTAGACGAACGCCAGCAGGCCCGATCCCAGGCACCCGGCAATCATGGTCGGGCGCCGGCCGATGCGGTCCGACAGGTTGCCCACGAACGGAATCACCAGCACCGCGACGATATTGCCCACCACCGGGATCCACAGGTACACGCTCTTGTCGAAACCGATGCCGTAGGCCGGCTGCACCGCATATGCCGCGCCGAAGATGGTGGCGACCACCGGGATCACGTTCATCAATGCCATGAACATCACCAGCACCATGTGTTTCCAGCTGTGGCGGAACGCTTCGCCGATTGGGGACTTGGCCACCTTGTCCTGTTTTTCTTCCTGAACGAATGCCGGGGTTTCGTGCACCTCCTTGCGGATGATGAAGCCTGCGATCAGCACCACTGCACTCATCAGGAACGGAATGCGCCAGCCCCATTCGTTGAACGCTTCGCTGGGCATGAAGTAGGCCAGTGGCAGGAATACCGCAGCGGCCATCACCTGGCCGGCCTGCACGCCTTGCAGGGTGTAGCTGGCGTAGTAGCCGCGACGCCCGAAGGGCGCGTGCTCCATGATCATGGAGCTGGCGCCGGAGATCTCTCCGGCCACGGCGAAGCCTTGGACCAGGCGCAGGACCACCAGCAAGGCAGGGGCGAGGAGGCCGATGTCGTGGTAGGTGGGCAGCAGGCCTACGGCCATGGTCGAGATGCCCATCAGGAACATGCACAGCAGCAGCACGTTCTTGCGTCCTCGCGTGTCACCCCAATGGCCGAGCACGAAGGCGCCGACCGGACGAGCCAGGTAGCCGACGCCATAGGTGGCAAGGGAGGCGATGATGGCCATCTTCGGGTCACTGGACGGGAAGAAGATCTGCGGGAAGATCAACGCTGCCGCCTGGGCATAGATGAAGAAATCGTAGTACTCGAGGGCCGAGCCGATCCACCCGCTGGCGGTGGCTTTCTTGGCCTGTGAAGAGTGGGCCATGGTGTCTCCGTTGTTCTTGTTGGTTGTCGGATGGCGGTCGCCCTCGGGCAGGCATGAGCCCGGATGGCGGCGACTGAATCCATGGTGGTCCAGGGTTCTGCGGTGAATCAATTCGCCTGGCTGGCTTTTGTTCGATTACCGAACACAAACTAACCATTTCGTACAAAGTGCATTGCCGTCCCGACTTTACCTGCGAATAATCGATCCTGCCATCGTCGAGAACAAGCAGGCTCACGGGTCAGACGAACCTGCGCCTGTACAAACAACAAGGAACTCAACATGCAGCGTTCGATCGCCACCGTCTCACTCAGCGGTACCCTGCCTGAAAAGCTCGAAGCCATCGCTGCCGCAGGCTTTGATGGCGTCGAGATCTTCGAGAACGACCTGCTCCATTACGCCGGTGCCCCGCGTGAAATTCGGCAGCGGTGTGCGGACCTGGGGCTGGCCATCACGCTGTTTCAGCCGTTTCGCGACTTCGAGGGCTGCCGCCGTGATCGCCTGCACAAGAACCTCGACCGCGCGGCGCGCAAGTTCGACCTGATGCAGGAACTGGGCACCGACCTGGTGCTGGTGTGCAGCAACGTGCAGCCCGATGCGCTGGGCGATGAGCAACTGCTGGTCGATGACCTGCGCCTGTTGGCCGAGCATGCCGGGGCGCGGGGCCTGCGCATCGGTTACGAAGCCTTGGCCTGGGGGCGTCACGTCAACACCTGGCAGCAGGTGTGGCACTTGGTGCGCAAGGCCGATCATCCGGCGCTGGGGGTGATTCTCGACAGCTTCCACACGCTCTCGCTCAAGGGCGACCCCAGTGCGATCCGCGATATGCCCGGTGAGAAGATTTTCTTCGTGCAGATGGCCGATGCGCCGATCCTGGCCATGGACGTGCTGGAGTGGAGTCGGCATTTTCGCTGTTTCCCCGGCCAGGGCGAGATGGACCTCGCAGGTTTCCTTGCGCCGATCATCGCCAGTGGGTATCGCGGCCCGCTGTCGCTTGAGATTTTCAACGATGGCTTTCGTGCCGCGCCTTCGCGTCAGAACGCCGCCGATGGTCTGCGCTCGTTGCTGTACCTGGAGGAAAAGACCCGCGTGCGGCTGGTCGAGCAGGCGGTCGCAGTGGAGCCCGGCGTGCTGTTCGCACCGCCTGCGGCAAGCCGTTATGACGGGGTGGAGTTCGTCGAGTTCGCCGTAGATGACGCGGTCGGTGCGCGGCTGGGTGGGTGGCTGAAGCGCCTGGGGTTCGCCGAGGCCGGTCAGCACCGTAGCAAGGCGGTCAGGCTGCTGCGCCAGGGTGATATCAATATCGTGCTCAACGCCGAACCCTATTCCTTTGCCCACAACTTCTACGAGGCTCATGGTCCATCGCTGTGCGCTGCAGCCTTGCGCGTGGATGACGCCCAGGCGGCGCTGCAACGGGCAATGGCCTATCGTGGTCAGCCATTCCGTGGCCTGGTCGGCCCCAACGAGCGGGAAATCCCGGCGGTGCGCGCGCCGGATGGCAGCCTGATCTACCTGGTGGAGCCGGCCGGGGCAGGGCAGAGCATCTACGACAGCGATTTCTGCCTCGATCCGTCGGCCAGTGCCGCTGGCGGGCTGCAGCGCATCGACCACATGGCCTTGGCCTTGCCGGCCGAGGGGCTGGACAGTTGGGTGCTGTTCTACAAGAGCCTGTTCGACTTCACCGCCGACGACGAAGTGGTACTGCCCGACCCTTATGGTCTGGTCAAGAGCCGCGCCCTGCGCAGCCCGTGCGCGACGTTACGCCTGCCGCTGAACATCTCCGAGAATCGCAACACGGCCATCGCCCACGCCCTGTCGAGCTACCGTGGTTCGGGCGTGCACCATATAGCCTTCGACTGCGCCGACATCTTCGCCGAGGTCACGCGGGCCAAGGAGGCTGGCGTGCCATTGCTGGAGATCCCGATGAACTACTACGACGATCTGGCGGCGCGCTTCGAGTTCGACGATGAGTTCCTCAGCGAGCTTGCGTACTACAACGTGCTGTACGACCGCGATGCGCAGGGCGGCGAGCTGTTCCATGTGTACACCGAACCGTTCGAGGGGCGTTTCTTCTTCGAGATCCTCCAGCGCAAGGGGGACTACGCGGGGTATGGCGCGGCGAACGTGGCGGTGCGCCTGGCGGCCATGGCCAAGCTGCGCGCGAGTGCGGGCAGCTAGCACATTTCACATTCCACCCTCGCGCTTCCCAGCACCGCCCGGCTCACGGATAATCCCCGCACATTCCAAACAATAGCCTGTGAGTCGGTATGAGTGATCCGCAAGTCAGCCTCGGTCAGCCCGCGGGCGGGGCGCGCAAGTCGCGCAAGAACAACCCGGAGAAAACCCGCGAGGACATTCTCCAGGCTGCGATCCACGAGTTCGTCCAGCAAGGCCTGGCCGGCGCGCGGGTCGATGCGATCGCCGAGCGCACCGCCACTTCCAAGCGCATGATCTACTACTACTTCGGCAGCAAGGAACAGCTGTACCTGGAATGCCTGGTCAAGCTCTACGGCGACATCCGCAAGACCGAGCACAGCCTGGACCTGGAGTCGCTGCCGGTCGAGCAGGCGATCCGCCGGCTGGTGGAGTTCACCTTCGATCACCACGACCACAATGTCGACTTCGTACGCATCGTCTGTACCGAAAACATCCATTACGGTGAGTTCGTCAAGCAGGCGCCGGTGATCCGCGAAATGAGCAGCCTGGTGCTCGAATCACTCGCGCGCACCCTGCAGCGCGGGGTCGAGGAAGGCATGTTCCGTGCGGGCATCGAGGTCATCGACCTGCATATGCTGATGAGTTCGTTCTGCTTCTATCGGGTCTCGAACCGGCATACCTTCGGCCAGATCTTCCAGATCGACCTGGCGGACGACGCAATCAAGCTGCGCCACAAGCAGATGATCTGCGAAGCCGTGCTCAACTACATCCGCGCCTGATGCGCAGCATCGGCATCACTCGCCCAGCCGCTGCTCACGTGAAGGTGGGTAGCCGAAATACGCCGCGTAGCACTTGCTGAAGTGCGACACCGAAACGAACCCGCACGCCACCGCCACTTCCATGACCGACAGGTCCGAGTACTGCAGCAGCCGCCGGCTCTTGGTGATGCGCAGCTCCATGTAGTAGCGCCGCGGCGAGGTACCGAGCTGGGCCTGGAACAAGCGGTCGATCTGCCGACGCGAGCGGCCGCTGTAGGCGGCCAGCTGATCGAGGCTGAGGGTCTCTTCCAGGTTGTTTTCCATCAGCTCGACAATGGTGCGCAGTTGCAGGCTCATGGACTTCTTCGCCCCGGGCCCGACCTGGCGATAGCGGGCGCCGGAGAACGACAGGATCTCTTCGACACCTTCGGCCAAGGCATCGCCATACAGCCGGCGTACCAGGCCCAGCATCAGTTCCATGGCGCCATTGGGGCTGGCGGCGGTCAGGCGATCGCGATCAAGGGTGAAGCTGGCCGGCGTGATGCGCGTCTGCGGGCTGCGTTCGGCGAGGCTGGCACGCTGTTCGGGGTGGATGCTGCAACCGTAGTCGCCCAGCACCCCGGCGCGGCCGAGGAACCATGCACCGCTCCACAAGCCACCCAGGGCCATGCCGTGGGCCGCGCAGTCGCCCAGCAGGCGATCGAGTTCGGGATATTTGAGCGGGGTGCGCAGGCCGGCGCAGATGACCAGGAGGTCGGGCTCCTTGAGCTTGCGCGGGTCCAGCTCGCTGGCCACCAGTTCCAGGCCCAGGTCACTCAGCACTCGGTCACCTTCGAGCGACAGCGGGGTGAAGCGGAAGCTGTCGGCTCGCAGCAGGTTGGCGGTGACCAGCACGTCCATCGCCACGGTGAAACTGGCCATGGAAAAATGCTCGAGCAGAACGAAGTCGACGCGGTACGGCACCTGTTCGTCGCTGGCGCCGGATTTGAGCCGCAACATGTTACTGGTGCTAGTCTTCTTGCTGAACTGGCGAGGCGTGGGCACAGCGGACTCCGTTTCCTTCGATGGCGCAAGGAGTGTGCTGGGAGTTGCGGGGAAAGACAATCACTGGCCGGATAATGCCGCGAGCCCTGCACTGGCGGTACGCGGATTGGAATGAACCCTTGGCGCCTGGCGTGAACAAATGCATTACATGCTCACAGGAGAACGCTCATGGAAATCGGAACGGTCTGGATCCTCGTCGCAGTGCTGGTGATTCTTCTGCAGATCTGGGCGATATGGCACATCATCGGCAGCGAGCGCCGTGCCGAGCGCAAGATGTTGTGGGTCGTATTCGTGGTTTGGGCGCCGTTCCCCGGCCTGTTGTTCTGGGCCTGGCGCGGGCCGCGGGCGGTGAAGGGCAGGGCCGTGCTGGAAGAGAAATGAGCCTTGCGTGACGCCTGTCGCAAGGACAGGCGCCACGGACTTTGATCTCGGTGCCGATACCTGGAAAAACCTGTCTGGGCGGGTAGAATCGGCGCTCCTGCCTTCAGCGAGCCTGCCCCATGTCAGCGCCGTCACTCGAGCTGTTCCCGACCGGCCCTGAACACGCCGAAATCATCCGCAACCTTTATCAGTTCTATGCCTACGAGTCCTCGGACTGGGAGCAGGAAGACGTCGAGGCGGATGGGCGTTTCTACCTGCACGAGGCGCACATGGCGCGCTACTGGCAATCGTCCGGTTGGGGCGCCAGCCTGGTGCTGGTCGACGGCTTCATCGCCGGTTTCGTGCTGGTCGAGCGTAGCGAGCTGCCAGGGGTCGAGGCCCTCGAGCTGGCCGACCTGTTCATCCTCAAGCGCTACCGCCGTCAAGGCATTGGCCGTGCAATAGCGTGCCAGATGCTCTGCAGTGGCGCGCATGACTGGCTGTTGCGCTGCTATCGGCAGGATGAAGCGGCCATGGCCTTTTGCAGCCGCGTCGTCGCCGAGTTGCCGCGCGCCGTGCAGGCAATCGCGCCGGAAGATGACCCGCAGTTGCACACATGGCGTGTCGCGGCGGTGCGTCACTGAGGTCCAGCAAGCGCGAATTTTTGTGATCCACTTCACAAAATCCTGTCGCTCAAAGGCATAATGCCAGTATCTTGAAAAACGGCCCCGCAGGTTCAGGAAGAATGCCATGTCGCTAGTCGCGAGCCCCGACGTCATGTACCGGTTGTTGATCCAGAGCGTGGTGGACTATGCCATCTACCTGCTGACCCCGGAGGGGGTGGTCGCCAACTGGAACCCGGGGGCGCAGCGCGCCAAGGGCTATGAGGCCGCCGAGGTTGTCGGGCAGCACTACTCGCTGTTCTACAGCGAGGCGGACCGCGCTGCCGGCCTGCCGCAAGCCAACCTCGAGCAGGCGCGCCGCTGTGGTCGTTTCGAGGAGCATGGCTGGCGCCTGCGCAAGGACGGCAGCCTGCTGCGCGCCCATGTGGTGATCGAGGCGGTGCATGACGACGACGGGCAACTGGTGGGTTTCGCCAAGATCACCCGTGATTGCACCGAGCAGTACCATGCACAGATGGCCCAGCGCGAGCAGGAGCGGCATTTCCGCCTGCTGGTGCAGGGCGTGCGCGACTATGCCATCTACATGCTCGACAGCGCCGGCCATGTGATCAACTGGAACGCCGGGGCCGAGCGAGCCAAGGGCTACAAGGCCGATGAAATCGTCGGCCAGCATTTCTCGGTGTTCTACACCCATGAAGACCGCGTCGGCGGCCTGCCCGAACTGGGGCTGGAGACGGCACGTCGGGAAGGGCGCTTCCAGGCCGAAGGTGTACGCCAGCGCAAGGACGGCTCGCATTTCTGGACCAGCGTGGTGATCGAGGCCATCCATGACGAGGACAGCGGCCAACTGATCGGTTTCGCCAAGGTGACCCGTGACATCTCCGAGCGTCGCCGCTACGAGCTGGAGCTGCTGCAGGCCAAGGAGCTGGCCGAGCAGTACAGCCAGGAGATGAGTACCTTGTCGCAGTTTCTCGATTCGGTGATCGCCAATATTCCAGCCTGTGTCATCGTCCAGGACCTTGTCAGCCAGCGCATCCTGTTGGCCAACCAGCAGGCCGAGCGCCTGTTCGGTGGCCAGGGGGCGAGCCTGATCGGTACCCTGCCCGCAGATTGCGCGGTGCCGGCTGCCGCCGAGTTCCTCGAGCAGCAACTGGCGCGCGGCGCACGCAGTACCAAGGGCTACGCCGCTGAAACCCGTGTCGAAACCGTCGCGGGAGCTCGCACCTTGCGCAGCCGCGCGCTGCTCAGCCAGAACCGCGACAACCAGGCCGATTACGTGCTGTTCATCGCCGAGGACGCCACTGAAGAACTGGCAGCCCACGCGCAGATCCACCACATGGCCCATCACGATGCGCTGACCGGCCTGCCCAATCGCACGCTGTTCCATGAGCGCCTCAAGCAGGCGCTGGCGCGCGGCGAGGACAGTGGCAAGCTGACCGCCACCTTGTGCCTGGACCTGGACAACTTCAAGAACATCAACGACTCCCTCGGCCATGCCTTCGGCGACAAACTGCTGCGTGCCCTGGGCAAGCGCCTGCGTCGAGAGCTGCGCGAGCACGACACCTTGGCTCGGCTAGGCGGGGATGAGTTCGCCGTGGTTCTGGCCGGGCTGGACAACCGCGAGGCGGCCTGCAACACCGCCCGACGCCTGATCGATGCGATCTGCCCGCCGTTCCAGATCGAAGGGCACCAGTTCGCTGTTGGTGTGAGCATTGGCATTGCCTTTGCGCCCGAGGACCAGGACAACGCCGAGCAACTGCTCGGCTACGCCGACATGGCCCTGTACGAAGCCAAGCGCAATGGCCGCAACCGCTACGAATGCTTCCATGTCGAACTCGACGTCGCCGCACGCCAGCGCCGCCTGGTGGAGACCGACCTGCGCACAGCCCTGCACCTGGGGCAACTGCAATTGCACTACCAGCCGGTGGTGGACCAGCAGTGCAACAGCGTCACCGGCTACGAGGCGCTGCTGCGCTGGGAACACCCCAGTCGCGGCCTGATCTTGCCCATGGATTTCATTCCCATCGCCGAGGAGACCGGGCTGATCCACGAGATTGGCGCCCGTGTGTTGAATCTCGCCTGCCAGGAGGCGGCGACCTGGGAAGGGCAGGAGGTGGTGTCGGTCAACCTGTCGCCGGTGCAGTTCAAGAACACTGGACTGGTGCACACCGTTTCCCTGGCACTGTCGGACTCAGGGCTTGCCCCGCATCGTCTGGAGCTGGAGATCACCGAGTCGGTGCTGCTGGGCAACAGCGAGGAGAACGTGCGGATCCTGCGGGAGCTGAAGGAGCTTGGCGTGTCGATCTCGCTGGACGATTTCGGCACCGGCTATTCGTCGCTGGGTTACCTGCGCTCGTTCCCGTTCGACCGGATCAAGATCGACAAATCCTTCGTCCACGACATGTGCGACAGTCGCGAGGCGATGTCGATCATCCGCGCGATCACCGAGCTGTCCAACAGCCTGAAGATCAAGACTACGGCCGAGGGCGTGGAGTCGGCCGAGCAGATGGAGCGCCTGGCGGCAGAAGGGTGTTCGCATTTCCAGGGCTATTTCTATGGGCGACCGGCACCGGCCAGCGAGCGTCTGAAGACGCCGGGCAGGATTGTCAGGGACTGAGGCACGGTGTCTGCTTCGCGGATAAACTCGCCCTGACGCGGGCAAAAACACTTGCCATCCGGCGCCCCATCTCTTCTAAACTCGCAAGGTTCGTCTTACCCAGAGATCCGCATGACCACCCGTACCCCGCTGTCCGGCGTCAACCACCCCTTGCGCGGCATCGCCCTGGTGGTGGCCGCGACTTTCCTGTTCGCCAGCCACGATGGGCTGTCGAAATTCCTCGGTGGTATCTACCCGGTGATCATGGTGGTCTGGGCGCGCTATGTGGTGCATACGCTGCTGATGGCCGGCATCTTCATGCCCCAGGCGGGGCTGCGTGTGCTGCGCACCCGGCGTCCGTTGCTGCAGACCTTGCGTGCCTTGAGCCTGCTCAGCACCAGCCTGTTGTTCACGGCGGGCCTGCAGTACCTGCCGCTGGCCGAGGCCACGTCGGTCAACTTTCTCGCCCCGGTGCTGGTCACTGCGCTGTCGGCTCCGCTGCTCAAGGAGCGGGTCACGCTCGGCCAGTGGCTGGCGGTAGTGATGGGGTTCATCGGGGTACTGGTGGTGGTGCATCCGGGCGGAGCGATGTTCACCCCGGCGATCCTGTTTCCCTTCGGTTCGGCACTGGGTTTCTGCTTCTACCAGCTGCTGACCCGGATTCTGGCTGCCCATGACAGCCCAACCACCAGCAACTTCTACGCAGGCCTGTGCAACACCCTGATCATGAGTGCGCTGGTGCCGTTCTTCTGGCAGACACCGCAATGGCAACACGTACTGCTGATGCTCGCCCTTGGCGGTTGCGGCATGACCGCCCACCTGCTGCTGACCAAGGCCTTCCGCCATGCAGCGCCGGCGCTGCTGGCGCCGTTCAGCTACTGCCAGATCGTGTTTGCGGGTGTGCTGGGCCTGGTGGTATTCGGCCAGGTGCCGGACACCACCAGTATCGTTGGCATCGCCATCATCTGCCTGAGCGGCCTTGGTGCCGCCTGGATGCAGCGGCGCAAGTGACCGTCAGCCTTTGACCAGGGCCTTGAGCGAAGCGTCGAAGCTGCGCAGGGCGTCGGCCTGCACGTTTTGCTCGACCTGCAACTGGCGGGCGACATTCGCCGTGTCGCTGGGCAGCGCTTCACGGGCCTGGCCTTCGGCGCGGCCGATGTAGGTCAGTTGGTCGTCGTAGAAGCGTGCGACCACCTGGGTTTCGATGTCCGGGCTGGTGGCGCTGGCGAGCCGGCTCTGGGCATCGAGCAGCACGATCACGTCGGGGCGATCGGCGAGCAGGGTATCCAGATCGTCGTAGAAGGTGACCTCGGCGAAGGTTTGCGCCAGCGACTGGGCCAGCCAGCCATAAGCCTGGCTGCCACCGTTGAGCGTGGCCACTTGCACGGCACGCGAGGCGCCAGGCACTGAAGGAGGGACCTCGCGATGGCGCTGCAGGTAGTCCAGGGTGGCAGCGGCATTGCGGCCCAACAGCACGGCGACGTGTTGGCCCGGTTTCAGCGACACGCTGGACAACTCGGTGGCCGAGTAGAAGTGACCGTAGGGTTGCGCCACCTGCGAGGTGGTCGAGGCGGCACAGCCACCCAGAGCGGCCAGCAGGGCCAAAATCGCGGCGAGCATGCCGCCTTTGCTGATCGATGCCATGATCGATGCCTCATCGAAGGTTCAATGAAGCCATCTTCCGCCTCCGGGCCCAGCGGTGGAACTTGAAGATATTCATGGTCGCTATCGACGATGTCGATGGGGCGCGGCTGCCTCGTCTGCCTGACAGACCCAGCCTATCGCCCTTCAATAGTCGCTCTATTAGACCTCTGCCCATGCTGGGCTAGTCTTTCCCGTGGCCTCGCGATTTGCGCGTGCAGCGCCGCGGGCCTGCGTCGGCAACAGACCGACCACCCCCTGATGAAGAGAAGGCACGAGCCTTGCGGCTCGGGCTGCAGAACACCTGGCATAGACCAGAAATCTGGACAACCGACCCATAAGGTACCCGCAGATGTCGAACGAATCGAAATGCCCGTTCCATCAAACCGCAGGCGGCGGCACCACCAACCGTGACTGGTGGCCCGATCAGCTCAACCTCAGGATTCTCCACCAGCATGGCAGCCAGTCCGATCCGATGGACCCGGATTTCGATTATGCCAAGGCGTTCAAGAGCCTTGACTTCCAAGCCCTGAAAAGAGACCTCACCGCGTTGATGACCGACTCCCAGGACTGGTGGCCTGCGGATTTTGGCCACTATGGCCCGCTGTTCGTCCGCATGGCCTGGCATAGCGCAGGCACCTACCGCATCGCGGACGGCCGCGGTGGCGCGGGCTCCGGTCAGCAGCGCTTCGCCCCGCTCAACAGCTGGCCCGACAACGTCAGCCTGGACAAGGCCCGGCGGCTGCTGTGGCCGATCAAGCAGAAATACGGCAACAAGATTTCCTGGGCCGACCTGATCGTGCTCACCGGCAACGTCGCGTTGGAGTCGATGGGCTTCAAGACCTTCGGTTTCTCCGGAGGCCGCGCCGATGTCTGGGAGCCGGACGAAGATGTGTACTGGGGCTCGGAGAAGGTCTGGCTGGGGGGCGACACCCGCTACGGCAAGGCCCAGCCGCCCGGTAAAGGTGATCTGGTGGCCGAGCCTGCCAAGCATGCAGAGGAGCAAAGTCGCACCGAGCCGGCAGGGCGCAACCTTGAAAACCCGCTGGCAGCCGTGCAGATGGGCTTGATCTACGTAAACCCCGAAGGGCCGGAGGGCAATCCTGACCCGGTCGCTTCGGGCAAGGACATTCGCGAGACCTTCGGCCGCATGGCGATGAATGACGAAGAGACCGTGGCCCTGATCGCGGGCGGCCACGCCTTCGGCAAGACCCACGGTGCAGGCCCTGCGGACAACGTCGGTGCCGAACCTGAAGCCGCAGGGCTCGAGCTTCAAGGGCTGGGTTGGGCCAACAAGTTTGGCACTGGCAAGGGTGGCGATACCATCACCAGCGGCCTGGAAGTGACCTGGACCTCGACCCCGACCCGCTGGAGCAACGAGTACCTGAACAACCTGTTCAACTTCGAGTGGGAACTGACCAAGAGTCCGGCGGGCGCCCATCAATGGCGTCCCAAGGATGGCAAGGGGGCTAACAGCGTGCCCGATGCCCACGATCCGGCCAAGCGCCATTCACCGATGATGCTCACCTCTGACCTGGCCTTGCGCTTCGACCCGATCTACGAGCCGATCGCCCGGCGTTTCAAGGAGCATCCCGAGCAACTGGCCGACGCCTTCGCCCGTGCCTGGTACAAGCTGATCCACCGTGACATGGGGCCGCTGGCCCGTTACCTGGGCCCGGAAAACCCGCAGGAAGAACTGCTCTGGCAGGACCCGATCCCCAAGGTCGATCACCCGCTGGTAGACGAGCAGGACATCACGGCGCTCAAGGCCAAGGTGCTGGCCTCGGGCCTGAGCGTTGCCGAGCTTGTGTCCACCGCCTGGGCGGCAGCTGCGACCTTCCGTGGCTCGGACAAGCGCGGTGGCGCCAACGGCGGGCGTCTGCGCCTGGAACCTCAGCGCTCCTGGGTCGCCAACCAGCCTCAGCAATTGGACAAGGTGCTCAAGGCGCTGGAGAAAATCCAGGGCGAATTCAACAACGGCGGCAAGAAGATTTCGCTGGCCGACCTGATCGTGCTGGCCGGCTCCGCTGCGGTCGAGAAGGCCGCCCAGGACGCTGGGCACACTGTCAGCGTGCCGTTCCGGCCGGGTCGCACCGATGCCTCCCAGGCGCAGACGGATGTCGAGTCGTTCGCCGTGCTGGAGCCGCTGGCAGACGGCCTGCGCAACTTCACCAAGGCCAGGTACAGCGTCAAGGCCGAGAAGCTGTTGCTGGACAAGGCCCAGTTGCTGACCCTCACCGCGCCGGAACTGACCGTGCTGGTCGGTGGCCTGCGAGTGTTGGGCGCCAACCATGGTGGCAGCCAGCATGGGGTGTTTACCGACAAGCCTGGCACCTTGAGCAACGATTTCTTCCGCAACCTGCTGGACATGAGTGTGGAATGGAAGCCGACCTCGGCTGACAACGAGACCTTCGAAGGCCGTGACCGCAAGACCGGGCAGGTGAAATGGACCGGCACGCGGGTCGACCTGGTGTTTGGTTCTCACGCCCAGTTGCGGGCGTTGAGCGAGGTGTACGGCAGCAGCGATGCCAAGGAGAAATTCGTCAAGGACTTCGTGGCGGCGTGGGTGAAGGTGATGGAGCTGGACCGGTTCGACTTGTAGAAGCGGGACTGTAGCGCGCTTTTTCGCGGGTAGATCGGAGCGCCGAATCGCCGCTCCGATCTACCTGCGAAACAACGCCGAGATCATCAAGATTCAGGCGACAGCCTTCTGCGCCTCGGCCACCTTGGGCTTCGCCGGCTTGAGCCGCGATACCCCCAGCAACACCAGGACCAGCCCGGCAATCTGGTAGCCCGAGATCGCCTCGCTGAGGATGGCCCAGGACGCCAGCATGGTCAGCACCGGCCCGAGGTTGCCGACCGCCGCAGTGTGTGTCGGGCCAAGGCGCTGGATCGCCAGGGCCACCCAGTAGATCGGCAGTACCGTGGAAAACAGCGCCATCATCGCCGCGTTGGCCCACACCGCAGCGGGCAATTGCGCCAACTGGGTGACATCCGCCACCAACAGGTAGTGCGCCAGCACCATCAGCGACGAGGCCGAACCACACAGCCCGGCCATGCGCATCGAGCCCATGCGCTTGAGCATCATTCCGGTACCGGAGTAATACAGCGCGTAGGTGACGGCGCTGGCGAACACCCACAGCGACCCCACCAGCACTGCGTGCCCTCCGCCGGCGGTGCCCAGGTCATGCACGAAGGCGATCCCCAGCCCCAGGTAGCACAACCCCATCGCCACCAGGGTGCGCGGGGTAGGGCGCTCACGCAGGGCGATGGCCTGGAAGATCAGCACCAGGGTCGGGTAGGTGAACAGAATCAGGCGTTCCAGCCCCGCGCTGATGAACTGCAAACCGTAGAAATCGAACAGGCTCGACAGGTAGTAGCCCAGCAGTCCGAGCACAGCCACGCGAAACCCGTCACCCAGGGTCAGCGGGGTACTCGCCGAGCCACGACTGGCCCACACCAACCAGGCGAACAGCGGCAGCGACAGGCCCATGCGCAACGCCAGCAAGGTGACTGCATCCACAGGCCCCGCGGCGTAGGCGAGTTTGACGAAGATCGCCTTGAAGCTGAAGCCAAGGGCGGCCAGGACGGCATAGAGGCTTCCGCTTTGCAGGTGTCGCTCAAGTGAGGTACGCAGGCTGTTCATGCTGAATCCGCAACAAAATAAGTCAGAGGCTTATTCTGAATAGAAGGCTCGAAAGCTAGAATCGCTTTTTCTGGAACATGGCGTTCGCTTTTGGAGAAACCCCCATGCACTTCGATCTTCAGGACTTGCGTCTGCTGGCTGCCATCGCTGCGACTGGCAGCCTGAGCAAGGCCGCGGCCAGTTTTCCAGTGGCAGTGTCGGCGGCAAGCACACGCTTGCGCCTGTTCGAGGAGCGCAGCGGTCTGATGTTGTTCACCCGCAGGGCTGACGGTATGCAGTTGACCCCTTCTGGACGACTGGTACTGGAGTCGGCCCGTGGAGTGCTGGGCGAGGCGCAGAAACTGCAGGACACGCTCAAGGAGCTGGCCGGCCAGCGTCGAATCAACCTGCACCTGGCGGCCTCGACGGTCACCAACAGCACCTTGCTGCCGGCGGTACTGGGGCCGTTCCTGGCCGACTACCCCGAGGTCGACCTGCTGCTGGTCGAGCACAAGAGCGTCGATGTATTGCGGGTGGTGCTGGCTGGGGAGTGCGAGATCGGCGTGTTCGACGGCAACCTGGTCAACGATGGGCTGGTGTCGCTGCCGTTTCGCACCGAGCGTCTGGTGCTGCTGGTGCCTGCCGATCATGAACTGGCGACGCGTGAGCAACTGCGTCTGGTCGATGCCCTGGATCATGCCTTCGTCTGTCTGCCGGCAGAGCGTGCCATGCAGCGCTTTGTCGAGGAGCTGGCGATGAACCTCGCCATGCCGCTGAAGATTCGTGTGCGCGCGCCCAGCTTCGAGGCCATCGCCCAGTTGGTGGCCCAGCGCGCCGGGCTGGCGATTGTCCCGGAGATCGCGGCCGTGCGCGCCGAGCAGGAGCTGGCGGTGCGCAGGGTGGCACTGGAGGAGCGTTGGGCGACTCTGGAGCTGCGCATCTGCTTTCGCAGTTGGGAAGGTCTCAGTTCCCACGCCAGGCAACTGGTTACCTTCCTTTCCGGGCAGTAATCCGATGAGGTGGCACTCTGCAATCCTGGCCGGAGCGCTTACAATCACCGCTTTTGCCCTCCAAGACAGGCACGCCGGTCAATGACGCTCGACCCCCCAACCCTCCTGGCCCTGACCGTCGCCCTTGCGGCAGCAGCTGCGCTATACCTGGCGATCGAATGGCGCAGTGTGCGCGAGTCGTCGTTGCTCTACTGGAGTGCCGGTTTCGCCACCATCACCGTTGGTTCTACCCTCGCGCTGCTGCGCATGAACGGTTTTCTGCTGATTGGTATCTGGTTCGCCAATGGGATGCTGGTGTTCGCGCATTTCTGCTTCCTGCTGGGCGTTGCCCGTTTCACCGAGGTGCGATTGTCACGGGGCTGGCTGCTGGTCGTGCTGCTGTGGGTGAGCCTGCTGCTGCTGCCGGAAGGGCCGTCGTGGTCGAAGATCATGCTGGTGGTCAATTCGCTGCTGGTGGCCCTGGTGTCGCTACGTGCCAGTTTCCTGCTGCGTCCGCACGGTGTGTCGCTGAGTGTGGGGGCGGTGCAACTGCGCTACGTGATGCTGATCCACGGGCTGTTCTACGTGATCAAGGCCCTGACCGTGGTGATTCCGGGAACCTTGATCGACCTCGCGGCTTTTCGCGGTGAAATCATCCAGATTTCGCTGATCGAAGGGGCGATGGCGATCATGCTGATCGCCCTGTCGATGACCGGCACCGAGCGCTACCGGCGTGAGGAGCGCATCGCGCTTCTGGCCGCGCGTGATCCGCTCACGGCGCTGTTCAACCGCCGCGCCCTGGAAGTGCGTGCGCCGGTGTTGCTACGGGCGACAAGCCACGAGCGCCCTGGCGCCGTGCTGTTGATCGATATCGATAACTTCAAGCTGGTCAACGACCTTTACGGCCATACCGCAGGTGACCGGCTGCTGGTGGCACTGAGCGAAACCATTCGTGGCCTGCTGCCGGCCAATGCCCTGGCAGCGCGACTGGGGGGTGATGAGTTCGTCATTCTGCTGGGTAATGCGCGCCGCGACGAAGTCGAGGTGCTGGGCACGATACTTCGTGAGCGCTTCCAGGACATCGCCGCACAATCCTTCGTCACCCCGATGGCGGTGACCCTGAGCATCGGTGCCAACCTGTTCGATCAGCCGCCGGCCAGCCTCACGGCGCTGATCGAGCAGAGCGATGCCGCGCTGTATCAGTCCAAGCGCAGTGGACGCGACAGCATGCGCCTGGTGGACCTGACCTTGACGGGCGATTGAGCCGGCATCGGGTTTTCACTTGTTGTTGATGCATTCGGACTGCACCGAATAACGCACGGTGCGCAGGGTGCCCTGGCTGTCCTCGAAGGTCATCAGGCGCGGTACCACCTCGCACGTGCGCGGGTCGCCCGACTGGCGCACCAGCCGCGCCACATCCAGTGGCATGCCATAGCGGTAGTCGACGATCTCCGGCATGGGCTTGTCGCGCTTGATGGCGTAGGCGGCCACGGCTTGCTGGTGGACCTGCAGCAACTGCTCGCTGCGTTGACCGGAAAGGCCGGTGGCCTGGACGCCGAAGGCCAGCAGGAGCAGGGCGATCGCTGTGCTCAGTCGTTTCATGGGGTGTCTCCGGAAGGGCTGTGGTTTCCGGATCACGCTAGCGAGCAGCAGCCAACACGGGCATGACGACAGCCTTACAGTTGTGAAAGGTCCGCACGCATGACGCCATTGTAATGTGCCGATCACCTTCCCGTTATCCACCTGCGGCGAGCATCGATGCTGGCCGCGAACGCACCTGCGAAACGGCCTGACAAGAACAACAGCCGTTATCGAAGGAGCATCGCATGAGATATCGTCCGGGACTTTCCCTGGCCGCGCTGGTGGCGCTGGCCGGTCCTTCGGCGTGGGCCGAGGACGCTACGAAAGAAGGGTTCATAGAGGGCAGCCGCCTGAGCGTGCTGAACCGCAACTACTACTTCAACCGTGACAACCGCGACGCGGTGGCACCGACCTATGACAGAGCCAAGGCGCCCGACAATGGCTATTCCGAAGCCTGGGCGCATGCTGTCATCACCCGCTTCGAGTCCGGCTTTACCCAGGGCACCGTGGGGGTAGGGATCGATGCCTTTGCCATGCTCGGGCTCAAGCTCGACACTGGAGGTGGGCGCAACGGTGGACGCAGCTCGTTCGATGTACTGCCGGTGGATCGCGACGGCCAGGCGCGTGACGAATACAGCAAGCTTGGCGGCGCGGCCAAAGTGCGGGTGTTCGACACGGTGCTGCGGGTAGGCGATGTGTTTCCGGCCAACCCGGTGGTCGCGGCGGGCGATTCACGCCTGCTGCCGGAGAGCTTTCGCGGCGTGACCGTCGAGAACACCAGCCTGGCGGGCCTGAACTTGCAGGCCGGGCGCCTGCATGCGATGAGCCAGCCGATGTCCAGCGACATGCGCGAGTCTTTCGCGACCTTCTATGGCGGGCCGGTGGACTCGCCATGGATCGCCTATGGCGGCGGCGACTATGCCATCAACGAACATGTCAGCGTCAGTCTGTTCGGCAGTCGCCTGAAGGATGTGTGGAACCAGTACTACGCCGGTACCAGCGTTACCTGGCCATTGAGCGAAGAGCTGGCGTTGATCGGTGGCTTCAACGTCTACAACGCCAAGGACGAAGGGCGTAAACGCCTGGGCACCTTCGACAACGACATCTGGAGCGCCAAGCTCGGTGTGCGTTACGGCGCCCATACCGTCGCCTTGACCCACCAACGCAACAATGGCGACGACGATTTCGATTACCTGCGCCAGTCCGACTCGATCTTTCTTGACAACTCCATCCAGTACAGCGACTTCAACTCGCCCAAGGAGCGCTCGTGGATGCTGCGCTATGACCTGAACATGGCCGGGTATGGCGTCCCCGGGCTGTCGTTCATGACCCGTTACGGACGCGGCAGTGACGCCGATTACTCGAACGCCAACGCCTACTACATGCGTCGCGATGGCAATGGCGATCCGCTGACCGACCAGAAGCGCTGGGAGCGCGACATCGAGGTCAAGTACGTAGTGCAGACCGGCGCGGCCAAGGACCTTTCGCTGCGCGTACGCCAGGCGACCACCCGGGCGACGGCGTTCGAGTCCGACCTGGATGAGGTGCGGGTGATCGTCGAGTATCCGTTGTCGATCCTTTGAGCTTGAGCCCATTCACCTTCAGAAGCCTTGCGCTCCTTTGGTTGCAGGTGAATGTCTTGGCGCCTCGATTGAGGCGCCTTTTTTGTGGCTGCCATTTGGCAGCGCACATCACCCCTTGTCGGAGGACGGCAGGATGCGGTTGATGACCGTGCTGCCGTTGTCGTTGCGGGTCAGGTAGATCGGCAGGACCTTGGGCAGGTTGTTCACCAGGCGGTTGACGTCGCGGGTGTCGTAGATGCCGCTGATGCGGATGTTGCCGACAGCGCTGTCGGCCAGCAACAGGGGTTTGTCCAGGTAGCGGTTGATCACCGGCAATGCCTGGGACAGGCTGAGGTTGTCGAGTACCAGGCGACCGCTGCGCCAGGCCAGGCTATTGGCATAGTCGTCGCTCTGGGCCAGTTGCGGTTCGAAGTCACCGATGCTGTAGCTGGCCTGCATGCCGGGGCCGAGGCGGTAGCCGCCTTCGCCACTGTTGCTGGAAACCAGCACTGAGCCTTCCACCAGGGTCACCTTGACCTGATCTTCGTACTTCCACACGTTGAACTGCGTGCCGGTGACCCGCGTCTGGCCGTGACCGGCGCGCACGATGAAAGGGTGCTCGCTGTCGTGGGTAACCTTGAAGAAGGCTTCGCCCTTGATCAGGTCGACCTGGCGCCGGTCCTTGTAGTTGAGGTAGCGCAGCTCGCTGTTCAAGTTGAGCTCGACCTGGCTGCCGTCGTGCAGTTGCACCGTACGCACCTGCTGGTCGCTGTCGAAGTGCTGGTAGCGATTGGGCAACCAGCCTTGCTCCCAGCCAACCCAGCCGGCCAGGGGCAGGGCGAGCAGGGTGATCACCGCGGCTGAGGCCAGTCGTCGCCAGTTGCGCTGGTGGGACCTGGCCACAGGCAGTTCGGTCACGTGGGTGACACGCGGCAGCATGTCGGCGGTATGCCAGATCTCCTGCATCGCCTGGTATTCCTCGGCATGCCGGGTGTCGGCGGCCAGCCACTGGGCAAACGCCTCACGCTCGGCGGCCGAGCAGTCCTCGGCGTGCACGCGCATGCACCAGTGCGCAGCGGCATCGGTGATGGCATCGTCGTCGAGGGGGGTGAGGCGGTCTTGGTTCATTGCGGCTCCCGGTTTTGCGCATTCTACCTGCCAGAAGGGCCCTGCGAGAACCAAGATAATGGCGAATGACTATCAGTTGCGATTTTTTTGTCGGTTTTCCGGCGCAGAGGCATGGGGGCACCAAGAGGACTGAGGGAACAACGACTTAGATAGCCTGCTAATAAAAGCTTTGACATTAACTGCCTAGGCAGTAATATTTTCTAACATCTTTTCTGAGCGATGCCGATGGCCCATTTCACCCCGGAAAACTTCCAGACCTGCGCCATTGGCATGTTGCTCGGCCGCGCCTCGTTATTGAAGGACCGCATTCTCGACTGGCACCTGGAAGCTGATGGCGTTACCGCTGCGCAGTTCAAGGTGCTGATCATCGTGACCCAGTACCAGGTAGATACCCCGGCCGAACTGTGCCGCTGCCTGGGGCTGGACAGCGGTTCGATGACGCGCATGCTCGATCGCCTCGAGCAGAAGGGCCTGATCCTGCGCAACCGCTGCCCCGACGACCGTCGTCAGGTGCGGCTGGCGCTGACCGACGACGGTCAACGTCTGGCTGACCGTCTGCCGGAGATCGGGGCAATGGCGATGAACGAGCTGGTCGGTTCGCTCGAACCCGACGAGCTCAAAATCCTCGAGACGCTGCTGGCAAAGATTCTCTTGGCCGCCAGCGACCCGTTGACGATTGCCCGTTTCGGCGATCGCACCCCTGATCCGACTTGATTCAAAGGTACTTCTCATGGCCACACCCTCGGATGCACCCACTCCCGCCGAAGTGCCCGACGCCACGCGCAAGCGCAAGACCTGGCTGCTGGCCCTGCTGCTGGTATTGATATTGGCCGGCGCCGCCGGCTGGGCCTGGTACAGCTTGGTCGGGCGCTGGCACGAAAGCACCGACGATGCCTACGTCAACGGTAATGTGGTGGAGATCACCCCACTGGTGACGGGTACCGTCACCAGCATCGGCGCCGACGATGGCGACCTGGTGCATGCCGGCCAGGTGCTGTTGCGCTTTGACCCCAGTGACAGCGAGGTCGCGCTGCAGGCCAGCGAGGCCAAGCTGGCGCGCACGGTGCGCCAGGTGCGCGGCTTGTACAGTAACGTCGATGCACTCAAGGCCCAGGTACAGACGCGCCAGGCCGAACTGAAGAAGGCTCGCGAGAACTACGCCCGGCGCAAGGTCCTGGCTGACAGCGGGGCGATCGCCGCTGAAGAGCTGTCGCACTCACGCGACGACCTGACCGCCGCGCAGAGCGCCCTGGACAACGCCCGCCAGCAACTCAACACCAGCACTGCGCTGATCGACGACACCGTGGTGTCGTCGCACCCGGACGTGATGGCCGCGGCCTCCGACCTGCGTCAGGCTTACCTGGACAACGCTCGCACGACGTTGGTGGCGCCGGTGACCGGCTACGTCGCCAAGCGCACCGTGCAATTGGGGCAACGCCTGCAGCCGGGCACCGCGACCATGGCGGTGATTCCCCTCGACCAGGTATGGATCGACGCCAACTTCAAGGAAACCCAACTGCGTGACATGCGTATCGGTCAGCCAGTGGAGATCACCGCCGACCTGTACGGTAGCGAAGTCAAGTACAGCGGGACGGTCGACAGCCTGGGCGCCGGCACTGGCAGTGCCTTCGCCCTGCTGCCCGCGCAGAACGCCACGGGCAACTGGATCAAGATCGTCCAGCGTGTGCCGGTGCGGGTGCACCTGAACCCCGAGCAGCTCAAGGACCATCCGCTGCGCATCGGCCTGTCCACCGTGGTCGAGGTCGACCTGCACGACCAGAGTGGCCCGGCGCTGGCCCAACAGCCGCCGCAACAGGCCAGCTATACCACCCAGGTGTATGACCGTCAGTTGGCCGAGGCCGATCGTCTGATCGCCCAGCTGATCCATGACAACAGCGCCGCCAGTGGCAAGACGGCGCAGCGATGAGCAACGGCGCATCCGCCCAGTTCACCCCGCCGAGCCTGCTGCTGACCACCATTGGGTTGTCGCTGGCGACCTTCATGCAGGTGCTCGACACCACCATCGCCAACGTGGCGTTGCCAACCATTTCCGGCAATCTGGGGGTGAGCTACGAGCAGGGCACCTGGGTCATCACCTCCTTTGCGGTAAGCAATGCCATTGCCCTGCCGCTGACGGGGTGGCTGAGCCGCCGCTTTGGCGAGGTGAAACTGTTCATCTGGGCCACCTTGCTGTTCGTGCTGGCGTCGTTCCTCTGTGGTATTGCCCAGTCGATGCCCGAGCTCGTGGGCTTTCGCGTGCTCCAGGGCGTGGTCGCAGGCCCCTTGTATCCGATGACCCAGACCTTGCTGATTGCGGTCTACCCTCCCGCCAAACGGGGGATGGCTCTTGCGTTGCTGGCAATGGTGACGGTGGTGGCCCCGATTGCCGGGCCCATCCTCGGCGGCTGGATCACCGACAGCTATAGCTGGCCGTGGATTTTCTTCATCAACGTACCGATCGGTCTGTTCGCTGCCGCCGTTGTGCGCCAGCAGATGCGCACACGTCCGGTCACCACCAGTCGCCAGCCGATGGATTACATCGGCCTGCTGACGCTGATCGTCGGTGTCGGCGCCTTGCAGGTGGTGCTCGACAAGGGTAACGACCTGGATTGGTTCGAGTCCTCGTTCATCGTGGTGGGTAGCCTGATTTCCGCGGTCTTCCTGGCCATCTTCGTGATCTGGGAACTCACCGATCGGCACCCGGTGGTGAACCTGCGGCTGTTCGTGCACCGCAATTTCCGCATCGGCACCCTGGTGTTGGTGGGCGGGTATGCGGGCTTCTTTGGCATCAACCTGATCCTGCCCCAGTGGCTGCAGACGCAGATGGGCTACACGGCGACCTGGGCGGGGCTTGCGGTAGCGCCGATCGGCCTGCTGCCGGTGATCATGTCGCCCTTCGTTGGCAAGTATGCGCATCGCTTCGACCTGCGCCTGCTGGCAGGGATCGCCTTCCTGGCCATTGGCGCAAGCTGCTACATGCGTGCGGGTTTCACCAGCGAGGTCGACTTCCTGCACATCGCCCTGGTGCAACTGTTCATGGGGATCGGAGTCGCGCTGTTCTTCATGCCGACCCTGACCATCCTGCTTTCGGACCTGCCGCCGCATCAGATTGCCGACGGCTCTGGGCTGGCCACGTTCCTGCGTACACTCGGCGGCAGTTTCGCCGCCTCGCTGACCACCTGGATCTGGATCCGCCGGGCCGACCAGCACCATGCCTACCTGAGCGAGCACATCAGTCAGTACGACCCGGCAACGCGTCACACCCTCGAGCAACTCGGCGGGGCGAGTCCGCAGAGCTATGCGCAGCTTGAGCAGATCGTCAACAGCCAGGCTTACATGATGTCGACGGTGGACTACTTCACCTTGCTGACCTGGGTGTTTGGCGCCTTGATCCTGCTGGTGTGGCTCGCTCGTCCGCCCTTCACGGCCAAAGCCGGACCCGCTTCGGCGGGGCACTGAGGTGTACTTGCGGCACGGCTGCGTGCAGCCGTTGCCGCGATCGGGGCTTTTCCCCTAACCTTGCAGGTCTATTCCTTCGACAGTGGCAGTTTCATGGACAAGGTCATTCTCATCACTGGTGCCAGCCGCGGTATCGGTGCCGCGACCGCGCGGTTGGCGGCGCAACAGGGCTACCGCATCTGCATCAATTATCACGCCGACGATCACGCTGCCGAACGCATCCTGGCTGAGGTTCGGGGGCTGGGCGCCCAGGCCATCGCCGTGCGGGCCGATGCCAGCGTCGAGGATGAAGTGATCCAGGTGTTCCAGCGGATCGACCAGGAGCTGGGCCCCGTCACCGCACTGGTCAATAATGCCGGGACCATCGCGACTCAGAGCCGGGTCGACGAGATGTCCGAATTCCGCCTGCTCAAGCTGATGAAAACCAACGTGGTCGGCCCGATGCTCTGTGCCAAACATGCCTTGCTGCGCATGTCGCGGCGCCATGGCGGGCAGGGTGGTGCGATCGTCAACGTGTCGTCGGTGGCCGCACGCCTGGGCTCGCCCAACGAGTACGTCGACTATGCCGCTTCCAAGGGCGCGTTGGACACCTTCACCCTTGGGCTTGCCAAGGAAGTGGCGGGCGAGGGTGTGCGGGTCAACGGCGTGCGTCCCGGTTATATCCATACCGACTTTCACGCCCTGAGCGGTGATGCCCAGCGCGTCACCAAGCTCGAATCTGGCCTGCCCATGGGCCGCGGTGGGCAACCGGAGGAAGTGGCCGAGGCGATCCTCTGGTTGTTGTCGGAGAAAGCATCCTATTCCACCGGCAGCTTCATCGATCTGGGAGGCGGGCGCTGAGCTTCAGCCCAGGATGTGTGTCACCCGTTCGAGCAGTGCTTTGAGCTCGAACGGGCTGGAAATGATTTCGATATTTGTTGGCAACCCGTCGTGGTCTGCCAGCGTCTGGGTGGCGTAGCCGGTGATGAGCAAGGCTGTGCAGCCAGGTGTCAGGGCCGCATTCATTTCGATCAGTTGCCGACCCTTGGGGCTGTCGGACAAGGCGATGTTGCCGACCAGCAGGTCCGGGCGCAGCCCCTTGCGCAGGGCGGCAAGCGCCCGGTCGATGCTGGCGAAGGCATGCACGTCGTAGCCCGCCTCGCTCAGCAGCTCGCTGATGACCAGCTTCATCGCCGCCTGGTCCTCGATCAGCAGGATTGACCGCGCAGGGGGCGGGGCCGGCAGGCTCTGCGGTTCGGGGGGCGGGAGGTTTTCGGCCCTGGGCAAATAAAGGTGAACGCAGGTGCCGTTGCCCGGAATCGAGTCGAGGTGCATTTGCCCCCCAGACTGCTGCACGAAGCCGTACACCATGGACAACCCCAAGCCAGTGCCCTGCCCGAGCGGCTTGGTGGTGTAGAACGGTTCGAAGGCTCGTTGCGCCACCTCCGCTGGCATGCCTTGGCCGTTGTCCTCGACTCGCAAGTGCAGGTATTGGCCCGGGGCGAGCCGCAGACGTTGGGCTTGCGCCGGGGTCATTTCCAGGTTTTCGCAATGAATCACCAAGGTGCCACCGTCGGGCATGGCATCGCGGGCATTGATGCACAGGTTGAGCAGCGCGCTTTCCAGTTGCGAGGGGTCGATGCAGGTTGGCCACAGCTGTGAAGCTGTGCGATCGATGAGCTCGATGTCCGAGCGCAGCGAGCTCTGCAGCAGCGCAAGCATGTCGCCGACCAGTTGCTGGATGTCGGTGGCGCGGGGCAGCAATGTCTGTCTGCGCGAGAAGGCCAGCAGGCGCTGCACCAGTGACGCGGCCTTGGACGCGTTTTGCTCGATGATGCCGAACAGCCGGCTCATCTCATCGTTCTGCGGCCCGCACAGGCGTGGCTTGGCAAGCTCCAGCGCACCGAAGATGCCACCGAGCAGGTTATTGAAGTCGTGGGCGATGCCGCCGGTGAGTTGGCCGACCGCTTCCATTTTCTGCGCCTGGCGCAGTGCCTGCTCGGCTTCGCGCAGGCGCTCCTGCTCAAGGGTGCGCTCGGTGATGTCGTAGGCGAACAGACAGGCGCTGAAAGGCGGGCGTTCGTCGCTGTGCAGCGGGGTGATCCGCAGCTCGTAGTGGCGCCGATAGGGCGGCCCGTCGAAGGCGACGCTTTCGATCACCGTTTCACCCGCCAGCGCTCGGTTGACCAGTGGTAGCAGGCATTGGAGCGGCTGTGGCAGGCCGGCAAGCGCTTCGTCCAGGCGATCGCCGACTCTGAGGCAAAAACCGTGCAGGCGTTGGAATGTCTGCCGGCCGGTGCGGTTGATCGCTTGCAGGCGCAGGTCCGGGGCGATGACGAAGACATTGGCCAGGCTGTGATCGACCAGCTCGATGAACAGCCGGCGTTCGGCCAGGGTCTGGTCGAAGCGCTGCTCGAGTTGCTCGTGCACTCGGCGCAACAGGACGTTGTCCAAGGGTGGTACGTCGGCTTGCTGCGCCAGCCGGTTTTCCAGCTCGCCGTTGCGCTGCTGCAAGGCCAGGATCTGTTGGCGCAGTTGAGTGGGGTCGTCCATCGGGTGCTCGTCCATGTGCAGGTAGCCTCACTATAGCGGCTGATCCTTCAGAATGAGCGCACGATACGCCCCAGTGTCTCCATCGCAGTCTCCGTGGCGTCGTTCCACGGGCTGCCGTAGTTCAGCCTGATGCAGTTGCCGAAGCGCCGGGTCGGCGAGAAGATCGGCCCCGGTGCGATGCTGATGCCTTGCGCCAGGGCCATGTGGAACAGCTTGAGCGCGTCCATCTGCTCGGGCAGTTCCAGCCACAGGAAGTAGCCGCCGGCGGGCTGGCTTACCCGTGTCTGCGCCGGGAAATGGCGGGCAATGGCGGCGAGCATGTTGGCCTGCTGGCCTTCCAGGGCGTAGCGCAACTTGCGCAGGTGGCGGTCGTAACCGCCATGTTGCAGGTAGTCGGCGATGGCGGCCTGGGCCGGCATCGAGGCGCACAGCGAGGTCATTAGCTTGAGCCGCTCGATCTTCTGAGCGAAACGGCCGGCGGCGACCCAGCCCACCCGGTAGCCTGGGGCGAGGCTCTTGGAGAACGAGCCGCAGTGCATGACCAGGCCGTCGCGGTCGAAGGCCTTGGCCGGCTTGGGCGCTTGCTGGGCGTAGTAGAGCTCGGCGTAGACGTCGTCCTCGATCAGCGGCACCTGGTGGCGGTGCAGGAGTTCGACCAGTGCCTGCTTTTTCGCCTCGGGCATGCTCGCGCCGACCGGGTTCTGGAAGTTGGTCATCGACCATACGGCCTTGACCGGGTGTTTCTCCAGGGTTTGTGCCAGTACACCCAAGTCCATGCCTTCACGTGGGTGCACGGGAATTTCCACGGCCTTGAGCTTCAGTCGTTCGAGCACCTGCAGGCACACGTAGAAGGCTGGGGCTTCGATGGCAACCAGATCTCCAGGCTCTGTGACTGCCTGCAGGCACAGGTTGAGGGCTTCCAGCGCGCCATTGGTGATCAGCAGCTCTTCCATCGGCAGCATCAGGCCGGCGACCATGTAGCGCAGGGCGATCTGGCGGCGCAACTGCGGGTTGCCCGGTGACAGGTCGGTGACCACCACGCGTGGGTCCATGGCGCGGCTGGCGCTGGCCAGCGAGCGGGCCAGGCGCTGCAGCGGGAACAGGGTGGGGCTGGGGAAGGCCGAGCCGAAGGGGACGGTGTGAGGGTCCTTGATCGAATCAAGGATGGAAAATACCAGGGCACTGACATCGACATCGGTGGATTCGCTGACCGGTGCCTGTGCCTGGGGTTCGCTGAACTGGCGAGGTGCGTGGGTATTGACGAAGTAGCCCGAACGCGGCCGGGCACGAATCAGCCCGCGGCGCTCGAGCAGGTAATAGGCCTGGAACACCGTGGAGGGGCTGACCCCATGGGTCTGGCTGGCGTAGCGTACCGAGGGCACACGCTGTCCGGGGCCAAGCACCCCGGAGCGGATCAGTTCGGCGATATCGTCGGCGAATCGTTCGTAGCGTTTCATCGTTGTGTTATTCGGCCTGGCAGGCAAGGTTCAAGGCAGTGTAAGGGATCAGCGGTTGAGCGGCGCAACGAAACGGCTGCGTGCACGGCTGTGCACCTGCGGCTGGTCGCTGTCCTGTACTTCGAATGTGAGGTCTACCGAACTGCTCGTGGGGCGGTCGGCGAGCATCGCCACCGATACCGGCAGTTCGCTCATTTCTCCGGCAGGAATGAATATCGCTTGCTTGCCGTGCAGCACGAAGCCTTCGGCGTCGACCAGACGTAGTCGATAGTGCTGGGGATGCTGGGTCTTGTTGATGATCTTGAGCAGGTAGATATTCTCGATCTGGCCCTGGGCATTCTCACGGAACAGGCCGCGGTCCTTGATGACGTCCAGCGACACCATCGGGCGCATCTGCAAGGCCATCACCAGGGCACCGATCATGACCAGCAGGGCCGTGGCGTAACCCAGCAGGCGCGGTCTCAGCCAGTGGGTGCGGCCGCCTTGGAGGTTGTGTTCGGACTTGTAGCCGATCAGGCCGCGGGGGTAGCCCATCTTGTCCATGACCCCGTCGCAGGCGTCGATGCACGCAGCGCAACCGATACAGGCCATCTGCAGGCCGTCGCGGATGTCGATGCCGGTGGGGCAGACCTGCACGCACAGGGTGCAGTCGATGCAGTCGCCCAGATGCTGTGCCTGACGGTCGCTGCCTTTCTTGCGGGGGCCGCGGCTTTCACCGCGACCTGGATCGTAGGCCACGGCCAGGGTGTCCTTGTCGAACATCACGCTCTGAAAGCGCGCATAGGGGCACATGTGCATGCACACGGCTTCACGCAGCCAGCCGGCGTTCAGGTAGGTGGCGGCAGTGAAAAAGACCACCCAGAACAGCGCTACGCCGCCCAGCTGAAGGGTCAGCAGCTCGTGGGCCAGCGGGCGGATGGGGGTGAAGTAACCGACGAAGGTGAGGCCAGTGATCACCCCGATGGCTAGCCACAACCCATGCTTGAGGCTGCGGCGGGCGAACTTGCCGAGGCTCCAGGGCGCGGCGGCCAGGCGGATGCGCTGGTTGCGGTCGCCTTCGGTGACCTTCTCGCACCACATGAAAAGCCAGGTCCAGACGCTCTGCGGGCAGCTGTAGCCGCACCACACCCGCCCGGCGAAGACGGTGATGGCGAACAGGCCGAACGCGCAGATGATCAGCAGTGCCGAGAGCAGGATGAAATCCTGTGGCCAGAAGGTTGCGGCAAAGATGTGGAACTTGCTGTCGGCAAGGTCCCAGAGCACGGCCTGGCGACCGTTCCAGTTCAGCCAGGCCGTGCCGAAGAACAACACGAACAACAGGCCGGCGAAGCCGATCCGCAGGTTGCGGTACAGGCCTGTGAAGCTGCGGGTCTGGATGCGCCCGTCTGCGTGGCGCTTGGGGGTCTTGGCCGCAGGCTCGATCTGGATGATTCGGAAGGGGATTCTCTCGCTCATGGTGGTTCGCTCATCAGGCCTCGATCAGGCCCGGGCACTATGGCCCCCGATCTGTTTACAGCACAGGCTCAGGTAGAGCGATAAAAACCATATCAGATGAACGAGAAGTCCCTTGCAGGCCTCAGATTACCGAGCCTGGAGCACTGCTCTTGAGATGTCTGCGACTATCCACCGCACCGATCACGGTCAGGGCGTCGGCTTCGGCTTCGGTGATTGGTATACGTTCACCCGCCAGCACCGCGACCGACATGCGCAGCTGTTCATCGGTGAAGATCTCGATCTCCGGCCCCAGGCCTTCTATGCGCAGCTTGTCACCGATCAGTGTGCAGCGTTGGTTGCTTTCGTCGATTTCTACCGGCATGACGTTACCCTCCGCAGGTGGTTACGGGTGTGACCACGGCGAGCTTCGGGTTGCTGCATCGTTCTGCCGGGCGGATGCTGCCGCACTCCGGGCAAACGCAGCGGTCAATCTTTCAATAGGCCACGGCGCGCTGGTGTGGAGAAACCCATGGATTCCTGGTGGCAGAATGTTTGGCAAGCGATACGGGCAGAGTTCACCGACATCACCGATGAAGGCGAGGTGACGCGGATTCTCGTGCGTCTGCTGATGGCGGCGGTGCTTGGCGCGGTGTTGGGTTTCGAGCGCGAGCACAAGGGCAAGTCGGCCGGGGTGCGGACACACATGCTGGTGTCCATGGGTGCAGCCCTGTTCGTGCTGGCACCGAGCATGGCCGGTGCCGATGCACAGGCGCTGAGCCGGGTGATACAGGGGATCGTCGCCGGGATCGGTTTTCTCGGCGCGGGCACCATTCTCAAGGGCCATGGCCAGGACACCAATCACGTTAAAGGGCTGACGACGGCAGCCGGCCTGTGGATGACGGCGGCGATCGGCACGGCGGCGGGCATGGGGCGCGAGGCGACGGCGTTGGTCAGCACGGTGCTGGCCTTGCTGGTGTTGAGCAGCATGCCGGTGCTGGTGGAGAAGGTCGAGGGGGAGGGTGGTGAGGCGAAGAATGAGGAAAACACAAAGCACTGAGGGGAGCCGAAGCTCCCCTCAAAGCGTTGTTGCCTGCTCTTTTTATTATTGAAAACCGGCCTGTTGTTGTTTTTGTCAGCCTGTTTCGGTGTAACCGGGCCCCTATCCGGGGCCAAGAGCAAACGTATTTTTTTGAGCGCTGACCTGCCTTCATCATTGCTGATCCGATCCTGACAGTCGCTACCTCGAGGTAGTTTTGTTGTTCTGCGTCAGGTCGCGGGGACGAACCCCTGGAACGCGTGTCTACTCCAAAAAAATCTGCTTGCTGCGCCTCTGCCGTGTTGTTCTTGTTATGTCAGAGCCGGTGCATGTTGTTTTTATTGGGGTATCACGTTTTTTTATTTTTGTTGTGCCAGAGATAAAGCAGATGCCGTGCCAACTTTTCAATATCCATTAAAATCAATGACTTAGAGATTTTGGGCGATTTTTCACGACCTGAAAATCTCGCGAATTGTTTCCGTGTTACCCGATTTTTTGCTGGGTGGACGGGGCCGGGTAACACTTTTGACACAGTCGTGTGGTCGGACGCGGCTTACCCCTGTGCGAATGCCTTCAGGCGCTCGCCGTCCAGGCGATAACGTACCCATTCATCTTGCGCTTTTGCGCCCAGCGCCTGGTAAAAACCGATAGCCGGTTCATTCCAGTCCAGTACGCTCCATTCCAGGCGCCCGCAACCTCTGGCTACGGCCTCGCGCGCGATGTGCCGCAGTACCTGGCGACCAGCACCGCCGCCGCGTTGTTCGGGGGTGATGTATAGGTCTTCGAGGTAAATGCCGTTGCGGCCCAGCCAGGTTGAGTAGCTATAGAAGTACACGGCAAAGCCGATGGCCGTGCCGTCGCGCTCGCACATCAGACTGTGCACGGTGCTGCCTTCATCGAACAGGCTGTGCTCGATATCGGCGAGAGTCGCTACCACTTCGTGGCGGGCGCGCTCGTAGTCGGCAAGCTCGGTGATGAAGGCGAGGATCTGGGCGGCGTCGGCGCGACGGGCAGGGCGGATGGTCAGACTCATGAAGGCTTCCTTGTGGTTGGCGGGCACCATGGTAATGGGCCTGGGCCGGCTTGCCGAGATGTAAAGCAAGCTTGACATGGCGCGCGACCTCGCCTTCAATGTAAAACACACTTTACATCCGAGGCTGTTGGCATGCTGCACAAACGTCATGTGATTTCATTCGTCCTGTTCCTCGTCGCCTATATGGCCTGTGTGCTGGTCAGCAGCCATTTCCTCGCGTCCATGGCACCAGGCATTGCCAAGACCCTGGTGGCGCTGGTGCCGGTGCCGGCCATGATCGGTATGGCCTGGGCTGTGGTGCAGCAACTGCGCAGCCTTGATGAAATGGTCCGGCGCATCCAACTGGAGGCGTTGGGGCTGGCGTTCGTCGCGACGGCGCTGTTGACCTTCAGCTACGGTTTTCTGGAGACCGCAGGCTTCCCACGTTTGTCGATGTTCATGGTCTGGAGCCTGATGGGGCCGTTGTGGGCCCTGGGGACCTTCATCGGGGTGAGGCGTTACCGTTGAACAACCGCATCCGTGAATTGCGAAATGGGCGTGGCTGGTCGCAGGCCGAACTGGCCGAGCGGCTCGGTGTTTCGCGCCAGACCGTCAATGCCATCGAGACCGGCCGCTACGATCCCAGCCTGCCGCTGGCCTTCAGCATTGCCGGGGTTTTCGAGTTGAGTATCGAAGAGATCTTCGATCCCTCTGCGGCGGTACAGTGATGTGTACAGGTTTAATTTAAGGTAACTGTACCGGTCTGCGCGAGAGGGGTTCCGCTAGTGTGGCAGGACACGATAATCAGTACCTGACGGAAGTCCCTGCCATGCTCGGCTCATACGATCTGCTCACCGCATTCATCCTGTTCGCCTTCGTTTCTTCGATCACCCCAGGGCCGAACAACACCATGTTGCTGGCGTCCGGCGTCAACTTCGGTGTGCGCCGTTCGATCCCCCATGCAATGGGCATCAGCATCGGCTTCATGCTGATGGTGCTGGGCGTGGGGTTCGGGCTGGGCGAACTGTTCAAGGCCTGGCCGCCGCTGTACAGCATCCTGCGCTACGTGGGGGCCGCTTACCTGCTGTACCTGGCGTGGAAGATCGCCACTTCCGGGCCGATCTCAGGGGATGCCGCAGGGACGCGCAAGCCCCTGAGCTTCTGGGGAGCGGCTGCTTTCCAGTGGGTCAATCCGAAGGCCTGGGTCATGGCGGTCGGTGCGATCACGACCTACACCCCGGCCCAGGGCTATGTGCTCAACGTGATCGTCATCGCCGCGCTGTTCGCCTTGGTCAACCTGCCCAGCGTGGGGATCTGGGTCATGTTTGGCAGCGCCTTGCGCAACCTTCTGCAAAATCCGCGCTGGCTGATGCTGTTCAATGTCCTGATGGCCTTGCTGCTGGTGATTTCGTTGTATCCGCTGCTGTTTGTAGAATCGTCGTTTTCCTAGTTCGATGAGTGCGGTACACGATGCAGCTGATTCCCTGGTCCCATGATTGCTCGGAAGGTTTCACGCTACGGGGTTGGCATTCCGAGCCGAGCGGCAAACCGTTGCTGCATTTTCTGCACGGCAACGGTTTCTGCTGCCTGGCATACGAGCCCATGCTGATGCGCCTGGGGGAGCACTTCGACCTGTGGTTGTGCGACGTCCAGGGGCACGGCGACAGCGATCACGGCGGCGCCTTTCGTGGCTGGAACCGTACTGCGGAGTTGGTCCTGGAAGCATTCGAGGCGGGGCGCCAGGCGTTTGGCGATGTGCCGCGCCATGCGCTCGGACACAGTTTTGGTGGGGTGCTGACCGGGCTGATCCTCGCCAGCAGGCCTGGGTTATTCGAGCGTGCAGTACTGCTCGATCCGGTGTTGTTCAGCCGACGCATGATCGGGGTGATGGGCGCGGCGGCACTGGTGGGCCTGCACCGGCGTCATGCCCTGGCGCGCAAGGCCGCAACCCGGCGCAGCCATTGGCCAGACCGCGAGGCGGCGCTGGCGTCGCTGCAGGGGCGGGGGATCTTCAAGGGCTGGAGCGACGCGGCGCTGCACGCGTATATCGGGCATGCCATCGGCGATTGCGGCGAAGGCGTGGTGCTCAAGTGCCGACCCGGCCGTGAGGTTGAGATTTTCAGCACCTTCCCGGCGCGCATGTGGCCAAGTCTGCAGCGCATCACCACGCCGACGCTGATCCTGCATGGTGAAACCACCTATCCGTTCGTGCCGCATTCGGTACGGCGCCTGGTGGGGCTCAATGCCAATGTCAGTGAGCGGCAGGTAGCGGGTGGTCATTGCTTCATGCAGGAAGACCCGGTGAGCGCCGCGCAGGCGGTCGAGGCGTTCCTGCGCGGTTGAGTCCGGTGGCCTGCGCCGTCAGGCCAGTTCCAGCCAGATGGGGGCGTGGTCCGAGGGCTTCTCCATCGCCCGCAGTTCGTAGTCGACGCCCGCCGCCTTCAGGCGTGGAAGCAGTGCCTGCGACGCCATGATCAGGTCGATGCGCAGGCCACGCTTGGGTTCGTCCTCGAAACCGCGGCTGCGGTAGTCGAACCAGCTGAAGCGGTCCGCTACGTCCGGGTGCAGGTGACGGAAGCTGTCCACCAGGCCCCAGCCTTTGAGGCGTTCCATCCATTCACGTTCTTCGGGCAGGAAGCTGCATTTGCCGGTCTTGAGCCAGCGCTTGGCGTTATCGGCACCGATGCCGATGTCGCAGTCCTGGGGCGAGATGTTCACATCGCCCATCACCACCAATGGCTGGTCATTGCGGAACTGACCTTCGAGCAGGGTCTGCAGGTCGCTGTAGAAGCGTTGCTTGGCCGGGAACTTGGTGGGGTGGTCGCGGCTTTCGCCCTGGGGGAAGTAGCCGTTCATGATGGTGATCGGGGTGCCGTCGGCATCGGCGAAGGTGCCCCAGATGAAGCGGCGTTGAGCGTCCTCTTCATCGGTGCTGAAGCCTTTGACCAGCGACAATGGCGCCTGGCGCGAGAGCAGGGCAACCCCGTAGTGGCCCTTCTGGCCATGGAAATGCACGTGATAGCCCAATGCCTGTACCTCGGCCAGCGGGAACTGATCGTCACTGACCTTGGTTTCCTGCAGGCCGATGACGTCTGGCTGGTGCTTCTCGATCAGCGCAGCCAGCTGGTGCGGGCGGGCGCGCAGGCCATTGATGTTGAACGAGACGATCTTCATGGAAAGACGATCCTGGTAAAAGCCTCGGATGCTAGCCGACATCGGCCGTCATCACCAGCGTGGCAGCGTCGCTGGGGCGCTGCTAACGTGCTGGAGGGGGAACGATGTGCGACATGACGCCTCCAAGGCTCTGCTACGTACATTCCAGGAGGATCATCGCAATGTCCGACGCCCCGGCGCATATCAGCTTGCTCGACGATGGCTACAGCCGCGAAGTGCGTTCGCTGCTCTACCATGCCTATCGCCACGAGCCGACCTTCGCCTATCTGTTCGATGCACAGCGACGGGGTTATGAGCGGCGCCTGCGGGTGATGGTGCGCGAATGGGTGCGTCAGCACTTCTACCTGCAGTTGCCGGCAATCGGTGTGCTGGTCGACGACCGCCTGGTCGGTGCCGCGCTGATCGTGCCGCCGCAACGTCGCCTTGGCGTGGCCGACAGTTGGGCCTGGCGCCTGCGCATGCTGCTGGGAACAGGCCGGCGCTGCACCCGTCGATACCTCGAGTATCAAGCGGCACTGGCGGCGTGCCTGCCCAGTCAGCAAGTCCATGTGCTGCCTCTGCTGGGGGTGCACCCGCAGTTTCAGGGACAACACTATGGTGAGCAATTGTTACAGGCGGTGCACGACTGGTGCGCCGACGATCCCGATACCCAAGGCGTGATCCTCGACACCGGCAATGCCCATTACCTGGCCTTCTACGAGCGCCAGGGCTATCAGGAGATTGGTGAGGTCGCGGTCGGGCCAATCCGAGAGAGAGTGTTCTTTCATCCGAATCCGCTGTCCTCCAACCCGCCAATTGCTTGATCGCAACCTCCTGCGGCTTACGCTGCCGCTTCGCTCTGGTAGCATGCCCCGCATGACGTATTCAGGAAGACTTGGTTGGGGCGTGCTGTTGCTCGCCGCCAGCTGCACAGCATGGGGCCAGAGCGAACTGTTGGTACGGGTCAAACCGTCCAACAAGACGTTGCAGGCCAATATCGAAGGCTACATCGGCAGCCTGGGCGATCGCGACGAGGAGGCCTTGCTGCGGTTCAGCCGCGGGGCTGAGGAGCAGGCGCGCAAGGCGGCCCAGGCGCTGGGCTACTACCAGGCGCAGATCGATACCGAGGTCAAGCCGCCGAGCAAGGCCGATCAACCCGTACAACTGATCATTCGGGTCGACCCTGGCGAGCCGGTGCGCCTGCGCAATGTGACCGTGCGCATCGAAGGCCCGGCGAGCGAGATGAAGGCCTTTCGCATTCCGGACAGCAAGGCATTGCGCCCGGGCGAGCAGCTCAATCATGGTGTCTACGAGGACGCCAAGCGGCTGATCCAGAACCAGGCTTCGCGCTATGGCTTCTTCGACGGGCGCTTTTCCCGTCAGCGCCTTGCGGTAGACCCGCAAGCAGGCGTTGCGGATATCGAGCTGGTGTACCAGAGTGGCCCGCGTTATCGCCTGGGCAAGGTGACCTTCGGTGGCGACGCACCGCTGGACGACGACCTGCTGCAACGCATGGTCGGCTTCAAGCCGGGAACACCCTACGATTCCGAACTGGTGGCCGAACTCAATAACGACCTGCAGTCCAGTGGCTATTTCGAAGGAGTACGTGTCGATGCGGCGCCGACGGCGGCGGTCGATGACGTGGTGCCGGTGGACGTGCGCCTGGATACCCGTAAACCGCGAACGCTGGGGCTGGGCCTGGGGTTCTCGACCGACGTGGGGCCACGGGGCAAGGCCAACTGGACACGGCACTGGGTCAATCCCCAAGGCCACAGTTATGGCTGGGAGACCGAGCTCTCGGCGCCCCGGCAGAACGTCGGCCTGTGGTATGACATCCCGCTGGACCCTCCACTGACCGACAAGCTGCGCTTTGCCGGTGGTTACCAGAACGAAGAGATCGCCGGCACCGACACCCTCAGCAAGCTGCTGACTGTCGGCCCCGAATGGCACAGCAAACTGCCCAGCGGCTGGCAGCGGGTGATCTCGCTGAAGTACCAGCGCGAGGAGTACCGCCTGGGCGACGACTCCGGGCTGAGCAACCTGCTGATGCCTGGCGTGAGCTTTTCCTATTTGCGCAGTGACAACCGCATCGACCCGCACAATGGCTATCGCCTGCAGTTCGACCTGCAGGCGGCCAAGGAAGGGCTGGGCTCGGACACCAACCTGGTGCATGGCAATGTCCTGCTCAAGGGCCTCACCACCCTGGGGCAGAACCATCGCTTCCTCGGGCGCGTGCAGTTCGGTGGCAGCGCTACCAACGGCTACCAGCAGAACGTCCCGCCCTCACTACGCTTCTTCGCCGGTGGCGACCAGAGCGTAAGGGGCTATGACTACCAGACGCTGTCGCCGAAGAACAACAAGGGCGACCGTATCGGTGGCCGCTACCTGGTGGCCGGCAGTGCAGAGTACCAATATTCGGTCACGGAGAAATGGCGCGTGGCGACCTTTATCGACCAGGGCAATTCGTTCAATTCGCTGGAACTGCCCAGCCTCAAGACCGGGGTCGGCATCGGCGTGCGCTGGGTCTCGCCAGTCGGGCCGCTGCGTCTGGACCTGGCGCGCGCGCTGGACGACGACGGTGGTATCCGGCTGCATTTCTCCATGGGGCCTGAACTGTGATGCGCCTGCTCAAACCTGTGTTGTCGATCGTATTGGGCTTGCTGGTGCTGGTGGGGCTTTGCGCAGCGCTGGTACTGGGAACGCAAGCGGGCAGCCGCTGGGCTCTGAGCCGGGTGCAGGGGCTTGAGGTCGAGGACTTCCAGGGCCATCTGGGAGGCCAATGGCAGGCCGCCCGTGTGGTCTGGGCCCAGGATGGCAGCCGGGTCGAGCTGCAGGCACCGCAACTGCAATGGTCACCCTCGTGCCTGTTGCGCGCCACGCTGTGCGTGCAGCGGTTGCAAGCCGAGCGCATCGACATGGCGTTCGCTGCGAGTGAGTCGCAGCCAGACACTGGGCCGTTGCAACTGCCCGAACTGCGTTTGCCGATCGCAATCGAGCTGGGTGAGGTCAAGATCGGTCAGTTACGCCTGGATGGCAGTGACCTGCTCGGCGACCTGCAACTGGCCGCCCACTGGACCACCGAAGGCCTGCGTATCGACGCCCTGCAATTGCAGCGTGACGACCTGCACCTGAGCCTGCAGGGCAATCTGCAGCCCCAGGGGGATTGGCCGCTTCAGGCCGATGCCACCCTGCAACTGCCGGCAGTGGATGGGCAGGCCTGGCAATTGGTGCTCAATGCCAAGGGCGACCTGCAGAAGACCTTGGCCCTCGAGGGCACCAGCACGGGTTATCTCGAGGCGAAGCTCGAGGGTGAGCTGCAAGCGCTGGCCGATCACTTGCCCGCGACACTGCAGATCCGCGCCGAGACGTTCCGGCCCTCTGCCTCGTTACCCGACCCACTGCAACTGAATCAGCTCAATCTTCAGGCCAAGGGCGACCTGCTCAAGGGATACCTGCTCAAGGGTACGGCCAGCCTTCCGGCCGAGCAGGGGCCAGTGGCCCTGGCCCTGAATGGCAAGGTCGATGCCAAGGGCGCCCGGCTCGAGACACTGGACCTCAGCGCCAGTGAGACCCAGCGCCTCACGTTGCAGGCCAGTGCCGACTGGCAGCAAGGGCTGACGGCCGATGCCCGGATCGACTGGCTCGATTTTCCCTGGCTGCGTCTGTACCCGATGGACGAAGCACCGCAAGTCACGCTCAAACGCTTCAACGCCCAGGTGCACTATCGCGACGGTACCTACAACGGTGATTTCAAAGGAGACCTCGATGGCCCGGCCGGTGCGTTCAGCCTGGCCAGCCCGTTCGATGGCGACCTGACCCAGGTGCGCCTGCCACAGTTGGCATTGGTCGCCGGGCAGGGCAAGGCATCGGGTGCCGTGGCGCTGGGCTTTGCCGACGCGACTACCTGGGATGTCGATCTGCAACTGTCGGCGCTCGACCCCGCCTATTGGCTGGCGGAGCTGCCGGGCACCCTGGCAGGGCCGCTGCGCAGCAAGGGCGAATTGAAGAACGAGCGTCTGCAGCTCGATGCCCAACTCGACCTCAAAGGGCGCCTGCGTGGTCAGCCGGCGGTGCTCAAGGCGGATGCCAAGGGTGCAGGTGAGGACTGGACGCTCGGTGCGCTGGCGATCCAGTTGGGTGACAACCGGATCAATGGCAGTGGCAGCCTGCAGCAACGCCTTGCCGGTCGCCTCGATCTCGACCTGCCGCGCCTTGGCCAGCTCTGGCCGCGCTTGCAGGGGCAGGTCAAAGGTCGCCTCGATCTGGCTGGCACGCTGGCTGCGCCGCAGGGTGTCCTGAGTCTTCAGGGGCAACAGCTGGCCCAGGCCGACAACCGCATACAGCGCCTGGATCTCGACGCACGCCTGGACAGCGCCCAGCGTGGACTGATTACCCTCAAGGCCGGCAATATCCGCCTGGGCGAAACGGCCTTGGGCAATCTTGATGCCACGGGCAAAGGTGATATCCGCCAGCAGGCGCTGACAGTGGCGCTGAATGGACCCCAGCTCAAGCTCGACCTTGCGTTGGACGGCACGCTCGGCAAGGGTGATTGGCGTGGCCGCCTGGCCAGCGGGCGCATCCAGGCGGGCGGTCAGGACTGGCAATTGCAAGCCCCCGCACGCCTGCAGCGCCTGGCCAACGGCCAGCTCGACTTCGGTGCACATTGCTGGCGCTCCGGCGCTGCCAGCCTGTGTGGCGAGGATCAGCGCCTGGCGCCGGATCCACGTTTGCGCTACCACCTCAAGCAGTTCCCCATCGACAGTCTCGCCCAGTGGCTGCCGAAGGATTTCGCCTGGCAAGGCATGCTCAATGCCGACATCAACCTGGATATGCCGGCCAGCGGCCCCAAAGGCACGGTGCGCATCGATGCCAGCGGCGGCACGCTGCGGGTCCGTGATAACGGGCGCTGGATCGACTTTCCCTACCAGACGCTCCGCCTGGACAGTACCTTGGCACCGCGCCGGGTAGACACGTCGCTGGCGTTTCGTGGCGACCGGTTGGGGGCGTTGAACCTGTCGACACGCATCGATCCCCTGGGCCGGGACAAACCGCTTTCCGGTGAATTTCGCCTTTCCGGGCTGGACCTGTCGATCGCCCGGCCTTTCGTGCCGATGGTCGAGCGCCTGACCGGGCAGCTCAACGGCGACGGGCGTTTGTCGGGTACCTTGCTGGCGCCCCAGGTCAACGGCAACCTGACGCTTAGCGGCGGGCATGTCAGTGGCGCCGAGTTGCCGGTCAGCCTGGAAGACTTGTCGTTGCGTGCGCTCGTGGCCGGGGAGCAGATCCGGATCAGCGGTGACTGGCGAAGTGGCGAGGCCGGGCGCGGGCAATTGGCCGGCGAATTGGCTTGGGGGCAGGCGTTGGCTGTCGACTTGCGTTTGCAAGGCCAGCAGCTTCCAGTGAACGTCGAGCCCTATGCCGCGCTGGAGGTCGCGCCGGACCTCAATATCCGCCTGTCCGGCGACAAGCTGGCAGTGACCGGCAAAGTTCAGGTACCCAAGGGCAAGATCACCGTGCGCGAGCTGCCGCCTTCGACGGTGAAGGTCTCCGACGACACGGTGATTATCGGCCACCAGACCGAAGAGGGCACGCCGCCGATGGCGGTCGCGATGGACATCGATGTCGAAGTCGGTCGTGACAAGTTGTCCTTCAGCGGCTTTGGCCTGACCGCCAATCTGCTGGGTCATGTGCACATAGGTGACAACCTGGACACGCGTGGTGAGTTGAGCCTGGCTGACGGTCGTTATCGAGCCTACGGCCAGCGCCTGACCATCCGTCGTGCGCGGCTGTTGTTCGCAGGCCCCCTCGATCAGCCATACCTGGATATCGAAGCGATCCGCAAGGTCGATGACGTGATTGCGGGTATTCGCCTGAGCGGCAGTGCCGAGCAGCCGACTACCCAAGTGTTCTCGGAGCCGGCCATGAGCCAGGAGCAGGCGTTGTCGTATCTCGTGCTGGGACGTCCCCTGGGCAATTCTGGCGAGGATAACAACATGCTGGCTGAAGCGGCCTTGGGCCTGGGCCTTGCCGGTAGCGCCGGGATTACCGGGAGCCTGGCCTCGAGCCTGGGAATCGATGATTTTCAGCTCGACACCGAAGGTTCGGGCAACAAGACCAACGTGGTGGCCAGCGGCAACCTGACCGAACGCCTCAGCCTGCGTTATGGGGTCGGTGTGTTCGAGCCAGCCAACACCATTGCCTTGCGCTACAAACTGAGCAAGAAGGTCTATCTGGAGGCCGCCAGCGGGCTGGCGAGCTCGCTGGACATCTTCTACAAACGCGACTTCTGATCTGATCGGCGGACAGTGGCGGCTTCGATGAACTCGTTGCCGTCTGCGCCTGGCTCCGGGGCGGGCATGGGCGGTGTGCGCACAGGCATGATCAGGTTGGTGTACTCCTCGATCAGCCGGTTGATCGCTTCGGGCGGCTCGCAGGCCTGGAACTGCATGCGAATCTGTACTTCGTCGGGGTCGCGTCCTTCGCCACGGCGCGTTTGGGCGCCGACGGTGACCTTGAAGTGCGAGCACGAGGTGGTGTCGTTGGCCTGCTGCAGCAAATCCTGTCGGGCCTGAGCGTTCTTCACGTGAACCGACAGGTCGACCTGCATGCGCTCCAGGGCCAGGCCCTTGGTGGACACCAAGGCAATCAACGGGATGCGCAACGTGTGCGTGTCGTCCATCGCCACTTCGACCATCTTGGCGCGCATCGGCATGCCCGGCTGCTCGGCGTCCACGTCGAAGAACTGATCGAAGAGTCTGAGGTATTGCTGGGCAATCAGGGTATTGGTTGCCGCGGCGGCTTCCTGGAGCCCGCGCGTGATGTCGCGCAGGTCGGTGGATGTCATGGGGGTCGGTTGAGCGTGTTCGCAGGGCTGATCCAATCAAGGGTCTCCAGTGCGCAGGCCGCAGGTGCCCCGGAGGGGACCTGCGGCAGGTGTGGGTGAGGTAGGGCATTGCGCATCAAGTCGTTGTAGCGGGTTTCTCAGCGCCGGCCAGGGTGTCTTCGCTGGAGATGCTGTCGGTACTGCGTAGCTCTGAGCTGGCGAGCACGGCAGGTTTGGTTGCAGCATCGGTGAGGAATTCCATCACGCGCATGAGGGCTTCCGGTGGTTGCTGACGGCGCACGGTAGTGTTGAAGGCGTAGCGCGCGCGGGTATCGGTCTTGCGGGTCTGCTCCGACTTGTGGCTTACACTGCCTTTCACATTCAGCTTGAACGGTCCCCAGCCGAGCGAGGCCTCCATGCTGCCTTCCGCCTCCTTGGAGGATCGGTCCTCGGCCATCTGGTTGATGGTCATCTCGAACTCGATCTTGCCTTCGTCGATGGCAATGTTCGGGTGGGTGATGGCCGCCAGCAGTGGCACCTTCATGCTCTTGGCGACGATACCTTTGTATTCGCCATCCTCACCGACGATGGTCTCGTCGTAGTCGAACTGGATGGCGACTGCCTTGCCATCCTGGATGCAGACATTCATGAGGAAGTCGGCGTACGACTTGCTCGCGGTGACCTGCGCCTGGACCATGGCCTGCAAGGGGCCGGCAATCATTCGGTCCATGGGTAGAGAGTTGATGACGGAACCGATCAGGCTGTTGTCAATGGACATGGGTGATACTCCTTCGGGGGCGGTGAATGTTCAGGCCCGGTTTTCAGTGGGGGTGGTTGTCCTGGCGCCGGATGTTGCCGATCTGACGCAGGCTCAGTCCGTACTTGTCCGCGAGCAGGCTGCGCGACAGCCCGCTGGCACTTTCTTTCTGGATTTGCAGGTTGCGCAACTGGCGCTGGAAGTGGTCGGCCTTGGGAATCTCGAGGGCAATGCCGGCATAGCGCTTGATCAGTGCGTCCAGCGCGTCGGCTGGCAGCAGATCGGCCAGCCGTGTGCGGTCACGGTGTTTGGGGATGTACTTGGGGCGGCCGCCGTAGGCGCAGGTCAGCCGGTACGCATTTTCAAGGCCGATGCACTCGATCAGCGATTGCAGTGAATGAGGTAGCTGGGCGACATCGATTGCAGTCAGATCTGGCAGTTCCATATTCGATTTCCCTGTGTCTTAGAGGCCAGCACGATGGGTGCCCAGGGATTCTCAGCCACCTCTCCCGATCATTCCTAGGCGCCAAGTGGCCCATGCTCTGTAGTTCCTGTAGAGCGTTTGTTGCAGGCAGAGGAGAGCTCTTACGTAGGAAGTTGAGCGGTGATTTTCCAGTAGGTCTTGTTCTTTCTCGGTCGACTTTTTAGGCGTGTTCCAAGGGTGTCGGTACCCATTTCAATCGCAGGGGTAGGCTTTGCGCAGGCTCGCCAAGCCCAGGTAGCTCTGAGGGGCGGAAACCGCTGCGGCGGGCAATGCGCGCCAGTCCACGTCCACGCACAGTGCTTCGAGCGCTTGGCTACCGCGATAGCCGATGACTTGCGGGCTGAATACCCGGCGGTAGCGCGCGTGGGTAATGGCGAAGGGTTCCACATGCTGCGCCTGTGCCAAGGTCAATCTGACCATGGCCGGCAGTTCCGAGGGGGGAGGGACGAAGCGCAACTGGCCTGGCTGGGCCTGCAACAAGCCGTTGCCACGAACCTGTTGCCACAACTGCTGCCATTGGTTGCTGCCGCTGGACGCTTCGAGGCGTGTGCCGAGCTCGAGCAGTTGTTCGCGGGGCAGGGTGCTGGTATCGATGGCGTGGGCGCAGGTGAGTGGGAGAAACAGCAAGGTGCAAAGCAGGATGGGTGTTGGCATGGTCGCTCCGGGGCACGAGTCGGGCGTCCATGTTTTCAATCTTGAGCGGCGAAGCTCAGCAGGAAATGCATCGCGTGTGGATCTGGCCATGTATCATGTGGCCGGCTCGTGACGAGCTTCTTTTGTCCCTGATGCTCCAAGGAATTGCCGATGACACACATGCAGCGCTTCAAATATTCGATCCTCATCATCGTGGTGATGATGGGTGTGATGTTCGGCCTGAGCTACCTGCAGAAACAGGGCACGATCAGCGAGCAGACCTTCCAGTACCTGGCCATTGGTATCGCCGTGGTCGTCGTGGTGATCAACGGCATCCTGCGGCGCAAGGTCAAGTCCTGACGCAGGCCAGCCGGCCATCCTGGCCGGCCGGGGAATCAGCGCAGGGCGTTCTGCTCCAGTACGGCGCGGGCTGCGGGCTGAAGGCTGTAGCACTTGTCATCGCCCAGGCTGATGACGCCCTCGGTGCAGAGTCGCTTGAGCACTTCGCGCACGCTCAGGAATGACAGCGGGATATCCAGTTGCTCCAGCTGCGCATGCACCCCGCGTACGCCGATGCTGCGGCCACTACGATCGGCCGAATGCAGCGCATCGATGACTTTCAGGCGAATCAGGCTGGTGCGCAGGCCGTAGGCGCGCAACAGTTCGCGGATCTGTTCGTTGCCGATACGTTCCTGCGCGTCAGTGCTGTCTTGCGGCGATGTGCGCTCAGCGGTGCGCTGGCGCTGCGCCTGCAGTTGCGGGTTGTACATGTGAATGCTCCTTTTCGTGGACTGTCCCGAAATCATGAGTGCCTAACTATTAGGACGAATGAGCGCGGGAAAACTGCAGTTCTGACTGAAAAAAAACTGCCACGTCCTTTTCAAGACGTTCCCGCGTAGCGCAAGACGTAAAATTTTCATCCGGCCGCTCGTCTGATCGGGATGACCTCTCATTCCCCAGGAGTGCCCGTGATCCCACTATCGCGACCCTTATCCTGCCTTGGCCTGGCCATTGTGCTTGCCACCGCTGCTGCCGGCGCGCAGGCGCGGGAAGTTGCCGGCGATGCTTCGGCGCAGATTCGCCGCACCAGCTTCGGTGTGCCGCACATCCTGGCCAGCGATGAGCGCGGCCTGGGCTATGGCATCGGTTACGCCTATGCCCAGGACAACCTGTGCCTGCTGGCTGACGAAGTGCTCACGGTCAATGGTGAGCGATCGAAATATTTCGGTGCCGAAGGCAAGACGGTCGAGCAGCGCGACAACCTCGACAGCGATCTGTTCTTCAGCTGGCTGAACGACAATGCGGCAGTCAACGGATTCCTCCAGGCGCAGTCGGCGCCCATTCGCCATCGCCTGGAGGGCTACGCTGCCGGCTACAACCGAGCGCTTGCCGAACGCAAGGCCCAGGGGCTGCCGGTGGAGTGCGGGGCGGGCGACTGGGTCAGGCCAATCACCAGCCTGGACCTGGTGAAGCTGACCCGCCGACTGCTGGCTGAAGGGGGTATCGGCCAGTTCGCCGAAGCGGTGGTTGCGGCGACGCCGCCGGGGCTGGCCGTGCACAGGCCGAAGGCCGACTACAGCGTGGCCCTGGCACGCCAGCAGGCGTTCGCCAGCGAGCGTGGCAGCAACGCTGTGGCCGTCGGTGCGCAGCGCTCGGCCAATGGGCGTGGCTTGTTGCTCGCCAACCCGCACTTCCCTTGGGTTGGCGGCCTGCGGTTCTATCAGATGCAGTTGACCATTCCCGGGCAACTGGATGTGATGGGGGCGGCGCTGCCGGGGTTGCCAGTGATCAACATCGGTTTCAACCGTGATCTGGCCTGGACCCACACCGTCGACACCTCCAAGCACTTCACCCTCTACCGTCTGCAGCTCGACCCGAAGGATCCCACCCGTTACCTGCTGGATGGCCAGTCGCTGCCGCTCCAACAGCAGGCAATCACTGTTGCGGTGAAGGGGGCGGACGGAACGCTCAGCCAGGTGCAGCGCCAGATCCACGTCTCCAGGTTCGGCCCTGTGGTGCAGTGGCCGGGGCGCCTGGACTGGGATGGCAAATATGCCTACAGCCTGCGCGATGCCAATCTCGACAACACGCGAGTGCTTGAGCAGTGGTACGGGATCAATCGCGCCAAGGACATCGATGCTCTCAAGACCTCGGTGGCCAAGCTTCAGGGCATTCCCTGGGTCAACACCCTGGCAGTGGATGCCGGTGGCCGCGCGCTGTACCTGAATCAGTCGGTGGTGCCGTATGTCGACCAGGCCATGCTTGCCCAGTGCAGCGACCCGTCGCTGGCCGGGCCGTTGGTCGTACTGGACGGTTCGCGCAGCGCCTGCCAGTGGAAGGTTGACCCCGACGCTGCGCAACCTGGAATTTTCCCGGCGCGCCTGCAGCCAAGCCTTGAGCGCGCGGACTTCGTGCAGAACTCCAATGACTCGGCCTGGCAGGTCAACCCGGCCCAGCCGCTGACAGGCTTCTCGCCGCTGATCAGCCGTGAAGACCAACCCTTGGGGATGCGTACCCGCTTTGCCTTGCAGCGCCTGCAAGGTCGCGCCAAACTCGGCGTGGCGGAGCTGCAGCACATGGTGCTGGACGACGAGGTGTATCTGGCCAGCCAACTGCTGCCAGAGCTGCTGGACTGGTGCAAAGGCGCCGAACGCGATCTGCAGGCTGTTTGCGCCAGCCTCAAGGCCTGGAACGGCAAGGCCGGCACCGACAGCGGCATGGGGCTTGTGCATTTTGCCAACATCATGGAAGCGCTGGGCGACCAGCCGCAAATCTGGCGTGTGGCGTTCGATCCGGCCGATCCGCAGCACACGCCGCGTGGTCTTGCAGTAGAGCAAGCAGCAGTGCGCGCGCTGCTGCGTGAGGCGGCGCTGGCTTCGTTGGCGCAGGTGCAGGAAGGCGGCATGGCGCAAGAGCAACACTGGGGGCAGGTACAGCAAGCGCTGGACGGCACGCCGGTGCCGGGTGGCCCGCAGGAGTTGGGGGTCTACAACGCCATGGTCAGTGTGCCCAATGGGGCAGGGAAGCGTCTGGTGGTCAGCGGTACCAGCTACCTGCAACTGGTCAGCTTCACCGAGCAGGGGCCTCAGGCCAGGGGGTTGCTGGCGTTTTCACTGTCCAGCGAGTCGGCCTCGGTACACGCATTCGACCAGACGCGTGCCTTTGCGGCCGGGCAATTGGCGCCTATTCCGTTTACCGAAGCGCAGATCACCTCCGATCCTCAGTATCGCCAGTATGGGGTGAGCGAGCGGGATGAGCAGGCACTGGTCAGCGCGGGGAAATAGTCGAAATCAGTGGCCCTGTGGTGGCACGAGCCGCCTCAGGGCCTGCGCGTCAGGAAAATTCGAACGGCGCCAGGTGCATGCCCTGGTCGTCCACCTGCAGCGCCCAGCCTCGGCGATCCCAGTCCCCCAGTACGATGCGCCGAGCCGGCTGGCCCTCGACCACCAGCTTGTGCAGGGCAGGGCGGTGAGTATGGCCATGGATCAGCGTGCGCACACCGTGCTCGCTCATCACCTTGGGCACTTCGTCGGGGGTGACATCGACGATTTCAGTGTTCTTCATCCGCACCTGCGCCTGGCTTTCACTGCGCAGCTTGCGCGCCAGTTTCTGGCGCGTGGACCGCGGCAAATGACGCAGAATCCAGAGGCTCAGCGGGTTGCGCAGGTAGCGGCGCAGCTTCATGTAGGCCACGTCGCGGGTGCACAGGGTGTCGCCATGCATCAGCAGTACCGGCTCACCGCCCAGCTCAACCACGCTAGGGTCGGCCAGCAGGGTACAGCCAGCGGCCTTGCAGAAGTCCTGGCCGATGAGAAAGTCGCGGTTGCCGTGCATCAGGTAGATCGCCGTGCCGCTGTCGGACAGCGTGCGCAACGCCTGGCAGATCGATTGCTGGAACGGCGTCATGGCATCGTCGCCGATCCAGGCATCGAAGAAGTCGCCAAGAATGTACAGCGCCTTGGCGTGTCGCGCCCGCCCATCGAGCAGATCAAGAAACGCCCGGGTAATGTCCGGGCGTTCTTCTTGCAGGTGCAGATCGGAGATCAGCAGGATCACTCAATGATCTCGGCTTTCTCGATGATCACGTCGTCCTTCGGCACGTCCTGGTGGCCAGCCTTGGAACCGGTGGCGACTTTCTCGATGGCATCGACCACTTCACGGCCTTCGGTCACTTCGCCGAACACCGCGTAGCCCCAGCCCTGCACGTTCTTGCCGCTGTGGTTGAGGAAGTCGTTGTCGGAAGCGTTGATGAAGAACTGCGCCGAGGCCGAGTGCGGCTCCATGGTGCGGGCCATGGCGATGCTGTACTTGGTGTTCTTCAGGCCGTTGTCGGCTTCGTTCTGGATGCTGGCGCGGGTTTTCTTCTGGTTCATGCCAGGCTCGAAACCACCGCCCTGGATCATGAAGCCCTTGATCACACGGTGGAACACGGTGCCGTCGAAGTGGCCGTCCTTGACGTATTGAACGAAGTTCTCGACGGTTTGCGGGGCTTTTTCGGCGTTCAGTTGCAGAACGATGTCGCCGTGGTTGGTGCTCAGTTTGACTTTGGACATGCTGAAATTCGCTCTTTCAAGGCATTCGGGAATAGGGTGCACAGGTCGCGTACTGTACCTGACGCAGGATCTGGCGGCGGCGACACAAGGCGCGCGGCGGCCATTTTGCCAGCTGGCGACAAAACGCTGCGAGAAATCGCGCCAGTTTGTCGGTGCCCGGCTGTCAGCAGCTTGACTGCTTCGGCTATGATAGGCCCTTTGATTCAATCGGCCTACCCGGACCGGACATCTGCATTCAAGGATCCTATGAGCAAGCCCACCGACAACGCGACCAACGCCGCTGCCAAAGGCGCCCCCGCCGTCCCTGCGAACTTCCTGCGACCGATCGTCCAGGCTGACCTGGACTCGGGCAAGCACAGCAGTATCGTCACCCGCTTCCCGCCGGAACCGAACGGTTATCTGCACATCGGCCACGCCAAGTCGATCTGCGTCAACTTCGGTCTGGCCCAGGAGTTCGGTGGCGCCTGCCACTTGCGTTTCGACGACACCAACCCGGCCAAGGAGGACCAGGAGTACATCGACGCCATCCAGCGTGATGTCAAGTGGCTGGGCTTCGAGTGGACCGGTCCGGTGCGCTTTGCTTCCGATTATTTCGACCAGTTGCACGACTGGGCGGTCGAGCTGATCAAGCGCGGCAAGGCCTACGTCTGCGACCTGACCCCCGAGCAGGCCAAGGAATATCGCGGCACCCTGACCCAGCCCGGCAAGAACAGCCCGTTCCGCGAGCGCAGCGTCGAGGAGAACCTCGACCTGTTCGCGCGCATGAAGGCTGGCGAGTTCAAGGACGGTGAGCGTGTGCTGCGTGCCAAGATCGACATGGCTTCGCCCAACATGAACCTGCGCGACCCCATTCTTTACCGCATCCGCCATGCCCACCACCACCAGACCGGTGACAAGTGGTGCATCTACCCCAACTACGACTTCACCCACGGCCAGTCGGACGCCATCGAGGGCATTACCCACTCGATCTGCACCCTGGAGTTCGAGGGCCATCGTCCACTGTACGACTGGTTCCTCGACAACCTGCCGGTCCCGGCGCATCCGCGCCAGTACGAGTTCAGCCGCCTGAACCTGAACTACACCATCACCTCCAAGCGCAAGCTCAAGCAGTTGGTGGACGAGCAGCACGTCGAGGGTTGGGACGATCCGCGCATGTCCACGCTCTCCGGCTACCGCCGTCGTGGCTACACCCCGGCCTCGATCCGCAACTTCTGCGACATGGTCGGCACCAACCGTTCCGATGGCGTGGTCGACATGTCGATGCTCGAGTTCAGCATCCGTGACGACCTCGACCGCACCGCGCCGCGCGCCATGTGCGTACTGCGTCCGCTGAAGGTGGTGATCACCAACTACCCTGAAGGCCAGGTCGAGCAGCTCGAACTGCCGCGCCACCCGAAGGAAGACATGGGCGTGCGCGTCCTGCCGTTCGCCCGTGAGCTGTACATTGACCGCGATGACTTCATGGAAGAGCCGCCCAAGGGATACAAGCGCCTGGAGCCAGCCGGTGAAGTGCGCCTGCGCGGCAGCTATGTAATTCGTGCCGACGAGGCGATCAAGGATGCCGAGGGCAATATCGTCGAGCTGCGCTGCTCGTACGATCCGGACACCCTGGGCAAGAACCCCGAGGGTCGCAAGGTCAAGGGCGTGATCCACTGGGTACCGGCCGCCGCCAGCATCGAGTGCGAGGTGCGCCTGTACGACCGCCTGTTCCGCTCGCCCAATCCGGAGAAAACCGATGAGGGCGGCAGCTTCCTTGAAAATATCAATCCGCAATCGCTGCAGGTGCTGACGGGTTGTCGTGCCGAACCTTCGCTGGGCCAGGCCCAGCCAGAAGATCGCTTCCAGTTCGAGCGTGAAGGCTACTTCTGCGCCGACCTGAAAGACAGCCAGCCGGGTCGCCCGGTGTTCAACCGCACCGTGACCCTGCGCGATTCGTGGGGCAGCTAAGGAATCCTCGTGCTTAACATCTACAACACCCTGAGCAAGACCAAGGAAGTCTTCAAACCCCTGGATGGCAACAACGTGCGCATGTACGTCTGCGGCATGACCGTGTACGACTACTGCCACCTGGGCCATGGTCGCAGCATGGTGGCGTTCGACCTGATCACCCGTTGGCTGCGCAAGAGTGGCTACGCGCTCACGTACGTGCGCAACATCACCGACATCGACGACAAGATCATCAACCGCGCCAATGAAAACGGCGAGCGCTTCGATGAGCTGACTGCGCGCATGATCGATGCCATGCATGAGGATGAGCGTCGTCTCAACATCCTCAAGCCGGACCTGGAGCCGCGTGCCACCGATCACATCCCCGGCATGCACGCGATGATCCAGACCCTGATCGACAAGGGCTATGCCTACGCGCCGGGCAATGGCGACGTGTACTACCGCGTCGGCAAGTTCGTCGGCTACGGCAAGCTGTCGCGACGCAAGATCGAAGACCTGCGTATCGGCGCGCGGATCGAGGTCGACGAGGCCAAGCAGGATCCGCTGGACTTCGTCCTGTGGAAGGGCGCCAAGCCGGGCGAGCCGAGCTGGGATTCGCCCTGGGGCCCAGGTCGTCCGGGCTGGCACATCGAGTGCTCGGTGATGTCCACCTGCTGCCTGGGCGAGAGCTTCGACATCCACGGTGGTGGCAGCGACCTCGAGTTCCCGCACCACGAGAACGAGATCGCCCAGAGCGAGGCGGCCACCGGCAAGCCTTATGCGGCGGCCTGGATGCACTGCGGCATGATTCGCATCAATGGCGAGAAGATGTCGAAGTCGCTGAACAACTTCTTCACCATTCGCGACGTGCTCGAGAAGTACCACCCGGAGGTGGTGCGTTATCTGCTGGTGGCCAGCCACTACCGCAGCGCCATCAATTACTCCGAAGACAGCTTGCGCGATGCCAAGGGCGCCCTGGAGCGTTTCTATCACGCACTGCGTGGCCTGCCGCGCGTCGCCGCCAAGGGTGGCGAGGCGTTCGTCGAGCGGTTCAGCGTGGCGATGAACGATGACTTCGGCAGCCCTGAAGCCTGCGCCGTGCTGTTCGACCTGGTCCGCGAGATTAACCGCCTGCGCGACAGCGACGCTGAGGCAGCGGCAGGCCTTGCCGGTCGCCTGCGTGAGCTGGGTGATGTACTGGGTGTGCTGCAGCTCGATGCCGACGACTTTTTGCGTGCCGGTGCCGAAGGCAAGGTCGATGCTGCCGAGGTCGAAGCCTTGATCCAGGCGCGTTTGCAGGCGCGTACGGACAAGAACTGGGCAGAGTCCGATCGCATTCGCGATCAATTGGCTGCCATGGGTGTGGTACTTGAAGACAGCAAAGGCACCACCACCTGGCGTCTGGCTGACTGATACGACTCGAGGGCTGCCCAGCAACCCTGTTGCGGGACAAGTCGGGGCACCGAACCGACTTGTCCCGTGACGTTTTTCAGGCCGTCGAGCAGTGCAGCACCAGCTTCGCTCCACCCAGCTCGCTACTGCCCACTTCCAGTCTGAACCCATGCAGGTCGACGATCGCTGCGACGATCGACAAGCCTAGCCCGAACCCTGGGTGACGATGTCCTTCCTCGCTGCGATAGAAGCGCTTGAGCACCGCAGCACGCTCCTGTTCCGGAATCCCCGGTCCGCTGTCCTCGATGGCGATATGCACGCCATCGTCGTCGTGCAGTGCCTGGATCCGTACCTGCCCACCCTCCGGGGTGAACTTGATGCCGTTGCCGACCAGGTTGGCCAAAGCCTCGAACAGCAGTTCGCGGTCGCCGTGCAGCGCGGGCAGATGCGCAGGCTGCTCCAGTTGCAGGCGAATGCTGCCATCCTCTGCGAGCGGCAGGTAGAAGTCGTGCAACTCCACCAGCAAATTGTGCGGATCAAGCTCGACGAACCCTGCGCGGCGTTGGCGGTCTTCCAGCTCGCTGATGCGCAGCAGGCCGCGGAAACGTGCCATCAGGGTGTCGGTCTCGCTAATGGCTTGATCCAGCGCTTCGGCTTCCGGCGAGTTCGCTCCGCTCTGCTGGCGAATGCGGTAGAGCTGGGCGCGCAGGCGGGTCAGCGGTGTACGCAGGTCGTGGGCAATGTTGTCGCAGACACCCTTGACCTCGTGCATCAGCCGTTCGATGCGGTCGAGCATGGCGTTGACGATCGCGGCCAGCATGTCCAGCTCGTCTCGTCGTGCTGACAGCGGCAAGCGGTGGGTGAGATCGCCGGCCACGATCAGCTCGGCGCTCGCCTGTACGGCGCGGATACGCTTGAGCGGGCGCCTGCGTAGCAGGTACCAGCCGGCGAAACCGGGAATCAGCGTCAGCGAAATGCCCCAGAGCAGCGCGTGCAGAATGATCCGGGTCACCACGAACAGCGAGCCGTTGTCGCGCACCAGCACCAGCCAGCGCCCATCGGGGATGCGGATCGCCACGGCATCACAGCTGTCGCGCGGCAGGTGCGGATCGTCGGCATCCAGGCAACGCTTGAGTTCGTGAACCTTGCCGTCCAGGCCCAATTCCGACGGAATCGAGCGGATACGACCGCCGATGGGATTGAGCTGCGGGTCGAACAGGCCGTACGCGTCGAAGCTGCGTTCCTCGAAGGCCTGGCTGGCGATCAACGCATCGTCCAGCTGCTTGCCGGTCATGTGCGCGAAGAGGTGCTGACGTTGCAGCATGGAGTGGCGGGTCAGCTTGTTGAGGTAGCTGGTGACCTCGAAGTACAGCACCCCCATGAGGATGCTGCTCCAGGCCACGAACAGGAAGCTGTACAGCGCCAGCAGGCGGCTGGTCGAGGAGCTCCAGCCCTTAGATGGGTTCAGCAATGGCATAACCGGAGCCCCGTACGGTTCGGATCAGCGGTGTCTGGCCGGGTGGGTCGATCTTCTTGCGCAGACGACCGATATGGACGTCGATCAGGTTGGTGCCGGGATCGAAGTGATAACCCCACACTTCCTCGAAGATCATCATGCGAGTGATGACCTGCCCGGAGTGACGCATCAGGTATTCGAGCAGTTTGTATTCGGTTGGCAGCAGGTTCAGGCTGCTCTCGCCGCGTCGGGCCTCATGGCTGATCAAGTCCAGCTCCAGGTCGGCGACCTGGAGGCGGGTCTGGGTCATGGGCACGCTGTTGCGCCGCAGCAGCACCTCGACGCGGGCCGCCATCTCGTCGGAGGCGAAGGGCTTGGTCAGGTAGTCGTCGCCACCTGCGCGCAGGCCGCGCACGCGCTCGTCGACATCCGACAGGGCGCTGATCATCAGGATGGGCGTGGCGATCTTCAGGCTGCGCAGGGTGGTGACGATGGTCAGGCCGTCGACTTCCGGGAGCATCCGGTCCACGGTGATCAGGTCATAGCCGCCGGCAATGGCCTTGGCCAGGCCTTCGCGGCCATTGTCTGCCCAGTCGACCTCCAGCCCGTGGCTGGAAAGTTCGGCGACGATTTCCTGGGCGGTGACGGCGTCGTCTTCGATAGTCAGTACGCGGGGCATGCTAATACCTGGGCGGCGATTGGATGGCTGATTGTGCCAAAGAATAGACAAACGGCGATTTAAGAAAAATTCATCTATCAGAGGCAGGGTGCCAGTATCGGTGTTTTCACGCGTTTGGCGTTCAGCGCGACTCCGTTGGGGAGCAGACTCGCCTGCAAAGAAACCGGCCCTGACAGCAATGAAAACGGGGCGTGCCATTGCTGGCACGCCCCGTTTTCATTGCAAGGCGATGCCTCAGGCGACCTTGATGATCCAGCCCGCCGGTGCTTCGACGTCACCGCTCTGGATGCCGGTCAGCTCGTTGTAAAGCTTCTGGGTGACCGGGCCGACCTTTTCCAGGTCGTGGAACACGTGCAGTTTGCCGTTGTACTCGATGCCGCCGATCGGAGTGATCACTGCGGCGGTACCGCAAGCGCCCGCTTCGATGAAGCGGTCAAGCTTGTTGATTTCGACGTCGCCTTCGATCACGGTCAGGCCCAGGCGCGATTGCGCCAGTTCCATCAGCGACAGGCGAGTGATACCGGGCAGGACCGAGGCCGATTTTGGCGTGACGAACTCGTTGTTGGCGGTAATGCCGAAGAAGTTGGCCGACCCGACTTCCTCGATCTTGGTGTGGGTCAGCGGATCCAGGTAGATGGCATCGGCGAAGTTGGCTTTCTTCGCTTCGGAACCCGGTTGCAGGCTGGCGGCATAGTTGCCCCCCACCTTGGCTGCACCGGTGCCCTGCGGGGCGGCGCGGTCGAAGCTGGAGATCTGGAAGTTGTGCGGCTTCATGCCGCCCTTGAAGTACGAGCCAACCGGGATGGCGAACACCGAGAAGATGAACTCCGGCGCGGTGCGCACGCCGATGTTGTCACCGGTGCCGATCACGAACGGACGCAGGTACAGGGCACCCTTGCCATGCGGCGGGACGAACTTCTCGTTGGCCTTGACCACCTGCTTGCACGCCTCGATGAACACATCGGTCGGCACGTGTGGCATCAGCAGGCGGGCGCAGCTGCGCTGCATGCGTGCGGCGTTCTGGTCCGGGCGGAACAGGTTGATCGAGCCGTCCTTGCAGCGGTAGGCCTTCAGGCCCTCGAAGCATTGCTGGCCGTAGTGCAGGGCAGTCGAGCCTTCGCTGATGTGCAGCACGTTGTCGTCGGTCAGGGTGCCTTTGTCCCACTCGCCGTTGCGCCACACGGACAGGTAGCGCTTGTCGGTCTTGATGTAGTCGAAGCCCAGCTTGTCCCAGTTGATCTCGTTGCTCATGACACCCTCTATTGTCTTGCAGAGGCCCGATCGCTCGGGCTGCTTTTAAATGCGCACCTCGCCACGATAATACATCCGCAGAGGATGGGGAACGGCCAGTCATGAATTGGTTGGCTGGCTGTCGGATGATCTGCAGTGCAGTGCTGGTGGGGGCTCTGGTCGGGCGTGAGGTATTTTGCGTAGCCGTGTGGCCTATCCGCAGTGCTCGCTCTGTACCGTTGTGCTACGAGCCTTCTCCCTGATCGGCATCTGAACAATGTTTCGTCTGCTTGGTAAGCAGGTGGATTCCTGTGGCGGCGAGAAATATCGGCCATAGAAACCCTGGGATGCCCAGCAATGCTCCATGTCCGAGAAAGAAAAGGCTTGCGATGGCACATGACATTAATGCGATGCCCGCCCACTTGCGCATGTTTGGACGACAAAGGATTCGGTCTGTGATGAGCGCAATCAGGGACAATAAGATGATGCTGATCAGATCGTTCATCAGGTGGCTCGACTGTTGATGATCAGGCTCTTGTTGGTGCGCTGAGGTCCTATGCCGCCTTGAACTTGGGCTTGAATACTGACAATTCTGTCTCCGGAGTGGAATGTAGGGATGCGACTGGTGACATAGGAGCCGACCAGGCCGCCCACTACCAAGCCTCCTGCAAGCGTAACGGTCCCGATCGGGGTGCTGACAGCGCTTCCAAATAAGGCGCCGATGCTGTTGCGCTGCTCGTTCAACAGGTCAGCCTGGCTTCGAGTGAGAGGGGAGGAGATGGCTACACGCAGCGAGCACGGCCTGTCATTTGCCTGCATGCGATCGTAGACATCAATGATGAGGTCGGTAATTCGATAATTATCTTGACGGGCCGCGGTAAAACAAAGCTGGTTCAAGCGGCTTCGATCTGAGGGTTGGACGATCAATTCGTTGATTTGGAATGTGATCCCGTGATGACTGACGACTTGATATGTCCTTGTAACCTGCAAGCGAAGTTCCTTATTGGTGTCGAATCCATTTCAGGTTCGCGCACAATGCAGAACTTTCGCTGCTGAGCCTATTCACTTGCTTCTAAGTAGTGTGTAGGAGTTTTCAGTAATGCTATGCATCCCCTATCTGCTGACAAAACCGCAGCAAATTGCCGAACGGATCACGGATCTGCATTTGCAGACCCCAGTCCACCTGCTCGGCTTCGGGGCGTGAATAACCGTACTTTTTGGCCTGCAGTTCGCTTTCGAGCGCCTTCAGATCTTCGACTCGGGCAAACACGGTAGAGCCTGGCGTGGCGTCGCCATAGTGTTCGGACAGGTGCAGGATCAGCCCGTCGCGATGAATCTGCGCATACAGCGGCAGGTCCGGGGCGAAGCGGTGTTCCCAGTCGAGGCTGAAGCCCAGGAAGTCGAGGTAGAACTCCTTGGCCTTGTCGACCGAGAAGATGCGCAGCACGGGAATGGCGGGGGCGAATTGCATGGAGGCATCCTTACCGGGTGAGAGGTCGCCACTCTAGCGCATCGCGGTGGGCCATGGCGATTGGCTCACAGCCCCACGCTGGCGCGCACCATGGCATAGGCCTGGCGCACCAGCGGGTTGACCGTGTTGGCCCGCACCCACAGGTGGTAGGTGACGTCCGGCAGTGGCGGCAGGCCGTCGCTCTGGCCGAGCACGCGCATGTCCGGGCCGACCATCTCCTGGCTGCGCGCGGTGATGCCCAATCCTGCGCGGACTGCAGCCTTGATGCCGATCAGGTTGGACGCCAGGTAGGCCTGGCGCCACGGGATGCCGGCCTGTTCCAGGGCGTCCAGGGCCAGTCGGCGGTACAGGCTGGGTTCGTCCACCAGCACCAACGGTAGCGGTTCGCCGGGGATGTGCTGGTACTGCGCGGCACAGATCCACCACACCGGCGAGGTGCGCAAGGCGAAACCCTCCACGCCGGGGGCGGTGACGGTGGAAATGACCATGTCGACCTTGCCACGCTGCAGGTCGTCCATCAGGAACGGGCTGCGGCCGACGTTTATCTCCAGGCGCAGGTTCGGCGCCGAACGGGCGATATGGCCGAGCAGAGGTGGCAGGATGGTGTCGGCGATGTCATGCGGCGAACCGATCCGCAGCACGCCGCTCAGGCCGTCCTGACGCAGGCCGGCGAGGGCTTCATCATTGAGTGCGAGCATCTGCCGGGCATGGCGCAACAACTGGCGGCCGGCATCGGTGAGGGCTTTGTGTCGGCCCTGCTTGCGCAGCAGCGCCACGCCCACCTGCTGTTCCAGCCGTTGCATGTGCTGGGTGACCGAGGCCTGGGTGCGGGCCAGGTGGCGACCGGCTTCGGCGAAGCTTGTGTGATCGACGATGGCGACGAAGGTGCGTAGCAGATCGAGGTCCAGGGCGGGTGTGGTCATGGGCGGGCCTGCGGTTGGAGTGGGGGAGGCGGAACGCCCGCTTTTACATTACTGTCAGTCAATAAATGATAAAGAAACATTATGTTTTTTTGGCCTGAATTTGCAATGCCTGGATGCAATGCTCTTTGTTTTCGCTGCTTATACCAAATCAAGCTCCTACTCATTCGATCCAAGTTATAACGATAGTCAATATTTGCATTTCCCCTGATCCCACCAAGTTTCTAGGATGCGCCCTCATTGGCCGGGTGTTCCGGCTGCCGGGATGAGGAGCCCCACCATGTCGCTGTCCACCGTTGCCCGTCGCGGCCTGTTTGCCGCGTTGCTCGCCACCACCGGCCTTGCCCAGGCCGATGCCACCCTGGACAAGATCCAGCAGCGCCACAAGCTGGCGGTGGGGGTGGTGCTTTCCGGCGGTCCCTTCGGTGCCATCGACCCGAACACCCGCGAGCCGATCGGTTTCAGCGTCGACCTGGCCCGCGACCTGGCGCGCCAGTTGGGGGTCGAGGTCGACCTGGTCGCGGTACAGCCGGCCAACCGCGTGCAGTTTTTGCAGCAAGGCAAGGTCGATCTGCTGATTGCCAACATGGAATGGACACCTGAGCGCGACAAGCTGCTAGGCCATGTGCCCACGCCGTTCTACCGGGTTGGCGGCACCGCCGCGCTGGCCAAGGACAGCCCGGTCAAGACCTGGGCCGAGCTCAAGGGCCAGCCGGTGTGCACCTCCCAGGGCAGCAGCTACATCCAGGCACTGATCGACCTGGGCGCCGACCTCAAGGCCTTCAAGACCTCCGCCGAATCCTTGCTGGCCCTGCGCGGTAACAACTGCGTGGCCGCCGTGCATGACGCCACGCTGATCAATCCGCTGTTGGCCAAGGGGGGAGAGTGGAGCGGCTATCGTGCCCTGACCCCGGAGCTGAACCCGGCGCCCTCGGTGATCTGGACCCGGCTGGGCGAAACCGACACCCAGCAGCGTCTGGACCCGTTCGTCAAGCAATGGCACCGCAGTGGCTGGCTGATCGAACGTGAGCAGGCCAACCACATCACCCCGGCCTCGCCGGCGCTGGTGGAGTTGCGTGCCAAGCTGCAGGGCGAAGGCGCCTGATGAGCGACAGCCTGCACTGGCTGGTGGGGCAGCTTGCCCATCTCGGCCTGAACTATGCGTTTCTGCTCGACGCCTACGCCAGCGGCAAGCTGCTCGACGGTGCGCTGACCACGCTCGGTCTGTGCCTGTTCAGCATCCTCGGCAGCTTGCTGGTGGGTGTGCTGCTGGCTGCTGCTGTCACGTCCGGGCAGCGCTGGCTGGCTTGGCCGGCGCGGGCCTTCATCGAGGTGACGCGTAACACGCCGACCCTGGTGCAGCTGTACTGCGCCTTCCTGGTGTTGAACATGCTGATCAACCAGAGCCTGGGCAGTGCCAACCCCATGACCCCCTTCGCCTGGGTGGTGCTGGTGATCTCCCTGCACAAGGGCGCCTTTCATGCCGAAGCCCTGCGCGCAGGGATCGAGGCGGTGCCGGCAGTGACCCTCGAAGCGGCCAGCTCGCTGGCCTTCAGCCGTCGCCAGCAACTGCTGCAGGTGCAGTTGCCACTGGCCGTGCGCTTCGCCTTGCCGGCGCTGGTCAACAACCTGATCGACCTGGTGAAGATGACCGCCGTAGCCTCGGCCATCGCTGTCAACGACATCACCTACGCGTCGATCATGATCTGGACCCAGGGCGACAACGTCATCGAACTGATGCTGCTGATCCTGGCCTTTTTCGGACTGCTCAGCTTTGCAGTCAACTGTATCGGCCGCGCCCTGGAAGCGCGCCTGAGGATGCCCGGTTATGGCCATTGAGCATTTCGCCACGCTCTGGCAGTGGTCGCCCACCCTGGGCGCGGGCCTGTTGCAGAACATCCAGATCAGCGTCGGAGCCATCGCCCTGGGTACGCTGCTGGGCCTGTTGGTGGGGATTCTGCTGCTGTCGCCGCTGCGCCCCCTGCGCGGCGTGGCGCGGTTGTGGGTGCAGGTGTTTCGCAATGCGCCCTGGTTGGTGCTGATCTACTTTACCTCCTATGTATTCCCGTTCGATGTGCAGATTGCCGGTACCTGGGTGGCCTTTCCCGACTGGCTCAAGGTCACTGTGGGCCTTGCACTGCCAGCCAGCGCCAACGTTGCCGAGATCTTCCGCGGCGCGGTCGCTTCGATTCCGGCCACTCAGTGGGAGGCCGCGCGTTCGCTGGCCTTCAGCCGTGGTCAGATTTTCTCCTCGATCATTCTGCCGCAGTGCCTGCGGCGCATGTTGCCGCCGTGGATGAACCTGTACGCGGTGGTGACCATGGGCACCGCACTGGCTTCGCTGGTGGGCGTGCACGACCTGATCGACAGCGCGCAGATCGCTGCCAACACCGTCAACCGCAGCGGTTTCACGGTGCTGGTGTATTTCAGTGTGCTGGCGTTGTTCTTCGTCTACTGCTACCCGATTGCCCGCCTGACCCAACGCCTGGAGCGTCGCTATGCCTTCTGAACCTTTGATCCAGCTTCGCGATGTGCACCTGGCCTTTGGCGACAATCCGGTGCTGCGCGGTATCGACCTGGACGTGCAGGCCGGGCAGGCGGTGTCGATCATCGGCCCGTCCGGCTCAGGCAAATCGACCATCCTGCGCTGCATGACCGGGCTGTTGCGCCCGCAGCGCGGCAGTATCCGCATAGGCGATACCGCGGTGGAGCACCTGCAGGGCGAAGCCGGGCTGATCGCCCTGCGCAAGCAGGTCGGTTTCGTCTTCCAGCAGTACAACCTGTTTCCCCACCTGAGTGTGCTCGACAACCTGCTGATCGCCCCGACCAAGGTGCTCGGTCGCCCGCGTCAGGAGGTCCGTGACGAGGCCCTGGCACTGCTCGACAAAGTCCGCCTGGGGCACAAGGCCACGGCATTTCCCGGTGAGCTCTCCGGCGGCCAGCAGCAGCGCGTGGCGATTGCCCGTGCCCTGGCCATGCGGCCCAAGCTGATCCTGTTCGATGAGGTGACCTCGGCGCTCGACCCAGAGATGGTCGGCGAGGTGCTGGCGGTGATCCGCGAGTTGACCGAGGAGGGCATGACCTGCGTGCTGGTCACCCACGAGATGCGCTTTGCCGAAGAGATCAGCGACCAGGTGTACTTCACCGAGCATGGCCGCATCGTCGAGCACGGCAGCGCCGAGCAGGTGTTCCGTGCCCCGACCCATGCGCGCACCCAGGCCTTCCTCCAGCACGCGCTGGGCGAGGGCAGCCAGCGCCCGAGCCGCCCGGCGCCCGATGTATTGACCAACCTGGGGCGCTACAGCCTCAGCGTGTGATTTCAGCCTCCAGCCAAGAGAGACCGACCATGTCCCATGATTCCGTGATCCAGCCGTTCCTTGCGCAAGCGCGCGCCATCCATGCGCGCGGCGTCGACCGTGCAGCCCTGCAGCAGATCGTCAAGCTGCTCGAGGACCTGGCCGAGCGCCGCGAATTGTTCAACTTCGAGCGTTTTCCGGCCCCGGATGCCGCCACCGGCGAAACCCAGTTTCGCTATCGCCTGAACGACGACGGCGAGTCGCCGACCCTGTACGTCAATTCGCTGTTGCCGGGCAAGGCGACCCTGCCGCACAACCATGAGACCTGGGCGATCATCGTCGCCGTCGAGGGCCAGGAGCTCAACCGCGTGTACCGCCGCGAAGACGACGGCAGCGATCCGGCCCGTGCCACCCTGGCGCTGGAGCGCGAGATCGTGGTGCAGCCGGGAACCTCGGTGGCCTTCCTGGGCGAGGACCTGCATGGCATCCGCGTCGAGGGCGACAGCCCGACGCTGCACTTCCACCTCTATGGCCGCCCGCTGGAGTCTCTGGAACACCGCTACGGCGTCAAGGATGACGGCAGCGTGGTGAACTACAACAAATCACAGATGGCGCCTTCGATCGAGGCTTACGGGCTTTGAGATCGGTGTCGCGCTTTTCGCGGGCAAGCCCGCTGCTACATCCTGAATGCCCAGTAAGGCACCTGTAGGAGCGGGCTTGCCCGCGAAAAGCGCGACACGATCTGCCAGCCCTGCACCCCACCAACGACCACGGACTGCGTCCCATGATCCCCAGCATCACCCCCGAGCTCCTGCACACCTGGCTGTTCGACGGCCAGGAAATCGCCCTGTTCGACCTGCGCGAGCACGGTCAATACGGCGAGGCCCACCTGTTCTACGCCGTCAATCTGCCCTACAGCCGCCTTGAGCTCGAAGCGCAGCGCCTGGCGCCCAATCCTGCGGTACGCGTGGTGGTCTACGACGAGGACGGCGGTGCGTTGGCCCAACGCGGGGCCCAGCGTCTGCTAGCGTTGGGCTACACCTGCGTGCAGTGCCTGGAGGGCGGCAGCCTGGGCTGGCAGCGCGCCGGTTTCGAGCTGTTCGCCGGTGTGCACTTGCCCTCGAAGGCTTTCGGCGAGCTGGTCGAGCATGCCTGCCACACCCCGCGCATCAGTGCCCAGGAGCTGGCCGAGTGGCAGCGCCAAGGCAAGCCGTTGGTGCTGCTCGATGGTCGCCCGCTGGAGGAGTTCGCCAAGATGAGCATCCCCGGCGCCACCTGCTGTCCGAATGGCGAGCTGGGCTATCGCCTGGAAGACCTGGTGAGCGACCCGCACACCCCCGTGGTGATCAATTGCGCCGGCCGCACCCGCAGCATCATCGGTGCGCAGACGCTGATCAACCTGGGCATAGACAACCCGGTCTATGCCTTGGAGAACGGCACCCAAGGCTGGTACCTGGTGGACCTGCCGCTGGATCACGGCAGCCAGCGCGCGTATCCCGAACACAGCGGCGCCGCACTGGCCAGACAGCGTGCGCGAGCGCGGCAATTGGCCCAGCAGGCGGGGGTCGCCTGGGTGGACGCACAACAGGTCCGGCAGTGGGCCGCGGACGCCGGGCGCAGCCTGTTTCTCTGCGACGTGCGCACCCCTGAAGAATTCGCCGCCGGCAGCCTGCCGGGCGCACAGCATTGCCCAGGCGGCCAGCTGATCCAGGGCACCGACCTGTATATCGGTGTGCGCAAGGCCCGCGTGGTGCTGTTCGACGCCGATGGCGTGCGTGCGCCGGTGGTCGCCAGTTGGCTGCGCCAGATGGGCCACGAGGCCCATGTGCTCGAAGGCGGCCTGGACAGCGGCCTGGCTCTGGACGTCGCTGCGCCATTGCCGGTGACCCTCGCCGAAGCCCGCGCCGATGAGCTTGCAGAGGCGTTGCTGATCGACCTGCGCTCCAGCACCTCCTACCGCAAGCGCCACCTGCAAGGCGCCCGGTGGTCGATCCGTCCGCAGTTGGCGCAGCAGGTGGGCGCAGCTGGGCAGCGCCTGGTGTTCATCGCCGACGATCCGCGCGTGGCACAGTTGGCGCTCGCCGAGCTGGCACCTGCCCAGCAACAGGCTGCGCGGCTGTTCCCCCGTGCATCGCTGGACGACTGGCCGCAGGTGGACAACGACCTGTCGTTGCCGGATGCGGCCTGTATCGATTTCCTGTTCTTCGTCCATGACCGGCACAGCGGCAACAAGGACGCGGCGCGCCAGTACCTGGCCTGGGAAACCGGCCTGATTGCCCAGATGAACGAGGCCGAAACCCGCAGCTTCAGCCCATTGACCGCTGTCGACCCGGTGGCCACGCGCCTGGTGCACGGCGGGCGAGGCGAGCCGGGCGCAGGGGCGCATGGCGTCAATCCGCCGGTCAGTCGCCTGAGCACGGTGTTGTTCGACAGCGTCGCCGACATGCGCCAGGCCCGCAGCCGTCGCGACGAGGAGCGTGTGCTCAGCTACGGTGCCCGTGGCAACCCCACGGCCTTTGCCCTGGAAGACCTGGTCAGCGAGCTGGAAGGTGGGTATCGCACCCGGCTGTTTGCCACCGGCCTGCAGGCAATCGCGCAGACGTTCCTGGCCTACTTGCGTCCGGGAGATCATCTGCTGATCAGCGATGGTGTCTACGATCCGGTGCGGCGCCTGGCGCGTGAGCTGCTCGAACCCTTCGGTGTGCAGGTGCAGTACTTCGCCGCCGACGGTCGTGACCTGGAGCAGGCGCTGCGCGCCGAAACACGCATGGTCTACAGCGAAAGCCCCAGCTCGTTGCTCTACGAGCTCAACGACCTGCCGGCCATGGCTGCCCTGTGCAAGGCCCGCGGCGTGCTGCTGGCCGTCGACAATACCTGGGGCTCGGGCTACCTGCACCGGCCGCTGACCTTGGGCGCCGACATTTCGGTCATGGCCTTGACCAAGTACCTGGGCGGACACAGCGACGTGATGATGGGCAGTGTCTGCACCACTCGCGAAGCCTTTGCCGCGCTCTCGCGCATGAGCGACAACTGCGGCTGCACCGTAAGCCCCGACGATGCCTGGCTGGTGTTGCGTGGTGCGCGCAGCCTGGCCAGCCGCATGGCCGTGCACGAGCGTCAGGGGTTGGACATCGCGCGCTGGTTGCAACAGCGCGAGGACGTGGCGCAGGTGTTCCATCCAGCCTTGCCGGAGCACCCTGGGCACGCCTTGTGGCAGCGCGATTTCAGCGGTAGCAATGGCTTGCTCAGTTTTACCCTGGCGAACCCATCGCTGGCGAGCGCCGAGGCCTTTGTCAATGGCCTGCGCCTGTTCGGGATCGGTGCATCCTGGGGCGGCTACGAAAGCCTGGTGACCTTGGCCGGGACACGCGAGCGCCAGTTTGCGCCGACCCTGGGCGGGCCCCTGGTGCGCCTGCATGTGGGGCTGGAGGACGTGCGTTCGTTGCAACGCGATCTGGACCAGGCCCTGCGCCAGGTGTAGTGAGTCAGAGCGTCGGCGGTCCCTCACGCCGACGCTGCGCCCACAGGCATGCCGCAGCACACAACCCGCCGCCGCAGGCGGCGGTGACCATCAGCGCGATGAACATGCTGCCGGGCATGCCTGTGCCCAGCAGGTAGCCGCACAGTACCGGGCTCAGTGCGCCGCCGACTGCCGCCAGGTTCTGGAATCCGTAGTAACTGCCCTTGAGGTGTTCAGGGGCAATGCTGTCGATGAACAGGAATTCGCTGGGCAGCAGGATCATCTCGCCCAGGGTGAAGACGAACATTGCCAGGCACCAGCTGATCAGGTTGTCGGCATACAGGAACCCCGCCAGCCCGCCGATGAACAGCACCGCACCGATGCTCATCCAGCGCCCCAGGTTGTCACGGCTGAGCAAACGGCCGAACTGGAATTGCAGGACGATCACCACCAGGGCGTTGCAGGCCAGCAGCGCCGAGAGGGTGGTCATGGCTTGCGCGGGTGGGTATTTCACCAGCAGGTACTGCGACAGGTAGATGGTGAAGCGGCCGTGCACCAGTGCGTTGAGCAAGCTGCCCGCGGTAAACAGCAACAGGATGCGGTCGGTGCGCACAGCCGCCAGTACCGCCATGAAGCGGGTTGGCGGCTGCGCGGACGGGGCGCTGCTCGCCGTGCTCGCGGGAACCGCGCTCATCACCCACAGGCTCAGCAGTGCCACCGCACTGGCGGTCCAGAAGGGCGCCAGCGGGTGCAGCCCGACCAGCACCACGCCGAGCATCGGGCCGGTCGCATAGCCGATGTTGGTAAGGGTGTAGCGCAATGAGAAGGCCTTGGCGCGCTGCTCGACGGCCAGGTACTCGCCGAGCATGGCCTTGGAACCGATGACGAACAGCGCCGAGGCCGATTCGGTCAGCACCAGGGTCAGCACGGCCTGCCAGGCGTCCTGGGCGAAGGTCAGCAGGAGGAAACCGATCGCGGTCGAAAGCATCGCCAGGCCCAGCAGGCGACGCTTGTCGAAGCGGTCGATCACGTAGCCGCCGTAGAGGCCGAACACCGTGCCCGACAGTGCGGCGACACTGATCAGCAAGCCGACGTCATGCTGGGCCATGCCCAGTTGTGTCGTGAGGAACAAGGCCAACAGGGGGCTGGTGAGCGAGCGGCTGATCACCAGGGTCAGCGAGCTCAGCATCAGGCGGCGGATGACGGGGGAGTAGGTGGCCACAGTCCATTCTCGGGCATTGGGAAATGTCGGTATGGGCCTTTTCGCGGTTTCACCCGCGAAAAGTACGCCGCAATTTCAACCGGTCGAATCACTTCCCGCCGTTGATGGTGATCGGGTTCAGCACGCCATCGGCTGCGCCCCATTTCTCCAGGATCTTGCGGTAGCTACCATCGTCGACCATCGCCTGCAGTTCGCTGCGAATCGCAGCCGACAGCGCAGCGTTATCCTTGGCCACGCCCAGCCCGGTGAGCTGGGTGGTCAGCGGCGTGCCCAGAATCTTGAAGGTGCCTTTCTCCAGATCCTGGATATACGGCAGCGTTTCGCTGCCTTGCACGGCGGCATCAAGGCGCCCTTGGCGCAGTTGCGCACGCGCGTCGGCACTGCCTTCGGAGCCGAGCACGATCACTGCCGGCTTGCCGTTGGCCTCGCAGTTGGCCTTGCTCCAGGTAGCGACATCGTTGGGCCAGGTGGTGCGGCGGCTGGTGCCGACTTTCTTGCCGCACAGGTCGGTCATCTCGTTGATCTCGCCGCGGCTTTGCAGGGTGTAGAACTGTGGGCCGCTGGTGAAGTAGTCGACGAAGGTCACCACTTGCTGGCGTTCCTTGGTGTCGGTCATGCCCGAAAGGATGATGTCGACGCGCTTGGTGACCAGTGCGCTGATCATCTGTTCGAAGGCGGTCTCCTGCCACTTGATCTTCACCCCCAGGCGTTCGGCCAGGGCGTTGCCCAGGTCGACATCGACGCCGGTCAGCTGGTTGGTGGCCGGGTCCTTGAAATCCATCGGTGGGTAGTTGGGGACGATTGCGGCGACGATTTCGCCCTTGGCCTTGATCGAGGCCGGAAGTTCCGTGGCGGCCTGGGCGTTGAAGGCCAGGGCGGTCAGTACGCTGCACGCAAGAAGGGTTTTTTTCATGCCTAGGGTTCTCTTTATGGTTGTGGGCGGCAGTCAGGTACGAACCGCGGAAATGAAGTTCTGGGTCCGCGGGTTCTGGGGGGCCAGGAGCACCTCTTCGGGGCTTCCTGCTTCTACGATCTGTCCGGCGTCCATGAATACCACTCGATTGGACACCTCGCGGGCAAAGCCCAGCTCATGGGTGACCACGACCATGGTCATGCCGGACTTGGCCAGGTCACGCATCACCGACAGCACCTCGCCGACCAGCTCGGGGTCCAGCGCGGAGGTGGGTTCGTCGAACAGCATCAGTTTCGGACGCATGGCCAGGGCGCGGGCGATGGCCACACGCTGTTGCTGGCCACCGGAAAGCTGGATCGGGTAATGGTCGCGCTTGTCGCTCAGGCCGACCCGGGCCAGCAGTTCGAGGGCATCCTCGGTGGCTTCCTTGGGCGAGCGGCGCAGCACCTGGCAGGGGCCTTCGATGATGTTCTGCAGCACCGTCAGGTGCGGGAACAGGTTGAAGCGCTGGAACACCATGCCGGTGGCCAGGCGCTGGCGGGCGATCTGCGACTCGGTCAGTTCGTGCAGCTTGTTGCCGGCCATGCGGTAGCCGACCAGCTCGCCGTCGACCCACAGGCCGCCGCCATCGACCTTCTCCAGCTGGTTGATGCAGCGCAGGAAGGTGCTCTTGCCGGAGCCCGAAGGGCCGATCACGCAGAGCACTTCGCCTTGCTCGATTTCCAGGTTGATGTCGTTCAGCGCGTGGTAGTCGCCGTAGTATTTCTGCAGGCCGACGGCCTTGACGATGCTTCTCATGGGCATGTTCTCTCTATGGCCGATCAGGAGCGCTTGCCAGCGCCCTTGGCGAAGTGACGTTCCAGGCGGCTCTGGCCGAACGACAGCAGGGTGACCACTGCCAGGTACCAGATGCCGGCAACGATCAGCAGCTCCATCACTCGGGCGTTGGCGTAGTAGATGTTCTGCGCGTTGTGCAGCAGCTCCGAATACTGGATGACGCTGGCCAGGCTGGTCATCTTGACCATGCCGATGAACTCGTTGCCCACCGGCGGGATGATGATGCGCATGGCCTGGGGCAGGATGATCCGGCGCAGCGCCTGCAGGCGCGGCATGCCGATCGACTTGGCCGCCTCGTACTGGCCAGTGTCCACCGACAGCAAACCGGCGCGCACCACTTCGGCGGTATAGGCGCCCTGGTTGATGCTCAGGCCCAGCAGCGCGGCAACGAAGGGGGTCATCAGCGTCACGGTGTCGAACTGGAGCAGGCCAGGAATGCCGATGGTGGGGAAGATCAGCGCCAGGTTGAACCACAGCAACAGTTGCAGGATCAGCGGCGTACCCCGGAACAGCCAGGTGTAGGCCAGCGCCACGTACTGCAGGATCGGGTTCTGCGACATGCGCATCACCGCCGTGATGACGCCGAAGACGATGCCCAGGGCCATGGCGATCACCGACATGACGATGGTATTGCCCAAGCCCCAGAGGATCGCCTCGGAGGTCAGGAACTGGCCGACGAAGGCCCATTCGATCTTGCCATTGGCAAAGGCATTGGCCAGCCCCAGCAACAGCACGACGATCAGCGTGGCGAAGAACATGCGCCCGTAATAACGGCGCGGGACATGCTCGTAGCGGCTGATGTCGAACTCGTTTTCCTGTTGCCTGCGCTCATCGGCGAGGCGTTTGGCGTGTATCTGACTCATGGTGTGGCTCCGCAGTCGGCGCAGGGCGCCTGGGCGTGTCGATCGGTGGCGGGCAGCAGGTCCTTGCGAAACCGCAGCCCACAGGTCTTCAGGTGCGCGGCCCTTGGTAATGGGCAGCCCAGGCCTGCTGTGCTTCAAGGGCGACTTTCAGGCGCGCGATCTGCTCGCGCACGCGTTGTGGGGCAGTACCTCCGTGGCCGCTGCGCATGGTGATGGCAGCTTCCAGGGTGAGGCTCTCGCGCACCTCGGGTGTCAGGCGCGGGTCGATGTCGGCGAGCATCGCCGGGCTCGCCTGCCACAGCTCCATGTCCTGGGCTTCACACGCGCGCACCAAAGCCCCGGTGATCTCGTGAGCTTCCTTGAACGGTACGCCGCGCATGGCCAGCCAGTCGGCGACCTCGGTGGCCAGGGTGAAGCCCAGCGGCGCCTGGCGGCGCAGTTCGTCCACGCGCACCTGCATGGTCCGCACCATGCCGGCCATGGCCGGGAGCACCAGGCCCAACGTGTCGAGCGTGTCCATCACCTCGCTCTTGTCCTCGGCCAGGTCGCGGTTGTACGACAGCGGCAGGGCCTTGAGGGTGGACAGCAGGCCGGTCAGGTTGCCGATCAGGCGCCCGGCCTTGCCGCGAGTGAGCTCGGCGATGTCCGGGTTCTTCTTCTGCGGCATGATCGAACTGCCGGTGGCATAGGCATCGTCCAGCTCGACCCAGCGGAACTGGCGCGACGACCACAGGCAGAATTCCTCGGACAGGCGCGACAGGTTGATGCCGAGCATGCTGGCGATGAACAGGAACTCGGCGACATGGTCGCGGCTGGCCACGGCGTCGATGGAGTTCTCGCACGGGCCGCTGTAGCCCATCTCCAGCGCCGATTGCTGTGGCTGGCGGGCGATGGCCGAGCCCGCCATGGCCGCGGCGCCCAAGGGCGACAGGGCCGTGCGTGCATCCCAGTCGACCAGGCGTTGCACGTCACGCAGCATGGCTTGCGCATGGGCCAGCAACTGGTGGGCGAAGCTGATCGGCTGCGCCTGTTGCAGGTGGGTGAAGCCAGGGCACAGTGTGTCGACGTGCTGTTCGGCCTGGCTCACCAGGGCGTCCTGCAGCGCCAGCACCTGTTCGGCGAGCTTGCGTGCGTGATCGCGCAGGAACAGGCGCAGGTCGTTGGCCGCCTGGTCATTGCGCGAGCGCCCGGCGCGCAGCTTGCCGCCCAGCGCACCAAGACGCTCGGTCAGCACGCGCTCGAGGAAGGTGTGCACGTCCTCGTCGTCCTCGATCGGCTGCACGCGGCCGGCACGAAAGTCGGCGTCGAGGGTGTCGATGGCGGCCAGCATGCGCGTGGTCTCGTCGCTGTCCAGCAGGCCTGCGCGCTGCAGCTCACGGGTATGGGCACGGGAGCCTGCGAGGTCGTACGGTGCCATCTGGAAATAGCGTTGCGGCGAGCGCGACAGGGCGGCGAGGGCGGCTGCAGGGCCTGAGGCGAAGCGGGCGCCCCAGAGGCGATCGGTGGGCTGAGTCATTGTTGTCGTTCCTCGAAGGAGAATCTTCTGTCAGCAGGTTCGGGCCGTCATGAGGCCTGCGAAGGCAGGTTTCACATAGCTTGGGGCAGGGTATAAAAATGAGTTAAATCAATCGCTTGCGACTGAAATAGGGATTACGGTGAGTCTTGCAATATGCCTTTGCATAAGGTCATGATGGCGAGGCCGGCTGATTTCTTGTTGTGCTATCCAGCCTGTTGAAAGCCGAGCGCGAGGTAAATACTTACAATGGAAACCTCACTTTCCACTGCGGGAAACCTGCCGGAAAAAACCCGCATTCGTGCGCCACTGGCCTTGAGTGGCCAGGACTTCAAACTGCTCAAGGTGTTCAAGGCAGTGGTCGAGGCAGGAGGCTTCAGCGCGGCGCAGAACGAATTGAACGTGGGCCTGGCAGCCATCAGCAAGCAGATTTCCGATCTGGAAATCCGTATCGGCATGCGGTTGTGCAGCCGCGGGCGCGAAGGTTTCAGCCTGACCGAAGAAGGGCAGGTGGTGTACCAGGCCTCGATCGAGCTGTTCAACTCGGTCGACAACTTCCGCGACCGCATCAGCAGTGCCCAGAACGAGCTGATCGGCGAACTGGGCGTAGGCGCCATCGACAACACCCTGTCCGATCGCGGCTCGCCGCTGATCGCTGCGATCCGGCAAATTTCCAGCGATCACCCGAAGGTGCGTGTCCGCCTGAACGTGGCACAGCTGGACGAGGTGGAGCGCGGCGTCATCGAAGGTCGCTTCATTGCCGGCATTGTCCCGCTGTACCAGCGCCGGGAAGAGTTCGACTACTTCGAGATGTATCAGGAAGCCTCGGCGTTGTATTGCGGCGAAGGCCATCCATTGTTCGCCCGAAGCGATGCGGACATCCCCCTCGACAGCCTGCGCGAACACAACTTCGTGCACCATCGCTATGCCATGCACACGGCCAAATGGCAGTTCTTCGAACAGGAGAACAACCAGACGTCGGCCACCCAGGTCGAGGCGGTGGCCATGCTGCTGCTCACGGGCAACTTCATCGGTTTTCTGCCCTGTCACTTTGCGCAATCGCTGGTCAGCCAGGGCCGCTTGCGTGCGATCCATCCCGAGACGGTGCGTTTCCATACACCGTTCTGCCTGATCCTGCGGCACAACACCCCACGCAGCCCACTGGTGAAAACCTTCGCCCAGGCCATGGGGGTGGATCTGCGTTTGCCCGGCACTTGAGACATAGCTACCACGTGCGCTTCTGCACCCGCTGGCTTCATGCGCGTTTTCAATGCGATGGAGCAGTATCATGTCGACCCAACCCCTTCCCGATGAAACGATCGATACACTGATCGCCAGCCGTCTGCCCGATTGGTTGAGCGCAGCCAAGCCCGAACAACTGGACGCTCTGCATCGGGCGTTGCGCGCCCAGCAACGTACGCAGCATGCGGTGCGCGCCTTGCTTGGGCAGATCCAACCGCTGGACGAATTCGCCGCGCCCCTGCTGAGCGAAGCGTTGGACAAACGGGTGCAACCCTCGCTGGATGTGCGTCGCAGCATGCTGCGGCGCGAAGTCCAGATCCGCTTCCCGTCAGGCGTCGGCTGGGTCCCGGATGGCATCGTCACTCGCAGTTTCGAAAACAGTCTGCTGGCCTCGGCACTGCATAATTTCGATCGTGCCGAAACATCGAAGGTCGCCTGGCAGGCAGCGTCGGCAGTGGTCGATGCGCAAGGCAACAGGCTTGCCCTGCAGCCCCGGGCCTTTGCGGGCCTGTGTCGCTCCCTGGATCTGGGGGGGCTTTACCAGCAGCATCTCAAGGGCGTGCTGTTTGGCAACGATGCCGTACGCCGAAACAATGAAGCCTTGCTCGAGCGGGGCTGGCGAGAGGGACTGGAGGCTGCAGCGTGGCTGGCGCGGCTCAAGGGCGATATCGACGAGCACATGCTGGCGGAGCTGCAAAAGGTCTGCGCTGCGACGCCCCAGTCAGCCACGTTGACGGCACTGGACATGCGCCTGCTGGGCCGCAAGATCCAGGGGGTGGTGGTGTTCCAGATGCCCGTAAAAGAGGGCGCAGATGCTCAGCTTGCGCAGTTGATTGCCTGGATACCGGACGATCCGCAGGGCGTACTGAGTGTCCACCGCTCCTGGTCCGAGCTGTTCAAAGCGTTGGGCAAGCGTTTTCGTAAGGCTGATTACTGGTCGTTCTTCCAGCGCTTCGTCAGCGTAAAGGACCGCGTGCATTTTGCTCAGGTGCTGAAACGGTTGCTGGCCGAAGGCGGCCCGCAGGATACCATCGAGCTGGATGGTCGGTGGCAGTCTGTCGGCGGCGCGCTGTTCGCCCACCTGCGCCAGGTGCAGGTCGATACCCTGCTGGACGATGCAAAGGTGCTGGCCGTGCCGACCAGCCTGGTCGACAGCGTCGAGCGTGATCGTCGCCTGCACTGGCTCAAGGGCCTGGGTCTCGACATTCTGGGCATTGCCAGCTTCTTCGTTCCAGAACTTGGCTTGCCACTGCTGGCGATCACCGCTGAGCAGCTGACCGAAGAAGTGTATGAGGGCTACCGTGACTGGGAGCTCGGTGATCGCGAGGCTGCGCTTGGCCATCTGGTGGCCGTGGCGCAGAACGTTGCGATGCTCGGCCTCACGGTCGGCGCCAGCAAGGTGCTTGAGCGCGTAGCGCAGGTCGACGAGCTGGCACCCATACAGAATGCCGATGGTGAACTGCGCCTGGCGCGTGCCGATCTTCCGGGTTATGCCACGCAAGAGTTGGCGCTGGCGCCCGGTGAGCGCGCAATCCACGACGGACACGCGTATCAAGGGGTCGAGGAGATGACCTACCGGTTGGGCGCCGACCCGGATGTAGCCGCAGTGGCGCATCCGAACCGGCCCGAGGCACCGACCATCGCACTTGAGGACAACGGCGCCGGTGGCGTGCGTCATGCCCTGGAGTCTGCCCAACGATGGCAGGGGGAAGGCGTGCTGATACGCCGCCTGGGCAGAGGGTTGCGTCAGGTGAGTGACGATATGGCCGGCCCGCTGCTGCGCAGCATTGGCATGGATGAGTCGCAGCTACGGCGCCTGCACCTTGAAAATGCACCTGCGCCAGCGCGCCTGTACGATGCGGCGCAGCGTTATCAGTTGCACGCCAGCTTCCCCAAATTGCGTGGCGCCGCCTTCGAAGCTCACGTCCAGGAGCAGCAGGCCACACCCGTCCCGGCGGCGCAGCCCTTGCACCGTGATTTTCCCTCCCTCAGCACGCGTGCCGGCCAGGAGCTGCTCGACCAGGCCAATGCTGACCAGCTCCAGCAACTGCTGGAGCAAGGGCGGGTGCCACTGGGGTTGGCCGAGCGTGCGCGATGGCAGTTGCGTGACGCCCGTCTTGATCGGGCCTGTGCAGGTTTCGAGCAGGCCGCCGCGGTGGTTCAGGATACCGAACAACTGACGTTGGGACTGTTGCAGGCCTGGTCGCCCTGGGACAGCTCTGTACGTGTCGAGGTGCGTGACGGACAGTTCGACGGCCAGGTGCTGGCACAGGTAGGCGATTCGCTTGCCAGCCAGACGCGTCGAATGATCAAGACCGCGAAAGGCTATCTGGCAGTCGATGCGCAAGGGACGCCCATGCCGGGTGCCTACGCCACGGACGATCTGTTCCAGGCCCTGCTGCGGCATCTGGATGCCCCGCAACGCCTGCAGTTGGGCGAGGCGGGCAGTTCTGCCCGGCACCTGGCCAGTGCCCTGGCCGAGCGCGCCTTTACCCAGCGCGAGCAAGCGGCCCGCCTCATTGGCATGGCGCCCATCGGTACAGGGCTGCGCCCTCCACAACGTTTGGGCGACGGACGCATCGGTTACCCGTTGAGCGGCCGGCCCGAAGGGTCACGTCTTGCGCTGCTGCGCGGCTACCAGCAAGTCTTTCCAACCCTGTCGGACGTCGAGGTGGAAACCTACCTGGAGACTGTGCGTCAACGCGGCGAGGGCCTGTGGGATCACCTGCGCAACCTGCAACAGCTAATGATTCGCCTCAACCAAAGCCTGGGCACCTGGCGTCGCGAGGCAACCCGGGTGCCCATGCTCGAGCGGCGTCGCCTGGTAGCCCGGCGCATCCGCCATTGCTGGCGGCGCAAGCGTGCCGAGCAGGATGGCCAATACCGGCTGATCATCGACAGCGAACGGCTCGACAGCCTGCCCGTACTCCCCGAGGGCGTAACGTTCGAGCATGTCACCCAACTGACGTTGCGCCGCTTGAACCTGCCGACAATCGACGCAGATTTTCTCTCGCGCTTTGCCAACCTGCGCAGCCTCGATCTGCGTGACAACCTGATCGACCGTATCCCTGACGGGCTTCAGGTGCTGACGCAGCTCACCGAACTGCGCCTGGCCGGCAACCAGATCGTCATCGACGAAGCCGGCATGGCCAGGCTGAGCGTGTTGACACAACTGCGTACCCTGGACCTTGCGCACAACCCCATCGGTCGACTGCCGCCGCTTGGTCCCCTGGAGAACCTGCAGCGTCTGTCATTGCGTGGTACTGGTCTGGCCGAGCTGCCTGTCGAGGTGTACATGCATCCGCAGCTCGAGGATATCGACCTGCGCGACAACAATATCAACGACATGAGCCCGTCCCTTGCTCGTTCGCGTCGTCGCCTGGCAGGCCTGAGCCTGCATGACAATCCGTTGCCGGAAGCCACGCAGGCCGCACTGCGTACCACGATGGGAGAGGATGCTGCGGTGGCCTTGCCCCTGCGTCGACATGTCCCGGGAGGGCAGGAGTCGCTCGAACTCTGGCTGGCAGGCTCCACCGATGTGGAGAGAACGGTGCGAGAGCGCCAATGGACGGGACTGTTGCATGAACCGGGCAGCAGTGACCTGATGCGCTTTCTTCATGATCTTGGCCGTTCCCGTGACTACGCACTGCAGGGATTGGACCTGCGGCGCAGGGTCTGGCAGGTGATCGACGCCTGCGTACAGAACAGCGAGGTTCGCGAGGCGATCTTCCAGCAGGCTGCCGGGCCACGAACCTGCTCGGACCAGATGCTGCTGATTCTCAGCCTGCTGGAAGTCCGCGCGCTGGTCGCCACACGCACTGCCGGGCTGGCCCCCGCTGCGGTCGGCCCCGCATTGACGCAATTGGGCCGCGAGCTGTATCGGCTGGACGAGGTCGACAGAATCGCCGCGCAGCACATTCAACAGGCGCGTGCCACCAACCCCTATGGTTTGCTCGATGAGGTAGAGGTGCATCTCGCATACCGGGCCGGGCTGGTCAGGCCGCTCGGGCTGCCGGCCCAGTCACGCTACATGTACCACCGGATGTTCTCTGATGTAGGGGACACGCAACTGCGTGCGGCAAGCACGGCGATCCTGCAGGCGGAAACGGATGCCCGCATTGCCGAATCCTTGGTACAGCGAAGCTTCTGGCAGGACTATCTACGTAACACGCAGCCCGACGCATTCGAAACGCTCAACCAGCCCTACCATGATCGCCTCGAAGCACTGATGGCCGGGGTCGAGTCCGCGCCAGAGCAGAGTGTGCTGGAAAATATCGAGGCGTTGGCCGAGGAGCGCAGTGCTGCCGAGCACGAGTTGGTCCTGGCGTTCACCCTGAGCATGCTGGACGCGCATCCGTGGGTTAAAGGCTAAAGGTTCAATGCGCCATGAGCTGCTCGAGCAGGCGCTGTTTCAGGATCTGCAGGGCGGGATGGGTGCGCTCGCGTGGATGTGCCAGGTCGATAGGCAGGCCTTCGCGGATACGCCCCGGGTGGGCATCCATCACGATCACTCGGTCACCCAGGTACAGCGCTTCTTCGATGTCATGGGTGACCATCACCACCGTGCAGCGTTCGCGCTCGCGGATGCGCTGCAGCTCCTGTTGCAGGCGTACCCGGGTCAAGGCATCGAGCGCGCCCAAGGGTTCGTCGAGCAGCAGCACCTTGGGCTTGTTCACCAACGCCCGGGCAATCGCCGCACGCTGGGCCATGCCGCCAGACAACTGGTGTGGATAGGCGTGTTCGAAGCCGCGCAGGCCAACCAGCTCGATATGCTCGGCGACCAGATGCTGCTTTTCCTCGGCAGGCAGCGCGTGGTTCTTCAGGGCCAGGGCGATGTTTTGCTGCAGGGTCATCCAGGGAAACAGGCGGTGGTCCTGGAACACGATGCCGCGCTCAAGGCCCGGGCCGCGTACCGGTTGGCCGTCGAGCACGATCGTGCCCTGGTGATCGGTGTCCAGGCCGACGATCAGCCGCAGCAGGGTCGATTTGCCGCAGCCGCTGGCACCGAGGATGCTGATGAACTCGCCGGGACGAATGTCCAGGTCGATGTCCTGCAGCACCGGCAGGGTCTGGCCCTTGAGCCGATAGGCCTTGCTCAGGCGGCGGATCTGCAGGGTGCCGGCCTGCACGGCAGGCGGGTGGGGATGGGCGATGGCATTCATGGTCGCGGCCTTCAATCAGTGGTGCGCCAGCGCAGCAGGCGCCGGCAGAAACGGGTGCACAGCCAGGTCATCAGGTAGCCGCACAGGCCGATGCACAGTACACAGACGATGATCACTTCCATCCGTGCGCCGGCTTCGGCGTTCATCATCAGGTTGCCAAGGCCGGCGCCAGAGGCGAGGAACAGCTCGCTGCCAACGGCCGTGACCCAGGCGAAGGCCAGGGCCTGCAGCACGCCGGTGGCGATGCTCGGCAAGGCACCGGGCAGCAGGATCAGGCGCAGTTGCTGCCAGCGATCGAGCATCAGCACCTGGCCGACCTCTCGCTGGCGGATGTCGACCTGGCGCAGGCCTTCGTAGGTGTTGAGCACCATCGGATAGAACGCCGCCACACTCACGATCAGCAACTTGGCCGGCTCGCCATTGCCGAACCACAGGGCGATCAGCGGAATCCAGCCGAGCATCGGGACCTGGCGCAGGGCATGGAACAGCGGTGCGGTCAGGCGGTTGGCCAACGGCGACAAGGCCATCAGTGCGCCGAGGCCGATGCCGGCCAGCATGCCCAGGGCGAGGCCGCTGCTGGTGCGCGCCAGGCTCGCCAGCAGGTTGACCGGCAGCTCGCCGTTGCCAAGCAGCTCGAGCAGTGCCGAGCCGACCTTGGACAAGGACACGAAGGCATAGGCGCCGGCTGCATCCTGGCGCGAGGCATGCTCCCAGGCCGCGAGCAGCAGCAGCGGCAGTAACAGGCCACGCAAGTGTCGGACAGTCATCATTCGCTCCTCAACTGCACTGCCAGGCAGACAAGCGCCGCTCCACACGTCGCAGCGAACAGTCCAGGGTGAAGCCGATCACCCCGGTGATCACCACGCCGACCATCACCACATCGATGCGCAGCATCTGGCGCCCCATTTCGATCATCTGCCCCAGGCCGCTGTCGGCGGCGAGCAGTTCGCAGGCCACCAGCACCACCCAGGCGCGGGTCAGCGCCACGCGTACGCCGGTGACGATGGCCGGTACGGCGGCGGGCAGGGCGATGCGTGCGACCAGGGTCGGCCAACCCAGGCGATAGACCGCCGCCACCTCGAAATGGCTGCGCGGGATGGCACGGATACCGTCGCCGGTGGCCAGGGCCACGGGGAAAAACGCGGTCTTGGCGACGATGACGATCTTGAAGGTCTCGTCGATACCGAACAGCAACACGAACATCGGGATCAAGGCGATGCTGGGGACCTGGCGCAGGGTATGGAACAGCGGTGCGCAATAGGCCTCGACGGTTTTCGACAGGGCCATGGCCGTGCCCAGGGCCAGGCCCGACAGAGCGCCGAAGGCAAAGCCGAGCCCCAGCCGCGAGAGGCTGCCGGCTAGGTGCTCCTGCAGCTCGCCGGTGCCCAGCAGCTCCTGGAAGCTGCGCCAGACCTCCAGCGGCGATACCAGCAGGTTGGCTGGAAACAGCCCGGCAGCGGCCACAGAAGCCCACAACGCGAGCAGGGCCAGGGGCGAGATCAACCAGGAGAGAGGAACGAGCAGGGCGCGCATGGAAGGCCTTGAGTGATCGGTGATACGGGGATATCGCAAGACCTGTGCCAGTGTGCCGAGTCCCGTGTTTTCGGGGCTCGGCCATGGGCGCTGATGATGGCGCAGCAGTACGCTGCTGCTGGGGCAGCAGTCGATCAGCAGTGGGGAGCGCGCCGAGTCAGAAGTCGTAACTCAGGCTGGTGTAGTAGAACGCCCCCTGTGCGCCCTCAGGGCTGGTGATCGAATACTTCGGCACACCATACAGCTGCGCGCCTTCGAGCTTGTCCGGGTGGCTGTCGAACAGATTGATCGCACCGACCGACAGGGTCAGCCCCAGGTCAAGGCGGTACGACACGTCCAGGTCGGTCACCCACTGCGGGCTGAACGTCTGGTCCAGCGTCGGGTTGCTGGCGTTCAGGCTCTTCCATTCACCATAGCGACGCTGGGCCAGGGTGATGCTCCAGCCGTCGTACAGCCAGTTGGCGCTCAGGGTCAGCTTGTCCTTGGGCGTGCCGTCTTCGATCAGGCCCTGGGTGTTGCGACCGATGATCTGGTTGCCGGGAATGCCGCCGACACTGTCCAGGCCGGTGATGCGGGTGTTATTGCGCGCATAGCCACCGTTGAGGTTGACCCGGCCCCAGGCACCCAGGTCCAGGTCGTAGTGCCCGGCCAGCTCGATGCCATCGGTGCGGGTGTCGGCGATGTTGCTGTAGAACGCAGCGCTCTGGATATTGGCGTAGGGCGTACCGGCGAAGATCGGCGAGACCACCGAGGCCGGCAACTGGTCCGACAGGGTGATGCGGTTGTCGATGTCGATGCGGTAGGCATCGAGGGTCAGCGAGGCGTTGGGCAGCGGGCGCCAGACCAGCCCGACGGAGAAGTTGGTCGACTCCTCGGGCTTGAGCGCCTTGCCCCCGAGCAGCTGTGCCTCGGGGCTGTCGGCACGCAGGGTGCGTTGCTGCACCTCGACCCAGTTGCCGCTGCCAGGCGGCTGTTCGACGACTTGTACGCTGAACGACGACAGCCCGCTCTGCACCAGGGACGGTGCTCGATAACCGGTGCTGGCGCTGGCCCGCGCGGCGATCTGCGGCGTGAAGTCATAGCGTAGCGACAGCTTGCCGTTGGTGGTGTCACCGAAGTCCGAATAATGCTCGCTGCGCACGGCCAGTCCGGCCTGGAATTTCTCGGTGATCTGCCCTTCGAGGTCGAAGTAGGCGCCGATCACCCGACGATCCAGCGAAGCGGCATCGACCTGGGTGATCCCCGAGTAGTAGCCCGGCAGGCGGCGGCCGGTGATCGGGTCGAGGGTGTTGAACAGCGGGCCGTTGGACCAGCCGGCGGCGTCGCCTGCAGTGAGCTCGTAGTTCTCCTTGCGCCAGGCCAGGCCTGCAGAGACCGTCAGCGGCTTGAACAGCAGGTCCGTGGCGAAATCGCGGGTCCAGTCCAGGGTCAGGTTGGTCTGGTCGGCTTCACGTCGGCCGGTATGGATGGTCGACGGGCTGGCCGCGCCCCAGCTGGGGTTGATGGCGTCGCGGTCGGTGGAGTCGAGACGGTTGTTGCCGTAGTTCAAGGCCAGGTCGAAGTTGCCCAGGGTGGCGTCTTCGAAGCGCAGGCCACCGGTGGCGGCGTAGTCCTCCAGGCCGTAGCGAGTGATCGGCAGGCGACCATCGGGGTAGCGGGCCAGGGCTGTGCTGCCGTAGTTGTTGCGCAGGGTGGTGGGCGGGTCGAAGAAGCCCTCGGCATCGGTGTTCTTGTGCGCGTAGCTGGCAAAACCGTAGGCCGTCAGCCCGGCGCCGAGGCCGGTCTCGGCGTTGGCCGTGAAATTGTACTGATCGGACACATTGCCTGAGCCCCAACGCCAGTTACGGTAGCGGTTGTTCTGCTCGCGCGGCGTGTTGATGCTGGTGTCGCCGGGGTAGAAGATCCGGTTGTCATCGCGGGTGTCGCTGGCCGGGTCCTGGCTGCCTGCATCGAAGGCCAGGGTGAGGAAACCATCGTTGGGCAGGGCAAAGCCTTTCCAGCCGCTGAGCTTGCGCTGCAGGCCGTCGCCCTTGTCGTAACCGCCGAAGCGATAGCCGATGTTGCCGCCGTCGTCGCGTTCCTTGAGCACGATGTTGATCACCCCGGCGATGGCGTCCGAGCCGTACTGGGCGGCGGCGCCATCGCGCAGGATCTCGACCCGCTCGATAGCGCTCAGCGGGATCAGGCTCAGGTCCACGGCGGCGGCGCCACGGCCATTGACCAGGCCCTGACGGGTGACGTTGGCGCTGGTATGGCGGCGTTTGCCGTTGACCAGCACCAGCACTTGGTCGGAGGCCAGCCCGCGCAGCGAGGCGCCTTGGGCGATGGAGCCGGCGAAGGCACCCTGTGGCGATTGCGGGAAGCTGAACGACGGCGACAACGCGGTCAGCGCCCCAGACAGGTCGCTGGCGCCGGTCTCGCGCAGTTTCTCGCCGCTGAGCACGTCGACCGGGGCGGCGCTTTGCAGGGCGGTCACATCGCTTCTATGGGTGCCGACCACGACCACGGTGTCGAGTCGGTCGTTGGGTTCGGCAGCGAAAGCGGGCACGGCGAAGCCGGCGATGGCCACGGCGATGGCGCGTGCCAAGGGGGTGTGGTGGGGCATCTGGGGTTCCTGCTGGAAGGTGTGTTGGGTGGGCCGGCCCTGTCCCGGAGCAGGCCTGCCCCCACAACGACCATTGTGTCCTTGTGGGAGCGGGCTTGCCCCGCGATAGGGCCTGACAGGGCGACTCAGAACCGGCTGGTGACACTCAAGCCAACGGTGCGCGGATCGCCGTAGGTGATCACGTACTGCCCGGCGGTGCCGTTAGGCCGGCCGTGCACCTGGTAGCGGCGGTCGGTGAGGTTGTTGACGAAGCCGGTGACGCTGAGCTTGTCGTCGGCGCTGAACCAGCTCAGGCGCGCGTTGGCCAGGGTGTAGTGGGGCTGGCTGAGGGTTTCGTCGGCGCCGCTGCTCTGGCGGTCGGCCAGGAAATATTCCTTGTCGCGAAAGCTCACGTCGCCACCGGCCACCACGCGCCCTGGCACATCCAGGGGCAGGGTGTAGTCGGCGCCCAGCGAGACCACGTTGCGCGGCGAACGCACGAAGCTGTTGCCGCTGTAGTCGGCGGTCACCGCGCCGGTGGCGGGGTTGACGTTCTTGAAGTCAGTGTATTCGGTGTCCAGGAACGACAGCGCTGCGCGCAGGTGCAGGCGTTCGGTGGGCTGGCCCTCGATCTCCAGCTCCGCACCCTTGACCTTGCCCTTGGCGCCGTTGGTCAAGGCGGTGGTCAGCACGCCGTTGTTGACCGTCAGCAGGTTCACCTGGATATCCGAGTAGTCGTAGTAAAAGACGTTGGCGTTGACCGTCAGGCGCCGGTCGAACCACTCGGATTTCAGGCCCAGCTCGTAGGCATCGAGCTCTTCCGGATCCACCGTGGTCAACTGCGCCAGGCTGGTGGACAGCCCGGTGTTGAAGCCACCAGAACGGAAGCCATGGGCATAGCGGAAGAACACCCGCAGGTTGTCGTTGATGCGGTACTCGGGCGTGAGGTCGTAGGTCCAGGCCTCCCAGGTCTTGTCCTGCTGGCGATTGCCATTGCTGCCAGCGCCTGCGATGGGGATCAGCGGGCCATTGGCGGTGGCGCGAGTCAGTTGCACCAGGTCCAGGTCGATATCCTTTTTCTCCTGGGTCCAGCGCAGGCCGCCGGTCAGGCTGAAGGCATCGGTGAAGTCATAGGTGACGTTGCCGAACAGCGCATAGCTGTCGGTGCGGTGGTCGAAGTCCTGGTTGCGATAGGCGGTGCTGCCGACCTGGTTGGAGCCGGTGCCGTTGGGCGTCGGGCCAGGCGCGACGATACGCTGGGCCGAGCTGTCGAGGTTCTCGTGGAAATAATGCGCGCCGGCCAGCCAGTGCAGGGGGCGGTCCTGCGGCGAGGCCAGGCGCAGCTCCTGCGACCACTGGCGATAGGCGTTGTCGGTGATCGAGGCACCGTTGACTTCATAGGGGGTGTAGTCGGCGTCGGTGGTGGAGCGGTTGCGGATGTAGTCGTAGGCGCTGATCGAGGTCAGGGTGTAGTCGCCCAGGTACCAGTTGAAGGTCAGCGAGGCGCCATCGTGGTCGAGGCGATAGTCCTCGTTGACGTTGAGCGAAATGTCGCGGCCATTGGGGCGCTGGTAGCCGACGTTGTAGTAACGGCCCACTGGCAGCGAGCCGTTGCTGCCATCGCCCTTGAACTGGCGACTGTGCAGCTTCAGCAGGGCATCCAGATCGGGGTTGAGCTGGGCGAGGAACTGCAGGCGAATGGCCTTCTTGTTCACGTCGCCATAGGTATTGCCATCGAAGTCGTTCTTCTGGAAGCCGTCGCGCTCCTCGGAATACAGCGACACCCGGCCGGCGAGCTTTTCATCCACCAAGGTGCCGCCCAGTGCACCGTTGAGGATGCGCTCGTTCTTGCTGCCGAAACCGACGGTGCCGTAGCCGTCGGTGTCGAAGGTCGGCTTCTTGGAAATGACGTTCACGGCGCCGGCCGTGGTGTTCTTGCCGTACAGCGTGCCCTGTGGTCCGCGCAGGATCTCGATGCGTTCAAGGTCGAACAGCGGCCCGCCACCAGCAATGGGCGCGTTGAGGTAGACGTCGTCGGCATAGATGCCCACCGGGTAGACCGTCGCCGCACCGGTGTCGCCGGTGCCCAGGCCACGGATGTACCAGCGTGGGCGGCCGTCGCCATCCGGGTTCTTGGCCGAGGCGTTGGGCACGAAGGTGGTGATGTCACCCATCGAGCGAACGCCGTCGGCGGTGAGCTGGGTGCCCTTGATCGCCGAGACCGCGACGGGCACTTCCTGCAGCGTCTGTTCGCGGTGCTGGGCAGTGACGGTGACGGTTTCGAGGGCGGGTTCGGTTTTCTTTTCTTCGCTGGTTTCGGTGGCGGCGTAGGCCTGGTTGCCGGCACCGGCCAGCAGCAGGGCCAGGCCTATCTGGCGGGCCAGAGGGTTGAGCTGGTGCATGTGGTTCTCCCCGTGTTTCAAGTGTTGTTGGGGAGGGGTAGAGCAGGGACTGTGCCAGTATCTGCAAGTTATTGTTTTATATTGATTTTCTTTGATTTAAAGAAGTCTTTTCGACGCGGTTGAGGGCGGGGCAGCAAGGGGCTGTTTGCGGGGTGCTGCTGGGGCAGCAATGGGTCGGGGGGATGTTGCTTGGGCAGCAGGTCGGCGTGGTCCTTGTAGGAGCAACTGTCTTGCTCAAAATCTAAAGACCAGCCCAATCCCTGTGGGAGCGGCGGTTCGCCGCTGCGACTTGTCCCGCGAACACGGGCGTAGCCCGTGCCAGGCAGCGCGGTGTCTTTTTCGCGGGCAAGCCCGCTCCCACAGGGATTGGGCTGGCTTTTAGATTTTGAACAAGACAGGCACAGCCCCCAGTGCTGAGGGCCGTTACGCCCTATGTGGACCTACGCTCAGACCGCCAGCCGCGACGTCGAGCCGATCACCTTCTCCAGCACACTGAAATCGATCCACTCGCGCACGTCGAAGCGCCGCGGGATGAACCCCCAGCGGTGGAGGAATTCGGTGAAGTCCTGCAGCGCCTCGATCGAGCGATTGTCCAGGGTGGTGCGCAATCGCCGGTGGGCATCCTCGCCATAGGCGGCTGCCACCCAGTACTCGCTGGTGTTCAGCTCACGGGCCAGAAAACGCCGGGTCTCCTCGGGGTTGGCCCAGGCCCATTGCTCGGTGCGCAGCACGGTATCGACCAAGGTCACGCTGGCGTCGAAATGCTCGTGCAGCAAGTGCGTATCGACCGTCAGGGTCCGCGCCGTGCCGTTGTTGCTGCGAATCAGCGGATCGGGATGGCTGCCAGTATCGACCACCACGCGCAGGCCGAACTCGTGGGCCAGGCTGACCGCGTGCGCACCCTTGAGGAAGATGGCGTCGATATCGCCGCGCAGCAGGCCGATCAGTTCGTTGTTGCGCCGACTGAAGCGGCTGGTGCCCAGGCTGACGGCGGAGCCGTGCAGGTGGTGCTTGGGGTCGTCGCTGTAGGTGCCGCCGTAGGGATAGTCGACCAGCTCCACATCGGCCACCGACAGGCCTTCGAGCTTGAGCGCGTTTTCCAGGCCGCGCAGGGCCTGGGCGCGGGTGAAGTCGATCTGCACGTTGGCCCATTTCGGCAGGCCGAAGCGGCGATTCTTCAGGTCGCGGATCGTGCGCACGCTGCTTTCTTCAGTGGTGAGAATCAGCTGGACCTCGTCAATCCACGACAGCCCCAACACCCGGGTCTGGACGCCGCTGGCATAGGCCCAGATCGCCGGGATGCTACCGCCGTGGCGCACCGAGTTCTGCAGGTGATGGTCGTAGTGGGCTTCGCGCACCTCCCGTTCGCTGGACTCGCGCAGTGATTGGATATTGGTGCCGAACGGTTGAAACGCCTGGGCCAGGCGTCCGGACTGGACGGCGATACCGAGCCCGGTGGGCACCGGGCTGTGGGTGTACCAGAGGGTTTCCAGTGGCTTGCTCATAGGGCGACGGAGGTCCTTTCCATGGCAGGGGTGTTGGTCAGCAACGCGTCCAGTGGGCCGCGGTCGATCCAGTCGCTGACCGTGAAACTGGCGGGGATGAAGCGCCAGCGCTTGAGGAAATGGACGAAGTCCTGCAGAGCGGCGACAGCCTGCTCGTCCAGGGCTGTACGCAGGCGCAGGTGGGCATCGTTGCCGTAGGCGACGCTGACCCAGTACTCGCTGCTGTTGGTTTCGCGGGCCAGGTAGCGGCGGGTTTCGTCAGGGTGTCGCTGGGCCCAGTCTTCGGCGCGCAACACGGCGGCGAGGATCGTGCGGGCGACCTGCGGATGCTGGGCGAGCAGGTGGCTGTCCACCGCCAGGGTGCGCGGGGTGCCGTTGTTGCTGCGCACCAGCGGGTCGGGATGGGCACCGGTGTCGATCACCGTGTGCAGGCCAAAGGCATGGGCCAACTGCACGGCGCTGGCACCCTTGAGGAAGATCGCGTCGACCTCGCCACGCAGCAGCCCGGCCAACTCCAGATTGCGTCCGGCCGTCTGGGTGGTGGAGACCGGCGTGCCGGCCACGTTACGCACCGGGCGGTCGCTGAAGGTGCCGTCGTAGCGGTAGTTGACCAACTGCACGTCCCCCACCTGCAGGCCCTCGAGGCGCAAGGCGTTTTCCAGCCCGCGCAGGGCCTGGGCGCGGGTGAAGTCGATCTGTGCCGCGGCCCAGTCGGGCAGGCCGAAGCGCCGCCCGGCAAGGTCCTTGACCGTGCGGATGCCACTGCCCGGAAGGCTCAGAATCAACTGCGCCTCGTCTGCCCACGACAGGCCGATCACGCGGGTTTCGCGGCCTTGGGCGCGGGCCCAGATCGCCGGGATGCTGCCGCCATGGCGCACCGAGTTGCGCAGGCTGTGGTCGAAGTGCGATTCGCGCACGGCCTGGTCGTCGGCTTCGCGCAGCGACTGGACCTGGGTGCCGAGGGCAGAAAGGTCAGCCTGCAGCCAGCCTTGCTGGACGGCGATGCCAAGCCCGGTGGGAACCGGACAGCGGGTGTACCAGAGGGTGTCGAGGGGGTGGCTCATGGTGAGGTCTCTGCAAGGATTCAGGCGCGGGCCTTGAAAGGGGTGGCGGCCGGTTGCTGCACCAGCGGCAGCACTTCCTGGCCGATGCGCAGCGCCTCTTCAAGGTGCGGGTTGGCAGCCAGGATGAAGGTGGAGAAACCGGCATCGCGGTATTCGGCCAGGCGTTCTGCAATGTTCTGGTGGCTGCCTACCAGGCCTACGGTCGGGCCGGGCTTGGCCTTGGCGAAACCGGCCCAGAGGTTGCGGGCCAGGATCAACTCGTCGAAGCCTTCCAGGTGCTGGTGATAAGCGGCCTGGCGTGCGCCGCCGACAGAATCGGAGCCGGTGATGAAGCGTTTCGCCGTGCTGCTGGCCGTGCCCTCCAGGCGCTCGAACTGCTGGCGCAGCTCGCGCCAGGCCTGGTCTTCGGTCTCGCGGGCGAACAGGTCGACACGCAGGCCGAAGCGCACACTGCGCCCTTGCTTGTCGGCCAGTTCGCGAACCCGCTCAAGGTGCGGCTTGAGCTTGTCGATCGGCTCGGCCCAGTTCAGGTACACGTCGGCGTGACGCGCGGCGACCTCCAGTGCCGCGTCGGAGAACCCGGAGAAATACACCCCCGGCTTGCGCTCGTGCTGCAGGCCCGGTGGCAGGCTGCCGTGCTCCAGGCGGTAGATGTCACCCTGGTAGGAGAAGCTGTCGTTGCTCCACAGGCCCTGGATCACGTCGAGGAATTCGCCAGTGCGCTTGTAGCGCAGGTCGTGCTCGAGGAAGTCGCCATTGGCGCGCTGGCTGGCGGGATTGCCGCCGGTGATGATGTTCCAGTCCAGCCGCCCACCGCTGAGGTTCTGCAGAATCGCAGCCTGTTGCGCAGCGTAGGCGGGCAGGGTCCAGGTGGCCTGGAAGGCGATCAGGAAGCGAATGCGTCGGGTCTCACGCGCCAATGCCGCCGCCGCGATCCACGGCTCCGGCCCCGTGGGCAGCAGCGCCCCTTCGAAACCGGCCAGTTCGGCGGCCTTGGCCACCTGGGCGATGTAGTCGATGTAGCTGAAACCGTCGGCCTCGCCATTGGGCAGGCGCCCAGGCGCGATGTTGCCGGGGCGGTGCCGGGGTGCGCCACGGTTGTGGCGGTCGGTGGACAATTGCGGGCCGTCGGTGCCCAGCGGCAGGCGCCAGAAGAATTCGGTGGACATGGGGGCTCCTGTGAGCAATGAGCGAATGCATGCAGCGGTGCAACGGCTGTGCCATTGCCGCGGCGCACCCCGTGGGGCGCGGGCTCGGGCGATGCGAGGAGAGCGGGGTGCGTCTGTGGCAACACCCCGCCAGCAATGGTTGCTGGGGGAGCAGCAGGGCGCTGCGGTGCGCCGTTGCCATCCCCCGAGGCCCTGCACGTGCGACTTCAGGGTTGCGAGGTTGTTTCGAGCGCTGCGGCGCTGCGCATGTAGGCGTCATGCAGCGCTGTATAAGCACCATCCAGGGCTAGCAACTGGCCGTGCGATCCGTGCTCCACAACCCGTCCATGGCGCACCACGGCAATCCGGTCGGCATCGCGGATGGTTGCGAGGCGGTGGGCGATGACGATCGCCGTGCGCCCTTCGCACAGGCGTCGCAGCGCCTGCTGGATGCGCCGCTCGGTATGCACATCCACCGCCGAAGTGGCTTCGTCCAGCACCAGTACTGCCGGGTCGGCCAGGTAGGCCCGCACCAGGCACACCAGTTGGCGCTGGCCATGGCTCAGGTGCGAGCCCAGTGCGCCGACTTCGGTGTGGTATTGCTGCGCCAGGCGCTCCAGCACCTCGTCAGCGCCCAGCTCGCGCGCCGCAGCAATCAGCTGGGCGTCATCAGCCTGCGGTGCGGCCAGGCGCAGGTTATCGAGAATGCTGCCGCTGAACAGTACGTTGTCCTGCAGCACCACCCCGACATTGCGCCGCAGCTCGTGCTGCGACAGGTGGCGCAGGTCGATGCCGTCCAGCTTCACCGCGCCAGCGTGCACGTCGTAGAAGCGCGTCAGCAATTGCACCAGGGTGCTCTTGCCATGTCCGGAGGGGCCGACGATGGCCAGCACCTGGCCTGCGGGCACGTGCAGGTCCAAGCGGTCGATCACCGGCCTTGTGGCCTGGGGGTGATAGGCGAATTCGACCTGCTCGAAATCCACTTGCCCGCGCGCCCGGCCCAGCGGTCGAGGGCGGTCCGGGTCGAGCAGTTGCGGGCGGGTGTCGAGCAGCAGAAAGATTCGCTGGGCCGAGGCGGAGCCTGTGGCGTAACGTTCGAACAGATCCGACAGCTCCTGCAGCGGGCCGAGGAACAGGAACACATAGAACAGGCTCTCGGCCACCTGGCCGACGCTGACCGTGCCTTGCGCCAGGCCATGGGCGCCGACCAGCAACAGCACGGCCATGCCGGCGGTGCTGAGCAGCGCGGTGAAGGGGGCGAACCAGCCCGCGCGCAAACTCCCGCGGATCAACGCCTGGTTGAAGTCTTCCAGCAGGCGCCGGTAACGCTGTGCATTGGCCGTTTCCTGGCCGCACTGCTGGATCAGCCGCACGCCGTTGACGCTCTCGACCAGGTGCGCCGTGAAGCGGCTTCGCTGCTCGGCAACCTTTGCCCAGTTGCGCTGGGAGATGCGCTTGAAGCGCCAGGTCGCCAGCACCAGCAGCGGCACCGTACCTGCCAGGCTGAAGAAGAAGCTTGGCTCGATGCGCCACAGCATCACCGAGGCCAGGCCGCAGCGCAGCAGGGCGCCGAGCAGCTCCGGCGGACCTTGTACCAGCAACGGCTCCAGGGCATCCACGTCACGGTCGGCGCGGGAGATGATGCGCCCGGCGCGGGTCTGGTCGAAGTAGCTCACCGACAGTGCCTGGACATGGCTGAACACCTTCACCCGCAGATCGTTCAGCACGCGGATCGCCGCGGAGCCTGCGATGAACTGCGACACCCCCGCGAGCAGGAAACGCACCAGCCAGCTGGCCGCCAGGGCCAGGCCCAGCCACAGCACCAGGCGTTCGTCCAGCAGCCAGTGGTCGCCGTCGTGGATCAGCCCACGGTCGAGCAGCTCGCGCACGAACCAGGGCCGCAGAAACACGGTGAACACCAGCAGCAGCTCGATACCGATCACGGTCAGGATCGCGCTGCGGATCGGCTGCATCAGCGGCAGCAGGCGGTGCAGCATGCCGCGGTCCAGGGCCTGGCGGGCGAGGGTCTGTTCGATCTCGAGGTCGCTCGGGGTCTTGCGTGGCTCAGTCATGCTCGATCCCCAGCAGGTCGCGGTAATGGGCGTTGTGCGCGCTGAGTTCGGCGTGGCTGCCGCTGGCGGCGATACGGCCGTTGTCCAGCACCAGCACGCGGTCGGCGAGCAGCAGGGTGGAGAGGCGGCTGGTGATCAGCAGCAGGGTGGGGGCGTGGCCCTGATCGCCGCGCAGGCGGCGGATGTTGTCCAAGACCCGGCGCTCGGCGTGGGCGTCGAGGGCGCTGGTGGCGTCGTCCAGGCAGAGGATGTCCGGGGTGCCGAGCAGCGAGCGGGCCAGGCACAGGCGCTGGCGCTGGCCGCCGGAGAGCGTTACACCACGGTCGCCCAGCGGTGTATCCAGGCCATGGGGCAGACGCTCCAGGATGTCCTCTGCCGCAGCCAGTCGCAGGCCCTCGCGCAGTTGCTGGTCGCTGGCGTGGGATGCTGCCAGTCGCAGGTTGGCCGCCAGGCTGTCGGAGAACAGGAAGCTTTCCTGGGGCAGCACCTGCACGCGACGACGCAGTTCTGCCAGGTCCAACCCACGCACATCCTGCCAGCCGTGGTGCTCGGAGCCGATCAGCACGGCACCGCCCTGAACATCGGCCAGGCGTGGCAACAGGCTGGCCAGCAGGCTTTTGCCGGTGCCGGTGGCGCCCACCAGCGCGACCACTTCGCCGGGCTGCAGGGTGAGCGAGCAGTCGTGCAGGATGTCACGTCCGCCGTCCGGCGCGCCGACCCGTACCTTCTCGAACTTCAGGCCCAACGGCCCTCGGGGCAAGGCCTGAGGGCCGCTGCCGATCGCCGGCGTTTCGTCGAGCAGTTGCCAGATGCGCTCGGCGCTGGCACGGGCGTCGGCGAAGGTCTGCATGACCCGGCCGATGCCCTCGATGCGAAATACCAAGGTCGTGGCCAGCAGCAGCGAGGTCACCAGCTCGCCGATTCCCAGCCGCCCGTTCGCCACCAGGTGAGCGCCATGGACCAACACCCAGGCGTGCCCCAGCGCCACCACCGCCTGCGGCAGGGGAATGCGCGAGGCGGCGTAGGCGAGGGCGGCACGGGCATGCCCGGAGAACACGGCCACCTGCGCGGCAAAGCGTTCGATGCGTGTCTGTTCCAGGCCGAAGGCCTTGATCACCCGCACGCCGCCGATGCCTTCGGCGAGGTCCTGGCTGACCTGGTCATAGGCGGCACCTACGGCGCGGTCGAGGGTGACCAGGCGCTCGGTCTGTACCACGAACAACCACAGGCCGACACCGGTCAGCAGCAGCGGTACCAGGCCCAGCAGCGGGTCGTACCAGGCCAGCAGGCCGACCACCGCCAGCACCACCAGGGGTGTTTCGACGATCTGCCGCCAGAAGGTGATCAGCGCATCGCGGACCTTGTCGGCATCGCGGGTGGTACGGGTCACCAGTTCGCCCATGCCGTGCTGCCAGTGGTAGCCCAGGTGCAGGGCCTGTACCTGTTCGAGGATACGTTCGCGCAGGCTCGTGAGCAGCGCCTGGCTGAGCACCAGCGACAGTACGGCAGCCGCGTACTGCAGCAGGCCACGGCCGAGGGCGATGGCCAGCAACAGCCACAGCCAGTACCAGGCGACACTGGCGTCGAGGCTGCCGTCGGCCTGGCGAACCACGGCGTGACCGGCGCTGACGTCGTTGACGGCATGGCCGATCAGCCATTGCTGCCAGACCAGGCCGAGGTTGCCGGCGATGTAGAGCGAGGCGACCAGAAGAAAGCGCCAGGGCATCTCGCGGTAGATGGCCAGGGCGCGCAGCAGAGGGTGGGGCATACAGATGTCCGAAGGGAGTGGATGTGCCGGCCACGGCACGGGCTTGCCCCGCGACGTGGCCGCTGCGGATTCAGCGGCGCGTCGCGCCCTGGGCCTCCTTGGCATTGAGAATGGCGGTGTACTCGCCGGGATCCGCGCCATTGAGGTAGTAATTGCCGACGTTGTGCAGGCGCCAGCGGATCGGATCGTGAGTGGTGTGCACCCGCGCGTTGCGCCAGAAGCGATCGAGGTTCCACTTGCTCAGGCTGGCGCTGGCACCCAGCAACGAGAACAGATCGCTGGCGATTTTCAGCGAGGCGCTGTCGGCGTGGGCGCGGGCGGTGGCCACCGAGAGGATCAGTTCGTCCTGCAACGCCTTGTTCTCCGGGTCGCGCTCGTGTTCGTCGAACACCCGTGCAGCATCGCGCAGCACCGACTCTGCCCCGCGCAGGGCCACGGCGTATTCGCCAATCTGGCGGATCACATGGGGCTCGTCACTGGCCCGTTCGACGCCGCTTTCAACCCAGGCCCGGGCATGCTCGCGCAGGTAGGCGGTGGCCGCCTGCAGGGCGCCGGCGGCGATGCCGGTGTCGATGGCCGCGTGGAGGATCTGCGGGAAGGTCAGGCCGGTGCGCTTCATCGGCCCGTTACGGCGCGAGAGATAGCGCTCGTCGAGGACGATGTCTTCGAAGTTGACGGTGCCGCTGACCGAGTTCTGCTGACCGAAGGCGTCCCAATCGTCGATCAGTGTCAGGCCTGGCGTATCGCGCTGCAGCAGCACGCCGACGCCGCCGTCGTCGCTGGCGGCGGTCAGCGAGATCCACTCGGCCAGGTAGGCGCCGGTGGAGTAGAACTTGCTGCCGTTGAGCACCAGCTTGCCGTCCGCGCGGCGCTCGACGCGGGTCTTGAGGGCGAACTTGTTCTTGCCGCCGACCTCGGCCAGGGCATTGCCCAGGCGCTTTCCAGCCAGCAGGTCGGCGACAAGGCGATCGCGTACTTCATCCGGATAGCCGCTGACGACGCCGCGCAGCATGACGTTGTGAATCTGCAGCAATTGGCCCACGCCACCGTCGGCGACCGAGATCAGGCGCACGGTTTCGACAAGGGTGGCGACGGAGGCACCGAGCCCGCCGAGTGCCGCAGGCACGCCGATGGCGGTGAGGCCGCTGCTGGACAGCAGCTCAGCCTGGCGGCGAGGGAGTTGTCCGTTGTTGCGTGGGTCGGCAGCGATGGCGGCGATTTCCTCGGCGACCTGGCGGGCGACTTCGATGGCCTCGGTTTCGTGGGTGATGCGGCGGATGTTGCTCATGGGGAACCTCGGTGGTGTGTCAGGAAGGGCGGTGGTGTGCGTTTCGCGGGCAAGCCCGCTCCTACAGGTACGGCGCCGTTTCCAATGACGGCGAGGTTCCTGTGGGAGCGGGCTTGTCCCGCGATGGGTCGCGCAGCGGCCCCACGCTCTGCCAGACCTAGAGCAACTTCTTTGCCATACCGCCGAAACCCTTGCGGCACAAGGCTTACAGCGCTACTCACAACGTCTGTTGCTGCCCCAGCAACACCCCTATCCCGGCGACTGCTGATCTGGCAGCAGCCGCCCCGCAATCCTGCGCGCCAACCAGCACCGGTCCCCCCGAAGCCTTGGCCTGGGCCCCGTGATTCGGGGCCTGCAGCCGTTGGCACGGGCGCTGCAATAGCGCTGTCACGACCCTCAAGGAGCGACCCCATGACCCTCGCCACTGCCCCTGTACTGCCAGCCGCCGACACGCGTCTGGAGCGCATCTGGTTCACGCGCTGCCCCGTCCCGACCGCTTCGGGTATCGCCTACAAGCTCGGCTGGCTAAACGAAGAATTCGCCGCCGACGGCCTGCCGGTGGAAACCCTGCAGGAGGCCCGTCAGCTCGGCCAGCATCACTATGATCACCAACTCCCTGGGCTGTTTCGCGAAGGCGGCAACCTGCCGGCGCTGGCGGCCCGTGCTGCCGGTGCGCCGAGCCGGCTGATCGGCCTGACCTGGATCGAGGAATGGCAGACCATCCTGGTACGCCCCGACTCGGGCATTTGCAGCGCCGCCGACCTGCGCGGCAAGCGCCTGGCACTGCCGGCCTGGGGCGACAACCGCCCCGGCAGCATCGCGCGGGCCATGAGCCTGCATGGCTACAAGGGAGCCCTGGCCTCGGCCGGCCTGAGCCTGGACGACGTGCACCTCAAAGAGGTGGCGCTGCTCGACCAGACTCGGGCCGAAACTCCGCAATTGGGCCTGCAGCGCCTGTGGTCGGGCCTTGATTACCTGGCCCGCGGCGAGGTGGATGCGGTGTACGTCAAGGGCGCAGCCGCCGCCGATGCCGCGCGGCGCCTGGGCCTGGTAGTCGGTGTCGACCTCGACGCACTGCCTGATCCGCGCCACCGCATCAACAACGGCACGCCAAGGCCGATCACCGTGCACCAGAGCCTGCTCGACGATCACTTCGATCTGGTGGTGCGCTTTCTCGCTCAGACCCTGCGTGCCGCCCAATGGGCTGCAGGCAACCGCGATGCGCTCAACGCCATTCTCGAGGAGGAAACCCGCGCCGGCAGCCAGGGCGTGGCCGAGGCGTACCGCGGCGATTTCCACACCACCCTGGCGCCGGACCTCTCGGCGCAACGCCTGGACTACCTGGACGTGCAGAAGACCTTTCTCAACCTGCATGGCTTCCTCGAACGCGACTTCGACCTCGCCGACTGGGTCGACCATCGCCCCCTGCAAGCTGCCCATGAATTGCTGGCCCAGCGCCGCGCCTGATACCGGAGACCTGAGATGACCGTACTGATCAACGAGCAAATCGACCTGGACACCTTCGTCGACCAAGTGGTGGCCGAGGCCGAAGCGGCCTTCACCGTGTTTCGTGAAACCCACACCATCACCGCCAATGGCACCGTCGGCTTCATCGAGCGGGTGCCTGGCCAGGAGCTGCTGGTATCGGTGAACTATGGCGGGCCGTGGAAGCGCCACCAGCCGCTGCAGGCCAGCGTCAGCGACTTCGCCGGCAATGTGGTGCGCGGCAAGGCCAAGGGCGGGCTGGGCCGCTACACCAAGCTGTTCCAGACCCACGCCGATGTCACCACCGTGTCCCATGTGCACAGCCCCTACCTCGGCGCCTGGGCCCAGACCCACCGCACCTTGCCGTTCCACTACGTGCCGGTGCAGCGCTACCAGTTGGCCCGCGAGCTGCCGGTCTACATCGACCGACGCCAGGCCGAGGTGGACTTCATCCTCGACAAGATCGCCGAGAACCCCTTCAACCTGGCGATCCTGGAGGCCAACGGCGGCGCTACGGTATGGGGCAAGCAGGGCCTGCGCGCCACCGCCGAGTTCATCCTGCTGCTGGAGGAGGGCGCGCAGATCCAGTTGCTGGCCGACGCGCTCGGTGGCTCGCGCCCCTATGGGCCAGGGGTGCTGACCCAGCAATGGAAGATGAGCGGCCTGTACGAGCGCGCCACCGAGCTGGGCCTGGTGCCGGGCATCGACCGTCGCAACTGAGCCGTTCAATTTCTCGCAAGGAGCACGCCCATGGCGGTCAAGATCCTCTGGTACCTCACCACCCCCGACGGCCCCTATCCCTGGGAGCCCCAGGGGCGCTGGAACACCGATTTCCAGCACCTCAAGCAACTGGCCGTGGCGGCCGACCGCCTTGGCTACTATGGCGCGCTGCTGGGCTCGAGCCCGAACGAAAGCCTGGCGGTGTCGGCCGCGCTGATCGATGCCACCGAGCGCTTGCGTTTCCTCGTGGCCCAGCACCCCGGCGAGCTGTCGCCTGCGGTGCTGGCCAAGTGGGCGCTGACCTTCGACCAGTTCTCCAATGGCCGCCTGCTGTTCAATGTGGTCAACGGCAACGATGCGGGCCTGGCGACCTTGGGCGTGCATTACCCGCACGATGAGCGCTACGACTTCAGCCTGGAGTACTGGCGCGCGTTCCAGGGTTTCTATGCAGGCGAAACGGCAGGCTACCAAGGGCGTTACGTCCAGCTCTCGCCGCGCTCGCCGGCAGCGGCCAGCCACCCGTTGGGCGGCTGGCACCCACCCAAGCAGAAACCGGGCATCCCGCTGTGGGGCGCTGGCACCTCGGCGCCGGGGGTGGCCCATTCGGTGCAATTGCTCGACGTCTACCTGAGCTTTGCCGATACCCCGCAACGATTGGGGGACAAGTTCCGCCGCGTCGCCGCCGAAGCGGCGAAGATCGGCCGCGAACTCACTTATGGCACGCGCCTGCAAGTGATCGTGCGCGAAACCGAGGAAGAGGCCTGGGCCCACGCCGAACGCCTGCTGCAACGCACGTCGCTGGCCACCGCGCGGGCCTCCATCGAGCGCCAGCTACCGCCGGGGCAGACCCTGGAAAGCTTCATCAGTGACGACCCACGCATCCAGCGCAACCTCGACAGCATTCGTGCCGGGCGCCTGCCGAGCGCGCGCGAGCTGGAGATTCATCCCAACGTCTGGCTCGGCCCGAGCCTGTTCGGCTTCAACATTCTTGGCCCAGCGGCCGGGACGTACCTGGTGGGCAGCGCCGAGCAGGTCGCCGAGCGTATCCGCGAGTACGAGGCGCACGGCACGTCGGCCTTCATCCTTTCCGGCTTCCCGCTGATCGATGAAGCGCAGCGGGTCGCCGACCTGCTGTTCCCGTTGCTGGACCTGGACCACGGCTTCGAAGTGCCGCGCCTGGGCGCCGCACGCCAGGCGCCGGTGGCGCAACCGGCATGAGGACCGAGCGATGACTGAGTTTTCCCGCCGGGTCTTTCTCGGCAACAGCCTGGCGGTCGGTGGTGGCCTGTTGCTTGGCGGCAGCCTGCTCGGTGGTTGCGATGCCGGCCAGCCAGCGGCGGTCGGTGGTGCACTGCCGGGGACGCCGGTACGCGGCGGTCGCCTGCGGGTCGGGATCATCGACGGTGACCAGGCAGGCAACCTCGACGCCCACAAGCCGGTGGGCGGCGGAATCATTCGCGGCTGGGCGCTCTATGCCAAGTTCTGGGAATGGAACCCCGATGTCAGCACGCGCCTGGCCCTGGCCGAGTTCGCCGAGCCCAACCGCGATGCCAGTGTCTGGACCATCCGCCTGAAGCCGGGGCTGGAGTTCCACCACGGCAAGAGCATCACCGCCGACGACATGCTGTTCTCGATCCTGCGCCTGACCGACCCGAAGCTGGCCTCGCCCTATGCCGGGCTGGTCGGTGCCATCGACCGTGATGCCCTGCGCAAGGTCGACGAGCGCACCCTTGAAATCCGTTTCAAGGGCGGCCAGAGCTTCTACCCGCTGGATGAAACCCTGATCAGCTTTGGCGGCATCGTGCCCACCGACTATCACCCGGTCACCAACCCGGTGGGCGCCGGGCCCTATCGGCTCAAGAGCTTCATCCCCGGGCAACGCTCGCTCTACACCCGCTTCGAGAACTACTACAAGCCCGAGCGCCCCTACACCGATGAACTGGAGATCATCGAATTCAAGGACCAGGTCTCGCGCGCCGCCGCGCTGCGCGCCGGGCAGATCGACGTCGCCAGCGGCGTGCAGGCCGAACACAGTGCATTGCTCAAGGCCGACCCGCGCCTGCGCCTGTATGTGTCGCCCACCACCTCGTTCAGTGGCTTCAACCTCAACCTGGCCAAGGCGCCGTTGCAGGATGTGCGCGTGCGCCAGGCTCTGCGCTTGCTCGCCGATCGTCAGGAACTGGTGGCCCGCGGGCTCAACGGCTTCGGTCGGGTGGCCAACGATCTGTATGCGCCGCACGATCCTACCTACAACCATGACCTGCCCCAGCGCCCTTACGACCTGGATCAGGCCCGCGCACTGCTGCGCCAGGCCGGCCACAGCGACCTGCGTCTTGAGCTGACCACGCCTGCAGGCTCTGGGGTGAATGCCGCCTTGGTGTTCGCGCAGCAGGCGCAGAAGGCGGGGGTTCAGGTCAAGGTCACCCAGGTCGATGGCTCGGTGTTCAATGGGCCGCAGCGCGAGCACTGGCAACTGTCGCCAGGCTCGACGCCAGCGCGCGGTTTTCTTGCCTCGGCGCTGCACAACGATGCGCCGCAGGCGATCTACAACCGCAGCAACTTTCACGATCCGCGCTTCAGCGAACTGTTCGGGCAGGCCTTGGCCCAGCCCGACCTTGCCCGACGCAAGGCCCTGGTCCACGAGGCCCAGGCGATCCAGCACGCGCGCGGTGGCCTGCTGATCTGGGGCTTCAGTGATGTGCTCGATGCCGCCAGCGCACAGGTCGGCGGGCTCACTCCGGAGCAGACCACCTTCGCCTCCTGGCGCTTCGACGAGTTGTGGTTGAACCATGCCTGATCCTCATCACTGCACACCGCGCACGCCGGCCTGGCTGTGGTGGTTCATCGGCCGCCTGGGCTACGGCCTGCTCACCGCCTGGGTCATCAGCCTGGTGGTGTTCATTGCCACCCAGGCGTTGCCCTCGGACCCGGCGCGGGTGATCCTCGGCCCGGACGCGCCACTGGAAAGCATCCTCACCCTGCAACGGCAACTGGGGCTGGACCAGCCGATCCTGGTGCAGTACCTGCGCTGGCTCGGCGCCGCGCTACGCGGCGACCTGGGCATTTCGCTGGATTCCCAGGTGCCGGTGGCCGACCTGTTGTTCGGCCGCCTCGGCCACACCCTGGCGCTGTTGGCCGGCGTGCTCGCGCTGGTGGTGCCGCTGGCGCTGCTACTGGGCGTGACCCTGGCGCTGCGGCGCGACAGCCGCCTGGACCGCTTCGGCCTGTCGGCGCTGATCCTGTTCAAGGCCACGCCCGGTTTTCTCCTGGCCATCGGCCTGGTGCTGCTGTTCTCCATGCCCGGCATGGGCTGGCTGCCGGCAGTGTCGATCCTCGATCCGCAGCAGCCACTGTGGGCGCAACTGCAGTACCTCGTGCTGCCGGTGATTGCCCTGGGGCTTTCGGCCTTGCCCTACCTGACACGCATGGTGCGCGCCGCGATGATCGAAGCGCTGGAGTCGGACTATGTGATCGCTGCGCGCCTGCGCGGCATTCCCGAGCGGCGCATCGTCTGGCGGCATACCTTGCCCAACGCGCTGACCCCAGCGATCCAGGGCGTGGCCCTGACCCTGCGCACCTTGGTTGGCGGTGCGCTGCTGGCCGAGGTGATCTTCAGCTATCCCGGTATCGGCACGGCACTCAATGCGGCAATCCAGATGCGCGACCTGCCGATGATCCAGGGCATCGTCCTGGTCATCACCTTGGCGGTGGTGCTGATCAACCTGCTCGCGGACCTCCTCACCGTGCTGCTGACCCCCAAGCTGCGTACCGCGCGCCGGGTGCGGATGATCCGGCGCAACCGCCGCGGCATCCTGCCCTGGTGGCGCCGCTCGCGCAGCGTACCTGCCCAGGAGGCGAACCATGATTGATACCCCTTGGCATGCCGATCGGCAGATCCGCCGTGGTGCCTTCATCACTTTGCTGGTGGCCGGATTGGCGCTGCTGGGCCCCTGGCTCGCACCGCATGCACCGACTGCCATGGTCGGTCCGGTGTACGGCCCACCGGCGGCCGGTGCGCCGCTGGGCCATGATTTCCTGGGGCATGACTTGCTCTCGCGGCTACTCAGCGGCGGGCTGTCGGTCCTGTGGATGTCAGTGGCGGCTGCGACCCTCGCGCTGCTGGCCGGTGGCAGCCTGGGCTTGTTGGCGGGTTTTTCGCGGCGACGCCTGGACCAGGCGATCAGTTGGGCGGCGGATGTTTCGCTGGCATTTCCCGACCTGATCCTGGTGCTGCTGATCGTGTCGATGCTGGGGCGTGCGCCTTGGCTGATCGTGCTCACCGTGGCCATCGCCTTCACCCCTGGGGTGATCCGCCTGGCGCGCGGCAGCGCGGTGGCGGTGGCCGGGCAGGAGTTCGTCGAGGCGGCGCAGATGATGGGCTATTCGCGCTGGCGAATCCTGTTCAGGGAGATCCTGCCGAACATTCTCACGCCGCTGCTGGTGCATTTCGGCAACATGCTGACCTGGGCCGTGGGCATGCTCTCGGGCCTGGGTTTCCTCGGATACGGGGTGGCACCGCCGGCCGCCGACTGGGGCCTGATGATCAACGAGAACCAGGCCGGCCTGCTGGTGCAGCCCTGGGCCGTGCTGGCCCCGGCGTTACTGATCGGCGTGTTCGCCTATGGCACCAATATCCTGGCCGAAGGCATTGGTCGCGCCAGTGCGCGGATCGGGGAGAAACAACCATGAATGCGGTCGTGCAGAGCGTCGCCGAAGTGCTGCGGGTCAGCGAACTGCGGGTGGAACTGGCCGGCCGGGTGGAGGTGCTGTCGGGCGTGTCGTTCAGCCTGGCGGCAGGGGAGATCGTCGGGCTGGTCGGCGAATCCGGTTCGGGCAAGACCACCCTGGCGACGGCCTTGCTGCGTCATGCCCGCCAGGGCGCGCGGATCGTTGCCGGGCGTGTCGAGGTCGCCGGTCACTCGCTGCTGGAGCTCGAAGGCGAGGCATTGCGCCTGGCTCGTGGTGGGCTGGTCGGCTATGTTGCCCAGGACCCGGCCACGGCCTTGAACCCGGCGCTGCGCATCGGTGCGCTGCTACGCGAAACCGTGCTGGCCCATCAGCCGCGCCTGGCCCGCGAGGCCCTGCAACAGCGCATCGCCACGACGCTCGAGGAGGTCGGGCTGCCGTCTGACGCCGGATTCCTGCGCCGTTTCCCGCATCAGTTGTCCGGCGGGCAGCAACAACGGGTGATGCTGGCCCTGGCGTTCGTCCTGCGGCCGCGCTTGATCGTGCTCGACGAGCCGACCACGGCGCTGGACGTCACCACCCAGGCCCATGTGCTCGGCACCCTCAAAGACCTGTGCCGCAGCCACGGCGTGGCGGCGCTGTACGTCACCCATGACCTGGCCGTGGTGCGCGACCTGGTGGACCGGGTGATGGTCATGTATGCCGGGCGCCTGGTCGAGATCGCCGCGCGCGAGGCGTTGTTCGCCGCGCCAGCCCATCCCTATACCCGTGCGTTGCTCGGGGCGATCCCGGATGTTGCCCGGCGTCAGCCGCTGCAAGCCATCGGCGGTCATGCCCCGGCACCCGGACAGAGGCCCGAGGGTTGTGCCTTCGCGCCCCGTTGTGCACGGCGGCAGGCGCAATGCAGGGTGCTCGAGCCCGCGCTGGTGCGCCTGGGCCGCGAGCAGCAGGTGGCCTGCCTGGTGCCGCATCAAGAGCCGCTGGTATTGATCGATAGCGCGGCGGGCGAGGGGCACCTCGAAGCGCTCACTGCGGCGCCGCTGCTCGAGGTACAGGGTCTGGACGTGGCCTACGACCGCCAGGTGCTGTTCGACGTTGCGCTGCAGGTGGGGCAGGGCGAGTGCCTGGCGTTGGTCGGTGAGTCCGGCTCGGGCAAGACCAGCCTGGCGCGGGCCATTGCCGGGCTTGGCGAGAACGTGCAGGGGCACCTGCGCTACGCCGGGCAGCCGCTGCCCTTTGCCGCCCGCCAGCGTGATGCCGGGTTGCGCCATCAGATCCAGTACATCTTCCAGAACCCCTACCGGGCGTTGAATCCTCGGCAGACGGTGTTGCAGACCCTGAGCGCGCCGTTGGCGCATTTCTTCGGTATTCGCGGCGATGAGGCCAGGCGTCGGGTCGAAGCGGTGCTCGAGCGGGTATCGCTGCCGGCACGGGTGGCCGGCCTGTATCCGCACAGCCTCTCGGGCGGCGAACGCCAGCGCGTGGCGATTGCCCGGGCGCTGGTGTGCGAACCTCGGCTGCTGGTGTGCGACGAGATCACCTCGGCGCTGGATGTGTCGGTACAGGCGTCGATCCTGGCGCTGCTGCGGCGTTTGCAGGGCGAGGGGCTGACCGTGCTGTTCGTCACCCACGACCTTGGGGTGGTGCGTGCGATTGCCGACCGGGTGCTGGTGTTGAATCAGGGCAGGGTGGTGGAGCAGGGCGCAGTGGACGCGGTGTTCGAGCGACCTCAGCAGGGGTACACCCAGACATTGCTCGCACATTCGCCGCGCTTGCACCTGTGACCTGCCGCGGTACCGGCGCACCTCTGTCGCAGCGGACTTCAGGAAAAAATCATCAAGCGCGGAATTATTTAGTGTCCATTTGTATCTGACCCCATAGGGCCCGTTGCCACTATTGCTTTGGCTGCGTGGCCGAAAACTGTTCGCCCGCCCGATCTGCCCCGGGGACAGCGGATTGTCACGACAGGTCAGCTACAGAGTAAGCACTTATGAAATCACGCAAGAGAGTCAAGCCGATCGGCTTGAAAGACATCACCATCGTTGACGACGCCAAGATGCGCAAGGCGATCACTGCCGCAGCGCTCGGCAACGCCATGGAGTGGTTCGACTTCGGCGTCTACGGCTTCGTCGCCTATGCGTTGGGCAAGGTGTTCTTCCCCAACGCCTCGCCCAGCGTGCAGATGATCGCGGCCCTGGCAACCTTCTCGGTCCCTTTCCTGATCCGCCCGCTGGGAGGGCTGTTCTTCGGCGCCCTGGGTGATCGCTATGGCCGCCAGAAAGTCCTGGCGGCGACCATCGTCATCATGTCGCTGAGCACCTTCGCCATCGGCCTGATACCGTCCTATGCCTCGATTGGCATCTGGGCGCCGATCCTGCTGTTGCTGGCCAAGATGGCCCAGGGCTTCTCGGTCGGCGGCGAATACACCGGAGCCTCGATCTTCGTCGCCGAATACGCCCCTGACCGCAAGCGCGGCTTCCTCGGCAGTTGGCTGGACTTCGGCTCGATCGCAGGATTCGTGCTCGGTGCCGGCATGGTGGTGATGATCTCGGCCATCGTCGGCGAGGAGCAATTCCTCGACTGGGGCTGGCGCCTGCCGTTCCTCGTCGCGTTGCCGCTGGGCATCATCGGCCTTTACCTGCGCCACGCCCTGGAGGAGACGCCAGCCTTCCAGCAGCATGTCGACAAGCTCGAGCAGGGTGATCGCGAAGGCCTGGCCTCGGGGCCGAAGGTGTCGTTCAAGGAGGTCGCCACCAAGCACTGGCGCAGCCTGCTGACCTGCATCGGTGTGGTGATCGCGACCAACGTCACCTACTACATGCTGCTCACCTACATGCCCAGCTACCTGTCGCACAACCTGCACTACAGCGAAGACCACGGCGTGCTGATCATCATCGCGATCATGGTCGGCATGCTGTTCGTGCAGCCGGTGATCGGCTTCCTCAGCGACAAAGTCGGGCGTCGCCCGTTCATCGTGGTGGGCAGCGTCGGCCTGTTCGTCCTGGCGATCCCGGCGTTCATGCTGATCAACAGCGGCAGCCTCGGGGTAATCTTTGCCGGGCTGCTGATCCTGGCGGTGCTGCTGAACTTCTTCATTGGCGTGATGGCCTCGACCCTGCCGGCGATGTTCCCCACTCACATCCGCTACAGCGCCCTGGCCAGCGCCTTCAACATCTCGGTGCTGATCGCCGGCCTCACCCCGACCATCGCCGCCTGGTTGGTGGAAAGCACCGACAACCTGTACATGCCGGCCTACTACCTGATGGTCATCGCCGTGATCGGCCTGCTCACCGGGCTGACCATGAAAGAGACCGCCAACAAGCCCCTGCGCGGAGCGGCGCCTGCGGCCTCGGACCTGGAAGAAGCCAAGGAACTGCTGCAGGAGCACCACGACACCATCGAGCAGAAGATCGAGGACATCGACGAGCAGATCGCCGAGCTCGAGGCCAAGCGCAAAGTGCTGGTGCAGCAGCATCCGCGGATCGAATGAGGCCCCGCGCGATGCCGTACGCGCGTGGACTGATTAAGGTGATACGAAAGCGTTTCATGCGATGATGGCCAGCCGCCTCTAGCCAGACACCTCGGGCGCAGGGCGGCTGCCTTCGACCAACCATGGATGATCATCGTGTTCAAACCGCTACTCCCTCTCGCCCTGAGTGCCCTGTTCCTGGGCGGCTGTGCCGGCCACGCGCCGAGCAAGGACAAGGTTTCCCTGCGCACCGACAAAAGTGCGATCGTCGGTATCTGGGCGATGATGCCGCTCAAGAGTGGCATCGCCAACGTCGCCGAATACAAGGCCGACGGCAAGGTGCTACTGCACCCGTTCAACTGCGCCGAGCCCAAGACCCAGGCCGTCGAGATTTCCGACTACAAGGTGGCCGAGGACGGTAGTTCGATCCACGTTCAGTCCGAGGCGCGGGCGTTCGACCTGAAGGTATTGGGTTTTGCCCCGACGGTCATGATGTTGAGCATGCCGGTCGCCGATGCCCAGCTCACCTTCCTCTACCGCAAGGTCGACCAGGTGGCGCCGCTATGTGACCTGTACGTCGATGCCAAGGGTGAGGCGGCACGGCGAACCCCGTTCCAGGCAAGTGACTTCGCCCCGGCGCCGGCAGTACCAGCAGGCCATGCGGGGCTCGAACGCTATATCGGCAAGTGGGCGAGCAAGGCCGGCGCGGTGCAGATCGAGGTCGTCCGTGACGCCAGTGGCGTCTACCTCTATCACCGCCCGGACGAGAACTGGCGCTACCTGTACAACAACGTGCGCTGGACGGGCGATGCCCTGGCCTTCAACAGCTACGCCTATACCGAGAAGCCGGCGCTGTTCCGCCATCCCTACCACAAGACCAATACGCCCATGACCCTGGAACCGCTGGAAAACGGCCAGGCGCGCCTGACCTACCTGATCGACGGCAAGCGCTTCGACAGCCTGCTGCACAGGGCCAAGGACTGAGCCGAGCCCAGTAGAGACGAGCTTGCGTCATGGCGGCTCGTCCCTGCCGGGATATGGAATCTAAATTAATTAGCATATTAGGTTATTCCTAAAATCAATTTAATTTATCTATTGCGACTCGGTACAGTCAGTGCTCCAACGCACGTACCTTCCCGAGGAGCTCCATGCTGATCCGTTCCCGCCTACTGTTGATTGCCGCCAGCCTGCTGCTGGCAACCCAGGCCTTTGCCGCCGAGCGCCTCACGCTGCGCGTCGGTGACCAGAAGGGCAACATGCGCGCCCAGCTCGAGGCTGCCGATGCACTGCGCGACCTGCCCTACGACATCCACTGGGCAGAGTTTCCGGCCGCCGCGCCACTTGCCGAGGCGCTCAACGCAGGCGCCATCGATGCAGGCATCATCGGCGATGCCCCACTGCTGTTCGTGCTCGCCTCCGGGGCGCCGGTCAAGGCCATCGCGGTGGACAAGTCCGACCCCTACGGCACCGCGGTGCTGGTGCGCCCGGAGTCGCCCCTGCGCAATGGCGCCGACCTCAAGGGCAAACGCATCGCCACCGGCCGCGGGTCGATCGGCCACCACATCGCGCTCAAGGCTCTGGAGCAGGCCGGCCTGAGTGAGAAGGACGTGGAGTTTCGCTTTCTAGGGCCGGTGGACGCCAAGATCGCCCTGGCCAACGGCTCGGTGGACGCCTGGGCGACCTGGGAGCCTTACACTGCGCTGGCCGAGACCAGCGGGCAGGGCAGGGTGCTGGTGAACGGTCGCGGCCTGTCCAGCGGCAACAGCTTCCTGGCGGTCACCGACCAGGCACTGCAGGATCCTGCGCGACACGCGGCCTTGCAGGACTACCTCAAGCGCCTGGCTGGCGCCCAGGTGTGGGCCAACCAGCATCTGGACAGCTATTCCAAGTCCCTCGCGGCGATCATCGGTTTTCCCGAAGAGGCCGCGCGGTTGCAGTTCGAGCGGCGCAAGCTGCACTGGCAAGGCATCGATGAGCACACCGTGACCCAACAGCAGGAGACCGCCGACTTCTACCATGCCCATGGCCTGATGACGCAACGGCTGGATGTTACCCCAACCTTCGCCAAGGGTTTCAGCGTACCTGCCGACTGAGGCACGCGGCGAGGTTCACACCCCGCGGGTCAGCCCGCCATCGACCTTGATGTTCTGTCCGGTGATGTAGGCCGCACCTTCGCTGGCCAGGAAGGCGATGGTCGCGGCGATTTCCTCGCTCTTGCCGTAGCGCTTGAGCGGCACGCTGTCGCGGCGTTGCTCGGTGGCCGGCAGGCTGTCGATCCAGCCGGGCAGAACGTTGTTGATCCGCACGTTATCCTTGGCGTAGGTGTCGGCGAAGATCTTGCTGAACGCTGCAAGGCCGGCACGGAACACGGCCGAGGTCGGGAACAGGTCGCTGGGCTCGAACGCCCAGGCGGTGGAGATGTTGATGATCACGCCACCTTGCTGTTTCTGCATGGCCGGGGTGACCAGGCGGGTCGGGCGGATGACATTGAGCAGATAGGTGTCCATGCCCTTGTGCCAGTCGTCGTCGCTGATCTCCAGGATCGGCGCACGTGGGCCGTGGCCTGCGCTGTTGACCAGAACATCGATGCGCCCCCATTTCTCCAGCACGGTGTCGACCAGGCGTTGCAGGTCGTCGTTGGACTGGTTGCTGCCGGTCACGCCGATGCCGCCCAGTTCGTTGGCCAGGGCCTCGCCCTTGCCCGATGAAGACAGGATTGCCACCTTGAACCCGTCTGCGGCCAGGCGCCGCGCCGCCGCTGCACCCATGCCGCTACCGCCGGCGGTGATGATCGCTACTTTTTCTACTGACATGTGACCTCCAATGCAATGCTTGGCTGATGTGAGGGGGTCAGCCTAGCACCGGTACACCGCTGGCAGGGAGGCAGCAGGGGTTTGTCGATTCAGTAGAAAATCTATTGCCTCAGGGGGCTTCCACCTGCGCCAGCAGCCAGCCGCGAACCACGTCCAGTGCGGTCGGTGTGCTGCCCTTGCGGGGCCAGACCAGGTAGAAGTGCTTGTCCATCTCCAGCGCCTGCTCGAATACCTGCACCAGCCGCCCGGCCTGCAGGTCTTCCTGCACGAACAGTTCGCTGGACAGCGCCAGCCCTTGCCCGGCCACGGCGGCCTCGATGGCCAGCGAGGTCTGGTTGAAGCGTACGTTCTTCGGCATCGGTTGGGTCGGCTGGCCGAACAGCTGGGTGATGAACTCGGGCCAGAAATTATGCGCATCGTGCAGCAGCAGAAAATGCTGCAACTGCTCGAGGCTGTGCGGTTTACCCCACTGCGCCAGCAGGGCGGGGCTGGCCACCGCGACCACCCGCTGCCTGAGCAGCAGTTCGGTGTTGAGCCCTGCGCCGAAGGGCGGGTGGCCGTAGCGCACGGCAAGATCCACGCCGTCGGCCTGGAAGCGCGACAGGCGATCGGTGGCCAGCACCCGCAGGTCGATCTCGCCATGGGCCTCGGTGAACGAACTCAGCCGTGGGATCAGCCATTTCGAGGCGAAGGTCGGGGTGACGCTGACGGTGAGGTGACGGTTGTCCGGGCGCAATGCCGCAGTGGCTTCGCCGATCAGGGCCAAGGCGTTGCGGATACTATGGCTGTAGCCCAGGCCCGCATCGGTGAGGCGCAGGCCGCGTGGCAAACGCTCGAACAGCCTGATGCCCAGGCTCGCCTCCAGCCCCCGTACCTGCTGGGCCACAGCCGCCTGGGTGACACCCAGCTCCTCGGCCGCCAAGCGGAAATTCAGGTGACGCGAGACAACCTCGAACACGCGCAGGGCATTGAGTGGGGGGAGGGCGGTCGGGCTTTCGGTCATGATCGTGCCTGCTGGTGGAGATCGCTGGAGGATAACAGTTTGCGCCGCCGGCTCTGTTGCAGGATCGGTGTAACCGGTACCCTCGACGGCCCATCGTTTTCAGGATCATGCCCATGTCTCGAGGTGCCGTGATTGCAGCCGGGCTGCTGCTGTTCGCCAGTGTTCGGGTGTTCGCCGAGCCGCCCACCGTGATGCAGCGCTACGCCTGCAGCGCTTGCCACCAATTGGATGCGCGGGCCGTGGGCCCGTCCTGGCGAGAGATTGCTGCGCATTATCGCGACGGCAGCAAGGACGCCGGGCAGTTGGTGCAAAGCATCCGACAGGGCAGCCGGGGGCAATGGGGAGTGGTGCCGATGCCGCCACAGTCGCAAGCCCGCGAGGAAGATTTGCAGGCCATTACCCAGTGGATTCTCGAACAGCATTGAAAGCTGGGTTCACTATCCTGAAATTCGCAATGAATCATCCTGATCTGTCCTGCTTATCGCGACGGACCTGAACGCATAACCTGTGCCTCACCGACACCCGGCGAGGCCGTCCGCCATGCAGCAAGTCCCTGTCTCACGTGCCCTCGCGGCACGCCTGCTCCGCCACTTCCCGGGCCGGTGCGAGAAACGCGGTCATGCCTGCCGAGGGATTGCGCCGCCCGGCGTAGTACAGGCACAGCCCCGGCAACGGTGGCGTCCAGTCGTCCAGCACACGCACCAGGCGCCCGGCCGCGATGTCCTCGCGCACGTCCTGTTCCATGAAGTAGCCAAGGCCCACGCCAGCCATGACGGCAGTACGTGCCAGGCTGGCCTCGTCCAGAGTGATGGGGCCCTGTACGTCGATCTGCTGCGCGCTGTTGCCGTTGGCGAAGCGCCAGCGGAACAGCGCGCCATCCGGCAGGCGCACGCGGACGCAACTGTGGCGCTGCAGGTCGGCCGGCAACCGTGGCGTGCCCCGCGCGGCCAGGTAGGCGGCGGAGGCGACCACGGCATAGCGCTGCGGCCGGCCGAGGGAAAGGCTGATCATGTCGCTGGGCACCAGGTCGGCGACTCGCACGCCCAGGTCGAAACCATCGGCGACGATGTCCACCAGGCGCCCCTCGGTGACCAGGTCCACCTGCATCTGCGGATAGCGCCGCAAGAACTCCAGTACCAACGGCCCGATGATCTCGCGTGCGGCGAACGCCGCAGCGTTGATGCGCAGCATGCCACTGGGCTGATCGCGCTGGGCGCGCACCACTTCCAGGGCGCCTTGCACCTCGCCCAGCGCCGGGGCGACGTGCTCGACGAACAGGCGCCCGGCATCGGTCAGCGACACGCTGCGCGTGGTGCGGTTGAACAGGCGCACGCCAAGGTTCGCCTCGAGCTTGCCGATGGCGTTGCTCAGGGCGGTGGTGGACATCCCCAGGTCGATGGCCGCCGCGCGAAAACTGGCGCGCCGGGCGATGGCGAGGACGGCATCGAGGTCGTTGAGGCTGACGCGCTCCATGGTTCGGCTCGTTCGGACAAAACACGATTCTATCCGCAACCCAGGTTGCTACCACCGGAGAATATCCATGAGTCATCCATCAGAAACCCTGCGCGGCAAGCGCGTACTGGTCACCGCTGGCACCAAAGGCCTGGGCAAGGCCACGGTCGAGCTGTTCCTCGAGCTGGGCGCCCGTGTGCTGACCTGCGCGCGCACAGCGCCCGTCGATGCCCCTCAGGCGTCGTTCGTCAAAGCCGATCTGACCACCCTCGAGGGGTGCGAGCAGTTGGCAGGCGAGGTCGAGCGGCAGCTGGGCGGTGTCGATGTCATCGTTCATGTGCTGGGCGGTTCCAGCGCACCGGCCGGGGGCTTTGCCGCCTTGGGCGAGGCGCATTGGCAACAGGAGCTGGACCTCAACCTGCTGCCCGCCGTGCGTCTGGATCGGGTCTTGCTGCCCGGCATGCTGGCGCAGGGCGGCGGGGTGATCGTTCACGTCACCTCGATCCAGCACCAACTGCCGCTGCCGGAAGCCACCACCGCCTATGCGGCGGCCAAGGCGGCGCTGTCGACCTACAGCAAGAGCCTGTCCAAGGAAGTCGCACCCAAGGGCGTACGCGTGGTGCGGGTCGCGCCCGGCTGGATCGAGACCGAGGCCTCGGTAGCCCTGGCCGAGCGCCTGGCCAGCGAGGCGGGCACCGACTACGAGGGCGGCAAGCGCATCATCATGCAAGCCTTGGGCGGGATCCCCCTGGGTCGGCCCGCCAGCCCGAAGGAGGTGGCCAACGTCATCGGCTTCGTGGCCTCGCCAGCAGCTGCGGCGGTGACCGGCACCGAGTTCGTGGTGGATGGCGGGACCGTCCCTACCGCTTGAACCGCGTTACGAGGCGGTCCACACGGCCAGTTCGTAGCCGTCCGGGTCGATGAAGTGGAAGCGCCGGCCGCCAGGGAAGGCGAAGGTGGCGCGGCTGATGCGCGCGCCTGCTGCTTCTGCACGTCGCTGGGTGGCTTCAAGGTCGTCGGCGTAGAGGATGACCAGCGGGCCACCGGGTCGTACCGCTTCGCCGGTGGTAAAGCCGCCGCTCAGGCGGCCATCGGAGAACTCGGTATAGGTGGGGCCGTAGTCGGTGAAGGTCCAACCGAACACTGCGCCGTAGAACGCCTTGCTGCGGCCGATGTCGGTGACGTTGAACTCGATGTTGTCGATCTGTCGATCCTGTCCGCGAATACCCATGTGGCCTCCTTGCGTGATGGAGCGCGCAGTCTAGCGCATCAGCGCAAGCGCAGGGGCTTGATCACGGTCTCTCCCAGCGTATCGCCGGCTCAACTGCTCGTGGCTTGCCCAAACTTCAGGGCCTGCAACGATCGTCCACGGACGATATACTCCGCGGCCTCATGTCGTCCCCCGGAGAACCCCATGCGGCAGGCTTTGCTTATCGTCGATGTCCAGTCCACCTTCAGCCCTCCTGAGTGGCTGATCGACGGAATCCGCGCGTTGGCCGCGAAACTCCCCGCCATCGCCTCGGTCGAGTTGCACGACGAGCAGGTCACGCCGTTCCAGCAGCAGCTTGGCTGGCATCCAGCGCGCGAGGACGAGAGCCTGATCGAGGCAGACGAAGTGTTCGTCAAGCACGGCTACGGGCAGACCGCCGAGGCCATCGACTACCTCAAGCGACTGGGGGTGGAGCGCGTGCTGGTCTGCGGCCTGCAGACCGAAACCTGCGTACTGGCCGCCGGCTTTGCGCTGTTCGATGCCGGGCTGAACCCGACCTTGATCACTGACCTGACGGTGGGCTCTTCACTGGACCGCTCGGGCAAGTTGGGTATCGAGCTGTGGACCCATCACTTTCGCCAGGTGACCACGGTGGCGCAGGTGGTCGAGGGGCTGCAAGGCTGAAGGGGCTGCACGCCAGCCCCTTGCACCTACACCACCGCGATCAGGTCAATCTCCACCGCGGCATTCTTCGGCAACTGATACACCCCCACCGAGGTGCGGGTATGCTTGCCGGCGTCGCCCAGCACTTCATGCAGGATCGCCGAGGCGCCGTTGGCCACTTCGCTCTGCTGGGTGAAGTCTGCCGCCGACTGCACGAATACATTGATCCGCGCGATACCCTTGACCGCATCCAGCGAGCCCAGGCTTTCGCTCAGCAGCTTCAGGCAGCGCAGGGTGCTGATCTTGGCGGCAGTCTGCGCATCGGCGAGGCTGACGTCCTCGCCCACCCGCCCCGGGAACACCACGGTGTCGTTGACCCGCGGGATTTGCCCACTGATGTACACCTGGTCGCCCAAGTGCAGCACCGGCACGTAGTCGCCGCCGATCTTCAGCGGGCCATCGAACGAATAACCCAGCGCCTGCAGAGCGGCTTCATAGCGGTCGTGTCTGGACATCGGTAGTGCTCCCTGTGTGCTCGAGGCGATGGCCAAGCGTAATCAAACGCCCGCGTGCCGACCAGTGGCTCAACCCTCCCAGCGCTTGAAAATCACGCTGGCATTGACGCCGCCGAAACCGAAGCCGTTGGACAGCGCGTATTCGGTATCCAGGGGCCGCGGCTGGCCCGCGGCAATGTCCAGCCCGGCGGCTGCGGGGTCAGGCTCGACCAGGTTGAGCGTGGCCGGCGCCTGTTGGTCGCGCAGAGCAAGCACGGTGAAGATCGCCTCGATTCCGCCGGCGGCGCCCAGCAAGTGGCCGGTGGCAGACTTGGTCGCGCTGATCACCGGTGAGGGCACGTCGGCGAACACCGCCTTGATCGCTGCCAGCTCACCCTTGTCGCCCACCGGTGTCGAGGTGGCATGGGCATTGAGATGGCCGACCTGTTCTGCACGGATACCGGCCTGGCGCAGGGCCAGGGTCATGGCGCGTCGCGCGCCGTCGCCATCTTCCGGCCCCGAGGTGATGTGATAGGCGTCGGCGCTGGTGCCGTAGCCCACCAGCTCGGCCAGCGGCGTGGCGCCGCGTGCCAGTGCATGCTGCAGTTCTTCGATCACCAGCAAACCGGCGCCTTCGCCCATGACGAAGCCGTCGCGGGCCGTGTCGAATGGGCGCGAGGCCTGTTCCGGGTGCTCGTTGAAATCGCTCGACAAGGCTCGCGCGGCGGCAAAGCCGGCCAGGCTGACACGATGAATGGCTGCCTCCGCACCCCCGCACAAGGCCACGTCCGCTTCACCGGCCAGGATCATTCGCGCGGCGTCGCCAATCGCCTGCACCCCGGCCGCGCACGCGGTGACCGGGGTACCCAGCGGGCCTTTGAACCTGTGGGCGATCGACACCTGTCCGGCGGCCAGGTTGCCGAGGAAGGAGGGAATGGTGAACGGTGACAACTTGCGTGGGCCTTTGCTGTCGGTGGTGCGCACGGCCTCGGCAATGGCCGGGAAGCCGCCCACACCGGTACCGATGATGGTTGCCGTGCGTTCCTGCTGTTCGACGCTTTGCGGTTGCCAGCCGGCCTGCGCCAGGGCCTCCTGTGCGGCGCCCAGGGCGAACAGGATGAAACGATCGACCTTGCGCTGCTCCTTGGCTGGCAGTATGCGGTCCGGATCGAAGCCGGCCTCGCTGTCCTGCTGCAGGTCCGGCACCTGGCCGCCGATGCGCACCGCCAGGTCGCCGATCAGCGATTCCGGCAACTGCGCGATGCCCGAGCGGCCCGCCAGCAGGCGTTCCCAGACCCGCTCCACGCCACACCCCAGCGGTGTGACCGCTCCCATTCCGGTAACGACGATACGCTTGCTCATGAAGGTCTAACTCCCATGGAGGTTTGCTAGGCTCTGTACGAAAAGCCTTGATACTCGGTGATGCTGCGTTGAAAACAGCCTGGTGCGCCAGCCCGGTCGGAATGCTCATTTACAACCCGTAAAGTCGAGCGCGACTCCGACCGTTCCTCGGCTGTTTTCGCCTTGCCTGACCTTCGTCTCAAGACTTTTCATACAGACCCTACTATTCAGCTCAAGAGACGTTACTATCATTATAGAAGTAACATCCGGCCCGAATATTTCACAGACCCGTGGTGAGCCTGCCTGATGCAACGCAAGACGCTTGTGGATTCCGAATGCCCTATCGCCCTGAGCCTTGAACACGTGGGGGAGTGGTGGAGCCTGTTGATCATGCGCGATGCCTTGCAGGGCCTGAGCCGCTTCGACGATTTCGCCAAGAGCCTGGAGATCGCTCCGAGCATGTTGACCCGCAGGCTCAATGCGCTGGTGGAGGCCGGCCTGCTCGAGCGCCATGCCTACAGCACCCGGCCCTTGCGCCACGAATACCGGCCCAGTGCTCGGGGGCGCGACCTGCAGGGCGTGCTCTATGCGCTGATCGCCTGGGGCAATCGGCATTTTGCGCCTGAGGCCATCAGTGTGCAGGTGGTGGAAAAGGGTACGGGCAAGGCCTTGCAGCCGATGATGGTGGACGTGGAGTCCGGGCGCGTGGTGCCCTGGTCAGCGTGCGAGCTGGTGCAGGGCCCTGGCGCGAGCGAGGGGATGCGGGCGCGGCTGCAGCGCAGTCGCGAGGGCTGATCAGCCGCGCAGGGCAGGTGCCTGGCGCAGGCCGTCTCCGGCCACTTCCACCTGGTCGGCACGCAGGATTGCGGCGCGCTGGTGTTCGTATTCCTGCTGCGACAGGCCTCGGCGTTGCAGCGCCTCGAGCTGCAACTGGCGCGTTTCCTCGGCTGTGTAGGGGCGTTGTTCGGGATGGCTGGCACAGCCGGCAAGTGCGGCGATACCAAGGGCGGCCAGGGCAGCGAGCAGCAGGCGGGCGGTGGCGTTCATCGGCGGGTTTCCTGGTTCGAGGATTCGTCTGGCGAGTCGTTGAACACAGGGTATCGAGCACGGCCACCGGGCAGAAATCGTCGTGCTCGATAGTCACTATCGATGAACGCGCCCGGCTCAGATCACCCGCGCACTGTGCAGGGCTTCCAGCGCCTGGCCGCGCAGGCGGGCCAGGCGTTCGTCCTGGCGCTCGCGCGGGTAGCCGAGACCGACCCTCAGCTCGCGGCAGACAGTGCCCGGCCGGTTGCCGATCACCAGCACGCGGTCGCTCAGGTACAGCGCCTCGTCCACGTCATGGGTGACCACCAGCAAGGCGATGCGGTGGCGGCGTGCGAGGTCCAGCAACAGGTCCTGCAGCTTGAAGCGGGTAAAGGCATCCACGGCGCTGAACGGCTCGTCGAGCAACAGCAGTTGTGGTTGGCCGTACAGCCCGCGGGCGATGGCCACGCGCTGGGCCATGCCGCCGGACAACGCCTTGGGCAGCGCATCGGCGAAGCCGCCCAGGCCCACCTCGTCGATCAGGCCGTTGACCCGGGCACGGTCGTAGTACTGGTCCTCACTGAAGCCGATATTGTCGGCCACGCTCAACCAGGGCATCAGGCGCGGCTCCTGGAACACGAAACCGACCTGTTCCGGGCGTTGCTGCAGACGGCCAACGAAGTCGCGGTCCAGTTGCGCCACCAGGCGCAGCAGGGTGCTTTTGCCGCAGCCACTGGGGCCCAGCAGGCTGACGATCTCGCCGGGTTGCAGTTGCAGCTCGACCGCCCCCAGTACCGCAGTGGCACCGAATGCCTTGTGCTCGACGCGCAGGTCGAGCAAGGGTGCAGGTGTCGGTGCGGCAACGCGCAAGGGTTGGTTCATGGATTCAGGCTCCTCGGTCCGTGCCGTCGAAGGTGTCGCGCCAGTTCAGCCAGCGCTGCTCCAGCCCGGCCAACAGGCCATCGCTGAGTTTGCCGAGCAGGGCCAGGACAATGATCGCCGCGAGCACCAGGTCCGGTCGTGAAGTCTCCCGGCCGTCGCTGAGCAAATAACCCAGGCCGCGGGTGGCGGCGATCAGCTCGGCGGCGACGAGAAACATCCAGCTCAGGCTCAGGGCGCTGCGCAGACCGGTGAATACGCCGGGTATCGCAGCCGGCAGCAGGATGCGCCGGGCCAGGCGCAATGGGCCGAAGCCGTACATGCGTCCGACCTCGACCAGCTTGCGGTCGATGTTGCGGATCGCGGCCACGCCGTTCAGGTACACCGGGAAGAACGCGCCGATGGCGATCAGTGTCACCTTGGAGGTCTCGCCGATGCCCAGCCACAGCAGCAACAGCGGCACCCAGGCCAGGCTCGGGATCGCCCTCAGGCTGGCGAAGGTCGGTTCCAGCCAGGCCTCGGCCTCACGGCTCAGGCCCACCCAGGCGGCGAACAGCAGCCCCAGGGCGGCGCCGATGGCAAAGCCGGCCAACACACGCGACAGGCTGGCGCCGATGTGTTTCCACAGCGCGCCGTCGGCCAGTTGCACCAGGGTCTGCGCCACTTCGCTGGGTGCTGGCATCTGGTAGGAAGCGATCCAGCCCAGGCGCACGACGGCCTCCAGCAGCAGGATGATCGCCAGAGGCAGCGCCAGGCCCTTGAGCCGACGTGGCCAGGGCGAGATGGCAGTGGCGGGCGCCGGCGCGCTCACGCTGCGAGTGTGCGTGGAGAGGCTCATCGCTCGATGCTGGCCTTGCCGAAGGACGGGTCGATCAGCTGGTCGATCACGGCGTTGACGTCGGCGCCACGCTTGACCAGCTCCTCCGACACCAGGATCGGCGCCGCGGCCTTGGAGGCTGTCACGTCCTGTTCGGTCAGTTGCGGCGCCGAGAGGTCGGTACGCGACAGCTGCAGCTTGGCCACATCCAGCGGGAGCTTGGATTCATCGGCCAACAGGCGGGCGAACTCGTCCGGGTGTGCGACTGCCCAGTGGCGTGCCTGCTCGTACGCCTTGATCACCGTGGCGATGGTTTGTGGATGCTGCTTGGCGAAGGTCTCGGTGACACTGACCACGCCATAGCTGTTGAAGTCCTTGTTGCGGTACAGCAGGCGTGAGCCGGCTTGCAGTTCGCTGGCAGCCATGTGCGGATCGAGGCCGGCCCAGGCATCGACATCGCCTTTCTCCAGTGCGGTGCGGCCATCGGGGTGCTGCAGGTGCAAGAGCTCGACGTCGTCCTTTTTCAGCCCGGCCTTTTCCAGCGCGCGCAGGGTGAACAGGTACGGGTCGGTACCTTTGGTGGCGGCGATCTTCTTGCCCTTGAGGTCGTCAAGTGTCTTCAGCGGCGAGTCCTTGGCCACCACCAGCGCGGTCCATTCGGCGCGGCTGTAGACGTACACCGACTTGATCGGGCTGCCGTTGGCCCGGGCCAGCACCGCCGAGAGGCTGGCCGAAGAGCCGAAGTCGGCACCGCCGCTGTTGAGGTATTCCAGCGAGCGGTTGCTGCCCTGGCTGAACACCCAGGTGACCTTGGAGTCAGGCAGGGCTTTTTCCAACCACCCGAAATGCTTGAGCACCAGGCTTACGGGGGAGTAGTAGGCGTAGTCCAGGCGGACTTCCTTGGGCGCGGTTTCGGCGTGGGCGACGGGATTGAAGGCCAGGGCAACGAGGCCGGCAATAGACAGCGACTTCAGGGCGCTGGGCAGGGTTTGGGCAAACAGACGCATGGGGCGATCCAGTCGAGAAGAGGGATCAGGACCGGTTGCAGGCAGCGTGCCATCTCGCCAGGCCCTGGTTTTGCGCAGGTGGGCGCGCAAATCAGGGCTGACAGCTGTGCTGAGCCGGGCAAAGTGTTGCCCTGCTGTTGCAGGGCGAACAGTTGAAGGGGCAGCAGGTCAGCGCTGCGCGCCGGCAGGCCGGATGGCCACGGAGACAGCGAAGGTGCTGATCGGCCATGTTGAGCCATGGCCTTGGCGGCCGAAGCCTTTGCCCGCGCCACGTCTGCCGAGGTCCAAGGGCCGGGAGGCACGGTGCGTGGGGACTACGCGATCAATCTGGGGTTGGGGTATCACTGGTAATGTCGGGGGCGCGCCAATACCACAGCGGTTCGTCACCAACATGCACATGCTTGTGCTTGGCGGCCTCGAACGGCGTGTCCAGTGTTGCTAGTGCCACGGAAACCCAATCACTGAACGCGCCTTGTGAGCGCGACCAGAACAGTGTCGATCCGCATCGGCCACAGAACTCGCGCAGTACCGAGGCCGATGAGGCATAGGCGCTGATATCCGTGGCCCCGCTCGATATCCGCAAGGCCTCCCGCGGCACACTGCCGTAGGAGGCGAACATCGCCCCGTGCGCCTTGCGGCATTGACCGCAATGGCAATGGCTCACGGCCTTGGGACGTACCAGCAGTTCATAGGTGATCGCTGAACACAGGCAGCTTCCCTCGTACACTTCGGCCATACCCGCATCCACCATCCTTGAAAAGTCCTTTGCTTGACGGCATGCGGCCGTTATCAGGCCATTGTGTCATTTCTCGTCCAGCCGTGGCGGCGATGGCGTTCAATCGACGTTCTGCAAGTAACAGGGGTATTCGCGTTTTTGTCGCCGAGCCTGCTCCAGGTCAATCCGTACGACCTGCAACAAACCGTGGTCGTCAGCCTTGCGGCGACGGTGAGGGGCTGGCCAGAGGGGAGTACGCCATGCCGTGGCCGCCAAAGCGCTGGCCCTGTGCAGCCTGCCCGGTGCGGTTGGCGCTGATGACGTAGGCGCCGGAAACGATCGCGGCCACAACACAGCCTACAGGGTCTGACCGTTATGGCCAGCAGGGCGTTGAAAAATAGGGGCAGGTGCAGCCGAACGGGTTCGGTGATGGCATGATGCGCCGACGAATGGCATCTTGCAGCTGCCATTGCTGGCAGCTGACGGTTTCTGGTCCAGACTGTGTTAAGCCTGTCGCTGTTCATGTCGCCTGTCGGTCAGTCATCGCTTTTTCCCTGCTGTTCTATTCAGACGAGGGCCACCAATGATCGAGCGCCGTTCCTGTCGGGCCTTGCTGCTGTCGCTGACCTTCGCGGTATTGCCGCAGGTGGCGCTGGCGGTCGATGACTGCACGCGCCTGACCGCCACCGGCAACCCCGAGTATCCACCGTACCTGTGGCGTGACCCGCAGGACCCGCAGCACCTCGTCGGGGCCAATGCCGATCTGCTCAAGTACATGGCAGGTGAGCTGGGGCTGGATGTGGAAGTGAAATATTCCGGGCCCTGGGGACGCGCCCAGGAAGAAGTGCGTACCGGGCGGGTCGATCTTCTGGCGGGCTACTTCCTGACCCGCGCGCGGCAGAACGAGGTGAACTTCATCGAGCCGCCGTTCCTGCACACCCCAAGCGTGGTCTGGGTGCGCAGCGATAGCGCTTTCGCCTATAAAGGCTGGGACGATCTGCGCGGGCTCAAGGGTGGGGTACTGGTCAACAACAGCCATGGCGAGCAGTTCGACGAGTTCGCCCGGACCAACCTCAACCTGGAGGCAGTGCCCGGCGCCAGGCAGGCGTTCGAGAAGCTGCTGCACAAGCGTAGCGACTATGTGATCTTCGAGCAGTTTCCAGGCATGGCCCTGGCGCGCGTGCTGAAGGTCGACGAGCAGGTGCAGGTGCTCGAGCCTCCGGTATCCAGCGAGGGGCTGTACCTGGCGATGTCCCACGACTCGCCGTGCAACCGGCCACAGTTGCGCGAGCAACTGGCCGCGAAGATGAGGGAGATCGTGTCCAGCGATTTGCCGCAGCGCCTGGTTGCACGAAACCTGGCGCTTTGGCGCCAGCAGCAGGAGAACGTGGCGGCGCCTTGATCAGGGCGGTGTGGCTGCGGCAAGACTTCCCAGCGAAAAAACCGGATAATGGCGCCCATTTCGTTTTACGCGCTGGTGTGCCCGCATGGAAATAAAGGTCAATTTTCTCGACAATCTCCGACTTGAAGCCAAGTTCGACGACTTCACGGTGATCGCCGATCAGCCCATTCGCTACAAGGGCGATGGCTCGGCGCCTGGTCCGTTTGACTACTTCCTGGCCTCCTCGGCGCTGTGCGCGGCGTACTTCGTCAAGCTCTACTGCCAGACCCGCGACATCCCCACCGAAAACATTCGCCTGTCGCAGAACAACATCGTCGACCCGGAAAACCGCTACAACCAGATCTTCAAGATCCAGGTCGAGCTGCCCGAGGATATCAGCGAGAAGGACCGCCAGGGCATCCTGCGCTCCATCGACCGTTGCACCGTGAAGAAAGTGGTGCAGACCGGCCCCGAGTTCATCATCGAGGAGGTCGACAACCTCGACGCCGATGCCCAGGCGCTGCTGATGCCGGTGTCCGACACCACCACCTACATTCCCGGCAAGGACCTGCCGCTGGAGCAGACCATCGCCAACATGTCGGCGATCCTGGCCGATCTGGGGATGAAGATCGAGATCGCCTCCTGGCGCAACATCGTGCCCAACGTCTGGTCGCTGCACGTGCGCGACGCGCAGTCGCCGATGTGCTTCACCAACGGCAAGGGCGCCACCAAGGAAGCTGCGCTGGCCTCGGCACTGGGCGAGTTCATCGAGCGCCTGAACTGCAACTTCTTCTATAACGATCAGTACTGGGGCGAGGACATCGCCAACGCACCGTTCGTGCACTACCCGAACGAGCAGTGGTTCATGCCTGGCCCGAAGGACGCGCTGCCGCAGGAGATCCTCGACGAGTACTGCCTGGAGATCTTCAACCCCGATGGCGAACTGCGCGGCTCGCACCTGTACGACACCAACTCGGGCAACAAGGCCCGGGGCATCTGCTCGCTGCCGTTCGTGCGCCAGTCCGACGGGCAGACGGTGTATTTCCCGTCCAACCTGATCGAAAACCTCTACCTGAGCAACGGCATGAGCGCCGGCAACACCCTGGCCGAAGCCCAGGTGCAGTGCCTGTCGGAAATCTTCGAGCGGGCGGTCAAGCGCGAAATCCTCGAAGGCGAACTGTGCCTGCCGGACGTGCCGCAAGAGGTGCTGGCCAAGTACCCGGGCATCGTCGCCGGTATCCAGGGGCTGGAGCAGCAGGGCTTCCCGGTGCTAGTCAAGGATGCCTCGCTGGGCGGCGAGTTCCCGGTGATGTGCGTGACCCTGATGAACCCGCGCACCGGCGGGGTGTTCGCCTCGTTCGGCGCGCATCCAAGCTTTGAAGTGGCGCTGGAGCGCAGCCTCACCGAATTGCTCCAGGGTCGCAGCTTCGAGGGGTTGAACGATCTGCCTCAACCGACTTTCGAAAGCCACGCGTTGACCGAGCCGAACAACTTCGTCGAGCATTTCATCGACTCCAGCGGCGTAGTGTCGTGGCGCTTCTTCAGTGCCAAGGCCGACTTCGAGTTCGTCGAGTGGGACTTCTCGGGCCAGGGCGAAGACTCCAACGAGCAGGAGGCGCAGACGCTGTTCGGCATTCTGGAAGGGCTGGGCAAGGAGGCGTACATGGCGGTGTACGACGACCTCGGTGCCACCGCTTGCCGCATCCTGGTGCCGGGCTATTCGGAAATCTATCCGGTCGAGGACCTGATCTGGGACAACACCAACCGCGCGCTGGGCTTCCGAGCCGACATCCTCAACCTGCACAACCTCGACAGCCGCTCGCTGAAGTTGTTGTACAAGCGCCTGGAACAGGTCGAGGTGGACGAATACACCACCATCACCACGCTGATCGGCGTCGAGTTCGACGACAACACGGTGTGGGGCCAGCTGACTATCCTCGAGCTCAAGCTGCTGATCCAACTGGCGCTGCAGCGTTTCGAGGAGGCCAAGGAACTGGTGGAGATGTTCCTGCAGTTCAACGACAACACCGTCGAGCGCGGGCTGTTCTACCAGGCGCTGAACGTGGTGCTGGAAGTAGTGCTGGACGACGAGCTGGAGATGGACGACTACGTTTCCAACTTCCGGCGCATGTTCGGCAATGAGCGCATGGACGCGGCACTCGGCTCGGTGGACGGCAGCGTGCGCTTCTACGGGCTGACCCCAACCAGCCTGAAGCTTGAAGGTCTGGACCGCCACCTGCGTCTGGTCGAGAGCTACAAGAAGCTGCATGCGGCGCGTGCCCGCGCGGCGGGCTGAGGGCCGCTTCAGCCCAAGAGAGGGTACATAGCGACCCTCTCGTCTATTTTTTTGTACCAATCCCCTCAGCCATGTGTCCATTTGGCTGAACTTGGCGTCAGATTTGCCTGTCCATCGTGTAACAAAACTGTCATATATCCGTGACAAGTGTGACGAGCTAATCCGATGCCGCTGACAACCCCTCCCGCCAAACACAGAGCCACGATCATCTGCTTCGACAAAGGAAGGGTCTTGCTCGTGCGCAAGAAAGGCGGCAAATGGAACTTCCCGGGCGGCGTCATCGAGCGAGGCGAACAGCCGCATGAGGCGGCAGCCCGAGAGTTGCATGAGGAAACCGGCCTGAGCGACCACGGTTTGCTGCATCTGTGCACCTTGGAAGTGGCCGGGGTTCTCCATTACATCTTCACCACCCACCTTCACCCCGGCGATCGCCCATGTGCGCGCAGAGAAATTGCCGCGTGTACATGGATCGAGCGCCGTGGGCTGGCGCGTGCGCCGCTCAATCCAGCGGCCGAGGCGTTGCTCGCCTGCCAGATTCCGGCGCTGTCGGCCTGGGCAGCCTGATACCGAACGCCGCTTCGCTTGGCAATGGAAGCCGAGACTTGTGACGGCGCCCGCATTACTGCATCTTCACCGTTCATTTCTGTAGGAGGTATCCCATGGACTGGAATGACCTGCGCGTCTTCCTGGCGATTGCCCGCAGCGGCTCGCTCGGGGCGGCCGCCAAGCAGTTGGGCGTCAGTCATCCCACCGTAGGTCGGCGCCTGCAGGTGCTCGAACAGAGCAACGGCCATGCTTTTTTCCGTCGCACCAGCGAGGGGCTGGTACTCACCGCGGCCGGGGAGAGCATTCTTGACCTGGCCGAAAACATGGAACGTAGCGCCTTGGCCATCGAACGGCGTATCACAGGCTTAGGCGAACAGCCCGAGGGCTTGCTGCGCATCGCTTGTGCAGACTGGTTCGCAGGATTCGTGCTGGCACCTGTGCTGCATGAGTTGCACCGCCGTCATCCGTTGATCGTGGCCGAGGTGATCCCCAGCCATCGATTGTTCGACCTGGCCCGCCGGGATGCCGAAATCGCTTTTCGCATCGTGCCGTTCACCGAGCCGGACATCGTTCAGCGTCGGCTCATGACCCTGCGCTATGGGCTGTACCAGGCCGAGCACCAAGCCTTCGATCCCGGCGAGGGCGGTGAGGCGCTCGGTCTTGTCACCATGAATACGGCCCAATCCCATTACCCTGACGTCCACTGGTTGCAGTCGCACTTCCCCAAGGCGCGGACTGTGTTCACTAGCAGTAGCCGCAGTGTGCAGGCGCGGCTATGTGCATCAGGGCTGGGTGTTGCAGTGCTGCCGCGAGCGATCGGCGACCAGTCGCCGTTGCTGCGCCGGCTGGATATCGGCGAGCCGCCACCAGACCGTGAGATCTGGATGGGCTATCACCAGGACATGCGCCAGATGGACCGTCTGCGGGCATTGGCCGATCTGGTGGTAGAGAGGCTTGGCGATGCTCCATGAGCGCAGGCACCGCTACCGGGCAGCCGCGGGACGGCGCGCCAGGGTAAAGCTCAAGCCTGCGCCCAACACCAGGCAAGCGGCCATGCACAGCAGCGCAATGGTGAAGGCATGACTGATGGCGGTCGGGTCGGTGCCAGCGCCCAGCACGCCATAGAATATGCCGCCGATCACCGCCACGCTGAGCGCCGTGCTCACTTGCAAGGTCGAACTGGTGACACCGGCCATCATCCCGGACAACGCTGGGGCGACACGCCCTGTGATCATGCGCATCAGGGTCGGCATCGCCAATCCCTGGCCGAAGCCGATGACGAATAGCACGACGGCGAAAATCGCGGGCTGCGGGCCAGGGTTGCCCGCTGTGAGGGTAATGAGGCCTGCGAGTGCGACCAGGCCTGCAACCATCAATGCCAGGCCAACGGCGTTGGTGTAGAGGCCCAGCACGCGTGTGCACAACGGTGCGGTCAACGGCCCGATGAGAAAACCCGCGCCGAAAGGCAGGAAGACCAGGCCTGCATGCAGCGCGCTTACATGCAATGCACCTTGCAGGTAGATCGAGAAAAGCAGGAAGAAGGCACCGATCGTGTAGAACGATAGGGCGACCAGCAATGCCCGGCGCAGCCCCGGCACGCGCAGCGCGGCCGGATCGAGCAAGGGCGCTCCCCCCGCGCTGGCCAGGCGGGCCTGGTGGCGCCAGAAGGTCCAGCCAAGCAATGGACAGGCGATCAGCGACAGCCACGCCCACAGTGGCCAGCCGGCCTCACGGCCTTCGATCAACGGCACGATCAGCGTGGCAAGTGTGAGCATCGACAGCGCCATGCCGCCGAGATCGAGCCTGCGCGCATGGCTGGCGCGAGTCTCCTTGATCAAGGGAATGCCGAAGAGGATGACCAGCAGCGCGACCGGAAGATTGATGAGAAAGATCATCCGCCAGCCAAGCCCGAACAGATCGAGCGAAATCAGGATACCGCCCAGTGCCTGTCCGATCACGCTGGCCAGACCGAACACCGCACCATACAGGCTCAGCGCCAGGGGCTTTTCCGCCTCGGGGAAGATCGCCTGTACCGAGGCCAGTGCCTGTGGCGCCATCACTGCCGCGGTGATGCCTTGCAGCGCACGGCCAGTGATCAGCATCCAGGGCGTGGCAGCGAACCCGCAGAGCAACGAGGCGGCGGTGAAGCCGACAAGGCCGATGAAGAACATGCGTCCGCGGCCATGCAGGTCGCCCAGCCGGCCACCGGTGATCAGCGTTACCGCATAAAGCGCGGCATAGGCGGAAATGACCAGTTGCTCGGCCGATGCCGAAGCATTCAGGTCGCTGCGTATCGATGGCAGCGCCACATTGACGATGAAGAAGTCCAGCGGTGGGAGGAATGCCCCGACAAGCAGGACCACGAACATCGCCCAGCGGCGTTGGTCGGGGCCGGCTGCCCTGTCGTCAGGTGCCAGGGTGAGTGAGTGGTCAATATCAGGTGGGTTTTTCATACGAGGCCCTCGTAAAAGATGGGGCCATGCTAGGAAGCGCTTGAAGGTGGGGTCAACGCTTTACCCCCTTACAAAAATGAACGTTGAAACTGCAGGAATGACAGTCCCGTCAATGCCTTGCGACTCGCACAATGGCTCGGACAACCGGCTGTGAACGCCGGCTCCCCAGACTTGCAGGAGATCGTTGCAATGAACCTTGAGACTTTGGAAAAACGCCTGGACCGCATCGAAAGCCGCCTGGCGATCGAGTCGCTGATCTGGACCTACGCCCAGGCCTATGACCGCGTGGATGAGGCACTGCTGGAAAGCATCTGGCATGTCGATGCAACCCTGGACTTGCCGGCATTCGGGCACGGAACCGGGCGCGAGGGCATTCTGGCCATGGCTCGGGAATCGTGGCGGAAAATGCCGCACATGCATCACTGGATGGCCAACCCGCTGATCGAGCTTGATGGCGAAAGCGCCACCGCGGTCTCACAGGCCGACTGTCTGTTCCATGACATCGAACAAGGCCCTGTGCAGGCCGCTGGCTTGTACCATGACCGCTTCGAGCGACGCGATGGAGAATGGCGCTTTACCGCGCGCCGCTTCGAGCTGATGTTCCTGGTGCCACTGCAAAACTGGCAACCCATTGCCGGTTCGCAGGCGTTCGCCCGCTCATGAAATCAATAGCCTTGCTCGGATGTGGCAACTAGCTCGAACTCGTGTAGGCGCGGCGGTTCGGCGCCCCGACTTGTCCCGCGAACACGGGCGTAGCCCGTGCCAGGCAGCGCTGAGTCTTTTTCGCGGGTAAACCCGCTCCCACAGGGATCCGCGCTGCTTTTGTAGGAGCGGCCTTGTGCCGCGATCGGGCGCGAAGCGGCCGCAAGCCAGGCAACCGAAATTTTCCGGATAGGTCTGAGGGCCTGGTTTCACGGCCGCTTCGCGCCCGATCGCGGCACAAGGCCGCTCCCACAGGGGATTGGGCTGGTCTTTAAATTTTGAGCAAGACAGTTGCTTCTACAGGTGCGATGGGCACCTGTAGAAGCGGTTCAGGGTGTCCGTCGGAGCAGCAAGACAGCGCCCGCCAGCTTGCGAAAACACCTTCAGTCCTTCACCACCGCCAGCCCCGCCTCCTGGGGTGTTTCGGCCTCCAGCTTCAACCGGTCGGCCTTGCTGATGTACTTGGGCTTGTTGCTCTTGGGCGCCAGCTTGGCGTTGGCTTTCTTGGCGTGAGCCTTCAACAGCTGTTTGATCTTTTTCTGACGATTCATGTTTTTCGCGCCCCTTGAGCGCATCCACTGGCAAAACGCGGCGAGCTTAGCGCTGCCGATCCTGATGGACAAGGTTATCGATGTGCCGCCAACGAGAAGGGTGCATCGGTCTCGTGCGGCCGGCCGTGAATGATCTGCCGGGTGATCATCTCGCCGCTGGCGCAGGCAAGGGTGAAGCCCAGCGCGCCATGGCCGACGTTAAGCCACAGGTTCTCCAGCCCCGGCGCCCGGTCGATGATCGGCTTGCCCAGCGCAGTGGCAGGACGCAGGCCCGCCCATGCCTGGGCCTGGCGCAGGTCCAGGGCGGGGAACAGTTCCGACACCTGCGCCTTCAAAAGGTCGATGCGCCGCTTCGGGGCCTCGGCCGAACGCACGCCCATGTCCACCATCGCGGCGATCCGCAGGGTGCTGCCCAGCGGTGCGTAGACAATCTTGCGATCGGCGTCGGTGACGCTGAGCCGCGGCAGCGCGTCGGCATCGGCAGGCTGCACGCTGAGGCTGTAACCGCGCAGCCCATAGAGCGGCAGGCTGATCCCCAGCGGTTTGAGCAAGCCGACACTGGCGATGCCTGAGGCGATGATGAAGGCGTCAGCCTCAAGGGTTTCGTTGCCCAGCTTCAGCGCCGTAATCCGCTTGCCCACCTTGGTAAAACCGCTCACGGCCTGGCCCAGCTTGAAACGCACATTCGCCAGGCCATCCAGATGACGTTTGAGCCCCTCGCAGAACAACCGGCAGTCTGCGGTGGCTTCGCCGGGGGTGAAGATGCCGCCGGCAAGTTGCCCGACCACCCCTGACAGCGTGGGCTCAAGGTCGCTGCATTGGCTGGGCGTCAACAGGCGTTGCTGCGACCCGGCCTGTTGCTGAAGTTCGGCCAGCCTGACTGCGGCGCCCAGCGAAGCTTGGCTGCGATGGATGATCAGCTTGCCGGTCTGGCGCAGGTTGAAATCGATCGGTGTCTGTTGCAGCAACTGCTCCAGCAACGCCTGGCTGCGCTGGGACAGCCTGAGCATCTCGCTTACCGTGCGCTCGACCCGGCTTGCCCGGCATGCCCGCAGGAAGGCCAGGCACCAGCGCCATTGCTGCAAATCCAGGCGCGGCTGCAGGCGCAGTGGCGAGTCGCTGGCGAGCAACCACCTGGGCAGGTTGGCGAACACCGACGGGTCGGCCAGGGGCGCCACGTAGTTGTAGCTCAGTTGCCCGCCATTGGCGAAGCTGGTCTCCAGGGCGATATCCTCGTTGCGTTCGACCAGCGTGACCTGAAGCCCTTCGCGCGCCAGGTACAGCGCACTCGAAAGGCCAATGACCCCACCCCCCACGACCACCACATGCATGTGCCTTCTCCTGAAATCGTGCCACTGCGCTCAGTATCCAGCCTTGCCGTTCACGTCCGCCAAGGCCTATAACTGCAGCTTCCATAACCTTGGGCTATGACCATGCGTATCCGTCACATCGAAGTGTTCCAGGCAATCCTGCGGACCGGTTCCCTGACGCGCGCAGCACAGGCACTCAACATCACCCAGCCTGCGGCCAGCAAGCTGCTGGGCCATGCAGAGGCGAGCCTGGGTTTCGTCTTGTTCGAGCGGGTCAAGGGGCGTCTGCAGCTCACCCGCGAGGCCGAAATACTGATCCCGTCCATCGACAAGGTGTTCCGCGACCTGGACGATGTGCGGCGGCTGTCGCGCAGCCTCAGGCATCAGTCCAGGGGTGCGCTGCGCATCGGCTGCATTCCGTCACTGGGCTTGAAGGTGCTGCCTCACGCCCTGGCTGCAAGCCAGCGCGCCAATCCCGAGCTGTCCCTGGACCTGATCACCGCCCACAGCGAACAACTGGCGCAGGCGCTGCTGGCGCGCGAGATCTCGATTGCCTTCACCTTCAATGGCCAGCCGCGACCCGGCTTGAAGGTCATTGCCTTGCACGAAGTCGAGCTGGTCTGCCATGACGGCACGCAAGACCAGGGGCCGGTGTCTCTGGATGCCATCGACCCTGCGCGGATCATTGGCCTGCCGGCCTCGGACCCCCTCGGTGAGCTGGTCCGGCCATGGCTTGGCGGCGTGGACAGCCGCACCCAGGTCCAGACCTACTATGTGGCTTGCGCCCTGGCCCAGGCGGGGGCAGGTATCGCCTTGATCGATGAGTTCACCGCCGACGCCTTGCTCCCGCCAGGGCAGCGCGCGCGACGGATCACGCCACGGCTGCCCGTGGTGCTGACAGCGGTGGTGCATGAGAATGCGGCGTTGTCGAAGCTTGAGAAAGACTTCATGGCCTCGGTCAGGCTCATGGCTGCCGGGGCAGCCATAACCTGAACTCATGCTTTGCTGCGTTTGCCTGCCTGGCGAACGAGGTGTTCAGCGTGTTGGACCCAGTTTTTTCTCGAAGTACACCCGGTTGAAGCCGTCTTCGCTGCGCCGTGCGACCTCGACATAGCCAAGCCTGGGGTAGAGGCCGAGGTTGTCGGTCATTCGCTCGTTGGTATAGAGCTGCACTGCATTCAGCCCGAGTTGGCGCACGCGGCTTTCGCACAGGTTGATCAGCGCCTTGCCGATACCACGTCCGGCGGCACTGGGCAGCACGGCCACGTTTTCCAGCAGCATGCAATTGTCGTCGGGGTAGAACACGATGAAACCCTGCAGATTGGCCTGTTCATCAATGGCCACATGAACCTGGCCTTCGGCGATCTGACGGGCATAGTCGGCCAACATCGGTGCGGGCTTGCGCCCGATCAGCGGGATGTAGCGGGCGTAGGCCTGTTCGGCGCAGGCCTGGATGGCGGGTTGGTCGGTGGGGGTGGCGGGGCGGATCATGTTGGGTCTCCTGCTGAGGCCTGCGCCCGCATCGTGCTGTGCGAGAGGGGCGAGATCGTCCATAGCCTGGTGTTCTGCTCCTCGATCCTTTTCAGCAGTTCTACAAGCGACAGCCCCGTGGCGATGGGCACCCGGCGCAGTTGGCTATCACCGAACGAGCTGAACCGAGCGTCGATCTGCACAAGCTGTTGCTGCAATGCCTTGGCATCCTGCACATCAACGTAGGCAGCTGCGTTGCGGACCAGCCAGAGTGTAAATCGGGTCTGGTCTCTGTTCGAGAACCGTACGCACATGTAGACCGGCCACAGATTTCCATCCGTTTGTTCCCAGCCAGGGGGGCACAGGTTCAGCCAGGCACGAGCGTGTTCGACACTGGACAGCGGTATCGTCGGCAGGTGCTTGTGAATGGCTGTCTTGACCGACGTCATGCCCCTGGTATCGCGCAGCGTCTGGATGACGTCCTTGTTCTGCAGCATGAACATTAAGGTGTTACCAGGGGTCTGGGCATGCAGCCAGTTCTTCTCGATACGTTGCGAACTGGGCTTGAGCAGCTCTTTTATCGCGATCGGATGCTTCCAGTGAAGGGCAGCAGCCAGTTCGTTGCAGCGCTTGGTTTCCGGGCTCTGCCAGTCGCTCTGCCTGTTGCAGTAACTCACCACCAGCCTGGCGGCTGCGTTGCCGCGCTCAACGTGCACAAGCGCACGATCGGCCGAGGTTTTCAGCCATTCGTAGCCGAGATGAAGCCAGGTATCGACACACGGACGTAGCTTGTTGTCTTCAGCGTAGAAGTCGCGGTCCAAGGCAATGTAGACCGGCTTGTAATGGCGTAAATGGGGAGACTTGGCAACCAGTGCGGTGAAACTGTCGCGGTATCCATTGAGTTGGGCGGCAGTGTGCCCGCTGCGCGACTTGTTCTCTATCAGCAGAATGAACTTGTTCTGTGGGTCGATGATGAACAGGTCCACGCGTTCGGAGGGCTGCATGCCCAATTCCCGCGCATAGAAAGCCGCTCCGAAACTGGAGATACGGATTCGCGAGGGTGGCCATTTTTTGAAAAATTGCGCGGTGTTATAGCGGTTGTCCAGCCCGCTTTCGCCACTGGCTGCGCGCATCGAGGCGGCCATCAGCAAGTCGCGCAGGATCTGGTCGCCTTGCCCGTGCCCCTCTCGCGGGTCGAACATCCAGCCAAGAATATCGGAGTGCTGGTTCTCGTGGAGGGAGATGACGTCGAGTATTTCATCGCCGGTTCGCTGCAACTCGCAGAGCGAGATGAGGTCCTGGTCGGCCATGAATTGCTCTAGTGCTGCGTCGAGGTCGGTAACATCCATTTTGTTGGCCCGATGAGTAATCGAAACCTGCGAGTGTCGTGAAGCAGAGGAGCGGCTAGCACATTCCGTTGCAGGAGGCGGTGCAATCTACCTGACCCTCTGCGGCCAGGGAAGCGCTGTCCCGAGCAATGCCGGGCAGGATGCGAGGAGAAGGGCGTTTCGGTGCTTGCGAGACCGATAGGATTGCATGGTACGTACCGCGTTACATTACGCATGAGGCTACCTGGACTGGTGCCTGATGGCACAAGCCCAGGCGCGCCGTTACTTATTGCCTGCGGATACCGACGATAGTCGCTGCGCCCCCTTGCATGCGGAAGTCGAAATCGACCTTGTCACCAACCTTCAAGCCATCAAGTTGTTCGCCGGTGGCGCTGAAACCCATGGTCATCGCCGGCCATTTCAGCGCTGCCACAGCCCCATGGGCCAGCGTCACCTTGCCGTGCTCGGTGTCGATCGCCTTGACCGTGCCTTCGGCATGCGCGCTTGGCGCTGCCTTGCTGGCCGACATGTCCATGCCCTCCATCGTCATGCCTTCCATGCTTTGCTGCGCTTGCGCGCCGGCGGCAAAGGCGACCATCAATACAGCGCCGAGGTACAGATTTTTCATTGGGTTTCTCCTGGTTGGGGGGTATCGGTTACTGCAAGATCGCGACGCCTGATCAGCCAGTACGCCGCGGGAATCACGAACAACGAGAGCAGCGGGGCGGTCAGCATGCCGCCGACCATGGGTACGGCGATGCGGCTCATCACTTCGCTGCCGGTGCCGCTGCTCCAGAGAATCGGCAACAGCCCGGCGACGATCACTGCCACCGTCATTGCCTTGGGCCGGATACGTTGCACGGCGCCCTGGCGAATCGCCTCGCGCAATGCCGCTTCGGAGTGCTCGCCCGTGGCCTGGCGCTCGGTCCAGGCGTTGTTCAGGTAAATCAGCATGATTACCCCGAACTCCGCCGCGACCCCGGCCAGGGCAATGAAGCCGACCCCGGTGGCCACAGACAGGTTGAAGCCCATCAGGTACAGCAGCCACACCCCGCCCGTCAGGGCGAAGGGCAGGGTGCCCATGATCAGCAGCGCCTCGCCGAGACGGCCGAAGGTCAGGTAGAGCAGTACGAAGATGATTGCCAGGGTCGCCGGCACCACCCAGGCCAGGCGGGCATTGGCGCGCTCCAGGTACTCGAACTGGCCGGAGTAGCTCAGGCTCATGCCGGGGTCGAGCTTCACCTCGCGGTCCACGGCCTGGCGCAGGTCGGCGACCACCGACGACAGGTCGCGCCCACGCACGTCGATGTACACCCATCCGGAGGGGCGGGCGTTCTCGCTCTTGAGCATGGGCGGGCCTTCGGCAATGCGCACCTGGGCCACGCTGGCGAGGGTGATCTGGCCGCCCAGGGCGGTGTAGATCGGCAATTCGCGCAGTGCCTGGACCGAGTCGCGCCACTCGCGGGGGTAGCGCAGGCTGATCGGGTAGCGCGCCAGACCCTCGACCGTTTCACCCACCGTATCGCCACCGATGGCGCCGGCGACGATGGCCTGCACGTCGGCGATGTTCAGGCCATACCGCGCCGCGGCCTGGCGATCGATGTCGAGGTCGATGTAGCGCCCGCCGGTGAGACGCTCGGCCAACGCCGAGGTGACGCCCGCTACGCCCTTGGCTGCGCGCTCGACCGCCTGGGTGGCGCGGTCGATCTGGGCCAGGTCGCTGCCGGCCACCTTGACCCCGATCGGGCTCTTGATACCGGTGGCGAGCATGTCGATACGGTTGCGGATCGGCGGAATCCAGATGTTGGTGAGCCCCGGCACACGCACGGTGCGGTCGAGTTCCTCGACCAGTTTTTCGCTGGTCATGCCTGGGCGCCACTGGTCCTTGGGCTTGAGTCGCACGAGGGTTTCGAACATCTCAAGCGGCGCCGGATCGGTGGCCGACTCGGCGCGCCCAGCCTTGCCGAACACACTGGCCACCTCGGGTACGGTGCGGATCAGGCGGTCGGTACGTTGCAACAGCTCTGCGGCTTTTTGCGCCGACAGACCGGGCAGGGCGGACGGCATGTACAACAGGTCGCCCTCATCCAGCGGTGGCAGGAACTCGCCGCCCAGGTGGCTCAGCGGCCACAGGCTGCTGAGCAGCACCAGCAGTGCCCCGGCCAGGGTCAGCAACGGCTTGCGCAGCACCTGCTCCAAGGCTGGGCGATAGAGGCGGATCAGCCCGCGATTGAGCGGGTTGCGCGCCTCGGCCGGCAGAGGGCCGCGGATCCAGTAACCCATCAGTACCGGCACCAGGGTCACCGCCAGCCCGGCAGCGGCGGCCATGGCGTAGGTCTTGGTGAACGCCAGCGGTGCGAACAGCCGGCCCTCCTGGGCCTGCAGGGTGAACACCGGGACGAACGACAGGGTGATGATCATCAGGCTGAAGAACAGCGCGGGCCCGACTTCCTGCGCCGCCTCGGTCATCACCTTCCAATGCTGCTCTCCGCGCAGCACCTGCCCGGGATGCCGCGCATGCCAGGCCTCGACATGCTTGTGCGCGTTCTCGATCATCACCACGGCCCCGTCCACCATCGCGCCGATGGCGATGGCGATACCACCCAGCGACATGATGTTGGCGTTGATGCCCTGGTGACGCATGACGATCAGTGCGATCAGCACCCCCACCGGCAGCGACACGATCGCCACCAGCGAGGAGCGCAAGTGCCAGAGAAACGCGGCACAGACCAGCGCGACGACGATGAACTCCTCGAGCAGCTTGTGGGTGAGGTTGTCCACTGCACGGTCGATCAGCTGGCTGCGGTCATAGGTGGTGACCAGCTCCACGCCGGCCGGCAGGCTTTTCTTGAGTACTTCAAGCTTGTCCTTGACGCGCCCGATGGCCTCGCGGGCATTCTTGCCGCTGCGCAGGATCACCACGCCACCCACGGCCTCGCCCTGGCCGTCCAGCTCGCCGATACCGCGGCGCTCCTGCGGGCCAAGCTGGACCCTGGCCACATCGCCCAGGGTCACCGGTGCACCATTGGCCGCCAGGCGCAGAGGGATGGCGCGAAAGTCATCGAGCGTCTTCAGGTAGCCCGAGGCGCGCACCATGAACTCCGCCTCGGCCTGTTCCAGCACGCCGCCACCGGTCTCCTGGTTGGCCTTGCCGATCGCCTGCGCCACCTCGTCCTGAGTGATACCCAGGCTTGCCATGCGCAGCGGATCGAGCACCACCTGGTACTGCTTGACCATGCCACCGATGCTCGCGACCTCGGCCACATCGGGCAGGGTCTTGAGCTCGAAGCGCAGGAACCAGTCCTGCAGGCTGCGCAACTGTGCAAGATCGTGCCCACCGCTGCGGTCGACCAGGGCGTACTGGTAGATCCAGCCCACCCCTGTGGCATCCGGGCCAAGCACAGGCCTGGCCGTGGCCGGCAGACGCGACTGCACCTGGCTCAGGTACTCCAGCACCCGCGAGCGTGCCCAGTACAGGTCGGTGCCGTCCTCGAACAGCACGTAGACGAAGCTGTCGCCGAACGCGGAGAAACCGCGCACGGTCTTGGCCCCCGGCACCGAAAGCATGGTGGTGGTCAGTGGGTAGGTGACCTGGTTCTCGACGATCTGCGGGGCCTGCCCGGGGTAGGAGGTGCGGATGATCACCTGCACGTCCGACAGGTCCGGCAAGGCATCGATCGGCAGGCTGCGCAGGGAAAACACGCCCCAGGCTGCCAGGAACAGCGTGGCCAGCAACACGAGGATGCGGTTGCCGACCGACCAGCGAATCAGTTTCGCGATCATGGCCGAGCCTCCTGCGCGGCAGGCATCGAATCCGGCGCAGTGGTGGCCTCGATGCCCTTGAGGCTGGCCTCGGAGTCGATCAGGAACTGTCCCGATGCAACGACCTTCTGGCCTGCCTGCAACCCCTGCAGCACGGCGACCTGGCCGCCGCTCTCCTGGCCCAGCAGCACCTCGACCGGACGGAAGCGGCCCTGGTCCTCGGCGAGCATCACCAGGTCGCGCTTGCCGGTCCGGATGACGGCCTCGGCCGGCAGCGTCAGGCCCTCATCGTCTGGCGCTGCCGGGCTCAGGGTTACCTGTGCCGTCATGCCGGGTCGCAGTCGTCCCTCGCGGTTGGGCAGCTCGATGCGCAGGCGCAAGGTGCGGCTTTGCGGATCGGCATCGGCCAGCAGGGCGGTCAGTGTGCCGCTCACCGTCTCGCCGGGATACGCCGGCAGGCGTGCTTGCACCGCCTGGCCCTCGCGCAGACCCTGGGTCTGGGCTTCGGGTACCGCGGCTTCGAGCCATACCTGGGCGATGCCGTTGATCCGCGCCAGTGTTGCGCCCGGCGTCAGGGTCATGCCCGGTCGCAGGTCCAGGCTCTGCAGCGAACCCGCGCTGGGCGCCACCAGGGTCACCCACTGCTGTACCTTGCCGCTGCGCGCGACTCGCTCGATCAGCTCGGCAGGCATGCCGGCCAACAGCAACCGCTGGCGCGCAGCAGCCTGCAACCCCGCATCGCCGGTACGGCGCAGTGCGAGAAACTCCTCCTGCAACCCGGCCCACTCCGGTGCCAGCACATCGGCCAGCGGCGCGCCTTTGGCCACCACATCGCCGGTGGCGCGCCCGTAGGTGCGCTCGACGAAACCCGCGGTACGTGCCTGCAATACGCTGAAGTCGCGTTCGTCGAAGGCCAGCACGCCGCTGACCTGCAGCGTGCGTTGCAGCCGGCTGCGCGTCACGGTCGCCAGGCGTACCCCCAGATTCTGCTGAACGCCCGGGGAGATCTGCACCGCCGGTTGCCCCTGAGCGCCATCACCCTCGGCATACTTGGCCACCAACTGCATGTCCATGAAGGGCGACTTGCCCGGTGCCGGGAAATGCTGCTGCGGGTACATCGGGTCATACCAGTACAGCGCCTTCTGTTCTGCGAGTGCCGCCGCCGTGCTCGGGCCGCCTTTGCGGGCGAGCCCGTAGCCGACGCTGGCGCCGACCGTCAGCGCGAGCACCGCGATCAAGCCGATGGATGTGTGTTTCATGCCTGCACCTCGCCATAGATGAAGTGCAGCCGTGCGGCGGTCGCCGCCAACTGCCCTTGCCAATCGATATCCTGCAATTGCGCCTCGACCCGCTGACGGCGGGCTGCGAGCAGATCGCCCAACGCCGACTTGCCGGCCCGGTAATCGGCCAGGGCCAGGCGCACCCGTTCTTCGGCCAGGGGTAGCAATGTCTCGCGACTGCGCGTGACGGCCCGTTGCAGGCGCTGGTACTCGGCCAGGTCCGTTTCCAGTTGCGCGGTGTGCTCGCGCAGCGCGGCTTGCTGCTCATCCTCGAGCTGACGCACCTGGGCCTGGCGAGCGGCGATGGTCGGGTCCTGGCGCGAGCCGGTGAACAGCGGCAACTGGAAGCTGACTTGCAGGCTGACCATGTTGCTGAATGCCGGGCCGCGACGTTGGTAGTCCAGCTCCCAGCCCCAGTCGGATTTCTTCTCGGCTTGTGCCTGGTGCACCTGCGCCTGGGCTTCGCGGGTCATCGCGCCATAGGCGGCCAGTTCCGGGTGCACATGCAGGGCGTGCAGGTATGCCGGGGCATCCACTGCCCATTGCGGGAAGCTGCGCGCCAGGGTCTCGCCGTCCTGGCCGATCCAGCGTTTGAGCGCCGCACGCGCCTGGGAGGCCTGGCTGAGCAACTGGTCTTTCTGCTCATCCAGTTGCGCGGCCTCCTGCCCAGGTGCCAGGGCATCGGCCGCGGCGCCGCCACCACCGGCCAGGCGCGCCCGCACGGCGGCGTCCAGCAGACGGTTCTCGTGGTAGAACGCCTCGAACTGCTGCAGCTTGCGTTGCACGGTATAGGCCGCGATCCACGCCTGGGCCGTGGCTGCGCGTACTTTCAGGCGCTCCACCAAGGCTTCGGCATCGGCCCGTTCGACGGTCGCCTGGGCGGTCTCGACCCGCGCCTTGCGCTTGTCGCGGTTGGGCACTTCCTGGGCCAGGCCGACCACTTGCATGGTCATGAAGTCGCGGTTCGTGCTCCAGCGGTCGCTGCCGTCCACCGGCAGGTTCTGCAGCCCGAGGTTCAGGCGTGGATCGGGCAATTCACCGGCTGGCAGCACCGCATTGCGTGCCGCAGTGACCTGCTCCTGGCGCGCCTGCAGGGAAGGGGCGTTGCGTTCGGCCAGTCGTAGCGCATCGTCCAGGGACAATGCAGCGGCCTGCGCCGACAGTGCCGGCAGCAGGATCAGCAGGGTGGCCGCAAGCGTCCACCCGGCTTGGAAACGTAGGGGAGTCATGGACATGATTCCTTGAAAACACTCGCGCACAGGCGCATGCCATTGCCTGGCCGCTAGGGCAGGGCAATGGAGTGAGGGTCAGCAAGGGATCAGGCGCGCGGAGGACGCCAGCGATCAGGCGGTGCGCGCGACAGCAGACTGTGGGCGTAGCTGTCGGAGGGGCGTGGGGTGGCGAAGGTCAGGGCAGGTGTCGCGAGGCTGACCTGCAAGGTGGTGGCGGTCTTGCACTCTTGGCCGGCCTTGCAGGCCTTGGAGACGTGCTGGGAGGAGGATTTGCCGCTGTCCTGGTCCTGGCAGCAGTCATGGTCCATCCCCGCCATCATGCTCATGCCCATGGCCTGCATGGGGCAGGGTTCGGTAGGCGACTCGATGCCCGCCATCCCGGAGAGGGGAAGCGAGAGCATCAAAAGCAGGATGATCAGGCGGCGCAGGGTGGCGGACATGGCGCGAGTCTAGCGGGAATTGCGTTAGGGGAACATTAACAAAATCTGTCTACGCCAGGCTGGCTGCTTGCTTCGAAATCAAAAGCCAGCCCAATCCTCGTTCAACATCCAAAAGCCAGCCCAATCCCTGTGGGAGCGGGCTTGCCCGCGAAAAGGGCACTGCGGTGAATGGCACGGGCTACGCCCGTGTTCGCGGGCGAGCCCGCTCCTACAGAGATCCGGGCTGGCCTTTAATGCCGGGCGGTTCAGTGAACGGCGCCGAACCCCGATCCTGGTACCTGCCGCAATGCTCCGACCAGGGCATCTGCCTGTCCGAGCGCGATCTCAAGGCTGCGCATGCTGGCACTCATCAACTGGCGCACCTCGACATCGGCACAGGTATCGTGGGCATGGTACGCATCGGTATAGGCGTGGAGCATGAAGTGGCAGGCGTTGGACAGCACCTCCTCGATGGGGACCAGACCTTCGAGAATGGCGGTGGAGAGGGATTTGCCGGCGGGGACTGCGAATTTGCGGAGGAGATTTTCGGGTGGGTCGGGGACGATTTTTTTCATGACAGCTCCGTGTAGGTTGAACTGCATCCTTTCGTTTCCACACGTTAGGGTGGCAGCTGTTCACGGGGTGGAAAGCCGGGTACACGGAAAACCCCGGTAGGTCCGAAGACCTCCCGCGCACAGCTGCCATAAAGGGCTGCCGCTTTCCATGTATCCGGGTTTCCACACCCGGTCGCTGAACACCAGCGACCGGGGAAGCCTATTGGCCAGGCTTCCCCGGGACAATCAGACGGGAGTCGACAGGTTACGTAGGGTATTTCCCTGTGGCCATTGCTCTCTGTCAGACGCGGAGTAGTCCGCTGTAGGAATCAGCCCTTTATCGCGGTGCTTACGGCAAGTCCAGGCTGTGCTCAGCGGCCGCGCTCCAGCGCATCCGGATTGGCCACGTTCATCGGCGCACCCTCGAAAAACGCCAGCACATTGTCGAAAGCATCACCGAAGTACAGCTCGTAACCCGCCTTCTCCACATACCCCAGGTGCGGCGTGCACAGTACGCGCGGGTGCTGGAGCAAGGGGTGGGCAGGGTCGAGCAGCGGTTCGCTCTCGTACACATCCAGGGCAGCAAAGCCCGGGCGTCCATTGTTCAGTGCCGCGAGCAGGGCACCGGGGGCGATCAGCTCGGCACGGCTGACGTTCACCAGCAGGGCATCGGGCTTCATGCGTGCCAGGTCATCGCCGGTCACGAGGTGGCGAGTGCTGTCGGACAGGCGCAGGTTGAGGCTGACAATGTCGGCTTCGGCGAAGAACGCCTCGCGCGAGGCTGCAGCCCGGTGGCCATCGGCCTGGGCAGCCGCGCGGCTGCTCTCGCTGCCCCAGACCAGCACCGGCATGTCGAAGGCCTGGGCGTAGCGCGCCAGGCGTTGGCCGATCTTGCCGTATCCCCAGATCCCCAAGGTCTGCCCCGCCAGGGCCTGCCCCAGGTTGACCTGCCAGCGCCCTTGCCTGAAGGCATCGATGGCCGGCACTAACTGACGGCGGGCGTTGAGGATCAGCGCCCAGGCCAGCTCAGCCGGCGCTACCGGCGAGCCGCGGCCTTCGGTCACGACAACGCCGCGTGCGGTGCAGGCAGCCAGGTCAAGGTGGCTGGATACCTTGCCGGTCTGGCTGATCAGCTTGAGCTTGGGCAACCGGTCGAGCAGCGCCGCGTCGATGCGCGTGCGTTCGCGGGTGAGCACCAACGCGTCGGCATCGGCGAAGCGCTCGACGAGCTGATCCTCGGTGGCCGGTTGCAGTTGGTGGAGCACAGTGACCTTGTGGTTGCCCAGGCGGGCGAAGCAGTCGAGCGTGCTGACCACATTCTGGTAGTCGTCGGGGATGACAATGTGCATGTGCGGCGGTCCGGGCGGGTCTGGGGGAGGTCAGACGATAGCCGAATTCGCCAGCGGTGCACGAGCCCTCTTCAGTGTGTATCGCCACCGCGCGATAGCGCCTGGAGTACGGTCATCGCCTGTGCGGCGTCGTCACTGGCGACAAAGATATGGTCGTGATAATAGGCGGCGATCACGTTGCAACTGATGCCCGCTTCCCCAAGTGCGCTGGCGAAGGCCGCAGTGAGGCCGACGGCATCGAGCGCGGAGTGAATGGTCAGGGTGATCCAGGCCGCGACGAAGCTGTACTCCAGGCCCAGCGCATCGGCGCGTGAACGGTCGAGTATCGCGGTCAGACCTTCCTGCTCGCGGAAGCTGCCGAGCACTTCGCTGCCCTGCAAAGCTGCGCTGTCGGCCACGGTGCAGAACACGTATTCGCCGGGGTTGAGTTTGGGGCTCATGCCGCGCAGCAGCGCGGTGATGGATTTTTCGCCTGACATGGGGGAGCTCTCCGTCTGAAAAGTTCGCCAGTGTGCCTGGCCGGTACTGATCAGTAGAGCGAATGTTGCTGATAGCCGATTAGCCTGGCTTATGTAAACAACGATGGACGCGGGGTTGCGGCCCGTGGAAGATTGATTCCCCTTTCGCGCCAGACTGTCCCCCGCAAAGCGAGTCAAGCAATGGATCTGAAATTCAGTCATGTCGATGTACTGGTGAGCGACCTCGAGGCCGCGTGTGCGTATTACGCACGGATACTCGGTGCGCGGATCTCGAAAACCCAGGTCTGGGAGCGCGGCGGCCTGCATGTGCACTACGCCGTTGTGCTGATGGGGGCGGAGCGTTTCATGCTGGTCCAGCCGCTGGCAGGCAATCTCAAGACGCTGCTCGAGACCCAGGGCGAGGGCACCATCTACCGCCATTGCTATTCGACCCCGGACATCGAGGTGGTGTACGACCAACTGATGGCGCAAGGTGTTCAGCCCGAGGACGAAAATGGCAACCCGCTGGCCCGGAATGACCTGCAAGCGCCGGGAGGCGGGCGGATCATCTGGCTGCCCAAGCAGTTCGGGCACCTCTCGATCGAGATCCTCGAGGCCGAGGGGCTGGAGCGCTTCATCGAAGAGGTGTTTGCCTGACCTGGCATCGACCTCGACCGATCAACGGAAGATCAGCGACTGATGGGCTGCACCGCCAGTACGGGCGCCGTCACCTACCGCAATCGCCACGTTCCCTGCGGCCACTGCCGCATCGCCGCAGGCGAACACACCCGGCACGCTGGTTTCGCGCAAGGCATCGACCTTGATGAAGTCGCCGGTCGGTCCCGCCTCGAGGGCGCAACCCAACTGCTGCGCCAGCGGGCTGGCGATACGCGTGTGTGGCTGGGTGAACAGGCCCGCCAGGGCGATCACCCGGCCGCTGGCCAATCTCACCTCGGCGTGCTCGCCGCCCACCGCTATCACCGCCTCGCGCTCGACCACCACACCGCGCTTGTCGAGCAGCGCCTGCTGTTCGGCATCGGGCTCGAAGACCTGATTGAGGAACAAGGTGGTCGGCCCCCAGTCGGGGACCAGCAATGCGTGGTGGATGGCCAGGGGTGAGGCGGCCAGAACGCCAATCGCCGCACCGCCCATTTCATACCCATGACAGTACGGGCAATGCACCACGCTGCGGCCCCAGCGCTCCTGCAGACCGGGCACATCCGGCAGTTCATCGACCACACCGGTGGCCAATATCAACCGCGCACCGGTGAAGGTCTGGCCATCGGCGCAGGTGACCGCGAAGCCTTGGTCAGCCTTGCTGGCCTCGACGGCTGCTTGTGCTAGCCACTCGACGGTCGGGTAGGCAAGCAACTGCTCGCGTGCCTGACGGGCGATGAGGGCGGGGTCGGTGCCGTCCTGAGCGAGGAAGCCGTGGGCGTTGCGGGCGAAGCGGTTACGCCGCTGCCCGGCATCGATCACCAGGACCTTGCGGCGTGCCCGCGCCAGTTGCAGGCCGGCCGAGATACCGGCGTAGCTGCCGCCAACGATGATCACATCGAATTGCATGGGAGGTTCTCCGTGAAAGTCTCGACACAACGTAAGTTGCGTGAATGAGCGCGTCAAGTTTCTCGTAACTTTTGTTGTGTCGGGTGATACTGCGCGCACCTCCCTCGACGATTGCCCTCCCATGAGAAACGACACCCGCCTGTCCCGCATGCTCCATGTGCTGATTCACATGGCGCGGCACGAACAGCCTGCGACGTCCGAAACCCTCGCGCAGATGCTTGGCACCAACCCGGTGGTGGTGCGGCGCACCATGGGGCTTTTGAGAAAGCAGGGCTATGTGCAGTCCGAAAAGGGCCACCGCGGCGGGTGGACATTGGCCCGCCCGCTGGAACAGATCACCCTGCTGGATATACACGAAGCACTCGGGGCTTCGACGTTGTTCGCCATTGGTCTTGCGACCGATCACCCGCAATGCCTGGTCGAACAGGCAGTGAACGCCGCGCTGACCGACGCCTTCGATGCAGCACAGGCGCTGCTGCTCGAGCGCCTGGGGAGCGTGACCCTGGCGCAGTTGGCAGAAGATTTCGAACGGCGTTACCAGGGCCGTGTGCCCTTGGCCAAAGCGTGATTTGCCGGTATCGATCAATACCGGCACCGGTCACCAAAGCACGATATCGTAGGTCAGGTAGAGCCGATTGCTATCGCGGCCACGGGCGAAATCCGAGCGGTACACGTAGTTGCGCAGCTTGGCGCCCAGCCCCTTGAACGGTCCGGATTGCACAACGTAGGCCAGTTCCGCGTCGCGTTCCCATTCGCGCAACCCGTCTTCGCCTGAACGGTGGTTGTCGCCACTCAGGTAGCGGGTCATGAAGGTCAGTCCCGGCACCCCTGCGGCAGCGAAGTTGTAGGCATAGCTGGCCATCCAGGTCTTCTCGTCTTCCTCGATGAATTTTCCGATACCGACGTTGCTGAACGAATACACGGTCGCGCCGCTGATGTAGGGCAGGCCGGCGTCGCCGCGCAGCACCTGGTAGCCGGTGCCGAAGGCATGGCCGCTGTGGCTGTAGGTCAGTTGCCCGCTGAGCATGTGGTTGTCGATGCGTCCGGCCTGGGCCGCGCCCTCGTCGCGACTCCTGAAATAGCGCAGGTCGCTGGCAAGTGTGCCACCGGCCAGCGGTAGGTCATGCTGGATGCCGGCGAAGTCCTGGCGGTAGAAGTCGCTCAACTCACCGTGGAAATAACTCAGGCGCAGTTGCTTGCTGACCGCGTAGTCGGCGCCGCCGTAGCTGAAATCGCCGGATTCACGACCGCTGTAGCCGTCCACAAACAGCCCAGTGCTGTTCGATGAGTCGCGCTGCTTGAAGCGATCCAGATGCCCGAACGTGAGGGTGAGGTTGTCGAAGTCGTTGCTGACCAGTTGGCTGCCCTGGTAGGTCTGCGGCAGCAGGCGCGCGTCGTTGTAGACCAGTACGGGTGTCTTGGGCAGCAGTGTGCCGTGCTTGACGACTGTCTTGCCCAGACGTGCCTTGGCAGTGACGCCGGCGCTGGCGAATTCTTCGGCGGCGTGGCCGTCGTCGTGTACCGGCAGCAAGCCGGTGCCACTGCGTCCGGGGCCTGAGTCCAGGCGCACGCCAACCAGGCCCGACGCGTCGATGCCAAGCCCCAGGACACCCGGGGTATAGCCGGATTGATAATCGAGCAGAAAGCCTTGCGCCCATTCCACTCGCTCGCTTTTGGCGTTGGCGGCGGCGCGGCTGCTCATGCCCTGTTCGTCACGGAAATTCTCGTTGAAGTAGACGTTGCGCAGTTGCAGCTTCAGTGTGCTGTCGTCGATGAAACCGGCAGCGTCGACAACAGGCATGCAACCGCAGAGCAGGGCACAGCCGGCCCCTCGCAGAACGATTCGAGACATGATCGGTACTCTAATGTGGGACGCGCAGAAGGCGGGCGCCAGTGGGCGCCGCGCAATAGTTCAGACGAAGAACGACAGGGCGCCGGTGAGCAGCGCCAGTGCGGTGATCACCAGTGAGGTCAGCACCGCCCATTTCACCGTGGCCTTCTGGAAATCGCCGATGTCGCGGTCGACCATGCCCACCAACAGCAGGGTCGAAGCCACCAGTGGGCTCATCAGGTGCACCGGTTGACCGAGTACCGAGGCCCGGGCGATCTCCACCGGATCGATGCCGTAGGCTGCCGCAGCGTTGGCCAGGATCGGCACCACACCGAAGTAGTAGGCGTCGTTGGAGAGCACGAAGGTCAGCGGCATGCTGGTCAGCGCCACCACCAGCGGGAACCAGTGGCTCCAGGCCTCCGGGATCCAGTCCACCAACGTCTGGGCCAGCGCATCGACCATCTTGGTGCCGGAGAAGATACCGGCGAAGATGCCCGCTGCGAACACCAGCAGCACCACGGTCATGGCGTTGCCGGAATGGGCGAGGATGCGTGCTTTCTGCACCTCGAGTTGCGGGTAGTTGATCATCAGTGCGGCGACGAAGCCAATCATGAACAGGATCGCGGCGTGCATCAGGCCCATGACCAGGGCGCTCATCACGATGATGACCAGCACCAGGTTGACGTAGGCCAGGCGTGGGCGCTTGTGCGGGTTATCGCCGAGGATCTCCTTGATGTAGCAGTTGCCGCCCCCGGACTCCAGCGCCACGTTGCCGATGCGTCGGCGTTCGGCACGACCGAGCAGGAACGCGGTGAATACCACCCAGGCGGCACCTCCGATCACCGTCGGCAGCATCGGGATGAAGTATTCGGTCGCATCCAGGCCAAGTGCGGCGATGGCGCGGGTCGCCGGGCCACCCCAGGGGCTCATGCCGCTCATGATGCTCAGCGACAGCATGGAAATGGTGGCGAGGATCATCGGGTTCATGCCGATGCGCTTGTAAAGCGGCAGCATCGCCGCGCAGGTGATCATGTAGGTGGTGGTGCCGTCGCCGTCGAGGGCCACCAGCAACGACAGCAGCGCGGTGCCGATGGCGATCTTGATCGGGTCACCATTGACCCGCTTGAGGATCTTGCGAATCAGCGGATCGAACAGGCCGGCATCGATCATCAGGCCGAAGAACAGGATGGCGAACAGTAACAGGGCGGCCGATGGTGCGACCATTTTCAGGCCGTCGAGCATCATCTTGCCCAGGTCCGGGGCGAAGCCGCCGATGATCGCGAAGACGATCGGCACCACGGTGAGTGCGACGATCGGTGACAGGCGTTTGCTCATGATCAGGTAGGTGAAGGTCACCACCATGACCAGGCCAAGGAGTGCAAGCATGGGTCGTTTCTCTTGTTTTTATTGTCGTCATGGTCGCCTGGCGCGCAGGCGTCCGCCAGCCCCCGCCCGAGGCGGGGGATCAAGTGAGGTGAATGTCAGTGAGTACGATGGGGTGGGGTTGCAGCCTGGGTAGGCTGCCAGGCCTGCTCGGCCGGGGTGTCGGCTTTGCCGCTGGCCAGGGTGCGCATGAGCGTTTCACGGTCGCAGGCGTTCTCCGACAACGAAATGACCACGGTGGCCACCGCGTTGCTCGCCAGGCTGGTGAGGGCTCGCGCCTCGGACATGAAACGGTCGATACCGATCAGCAGTGCAAGGCCGGCCAGCGGGATGTCATGGATGACCGTAAGGGTCGAAGCCAAGGCGACGAAGCCACTGCCGGTAACACCTGCAGCCCCTTTGGACGACAGCAGCATGATCGCCAGCATGGTCAGGATCTGGCCGAGGCTCAGGTCGATGTTGCAGGCCTGGGCGATGAACACCGCGGCCAGCGACAGGTAGATCGCGGTGCCGTCGAGGTTGAACGAGTAGCCGGTCGGTAGCACCAGGCCCACCACGCCTTTCTTGCAGCCCAGAGCCTGAAGCTTTTCCAGCATGCGTGGCAGCACCGGCTCTGTGGACGAGGTCCCCAACACCACCAGGAACTCTTCGCGCAGGTAGCGCAGCAGCTTCCACAGGCTGAAGCCATGCGCCCGGCAGATGCCGCCCAGCACCACCATGACGAAGAAGGCGCAGGCGATGTACAAGGTGCCGATCAGCTTGGCCAAGGCACCGAGCGAGGTGATGCCGTATTGGCCGACGGTGAAGGCCAGTGCGCCGAAGGCACCGATCGGGGCGAAGCGCATCAGGTAGCCAAAGATGCGGAACACCATCTGCGACGCGGACTCCAGCACCTCCAGCACTGGCCTTGCGGATTCGCCCATGGCTGAAAGAGCGAAACCGCAGAGCACGGCGATGAACAGCACCGGCAGCACTTCGCCTTTGTCGAAGGCACCGATGAAGGTCTCGGGGATGATATGCATGAAGAAGTCCACCACGCCCAGTTTGGCGGCGGAGGTGGTGTATTGGCTCAGGCCCGCAGTACTGAGCGTTGCTGGGTCGATGTTCATGCCCACGCCTGGACGGAACAGGTACACCGCGACCAGGCCGATGATCAGGCTGACCACGGTCAACACCAGGAACAGCAACAAGGTCTTGCTCATCAACCGACCCAGCGAACGGCGGTCGGTCATGCCGGCGATGCCGGTGACGATGGTGCAGAACACCACGGGCGCGATCATCATCTTGATCAGCTTGATGAAGGCATCGCCCAGCGGCTTGAGCGCAACGGCCTGTTGCCCCCAGAAGTGGCCGACCACCACGCCTAGCAGGACGGCGCAGAGAATCTGAAAGTACAGCGATTTCATGAGTTTCATAAGGCATCACCCATTATTGAAGTTGTGCGGATGCGCTGGATGGAGCTGGATCGGGCTTAGCCCGCGAGTCGCCGCGTGGACGGTGCGTAGACGAACCCCGAGAACAATCGGCGTGCGGTGCGTACCACCGAGGCTTGCAGTGTCTGGCCATCGGCACCGGAGCGCGACAGGGCGATGTCGATGGCCCCGCTTGGATGCTCCAGACGTACCTCACGCAGGGTCAGGGCCTGTTCACCGAGCAGGTCGCCGATCACTGTGCCGGGGCTGACACAGGCAGTGGCCAGTCCGATCGCACCGGTGATCGCCAGCGCCCGGTGGCAGCTGTGCGGCATGAAGTAGCGAACCTGCAGAGTGCCATCGAAGCGTGGTGCGGATACCACGACCGGCTTCGGGATCACCATGTTGCTTACATCTCCCAGGCCCATGGCCCGGCCGGCCTTCAGCCGCAGGGCTTCGAGGCGTTTGAGCAGCTTTGCATCGGCGTCCAGTTGAGCCGGGCTCTCGCTGCCCTCAAGCCCCAGGTGACGGGCGTCGACGATCATCATCGGCATGGCCATGTCGATACAGGTGACCGGTACGCCATCGATTACCTGCTGGGACTGGCCAGTGGGGAACAGGCTGCCGGTCTTGCTGCCGACGGCATCGAGGAATGTCAGGTGCACAGGGGCCGCAGTCCCAGGAACGCCGTCGATGGCGGTACGGCCCTCGTAGCGCACGATCCCGCCAGGCGTCTGTACCAGCGAGTTGACGAATGTGCCGGTATTGAGGTTGCGGATGCGGACCAGTGTCTGGCCGTCGTTGCCCTTGACCAGCCCTTGTTCGATGGCGAAGGGGCCGACCGCGCAAAGCATGTTGCCGCAGTTGGGCGCAGTATCGACACGGCGCTCGGCGACCATCACCTGCACGAACAGATAATCGACATCGGCATCGGGGTGCAGTGAGGGGCTGATGATCGCAACCTTGCTGGTCTGCGGGCTGCCGCCGCCAATGCCGTCGATTTCCAGTTCATGGCCCGAGCCCATCAGGGCGATCAGCATCTCGTCGCGCTCGACGATATTGGACGGCAAGTCCCAGGCATGGAAGAAGGGGCCCTTGGAGGTCCCGCCGCGCATCAGCACACAAGGAATTCGTTGCATGAAGTCTAGCTCTTGTTGATCAATGGACATCATTGATGTGTATGGGACAAGAGTGACAGGGGTGGATAAATCAATCCAATGCAAATATCGTCGCTATTATTGCGTTATACACATAAATTATCGGCCAGTGTCTGAAAGAGAATCAGCATGGAATATGAGCTTCAAGACATACGATCTTTCGTGAAAATCGCCGAACTGGGCAGTTTCCATGAGGCGGCAGAGGTTTTGCACTTGTCGCAGCCAGCCTTGAGCCGCCGCATCAAGAAGCTTGAGGACGGCCTTGGGACACCCCTGCTCGAACGCACCACGCGGCGCGTCGGACTGACCAGTGTCGGGCGTGACTTTCTACCCAAGGCCCGGCGCCTGCTGGACGATTTCGAGGATTCGATCCTGAGCATTCGCGAGCTGGCCGAGCGTCAGACCGGACAGGTGACTTTGGCCTGCATCCCTACCGCAGCGTTCTACTTCCTGCCCTCGGTCATTCGCCTCTACAACGAACAGTACCCCAAGATTCGCATTCGCCTGCTCGACCTCAGTGCCAACGACGGGCTCGAGGCGGTGCTGCGTGGCGAGGCCGATTTCGGGATCAACATGATGAGCGGGCAGCACCCGGACATCGAGTTCGTTCCACTGGTGCAGGAGCAGTTCGTGCTGGCCTGTCGGCGCGACCATGTGCTGGCCGGGCGCGTATCGGTGAGCTGGACGGAACTGGCCGAGCACCGGCTGATCGGGGTAGGGCGGCTCAGCGGCAACCGCATGCTGCTCGACCACGCGCTGTCGGGATTGGGGCTGCGGCCCAAATGGTTCTACGAGGTACAGCATCTGTCGACCTCGCTGGGCATGGTCGAGGCCGGGTTGGGGGTGTCGGCGATGCCGAGCCTGGCGATGCCGGCGGCCGATCACCCGACCCTGGTCAGCGTGCCGCTGATCGAGCCCGAGGTGACTCGCACGCTGGGCCTTGTGTATCGCCGCGGCGCTTCATTGTCGCCAGCGGCGGAGAAATTCGTCTCGATCCTGCTGGAACAGTGGCCGAACGTGTGAGCCGCCCTGTAGACAGGGCGGGCTGTTGCGCCTCGGTCAGCGAATCGCCACCGGGTTGATGTTCACCTGGGTCGAGCCTTTGTAGAGCGGCTGGCCAAGCACGAACATGAACTCGAAGGCCTTGTCCTTGACCAGCGCCCGAGTGTCGATCAGCTCGAGGTTGTAGATCCCGCGCTTGGCCAGCATGAACTGGTTGACCGGGAACTCTTCGCCCGTGGGGTTTGGATACACCTCCGAGGCCCAGGTATCACCGCCGAAGGCGACGATGCCCTGGTCGGCCAGCCATTGTGCAGCCGGCAGGTCGATGCCGGGCTCGGTGGCGAGAAACTGCGCGTTATCCTTGCCGATCAATTCCAGCCAACCGGTGTTGAACAGCACCACATCGCCTTTGCGCAGGGTGATGTGCTGCTTTTTCAGCACGGCCTGGATGTCGGCGACGGTGAACGCGGTGCCGCCGGGAACGATGGCCTGGCCGTAGTGTGCGGTCATGTCCAGCACCACGCCGCGGGTCACCATCGGCGGTACCTTTTCGATCCCAAGCTTCGTCACGCCTTCGACCGTGACGAAATCGGCGGCCTTGTTGCCGTTGTAGTAGACGTTGTCGATGCCGATATGGCCGATGCCGTTGAGCTGGGTGCCGACGCCGGTCCAGCCGTTGACCAGTTCATCGTTGAAGGTGAACTTGTTGCGACCGAGGGTCTGGCCGGCCTGTTCGCCGGGCTGGATGTTGTAGAGGTGGAAGCTGCGGTGGCGAAAGGCTGGCAGGTCCTTGCTCACCGGCACGGCAAGGGGGTAGGTCTTGCCGGTCTTGATCAACTCGGCGGCCTGCTTGACCACGTCGGGGGTGAGCAGGTTGGCCGCGCCGATTTCATCCTGGGCGCCATAAGGCGAGGCTTGCCAGTCGGCGGCCAGTGCACTGTGCGCAGTGGCGGCCAGTGCGGTGGCCAGGAGCAGGGGTTTGAACGCTTTCATGGAATCTCCGAGGTGTGAAATGCAGTCGGGAGATTCTCGGCAGCGGGCGGTCTGGGAAAAAGTAGCGGTCGGGACAATCACTTTTGTCTGTGGGGCAACAGGGGGGCCATCGCGGGACAAGCCCGCTCCCACAGGAATTGAGCTGGCTTTTAGATTGATGGATGAGGCCGTTGCTTCCGCCATCACGGTGTCCAGCTACCTGAGAACACTCGACAATCACACCTCCAGACACCGCTGCAACGCCTCGATAAACACCCCCTCTGCCCGACTCAAGCGCTGCTCGCGGTTCCACAGCAGGTGGATATCCACATCGGCAATCCCTTCATGCGGCGCCAGCTTCCATAGCAGCCCGGCCTGCACATCTGCGGCCACCACATGCTCGGGCAGGCACCCTATACCGAACCCTGCGATCACCAGCCGACGCACTTCTTCAAGGCTCGGGGAGGACGCGACGATCCTGCCGGAAAACCCTTGCTGGTCGCGGAAGATGGTCAATGGCGAGAGCATGCCGCCAATCTGGTCGCTGGTGAAACTGACGAAATTCTCCCGTTGCAGGTCGCCTTCCTGGGCGCCGAACAGCGCATGGTGCTTGCCGCAGAAGAAGGCATAGCGCTGGCGCAGGAACAGGCGTTGCTCCAGGCGCGGTTGGGCACGGCGGTTGAGGCTCAGGCCTGCGGTGGCGGTCTTTTCCTGCAGGGCGGCGACGATGTCGGAGCTGCGCATGACGTCGATTTCCAACTCCACCCGTGGGTGCTGGCGATGAAAGTCGGCGAGAAAGTCGTCGAAGCGCTCACTGACGATACGGCTGATCATCAGCAGGCGCACCTTGCCCACCACTTCGTCAGCAGGCTGCTCCAGCAGCCCACCGATCTGCGACATCTGCCCATACACCTCGCCTGCGAGCTGGAACAGTTGCTCGCCCGTTTCGGTAAGCACGAAGCGTGGGCCGCGGCGGGCGATGAGCTGGCGGCCGAGTTGTTCTTCCAGGCGCTTGAGCGCCTGGCTCACGGCAGGTTGCGTAAGGTGCAGGCGAGCGGCCGCGCGGCTGATGGAGAGTTCCTGGCCGATCACGCGGAAGGTGCGCAGCAGGTTCCAGTCGAGGCGGTCGTTGAGCAGGCGGTCGGACATGATGGGCTCGAATTATAAGTGCGTCTAATAATTCGAATAATAAATAGAAAATTGACTAATCATAGCCCCAGGCCGATAAATCAAGGGCATGCAGGGGCCAGTAAAAGCGGGCTTGCCCGTGAAACGGCCACCCCTGCAGCAAGACCAAGCGCCAAAGAGCGCCACCGTGACCCTCAACTCCTGCCAGAACAACAAGCAAAGGAGCCACCCCCATGCAGCCTTCCGCTTCGCCCCAGCCACGCCGGGCCGCGGCCGCCGCGTTCATCGGCACCATGATCGAATGGTACGACTTCTACATCTACGCCACTGCCGCCGCCCTGGTGTTCGGTGCCTTGTTCTTTCCTTCCGACAACAGCCTGTTCAGCACCATGGCGGCCTTCGGCACCTTCGCCGTGGGCTTTTTCGCCCGGCCATTGGGCGGCATCGTGTTCGGCCATGTGGGTGACCGCATCGGGCGCAAGAAATCCCTGGTCATCACCCTGCTGATGATGGGCGTCGTCACCATCGGTATCGGCCTGCTGCCGACCTACGCACAGATCGGCGCCACCGCACCGGTGCTGCTGATCCTGCTGCGTATCGTCCAGGGCATCGCCGTGGGTGGCGAGTGGGGCGGGGCGGTGTTGATGGCGGGCGAGCATGCGCCCAAGGGCCGACGTACCTTTTTCGCATCGTTCGCCCAGCTGGGCAGCCCGGCCGGGTTGATCCTCTCGTTGCTGGCCTTTGGCGCCGTCACCCGCCTTCCGGAAGAAGACCTGATGAGCTGGGGCTGGCGCCTGCCGTTCCTGGCCAGTGCGTTGCTGCTGCTGGTGGGCCTGGCGATTCGCCTGGGGGTCAACGAGTCGCCGGAATTCATCGCCAGCCGCGAGCAGGCGCTCAAGGCCCAGCGCAAGGAGCAGGCGCCGGTGCTGGAGGTGCTGCGTACCGCCTGGCGTCCGCTGTTGCTGTGCATCGGTGCCAATACGCTGGGCATCGCCGGCGTCTACTTCACCAACACCTTCATGATCAGTTACACCACCCAGCAGCTGCACCTGGAGCGCGCGCTGATCCTTGAGTGCCTGTTCTTCGTGGCGATCATCCAGTTCTGTGTGCAGCCGGTTGCGGCCTGGCTGTCGGAGAAGCTCGGCGCCACCCGCTTCCTTGCCCTGATGGCGCTGCTGGCGATGGCTTCGCCCTACCCGATGTTCGTGCTGGTCAGCTCCGGGCAGGGGCCGCTGATCGTGCTCGGTATCGCCCTGGCGGCGGCTTGCATGGCGTCGTTCTACGCGGTGATTGCCGGCTTCGTCAGCGGCATGTTCCCGACGCGGGTGCGCTACACCGCGATTTCCCTGGCCTACCAGGTGTGCGGCGCCATCGCCGGTGGCCTGACGCCGTTGATCGGCACCTGGCTTGCCCATCAGTTCAGCGGCCACTGGTGGCCGATGGCGCTGTTCTACACCTTGATCGCCAGCATCTCGCTGGTCTGTGTACTGGCCCTGGCCCGCCAGTATGCCCACAGCCAGCGCCTCGAGCTGGCCTGAAATCCCGATTCGACTGGAGTACCCATGATGTTGAAAAGCAGTGGCGAACGCCTGTGGGCGAGCCTGATGGCCATGGCCGAGGTCGGCGCTACCGCCCGTGGTGGCAGTTGCCGCCTGGCCTTGAGCGAGGACGACAAGGCCGGCCGCGAGCTGTTCGCCGGTTGGTGCCGCGAGGCTGGCTTGAGCCTGTCGGTGGATGCCATCGGCAATCTGTTCGCCCGGCGCCCCGGCCTCGACCCGCAGGCCGCGCCGGTGATGATGGGCAGCCACCTGGACACCCAGCCTGAAGGTGGGCGCTTCGATGGTGTGTATGGCGTGCTGGCGGGCCTGGAGGTGATGCGCCGCTTGAACGACCTCGGCATCCAGACCCGCAAACCCCTGGAAATCGCTGTGTGGACCAACGAGGAGGGCGCACGCTTCACCCCGGCGATGTTCGGCTCGGCGGTGTTCACTGGCGTGCTCGACCTGCAGCAGGCCCTGGCGATCCACGATGCCGATGGCATCAGCGTCGCCGAGGCGCTGGCCTCCACTGGCTATGCGGGTGAGCGGCCATTGGGCGGGCCGGTGGACGCCTATTTCGAGGCGCACATCGAGCAGGGGCCGATCCTGGAAGACAATGCCAAGAGCATTGGCGTGGTGACGGGCGGTCAGGCGATTCGCTGGCTCGACGTGACGGTCCAGGGCATGGCCGCCCACGCGGGCACCACGCCGATGGCTCTGCGCAAGGATGCGTTGTATGGCGCTGCGCGAATGATCCAGGCGGTGGAGCAACTGGCGGTCGACTTCGCCCCTGAAGGCCTGACCACGGTGGGCGAACTGTCCATCGCCAAAGCGTCGCGCAACACGATCCCGGGCTTGGTGCGCTTTACCGTCGACCTGCGCCATCACCGCGACGAAGCCATCGAGGCCATGGAACGTGGCCTGGGTGAGTTGCTGCAGGCTGTCGCCGCCCAGCGCGGGCTGCAGGTGAGCGTCACGCGGCACTGGGTCAGCCCGGCCACCCCGTTCGACGCCGAGTGTGTGGCGACGGTGCAGCACGCGGTCGATGCCCTCGGCCATACCCAGCAGCGGATCGTCAGTGGCGCCGGGCACGATGCGATTCTGCTGGCGCGCTACTGCCCGACAGCCATGATCTTCATCCCTTGCGTGGGCGGCCTGAGCCACAACGAAGCCGAAGACGTGCTGCCCGACGACGCCCGTAACGGCGCCGATGTATTGCTCAACGCCGTGCTGGCCCGTGCCGGCCGTGTCGAACCAGGAGAGGCCTGATGCGCTGCTATTTCCACCCCGAACAACTGCTGCACCATCCGCGCAGCTACTACTCCCGGGGTGCCATGCGCACCTCCCAGGAAGTCCCTGAGCGCGCTCAGCGCCTGCTGCAAGCGGCCCGCGACCTGGACATGGACATCCGCCAACCGCAGGATGCCGGCCTGGCGCCGCTCGCTGCGGTGCATGGCGAGGCCTACCTGGCCTTCCTCCAGGAGGCCCATGCGCGCTGGAAAGAAGTGCCCGAGGATTGGGGCGATGAAGTGATGTCGAACATCTTCGTGCGCGAACCCAACGCCTTGCGCGGCATCCTGGCCCAGGCCGCGCGCTACCTGGCCGATGGCAGTTGCCCGGTGGGCGAGCAGACCTGGCGCTCGGCCTACTGGTCGGCGCAGAGTGCGGTTGCCGGGGCACGGGCGATTCTCGACGGTGAGCGTGCGGCCTACGCGCTGTGCCGACCGCCAGGGCACCACGCACGCGTCGAGGCTGCAGGCGGTTTCTGCTACCTCAACAATGCGGCCGTCGCCGCCCAGGTATTGCGCGAGCGTTACCACAAGGTCGCAGTGCTGGACACCGACATGCACCACGGCCAGGGCATCCAGGAGATCTTCTACGCGCGCAACGACGTGCTGTATGTCTCGGTGCACGGTGATCCCACAAACTTCTACCCGGGCGTGGCCGGCTTTGCCGACGAGCGCGGCACGGGTGAGGGCGAGGGTTACAACCTGAACTTGCCGATGGCCCATGGCGCGAGCGAAGGGGATTTCATGGCGCAACTGGGCATTGCCCTGGATGCGGTGAAGGATTTCGATGCCGAGGTGCTGGTGCTGTCGCTCGGCTTCGATATCTACGAACTCGACCCGCAGAGCAAGGTGGCGGTCACGACCCAGGGCTTCGCCACGCTCGGCGAGCGGATTCGCGAGCTGGGGCTGCCGTGCCTGATCGTGCAGGAGGGCGGCTATCACCTGCAGAGCCTGGAAGCGAATGCCCAGGCGTTCTTCGCTCAAACGAGTGACTGGCGTTGATATTGGCATCCAAATGGATTGTTTTGCCGCGTTAAGTCGCCTTTTTGCTCGCCAAAACCGGGCAAGCTGCTGTGCAGCTCGCCCGGTTGGCCTTTGCCGCTCAGGCCGAGCGGCGTTGAGTCTCGGCCATGGCCGGGGCCGTTTGCCCGGCCGATTCCAGAATCAGGTCTGCACCTTTTTCTGCCACCATCATCACTGCCGCGTTGGTATTGCCTGAGGTCACATTGGGGAATACCGAGGCATCGACGATGCGCAGCCCCTCCAGCCCATGCACTGCCAATCGCGCATCCACCACGCTGGTCGACGGGTCGTTGCCCATCGCGCAACTGCCGCACAGGTGATAGATCGATCCGCAGTTCTCGCGAAAGTACTGCAGCATGCTCGCGTCGTCGTCCACCGCCGGGCCCGGCAGCACTTCCTCGACCGTGATCGCGCGCAGCGCCGGGGCCTGCATGATCGAGCGCATCAGACGGCTGCCCTGGATGGCCTCGTCGATGTCTTTCTGCGTGCTCAGGTAGTTCGGATCGATCAGCGCAGGCTCACGCGGATCGCGCGAGGCGATGCGGACTTCGCCGCGGCTGGTCGGTCGGCAGGGGTTGAAGCACAGCAGGAAGCCCGAGTAAGGCTCCGGCTGCAAACTGGCCTTGTTGTTCTTGGGAATCTGGTACGACAGCGGGTTGAAGTACAGCTGCAGGTTCGGGTGCGCCTGTTGGGCATCGCTGCGGAAGAACCCGCCGGACTGGTTGACGCTCAGCGCCAGCGGCCCCTTGCGGGTCAGCAGGTATTGCAGGCCGAGCTTGAGCTTGCCCAACAGCGAGCCGAACACATCGTTCAGGGTCGGGATATTGGCCTTGTAGTAGTAGCTCACGCACAGGTGGTCCTGCAGGTTCTTGCCCACGGCCGGCAGGTGGTGGCGGGTGTCGATGCCGTGCCGGTCGAGCAGGGCGCGGTCACCGATGCCGGACAGTTGCAGGATCTTGGGCGTGTCCACCGCACCTGCCGCCAGGATTACCTCGCGGCGGGCACGAAACTCGCGCGCTACGCCGTTTTGCGAAATGCGGACGCCGACCGCGCGCTTGCCCTCGAGCAACACCTGTTCGACCAAGGCGTGATGCTCGATGTGCAGGTTCGGGCGCCCCAGCGCCGGGTGCAGGTAGGCGAAGCTGCTGGAGCTGCGTTGGCCGTCACGCACGTTGACGTCGTAGATGCCGGCGCCTTCGAAGTGCTTGCCGTTGAAGTCTTCGCTGCGCGGGTAGCCCAGTTGCTCGCAGCCTTCGAGAAACACATCGCAGATCGGATGGGCCTGGCCCTTCATCGGGGTGATGCCGATCGGCCCGCTGGCACCGTGGTATTCGCTGGCCCCAGCCGGGTGCGATTCGAGCTTGCGAAAATACGGCAGCACGTCCTTGAACGACCAGCCCTCGGCGCCATTGGCGGCCCAGTCATCGAAATCATGAGCCTGGCCGCGTACGTAGATCATCGCGTTGATCGAACCGGAACCCCCTTGCACCTTGCCGCGCGGCGCATACAGGTTGCGCCCGGCCAGATGGGCCTGGGGCTGGGTGTAGTACATCCAGTTGAAGGTGGGGTTGTAGTAGAGCTTGGCGAAGCCCACCGGCAGCTTGAACCATGGCGAGCTGTCCTTGCCGCCGGCTTCGAGCAGCAGCACGCTGTGGCGCCCCGACTCGCTCAGGCGCGCGGCGAGGATGCAGCCAGCCGAGCCTGCGCCGGCGATGATGTAGTCAAAATCGTTCATTTATCGCTAACCCTGTGAATAGAGGGCCGCCCCGAGGCCGGGGCGGCTTGACGCTCAACCTTTGGCCGGCGAGACGTCCTTGACGTCGACCGGATGCGGCGCCATCTGCAGGTGCAGGCGCTCGCCTTGGTAGCCCGAGTGACGGCGTACCACGTCCATGTCCAGCTCGACCCCGAGGCCCGGCTCGCGGGACGGGATGATGTAGCCGTCTTCCCATTGCAGGGGCTTCTTGAGGATTTCGGCGTGGAAGCCACCCCAGGTGCCGATGCTTTCCTGGATCAGGAAGTTCGGTGTGCAGGCCGCCAGCTGGAAGCTCGCCGCCGCGCCGATCGGGCCGTTGTAGAGGTGCGGGGCGATCTGCGCGTAGTAGGCCTCGGCCATGCTGGCGATCTTCTTGCCTTCGAGCAGGCCGCCGCAGCGTCCGACGTTCATTTGCAGGATCGACGCACCGCCCGCCTGCAGCAGCTTGAAGAACTCGTACTTGGTGGTCAGCCGCTCGCCGGTGGCAATCGGAATGCTGGTCTTGGCCGCGACCTGGGCCATGGCTTCTTCCTGGCCCGGTGGGATCGGCTCTTCGAACCACAGCGGATCGTATTTTTCCAGGCGCTTGGCCAGGCGGATCGCCGACGACGGCACCATCTGCCCGTGGGTGCCGAACAGCAGGTCGCAACGGTTGCCCACCGCTTCACGGATGCGCTTGCAGAAGGTTTCGCAGCGCTCCAGCACCTCCAGCGACAGCTGATGGCCGGAGAACGCGGTGTAGGGGCCGGCCGGATCGAACTTCAGCGCGGTGAAGCCCAGTTGCATGTTCTGCACGGCGCACTCGGCGGCCAGGTCTGGGTCGCTGTAGTCGTACTCGCCCTGGGCGTTGACGGGGTAGAGGTAGGTGTAGGAGCGCAGGCGCTCGTGCACCTGGCCGCCGAGCAGCTCGTAGACCGGCTTGTTCGCGGCCTTGCCGATGATGTCACAGCAGGCCATTTCCAGGCCGCTGACCACGCCCATCATGGTCAGGTCCGGGCGCTGGGTGAAACCGCTGGAGTAGGCGCGGCGGAAGAAGCGCTCGATATGGTGCGGGTCCTGGTCGAGCAGGTAGCGCTCGAACACATCCTCGATGACCGGCACCATGGCGCGCGGATGGAAGGTCGCGGCGTAGATCTCGCCGACGCCCTCGATGCCGCAGTCGGTCTTGAGGGTGACGAACAGCCAGTACATGCCGCCGACATGCGGCGGTGGCACGGCCACCACGTGGGTTTGCAGGGATACGATCTTCATGCTTTGCCCGCCTTGGACTTGATGCGTTTGTTCAGGATGAGGGTGGCGACAACGCCGAGCAGGCCCATCACCACGACGTAGGAGAAGTAGATCTGGTAGCCGAGGAAGCCTGGGAAGTGATCGATGATCCAGCCGTTGAGCAGGGGCAGGAACACGTCAGGCGAGTAGCCGACCAGAGAGATGATGCCGATCGCCAGGCCCGTGACCCGCAGTGGCACCTGGCAGTCGTCGAGGATGGCCCAGTACAGGCCGCGGATGGCGTAGGTCATCAGGCCGATGAAGATCACCAGGAACACCAGCACGCCCAGCACCCGCAGGCTCGGCAGCACGATCAGGCCGATCATGCCGAAGGCGGCGAGGACCATGGCCCAGGCCAGTACGCCGGTCTTGGAGAAGCGGTCACCCAACCAGCCGCCGCCGATGCCGCCCAGCGGGCGCATCCACAGCTTGATGGTGGTGATCAGGCCGGCTGCGGTGGCGCTGAGTCCGAAGCCACCCTCCTGCAGGTAGGCCGAGAAGCTGTAGGTGGCCCAGAAGAAGTGGTAGCCGCAGAACACGATCGCAGTGACCAGCCACAGTTCAGGGATCGCCATCAGGGTGCGCAGGTCGTGCAGCAGGTTGGCCTTTTCGCGGGCCTGCTGGGCGCTGCTCTTGACCTGCGGGTCGCGCACCAGCATCAGCGCCAGGCCCAGGATCACGCAGCAGGCAGCGTAGAAGTGGATGACCCGAGTCAGGCCCACGGCGCTGCCACCGGCACTGTCGGCGACCTTGGCGAACAGGGCGATGGCGATGGTCGCCAGCAGCGCTTCGACCAGGCCACGGCCGCCATCGAGCACGCCGAAGAAGCGGCCTTGTTCGCTGTCACCCGCGATCATCTTGACCCGCTTGATCAGCGAGGCCCAGAAGGTCAGGCCGGTGGTGATGCCAAAGCCGCAGAAGATCGCCAGCAGTGCTTCGAAGCCTGGCAACTGGGCGTACCAGACGCCGAGCAGGCCGGTGCCGACCAGCGAGAAGCTGATCAGGAAACGCGGTGAAATGCGGTCGGCGAGCCAGCCGCTGGGCAGGTAGCTGACCAGGAAGGCGGTGCCGAGGATCGAGTACAGGTAGCCCAGCTCGCTGTTGCTGATCGACAGCGCCTCGAGCATGGTGCTCTGGTACACCTGGCGCAGGTACAGCATCGGGTAGATGGCGCCAGCGGCCAGCACCAGCAGGGCCAGTTGCAGGTAGCGTGAGAAGTTGGCAGAAGTGCTGGGCACGCTGAGCGCCTCGGGGTTTATTGTTTTTTTCATTGTTGTTCTCGTGGGCGGATCTGTCGTTGGGGTTGTCGCAGGGCAGTGGAGCAGGGCACGCAGGCAGCGTGCCCTGCGCGGGTCAGTACTTGAGGACCACCAGGCGGGTCTGGGTGAATTCGAGCATGCCGTGCTTGCCGTCATCGCCGCCCAACCCCGAGCGTTTCCAGCCGGCGTGGTAGCCCTGGTACGGATCGGCAGGCGTGCGGTTGACGTACAGCTCGCCAGCCTCGATGGCGTTGGCCAGCTTCATGGCGCTGCGGTAGTTCTCGCTGTAGAGCACCGACGACAGCCCGAACTGGTGGTCGTTGGCCATGGCCAGGGCCTCGTCGAGGGTGTCGTAGGCCAGTACCGGCAGCACCGGGCCGAAGGTCTCTTCCTGGACGATTTCCATGTCCTGGCGGCAAGCGCTGAGCAGGGTCGCGGGGTAGAAATTGCCTGGGCCCTCGGGCAGGTAGCCGCCGGTTTCGATACGGGCCCCGGCCGCCACGGCGCGCTGCACCTTGGCGTGGATCTCCTCGCGCGAGCCTGCACTGATCAGCGGGCCCATGCAGGCGGCATCCTCGGCGCGGTTGCCGATGCGCACGGCGGCGAACTTGTCGCGCAGCAGGTCAAGGAAGCGCTGGTGCACGCTGGCCTGCACATAGACGCGCTCGATGGCGGTGCACAGTTGGCCGCAGTGGGTGGTCTTGGAGGCGACGATGGCGGCGGCAGCGGCCTCCAGGTCGGCATCGGCCTCGATGATGGCCGGGGTCTTGCCGCCCAGCTCCAGCGAGGGCTTGGCGATGTTGGCCTTGCAGTATTCGAGCACCGTGCGCCCGGCGCGCACGCTGCCGGTGAGGGTGATCATGCCGACCGCCGGCTGGGTGCAGAGGGTGGCGGCGACATCGTGCTGCATGGCCAGGATGTTGATCACCCCGTCGGGCAGTTGTGCCTGTTGCACGGCGCGGGCGATGGCGAAGGCCGACAGCGGGGTGTTGTTGCTTGGGCGCACGACGACGGTGTTACCGGCGATCAGCGCCGGGGCAACCTTGCGCAGCAAGGTGTAGACCGGGTAGTTGAACGGGATCAGGCAGGCGACCACGCCGATGGCTTCGCGCTTGAGCAGGAGGGTTTCGTCGCGGGTGTCGCTAGGGATCACTTCGCCTTCGATGCGGCGTGCCCATTCGGCGTGGTAACGGGTGATCTCGGCGGCGTACAGCGCCTCGTTGCGGGCTTCGCCGGGGGCCTTGCCGGATTCGCAGGCCAGCGCTGCACCGATGTCGTCGGCGCAGGCTTCGAGGGCATCGGCCAGGCGGCGCAGGTGCTGGGCACGCTCGATCGAGGGCAGGGCAGCCCAGCTGCGCTGGGCGCGGCTGGCGGCTTCGACGGCCTGGATCGCCTGGGCAGGGCTGGCGGCGCTGACGTTGCCGACCTGCTCGTCGGTGGCCGGGTCGAACACGCTCAGGGCGGGTTGCTCGGGGGCGACGACGAAGCGACCGTCGATGAAGTTGTGCTCTGTACGCATGAAATTGTCCGCTTGCGGGGTGAACGGGCCCACAAGGGCTGGCGAGCGGGCACGGGGCGGCGCTGGCGCAGCGGTTTTTCTTGTGGGTTATGGCGAACAATTTGTCGCAGGCAGGGACGGGGAACAAACGATTAATGCGTGGGGGTAATGTGCTTTAAATGCATGTTACTTGGGGGGACTGCTTCGCGGGCAAGCGGGGTGCCGAACCGCCACTCCTACAGGTACCCCACCGACTCTGAAATCGGCGCGGTACCTGTGGGCACCTGTCTTGCTCATAAATCCAAGGCCAGCCCAATCCCTGTGGGAGCGGGCTTGTCCCGCGATCACCGGCGTAGCCGGTGCCATGCTCCGCGGTGTTCTTTTCGCGGGTAAACCCGCTCCCACAGGGATTGGGCAGGCCTCAGATTTTTGAGCAAGACAGTTGCTCAACAGGTAACTGGAGCAGTATTCAGAAGTTGCGGGGCTGTTGTAGGCGGTTCGGCGCCGCGACTTGCCCCGCGATGGCGGCGCCGCCTATTCGCAGCCTGCCACCTCGGAGGCGCCGCCCAGGTTGCGCTCGGCCAGCCACACCTCCTGCATCAGCCACTCGCGAAATTGCTCCACATGCACGGGCAGGTGCTGGTCCGGTCGGGTCACGAACCAGTACGACTGATGTCCATCGACCTGCACGTCCAGCACCTGCACCAGTTGCCCGGCAGCCAGCTCCCTGGCGACCATCTGCCGGTCGGCGATGGTGATGCCCAACCCGTCGATGGCGGCGCGGATGGCCATGTCCAGCAGGTCGAATTCATAGCCGCCACGCAGGTCCACGCCCTGGATCCTGGCGGCGTCCAGCCAATGGCGCCAGGTCAGGAAGCGTTGGTCCTCGCGGGCCAGTACATGCAGCAAGGTCATATGGTGCAGGTCGACCCGGCGCTCCTCCTGCTGTGCCAGCAGCGAGGGCGAGCACACCGCGATGTGCCGTTCGTGCATCAGCAGTGAACTGTCCAGGCCATCCCATTCGCCATTGCCGAAACGGATCGCGCAGTCGAGCGTGGCGATTTCCGCGAGGTTGTCCTGCAGCTGGGTCGTCAGCGTCACCTCCAGGCCCGGACACGCCTCACGCAGGCGCCCAAGGCGCGGCAGTAGCCAGCGGCTGGCAAAGGTTGGCGGGGCGTTGAGGCGGATGCGCGTGGGGTGCTGGCGTTGCTGGATGCCGCGTACGGTCAGCTCGATGCGGTCGAACGATTGCTGCAGTGCATTGAGCAGCGTACGCCCGGCGTCGGTGAGCTGCAGGTGATGGTGGCGGCGCTGCAAAAGCGATTCGCCAAGCTGCTCTTCAAGCTGACGCACCTGGCGGCTGACCGCGCTCTGGGTGACATTGAGCAGTTCGGCGGCGCGGGTGAAGCTGCCGGTGCTGCCGGCCACCTCGAAGGCTTTGAGGGCGTTGAGTGCCGGGATCTTGCGTTTCACTCGCCGGGTCTCCTGGTGGGAGTGGGGCCGCACAGCGGCCCGGGGTTTCAGAAGTAATAGCCGATGTTCATGTACAGCTGGTTCTCCCAATGGTCGGTGCCGCCCTGGGCGAGGCTTTCGGTGTAGCTGCTGCCGCCGATGTACGGGTCGTTGCGTCCGTTGAGCCACTCCACCGCGATGTAGAAGCTGCGCACCGAGAACGAGGTGCCGAGGATGAAGCGTTCGGAGCTGTCGAAGCCGCTGGCGGACTTGTCGAAGCGGCTGTAGTTGCCATACAGCGTGACCCCGCTGACCCAGTCGCCGAGAAAGGTGCCGGGCACGCTGTAGCTGAGGTCGCCGACGTACAGGTTACCGCGACTGGCGACGTTGTAGGTGCCGTCGTAGCCACCGAAGGTCACTCGCTCGCTGTTGTCCGGGTTGCGTGGCGACATCTGCTGGCGCGCGGCAAGCATCTGCACGCCCCAGGGGCCGTTCTTGCCCAGGTAGTGCACGCCGATCACATTGCGCCGGCCGTCGTCGTGGGTGTCGCGGTTTTCCAGGCGCGAGGTCAGGCCCGAGATGCCGGCCTCCGATTGCCAGTCGCCGAGCTTGAACGAGCGCGCCAGGCGCGCCACGGCGAGCTGGCGCTCCTGGTTGCGGCTGCCGTTGGCGACATAGTCGTCGGCCGAGGTCACCACGCTGGAGTAGGTGGTGCCGTTGCTGGTGCCGCGGCCAGGCCAGGCGGGGCGTCCGTAGAGACCCAGTTGCAGGTTCCAGTCGCCTTGCTGGTGGATGTACTTGGCGCCCACCGCCTCGACGTCCTCCAGGCCGATCACGTTGCCGAGGGTCTCGTAGAAGGTGCTGCCGAAGTACGGCTGCAGGCCGAAGGGGATCTTGTTCAGGCCGACCTGGACCTGGCGGTTCTCGTCGAACTTGTAGCCGACCCAGGCGTACTCGGCGAACTGGATGTCGCCGACCTTGTCGGTGTACTGGTAGGGGTAGGCCTTGCCATAGAAGCGGTAGCGCACGGCGCCGATCCAGCTGTCCGAATCGTAGTTGGCGCGCAGCATGATGGTGTCCAGGCCGGCCTTGTCGATCTTGCGGTCGGGGTCGTGGTCGAAGCGTGCGCGGATCGCACCGCCGACGTCGAGGTTCTCGGTGATCGGCACGGCGTGGGCGGCGGCGCTGAGGGTCAGCAGGGCGGGAAGCAGGGTGTGACGCAACGGAAGTGCGGGCATGGGTGGAGGCACCTTTGGTGGTTTCTTGTCGTTATTGGGGCCGCTGTGCAGCCCAATCGCGGGGCAAGTTGCAGCGGCGAACCGCCCCTCCCACAGATACAGCGGTGCGCTTAGGAACGGCGCGGTACATGTGGGAGCGGGCTTGTCCCGCGATTGGGGCGACCCTATCCAACGCCCGTGCCCCGGCACAAACGAGCATTACGCAGCGGTAACCCGAGAAAAACGCATGTTTGCAGGCAGTCGCACGCCTGTAGAATCGCCCTACAAAAACAACGATCAGCAGAGCCCCACCATGCGCACCCTGCCGCCTTTGAACATGCTCAAGGTCTTCGAGGAAGTTGCCCGCCACCGCAGCTTCAATCGCGCCGCCGATGCGCTGAACGTCACCCAGGGCGCCATCAGCCGACAGATCAAGCAGCTGGAGGATTACCTGGGCGTGGTGCTGTTCGTTCGGGGGCCGCGCGGCTTGACCCTGACCGACGCCGGCAACGCCCTGGCCCCGCACCTGGGCGAGGCCTTCGATCGCATCGAGCGGGCACTGGAGGCGGTGCGCGTGCCCAATCTGCGCCAGCGTCTGCGCATCCTCGCGCCACCGACCTGGGCCACCCGCTGGCTGTCGCCACGCCTGCGCGGTTTCATGCAGCGCTACCCGGACATCAGCCTCAGCGTCACCAGCCAGCGTGACGACGAACACCCCGGCGAGCTCGATTGCCGCATCCTGTTCAGCCGCGAAGGCGAGGGCACGGGCAATCGCCGTTTGCTGGTGATGGAACGGCACATCGCCGTGGCCAGCCCCGAGCTGTTCCAGGACGGCCGCGAGCCGTGCCTGCGCGATCACCCGCTGCTGCACATTCTCCATGAAGGCCGCCGCCTGCGGGTGTGGGAGAACTGGCTGGCGGCCACCGGGCGCAGCGATGTCGATGCCGACAGCGGTATCGAGTTCAGCACCCTGGACCAAGTGATCCATACCGCGCTGGCCGGCGGCGGCCTGGCGGTGATCGACCGGCAGATGATCGAGCGCGAATTGGCCAGCGGCAGCCTTGTGCCGATCACCCCGGTGGAGGTGATCGGGCCTTATGGCTATTGGCTGGAGGTGCCGGGCGACAAGCGCGGGTTGTCCAAGGTGGAGCGCTTTGCCGATTGGCTGGCAGTGGTGAGCAATCCTTGAGATTGCGGCGGCTTCTTCGCGGGCTTGCCCGCGAAGAAGCCAACACTGTCCGATCAGACCGCCGCCACCTTGCCCGCAGGCGCCGGTTTCTCCTCGCCGCGACAGGCCTCGGCCAACGACAGGCTCTTGGTCTCCGGTGCCCAGGCCATCGACACCAGCGCCCCGAACAGCAGGATCCCGGCGAGGATCGCCATGGTCGGGTTAAGGCCGATCCCAGCCACGCTCACCGGCAACAGGAAGGTACTGATCGCCGATCCCAACCGGCTTGCTGCAGTGGCCAGGCCGATGCCGCTGGCGCGCACTTCGGTGGGGAAGCTCTCGGCCGGGTACACCCCGACCAGGTTGCTCACCGCCGACAGCACCAGGGTGAACAGCCCGAACAGCGCCACCATCGCCCAGGCCATGCTGCTCGGCATCAGCACCAGCAGGAACAGCGCCGCCGCCAGGATCAGGAAGCTGTTGATCAAAAAGCCTCGGCGGCTGAACTTGATGGTGCACCAGATCCCCAGCAGCGCGCCGACGATCAGCAGGGCATTGAGCATCATCTCGGTGCCGAAGCCTTCGGCCAGCCCCATTTTCTGCAGGATCGCCGGCAGGAAGGTGTAGATGGCGAAGTAAGGCATGACGATGCAGATGAAGAACAGGCAGTTGAACGCTGTGCGCTTGCGGTACTCACGGCTGAACAGCGCGGCGAAACCGCTGTGGCTGGGGCGGGCGATTTCGTCGTCGAGCACCACGTTGGTACCCAGGTGCTTGCGCACGATGGCCCTGGCTTCCTCGGCGCGGCCCTGGTGCATCAGCCAGCGTGGCGATTCCGGCGTGCCGATGCGGGCGATGAGGATCATGGCTGCCGGAATGGCCGAGGACGCCAGCATCCAGCGCCAGGCGTCGTCGCCCAGCGGCAGCAGGGCGGTGCCGACGAAGGTCGCGGCGACATAGCCGAAGGTCCAGATCACGCTGAACGAGCCCAGCAGCACGCCACGGTGCTTGCGTGGCGAGAACTCGGCGAGCATGGCGTGGCCGACACTGAAGTCGCCGCCAAGCCCGATGCCGATCAATACCCTGCAGAGGAACAGTTGCGTCGCCGTCTCGACGAAGAACTGCATCACCGAGGCGAGGGTGATCAGCACGAAACTGATCAGGAAAATTTTCTGCCGCCCCAATCGGTCGGAGATCCAGCCGAAGAACAGGCTGCCCAGAAACAGCCCGAGCAGCGCCGAGGCGCCGATCAGTCCTTGCCAGAAAGAGCTCAACTGCATCTGCGGATTGATCAGGGTAAAGGCGATGCCGATCAGGCCGAGGATATAGCCGTCGGTGAAATGCGCGCCGAAGGTCAGACCGGCGATCTTGATATGAAAACGTCCGATCGGCAGGTCGTCGATCTTGATTGTCTGTCCCGTCATGTTGACACCTCGTTGTTATTGTTTGGGTCAGGGGCGTTGCTCTGAGTCGCGCGCGATACGTGTAGACGCGGCACAAGGCCGCGTCTACAGGGCTGGATCAGCTGTTCAGCCCACCCATCAGCACGTACTTGATCTCCAGGTAATCCTCCAGGCCGTACTTGGAGCCTTCGCGGCCCATGCCCGACTCCTTGATGCCACCAAACGGCGCCACCTCGGTGGAGATGATCCCTTCGTTGACGCCGACGATCCCGGCCTCCAGGCCCTCGGCCATGCGCCAGACACGGCCGATGTCGCGGCTGTAGAAGTACGCCGACAGTCCATAGGGCGTGTCGTTGGCCAGGCGCAGGACCTGGGCTTCATCCTGGAAACGGAAGCAGGCAGCCACCGGGCCGAAGGTCTCCTCGTTGGCGATCAGCATCTCTGTAGTGGCTTCGGCCAGCACCGTCGGCTCGTAGAAGGTGCCGCCCAGCGCATGCCGACGGCCACCACAGAGCAGGCGTGCGCCGTGCTCCAGGGCATCGCCCACGTGCTGCTCGACCTTGGCCAGGGCCGCAGCGTTGATCAGCGGCCCTTGCTCGGTCTCGCCCTGCAGCGCCTCACCGACGCGCAAGGCCTGCACGGCTTCGGCGAGCTTGTGGGTGAAGGCTTCGTACACACCGTCCTGGATATAGAAGCGGTTGACGCATACGCAGGTCTGCCCGGTATTGCGGAACTTCGAGGCCATCGCTCCGCGCACGGCGGCGTCGAGGTCGGCATCGTCGAAGACGATGAACGGGGCATTGCCGCCCAGTTCCAGCGACACCTTTTTCAAAGTGTCGGCGGCCTGGCGCATCAGCAGCTTGCCAGTGCGGGTGGAGCCGGTGAACGACAGCTTGCGCACCACCGTGGAGGCCTGCAGGGCGCCACCGATGGCCGGGGCGTCGCCGGAAACGATGTTGAACACACCTGCCGGTACGCCGGCCTGTTCGGCCAGCAGCGCCAGGGCGAAGGCCGACAGTGGCGTCTCTTCGGAGGGCTTGAGGATCAGCGTGCAGCCGGCCGCCAGGGCCGGGCCGACCTTGCGGGTGACCATTGCCAGCGGGAAGTTCCATGGCGTGATCGCCGCCACCACACCGATTGGCTCCTTGGTCACCAGCACCCGCGCGTCGGCCTTGGGCGTAGGAATGACGTCGCCGTACACGCGTCTGCCTTCCTCGGCGAACCACTCGAGAAAGCTTGCTGCATAGGCCACTTCGCCCTTGGCTTCGGCCAGCGGCTTGCCTTGCTCGCGGCTTAGCAGGGTGGCGAGGGCGTCGCGCTGCTCGAGCATCAGCTCAGACCAACGGCGCAGGATCTGCGCACGCTCCTTGGCCAGCTTGCCTCGCCAGGCGGGCAGGGCGCGTTCGGCAGCAGCGATGGCCGCCTGGGTTTCCTCGGCGCCGCCGCGCGGCACCTGGGCGAGGGTTTCACCGGTGGCCGGGTTGAGCACTGGATAGGTGGCAGCGCCACTGAGCCATTGCCCGTCGATGTAGTGACCCGCCTTGAGCAACGTACTCATGCCACCGCCTCCTGGATCGCGAAGTCGCCACGTGGCGGACGACCGACGCGCAGAATGCGCTTGCCGGCGGTGTAGTCGTTGATCAGGTCGCAGGGCGTGTAGTTGCGCTCCAGTTCATACAAGTCTTCTTCGTCCAGGCGCATGTCCAGGGCCGCGAGGGCGCTGTCGAATTGCGCGGTGGAATCGGCGCCGACCAGCATGCTGTCCACGCCCGGGTGTTGCAGGACCCAGGCCTGGGCCACCTGGGCGTTGGACACGCCGTGACGATGGGCCACGCGCTGTACCGAACGGGCGATGGCGAACGAGGCTTCGTCGCTGTACATCTGCTGGGTGAAGAAGTCGGTCTGGTTGCGGGTCGACTGGACGTCGCCAGTGAGCAGGCCGCGGGCCAGCGGGCTGAACACCGAGACGCCCAGGCCCTGGTCGCGGCAGAACGGGATCATCTCGCGTTCTTCTTCGCGGTAGGCGCAGTTGAGCTGCAACTGCATGTTGATCGGCTTGGCCCAACCATGGCGCTCGCAGGCCAGGAGGATTTTCGCCAGTTGCCCGGTGAGCATGGTCGAGACCCCGATGTAACGGGCCTTGCCGGCGCGGACGATATCGTTGAGCGCTTCCATGGTTTCTTCGACGGGGGTGTTCACGTCGAAGAAATGCAGCATGTAGACGTCGAAGTAATCCATGCCGGCGCGCTGCAGCGAGGCGTCGATGCCGTCGAGGATGTGCTTGCGCGAATGGCCACTGGCGTTGATGCCGCTGCGTGTGCCGTAACCGACCTTCGTCGTCACTACCACGTCGTCACGCCGTACCAGGCGCTTGAGGATACGCCCGACCACTTCCTCGCCGACGCCGGCGGAATAGAAGTCGGCCAGGTCGATGAAGTTGACCCCTTTGTCCAGCGCGTGGCGCACGATCGGCTCGCTGGCCGCCTCGTCGAAGATCCACGGCTTCCACTGCGGGGTGCCCATGTTCATGGTGCCGAGGCACAGCTTGGAAACCTGCAGGCCGGAGTTGCCCAGACGAATGTATTGCATGATCGGACCTCAGGCTTTCGGGGTGTAGAAGGGGTTGGCGATCTGATTGACCACATCGGCCAGCTGCGCACGCGCCGGCAGGCCCTGGAGGGCGGCGCGGATCGCGGTGCGGCAGGCGTTGTAGTTGTTCAGGTAGACGGCATCGAGATCGTCGCAGGCCGGATTGACCCAGTTGGCGGTGACGATGGCCCATTCATCCTCGGCTTCGGCCGGCAGGGTGCCGTCGAGCAAGGCTTCGGTGACCGCCTTGGCGATACCGGCCTGGGACGCCCCCCACGTGGCGTTGGCGTGCAGGTCGCCGGCGATCACCGCCTTGTTGACGTACAGGGTCATGGGTTTGACCGGGATGTTCGGCTGGGCGATGACCATGAACGGGCAGTGGCCCTGGCTGGGAGACGCCAGGCTGTTGGCGAAGGCCTGGCCGGCCGGGCCGTTGCGTGGCCCCATCATGATGTTGATGTGCGCGGCGTTGACGCCGGGACCTTCGAAACCTTCGCCGATGTACAGGGCAAGTTGCTTCATGACAAAACCTCGATCACTCACTGGATGAACGAAGCCTCGGCGGCGCCTGCCGCGCGAGGCGCGAAATCAGGTGCTCGGCACGCAACAAGGGCGAAGGGATAGCTGCAATGCAGGCATGGCGCGACGCTCTTTGTTGTTTTTGGGCGAGCAGTGCTGGCGGTCGCCAGTCGTGAGGATTTTTATCAGGCCGGCGTGGGGAGGCAGTAGGGAGAAGAAATCAAGAGGGTATGAGGGCAGGTCATAGCTGTGCAGCGGGCCTTGTACGAGCCATTGCCTTGAAGACCAGCGCAGGCCATTGGAGCTCCCACATGAGCTCCACATGGATTGCGCTGGTTTGCGGTTTTCGAGCCGCAGGCGGCGAAAGCGCTAGCTGCCGCTGCCGCCCGATCCGGAACCTCCAGATCCACCGGAACCCCCTCCGCCGATGCCGCCGCCGGTACCGCCACTGGTCGAGCCGCTGCGAGTGCCGTCGCCACCAGTGCCATTGGTATCGTTGCGATCGGTTCCACCGCTGCCGGAGCCCATGCCGTCACCCGGCGTGCCGGAGCCACTGCCGGTGCCACTGCCACTGCCGTTGTCCTGCATGGTGCCGCTGCCGTGGGGCTGTTGACCCGGTGCGCGCTGGTCGTTCATGTCGGTGGCTGCCAGGGCCAATGGGGCGGCCGTGGCCAGACACAGTGCGAAGAGACTTGCGTGTATGCGTTTGCCGATCATGGTCGATCTCCTGTCCAAAGGTTTACCCTTGTTAAGGCTTTGGCGCAGTGTCGATGTGCGGATGGATCGACCGGAGGTCGCAGTCACTGGGGTACTTGAATATAGCGCTCGAAGAAATCCAGCGTGGCCAGGTTCTTGTGCTTGGCCTCGAACATGATGTCGAAGCGCTCGATGAACTGCAGGGCATAGCGATTGGTCCAGTCGTTCCACATACGTTCGCTGTGCTGGTAGAGATCGCGCTTGCTGACCTGCTTGAGCAGCATGTTGATCGTCAGTTTTTCCCCGGCGCAAAAGCCCAGTTCCTGCAGGCGCTCGGGTGGTTGCGAGTAGTGCATGGTCGGCCGCACGCCGCGCCAGCTGTCGATGATCCGCGCAACCCGCGGGTCGTGCGGGTCGATGTAGTCATTTTCATGGATCCAGCAGTGATGGATGTCGAGCACCACAGGCGCAAGGTCGGCCAGGGCCAGGCAATCGTCCACGCCATAGGTCTTTTCGTCGTTCTCGAACGTGATGACATTACGCGCCTCCTGCGACAGTCGCGGCCAGACGGCGCGCACGCCCGCTGCACCCAGGCGACCGGCGATATGGATATTGCACTTGAAGTCCTGGAAGCGCCGGCCGTAGCCCATCATGCGGATCATGTCGGCGTGGTACTCGAACTCGGCCAGGCTGTTCTCGACCACTTCGGCGCGGTCCGAGCCGAGCACGCAGTACTGGCCAGGATGGAACGACAGGCGGATGTCGTGCGCTCGGGCGAAATCGCCGATGCGCGCGAAGCGTTGCTCCAGCATCGCCTGGACGGGTGGGTCGCGGTAGAAGGCGGCCACCTCGGGGTGGCTGTACAGCGGCAGCAGGTCGCTGGACAGGCGCATCATGTGCAACATCGCCGGCAGCTCGGCCACATAGCCGAGCAGGCGCAGTTGGGCATCGAGGTTGTGCTCCACCAGCTCCAGCAACTTGGCACGTGCCGCTTCCTGGCTCGCGCCAGACAGCCACCGCAGCGTGGTGGTGCGCGGATTGAAGGCGCGTTCGATGGCCTCCAGCGTCTTGATCGATTGGTCGCGGTGAGGATGGCGGTACTGGCAAGCGAAACCGAGGCGCGGCATGGGACATTTCCTGAAGGGGTACGGTCAGCTTGGACAGCGGCATGGCGGCAAGCGATCCGCGCGATCAGGCCTGGCTCGCTTCCACGCGGTTGCGGCCGCTGCGCTTGGCGACGTAGAGGGCGCGGTCGGCCTGATTCAGGGCCAGCGCCGGATCTTGTTCGTCGCTTGCACAATGCGCGACCCCCAGCGAGATGGTCACCGTACCCACTGGGGCGATCGGTGTTTCGGCGACGATCCGGCGCAGGCGTTCGGCGACATTCATTGCCACGTCCAGGCTGGCACCGGGCAGCAGCATGAGGAACTCCTCGCCGCCGATGCGGCACAGCACATCGCCTTCGCGGCAACAGGTGCGCATCAGCTCGGCCAGCGAGCGCAGTACCTGGTCGCCGATGTCGTGGCCATGCTGGTCGTTGATTCGCTTGAAGTGATCGATATCCAGGACGATGACGCAGAAGCTGCGGTTATCGGCCTGCAGCAGCGACAAGCTCAGGTCCAGGTGACGACGGTTGCCAAGGCCGGTGAGCGGGTCGGTCTGTACATCCCGGTTCAGGCGCCCGATGCGCTCCTGCAACAGGTTCAAACCGAACAGCAGGGCACGCTTGAGCTCGGCGGCCTCGAAATACCAGGCACGCACGGCATGGATGCGTTCGTGAGTGTCGGCCTTGTCCAGGCTGCGGGCGCCGGCAGCCAGTTGCCAGAGTGGTCGGGTGATGGTCAGCGCGAGCCACCACAGGGCAAGGCCGCCGAGCAGGGCAAGCGGTACGGAAATGCCGACCACGTTGAGGATCAGCCGCTGCGACGGTTGCACGGTCTGTGACAGCGGCTGCTGGGCGACGATGCCCCAGCCGCTGATCGGCACCGTGGCGAAGCCTGCGACCATTTCCTTGCCCAGGCTGTTGGTGAACTGTTGGGTGCCGCTGCGCTTTTGGTGCAATTGATTGATCAGCGGGTTGTCATTCACCACCGTGCCCACCCGTTCGGCGTCGGGATGATAGAGCAGGCGGCGGTTGTGATCGACCACGTAGAGGTAGGAGCCATCCTGATAGAAATGTTCGCCCAGCAGGCTGTTGAAGATGTTGTGCTGGCGAAGATAGAGGCTGCCGCCGACATAACCCAGGTAGCGCCCGTCCTTGGCGAAGATCGGCTGCGAGGCGACTACCACCAGGTTGTTGGCCTTGGAAATGAACGGCGTCGAGATCAGCGCCCGGCGCTCACGCAGCGCTTCCAGTGACCCCGGCGTTTCCAGGTGTTGTCCGAGCATGGTGCGCAGGGGCGCGGGCGAGATCGCCCGCAGGACACCTTCGCTGTCGACGAAGAAGGTGGAGTTGAAGGCATTGCTCTGGGCCAGCAGGCGTTCACTTTCGCGTTGCAGGCGGGCCGTGTCGTCAAGCGTCCCTCCACTGGTGTCGGCACTGAACGCGAGCTGCTTGAGCGCGCCCTCCAGGAACAGTTCGGTGATCGAGGCCAGCTTGGCTGCATATACCAGGTTCGATTCCAGGGAGTGATCGATCAGCAGTTGTCGCTGCACCCGATAGCTGGCGAAGTAGCTGGTCAGCAGCATCACCACGGCGGTGAGTGTCGACAACAGGAGGATGAGCGTGCGCAGGTCCAGGCGCAGGCCTTTCTTGGCGTGTGGCAATCCGGAACTCACTGGGAAGTCGATTTGCGCAACATTACTCGGAATGCGTGCAGTCAGCTACGGGGCGAAACGAACGGGCCGCCAGCGGGTTTCATTTGCCGGGTGCGCTCAGCTCCGACAGTTCGTCTTCCACCTGCTGCATGCGCTCTTCAGCCAATGCCTGTACGTGTTTGTCCTGCGCTGTGGCGCGCATCAAACCGGTCAGTTTCTCGCTCAGGCGCTTGCCTTCCTCGCTCTCGCCCAGCTGCCGGGCTTTCTGCGGGTCCTGGGTGGCGGCAACGATGGTGTCGAACTCGGCATCGCTGAAGTTCTTCTCGCTGTAGAGCTTGAACAGGTCCTTGCGTTGGTCCTCGACGGTCAGGTGCTTGCGCAGCACGTCCTTGATCTTGTCCTGCGGCACCTGCGGGTGGGTCATCGCCAGCAGTTGGGCCATGCGCTCGATGTTGTGGTCGTAGGCTTCCTGCAACGGCAGGTTGGCCAGGATCCGCTCTTCGCGGGTGGGTTTCTGGTCGCAGGCGGCGAGGGTGGCGAGCAACAGCAAGGGCAGCAGCAGTTTCGGCAGGCGAGGCATGGGGGTGGCTCTGGAGGTTCGAGGGAAGTGAGTTTACTGCAAGGCCCGCAGGCGCGGCAGTGTGGGAAAGGTCGTGGGCAAGTGTCCTGCGCTGCCAGGTAGCGGCTCAACACCGCGTTTTTGACGTGGGGCCTGTTGCGCTCGGTTAATACGGGCCGTACCGACCAAGGAGACCTCCATGCATATCGACCACTTGATTAGTGGCATCGTGCCAGTTCTGCCCTTCGCTTCGTCCGAAGACGCCCAGGCGTTTCTATCGAACCTGGAGGCCGAGGATCAGATTGCCCTGATCTCGGCGCTGTACTTCGGCCGCTCGCATCTTCACAGCGATACCGTCAACGAAGACTACCTGCCCTACCTGCTTTCCGGTGACATGAACCGGTTCTGGGAACAGGGCAATGTCGCACCGAGCGACTTTGCCACCGTCCTTTATGAAAAGGGCAGCAACCTGGTCAGTTACTACGACGCGTTCATCCGCGCAACCGACGGATCGGGCTACGACCGTTCGAACTACTGAACCCTGGGTCGCCCGGGATCAGTCCTTCATCGGATTGCGCAAGCGCACCCAGACGATCGCGGGCAACGCCATCAGCAGCCATTTGAGGTACTGGTTCACGCCAAAGTGTTCGCAGAGCGTGCCGATGGCCGTGCAGAGCACGACCACCACCACGAACTGAATCATCCTGTTCATCTCGGGGTTTCCGTCGTTGGGAGCGGCGATGGTAAACGATTCGGGCGCTTTCGCTCACAGATACTTGAGCCAGCGAATGTCACGGCGGCGGGCCTTGAATCCGGCGAACTGCCGCACCGGCCAGTACAGGGCGGCGGCCAGCAACGCTGCAACCAGCCACAGTGCGCCCACGCTATCGAAACCGAAGTACTCGCCCTGGTTGTGCCCGAACAGGCCGACGCTTGCCAGGTAGAGGGCTTTCAGTGCGTAAAGGTGCAGCAGGTAGAAGAACATCGGTGCACTGCCGAACACGGTCAGCACGCTGATCCAGCGTGCCTGGCCGGCGCGTTCGAAAGCTCGCAGCAGCAACAGGCCGACACCCAGTGTCAGCAGCAGGAACAGCAGCGACGGTGGGTACTTGGTGATGTTGAACAGGCTCATCAGGGTCTGCGTCAGAGCGGGGTAGAGCTGCCACTGGGCCTCGCCGTAGCCGTTGAGCAGACGCAGCGCGACGAAACCCACCAGCGCAGCGCTACCGACGAACAACAACTGACGCTGGCGCTTGGCGGTATCGCTGCCACGCGCGAACCATGGCCCCAATGCATAGCCCACGGCGATCACGCCGATCCAGGGCAGCAGTGGATAGGAGGTCCGCAGGCGCAGGTTCTGCGACACCTCGAGCCAGCCGCGATCATGCAGAATCGCCCAGGGTGCGTGCAGCAGCGTACCGGGGGCAAAGTGCAGGCCGTCGAGCAGGTTGTGGCCGGCGATGATGATTACACCCAGGGCCATCAGCAACGGGCGCGGCAGCCACACCAGCAGCGACAGGACGATCATGCTCAGGCCGATGGCCCAGATCACTTGCAGGTAGATCACGCTGGGCGGCAACTGGAAGGTCCAGGCGAAGTTGACCAGGGTGAACTCCAGCACCACCAGGAACAGCCCGCGCTTGAACAGGAACGCCGAGACATCGCCCAGGCCCTGGTGTTTTTCGCCATAGAGCCAGGCGCTCAAGCCGGTCAGCAGGACGAACACCGGGGCACACAGATGAGCGAGGGTGCGGCTCGCGAACAGCGCGGGCTCGGTGGCGTCGATGGTCATCGGGTCGCTGACCTGGCGATGCAGGAAGAAGGTTTCGCGCACGTGGTCCAGTAGCATGAACAAGATGACCAGGCCGCGCAGGGCGTCGATGCTGTGCAGGCGGGAAGAGGGTGGAGTGGATGGCATGGGGCTTTAGCTGAAGTTGAGTTGATTTTGGAATGTTATCTTATATCTCTATTGTTGGGGTGATTTGCCGGGCCCTATCGCGGGACGAGCCCGCTCCCACAGGATCAGTGAAGAACCTGTGGGAGCGGGCTGGTCCCGCGATAGGGCCGGCACTTACAACCAAACAGCATCCCAGTGCGAATACTCCCGCACACTCCCAACCAGCCCCGCACGCAGCGGGTTGGAAACGATGTACCGCGCCACGGCCTGAACATCCTCCTCCCTGCGGATAGCCCTGTCCTGGTACCCAGGCTGCCAGATCCGCCCTGTACCCCCACCTGTCTGGTAAAGCGCATGACTGGTCCTGGACTTGAACCTGCGCATCAACGCCCCTAGTGTCCCAGTGCGCAACTCGATCAGCCAGTGGAGATGATCCGGCTCACAACCCAGGCCAGAGAGCGACATGACTGTTCCTCTTCGGCGTGACGCAGTTGCTGGACGACTGCACGTGCCGGACGCAGAAACTGGAAAAAAGGCTGGCGGGAGCGCGTGACGGTAGTGAGCAGATAGATTCTGCCGGGCTCGGAAAAGCGGCCACGGCGCAACAGGCTGGAATGAGGGCGATCCATGCTTTCTCCTTGAACATTCTTTCTTTGCTCAAGGTAGCGAGGCTGTGGCTGGTTGCCCGGGAGATTTTTTGCTGAATGTGCCGGCCCTATCGCGGGACGAGCCCGCTCCTACAGGTGCTCCACCAGTCTTTAGGAGGGTGGTTACCTGTGGGAGCGGGCTGGTCCCGCGATAGGGCCGGCGAGGCCTACGGCATCAGAAGCTGTAGTCCACCGTTGCGAAGTACGAGCGTGGCGCGCCCAACAGCCATTGTTCGCCACTGTGCGCGGCAACCACGTAGTCGCGGTTGAACAGGTTGTTCAACTGCAGGCCCAGGCGTACGTCGGGCAGTACCTGCCAGCCGAGATTGGCATCGACCACGGTGTAGCCGGGGACGCTGTAGGCGTTGGCGGTGTCGGCATAGCGCTGGTCGACGTAGCGCAGGCCGATGCCGGCGTCGACGGTCTGGCCGAAGCCCTTGTTGAGCCAGAGGTTGGCGGTGCGGCGCGGAACGTTGGCGGGGCGGTTGCCGGCGCGGTCCTGGGCGATGCCGCCGACGATCTCGTCGAAGTCATCGTACTTGGCGCGGACCACCGAGGCGTTGGCCGATACCTGCCATTGATGGCCCAGATCCAGCTCAAGCGCGGCTTCCAGGCCGTCGGAGGTCTGCTGGCCGGCCTGCTGTTTCTCATGGCTGATCGGGTCGTCGACCAACAGCTTCTTCTTGACGATGTGATACGCCGCCAGGGTCCATTCACCACGCCCATCCCAGAAGCGCTGCTTGAGCCCCAGCTCGGTCTGCTTCGATTCGGTCAGGTCGTAGTTGATCTGGCTCGGGCTGAGGCTGATCAGGTTGCTCACCCCGTCTTCGCTGGTGGAGTACTGGCCGTACAGCGACAGATTGTCGGTTACCGCGAATACCAGGCCGGCGCGCCAGTTGCCGCCTTGCAGGCTGCGGTCGACTCGCGTGTCGTTGGTCAGGTTGTCACGGTCTATGTGGTTCTGGTCGCGGCGGATACCGGTCACCAGCGACAGGCGATCGGTCAGTTGGGTACGGTTCTCGGCGAACAGGGCGAAGGTGTGGGTGGTCGAGAGGGTTTGCGGACGTGTGACGTTCTGGCTCTGGAACCCGCCCGGTGCCGGACTCCAAGGATCGACGTAATCGCCGCCGACATCGTTGTACGGCGAGTTGCTGTCGACATTGAAACGGATCTTGTTGTACTCGGCACCGACCACGGTCGTGCTGTTCAGCCCGAACAGCGAATGATCGAAGGTGAAGCTCTGGCGGTCGCCGATCTGCTCCTGGTTGTGCTTGATCTCCAGGTAGCTTGCCCGCTCCAGCTGCTCGCGGGTCGGATCCCAGGTGTAGTCCTCGGCATTGCGCCAGTGCCGACGGCTCTTGATGTAGTACAGCTGGTTGCTGGCCGTGACGCTGTCGCTGAGGGTCCAGTCGGTGTTGAAGCGGGTCCATTCGTCGTGGTAGCGCTGCACGTCGTTCTGGATGTTGTAGTTCTTCTTGCGCAGGCTGTCGCGCAGGTGGCCGTCGATCAGCGGCGTGCCAAAGTAGTTCGAGGGCTGTGCGTCGCCACGCTCATGGGCGAGGGTGAAGCTCAGGTCGTCGGTGGCATCGAAGCGCAAGGCTGCACTCAAGGCCAGGCTGCGCGAATCGGTGCGGTCGACCCAGCCATTGCCTTCCTGCTTGTTCACGGTCACGCGGTAGCTGAGGCGCTCGCTCAGGCTGCCGCCGCTGTCCAGCCCCAGTTGCTGGCGATCCCATGAGCCATAGCCCAGGCGCAGGTGGTTGCGGATCTCGCCGGCGAAGGGTTTTTTCGGGATCACGTTGATCACAGCGCCCGTGGCGCCTTCGCCATAAAGCACCGAGGCGGGGCCGCGGATCACATCGATGCGCTCGACCATCCACGGGTCGACCGGGAAGGTCTGGGTGCCGGCGCCGGTGTACAGGCGCGAGCCGTCGAACAGTGTCATCACCGAGGCGTGTCCGGTGAAACCACGGGCGGAGAGGGCGGTGTTGCCGTTGCCCGGGGTGCCGACGGAGGTGATGCCGGGCGATCGGGTCACTGCATCCTGCACCGTGAGGTTGGCGCGCTGCTGGATCTGCTCGGCGGTGATGCTGGTGGTGCTAGCCGGGGTTTCCAGGGCGCTGAGGTTCAGGCGCGAACCGGCTTGGGTAGGGGTTGCCAGGTCGACGATCTGTTCGTCGCGGGTCTCGGTGATCGCCGTCGAGGGCAGGTCGAGGACCTTGCCTTGCGGCTGCTCGGCCAGCGCCGGCAGGGACACGGCCATGCAGGCGGCCAGAGTTTGAAGCTTGAAGTGTCGGGACATGTCGTTCCACGGGTTCAGGAATGAATGGATCCCGGTGGAAACAACGCAAAGACGAGCAGACACGCACGCAGGCGCGCACGCGAACACCGGCCTGCGCCCGCCCACCGCGGGTTTGCCAACAGAAGCGTCAGGCCGGTCTCCGGGCTTGCGAGGGTCGTGAAGCCTTCACCTTCCCATGCATGAGCACAGTGGTGTGTCGAAGGATTCGCTCGCTTACCGTTGCGGGGGCAGCGCCGGACTTGTCTGCAAAGACGCACCGGCTTCCCGTTTCACCCTGCGCACGGCGGCGCAGGACACCTGAAACTGGCGGCATCTGACCATCGAACGCAGGGGGAGTCAATCGTTTGGATAGGCGAAAAAACGTGATGGGCTGCAGGGTTGCGCGTTTTTATTAGATTTTTTTCGAACTTTTCCGACTGACGTTGTCTCGAACCGCTCGTTCGCCCTTTTTATTCAACGTCATGGAGACTTTTGCGAATGTTTACTGGAAAACTGCTGCGTCACACTTGCGCCCTGGCCCTGCTCGGCGCGCCGTTGGCAGCGATGGCAGCCCCCAGCACCGAGCCCCTGTTCACCTTCGGCCTGCTCGGTTCCTACGACAAGTTCAAGTTCGAAGGCGGCGGCGACTCCGACAAGGAGCACCTGGGCCAAGGCGGTGTGTTCGCCAACTTCGGCAACAAGATGACGGCCGAGTCCGGCTTCATCTACCAGATCGGTGCCGAAGCCAAGTATGGCAAGAAGAACGACAACAAGCTCAAGGAGGCGCAGGCCGACCTCGACCTTGGCTGGCGTGCCGCGCTGGATGCGCGCAACTTCGTCGACGTGATCGTCGGTGGCGGTTACAGCTGGACCCGTTTTGAGCCCGAGATCAACGACCTGGACACCAAGTTGACCTACAAGTCGCCGTTCGCCAAGGCCGCGCTGGGTTACAACCACCAGTTCGATGCCTCGACCCTGCGTGTCGAAGTCGGTGCTCGTCACACCATCGATGGCCGTGCGCGCTTGAAGGTCGACGACTTTGGCAGCGACAGTGTCGACATGAAGGACCGCACCAACCCGTATGCCGAAGTCACCCTGCTGATGAACCAGCAAGGCAGCATGCCGATCCAGGCGGGCGTGTACTACACCCGTACCGAGTACAAGATCGACGAGGACTCGCCGGTTGCCGACAACAACAAGCTCAAGCGTGACGAGTTTGGCGTGAAGGTCGGCCTGGCGTTCTGATGCCTTCGATGGTTGTACGCCGTTTGTAAGGGCAGCCTCGTGCCGCAATCTCGGCACGAGGATTCCCCTGCAGGCTCAAGGGCGCCTAGCGGCCCCGGCGCCGCGATACCCGCGCCTCGATGTTCTTGCGTCCGATCAGCAGCGCCGGTTTCTCGGTCACCGGCTCATCGGCCAGCCACTTGTACATCACCAGACAATCCACCAGCCCCAGTGCTGCATGACGAAAAGCCTTGGGCAGGCGCCCGACGGTCTCGAAACCGAGCTTGTGCCACAGCCCCACGGCCACCTCGTTGCTCGCCACTACCGAATTGAACTGCAAGGCCAGAAAACCCTCCTGGCGCGCCAGCTTCTGCGAGTGCTCGCACATCAGCCGTGCCACGCCACGTCCGCGTGAACGGGGTGTGACCATGTATCCGCAATTGCCCACGTGCGCGCCCGGGCCGGCGGCATTGGCCTTGAGGTAGTAGGAACCGAGCGGCTCGCCATCCTCTTCGGCCACCAGGGTGTGCAACGGAAACTCCAGCCACAGCGTGCGCGCCTGCTCCTGCGACATCTGCGGGTCGTATGCGTAGGTTTCGCGCGCCTGGACGATGGCCTGGAAGGTCGGCCAGAAACGCTCGAAGTCTTCCGGGGTCATTGGGCGAATGTGGATCATGTCGGTTCCTGCTCGGGCTGGGCCGGCAAGTCTGGGTGGATGGGCGCCGTCATGCAAGGGCTGTGGCGCCCAAAAGCGTCAACTGCCGGCCTTGCCGACCGCATCCAGCGCCCGTGCCGAATACACCAGGGCGGCGCCCGCGTTCATGGCCACGGCCACGCCGAGGGCTTCGGCGATTTCCTCGCGGGTCGCACCGTGCTTGACCGCCTGCTGCGAATGCACGGCGATGCAGCCGTCGCAGCGAGTGGTCACCGCCACGGCCAGGGATATCAGCTCGCGGGTCTTGGCGTCGAGGTGGTTGGTCTTGGCGCCGGCAGCGCTGGCGGTGGCGTAGCCGGCCACGGTGTCGGGGGACAGCTGCTTGAGATCGCCGATGCCGGCCATCAACTGCTTACGGTAGGCGTCCCAGTCCATCATGCTCATCGTCTTCACCTTGTCAGGTTGGCAACAGGAGCTTTCAGGCTAGTCGAAGATGGGGGGAAGGGCAGGCCTCGTCACCGAGGGGCAAAGAGGCCGCAGGACGTGTCAGATGTAGATGAACAGCAGCACCAGTGCCGCCACCACGGCCCATTTCTCGAGGTAGTAGCGGGTGCGGTTGCGCTTCTTCATGGCCTTGCCACGTTCACGGATCTTGTAGATGCGCGTGAACAGTCGATTGATGCCGCCAGTCTTGTCGTTGGCATCGTTGGGCGCGGCTGCCGCGGCCATGACGTTGCGGCTGAACCAACGGTTGAAGGCGCTTGCCCAGCGGTACTTCAACGGGCGCTCGACGTCGCAGAACAGGATGATACGGTTGTGCTCGGTGGTATTGGCCGCGTAGTGGATGTACGTCTCGTCGAAGATCACCGCCTCGCCGTCGCGCCAGGAATACTTCTCGCCGTCCACATCGATGTAGCAACCATCGTCGTTCGGTGTGTCCAGGCCCAGGTGGTAACGGTAGGAGCCGGCATAGGGGTCACGGTGACGAACCAGCTTGGCTCCCGGCGGCAGGGTGGCGAACATCGCCGCCTTGACCGTGCCGATACCTTGCAGCAGTTCGGTCGTGCGTGGGCACAGGGTCATCGCCGAAGGGTGGCTCTCGCCGTACCACTTCAGATAGAAGCGCTTCCAGCCGGTCTTGAAGAACGAGTTGAAGCCAACGTCATCGTAGTTGTCGGATTTTTTGATCTCGCCGGCGTGCAGCAATTGCTGGGCTTCTTCGCGGATTTCCTGCCAGTGGTCCTTGAGCGGCTGCAGCTCAGGGAACGACTCGACGGGCAAATAGGGCTTGGCCGGGTGCTTGGAGAACAGGTACAGGAAACTGTTGACCGGGGCGAGGAAGCTCGAGTGGTCGCCCAGCTGGCGAGTCAGCTTGTGGCGAACGCGACCGCGCAGGTGAACATAGGCGATCGAGAGGACGAAGATCAGTACGAGTGCAATTTTCATGGACGGTTACTTGTCGAATAAAAATGGCCATGCGCCATGGCTGTAGCCCGCCAGCATAAACAATCGTGTCGCCAGTTTGTACTTATTGTTAAGTCATCGCTGATGGACGAAGGTGGAATGCCCTGCAAGCTGCGCAAACGATTCAACCCTGGCAGCGTTTGAACCTGCATGCCCTTCAGCCTCGAGGAGTTTCCGATGGTTCAGGATGTACGCCCAAGCGGCGCGCCCTTCAAGCGCCTGTTTTTCGCCCTGGCTTTGCCCGAAACCCAGCGCCGGGCCGTTGCCCAGTGGCGTCGTGAATTGGGGTTGCGGGCCGGCAAGCCGGTACCGGCCGAGAATTTTCATGTGACGTTGCTGTTTCTGGGCGATGTGGATGCCGCCCAGGTACCGGCACTGTGCGCGGCGGTAGACGGCATGACGCGCCCAGGGGCGCCGATACGCCTGTTGCTCGACCGTCTGCAGGTGTGGCGACGTGCCGGCGCGCTGGTGCTCGAACCTGGCGATACCCCTGCCAGCCTGCGCCAACTGGTCTACGGGCTGGAGCAGCGCCTACTGCCACTGGGCATCTCCGAGCAGGCCCGTGAATACCGTCCGCACCTGACGCTGTCACGGGATTTCCAGGGACAGCCACCAGAGGCGGCGCAGGCTCCGGAGTTCTTCCTCAATGCCCGCCGGTTCGGTCTCTATGAATCGCGCAAGGGCCGTTACTGTCCGCTGGCCGAGTGGCCGCTGGACGAAGCCTGAGCGGCGAACAGACGTTGTCCGAGGGTGTAGGCGGTGGGTAAGTGCCTGGCGGTATCCGGGCCTTCGCTCTCGTCCAGAAGGATCGAGCTCGATACCTGGGCGCCGCACCAGTCGAAGATGCCATGCTCGATCTGTACGCGCATTGCTGCGCCGTAGCCATGGCGGTCGAACAGGGCAGCGTCGGCGCCGCCGACCGCCACCAGGTGGACCTTCAGGTGGTTGAGCAGCTTGGTGGTCTTGCCGTCTTCGTAGCTGAAGGCCCAGCCATTGCTGAACACACGGTCGATCCAGCCCTTGAGCAGTGCGGGGAACGACCACCAGTACACCGGGTAGACCAGCACCAGGGTATCAGCCCGTTCGATGCGTGCCTGCTCGGCAAGGACGTCCGCCGGCGGCTTGGCCAGGTGACGATGGACATTGAGGTCGGGCAACTCGAAGCGCGGATCGAAGCCCTCTGCGGCCAGGTCGGCGATTTCGCTGGTATGGCCTGCTTGGGCCAGGCCGTCGGCGATCTGCCTGGACAATGCGTGGGTGAGTGATTGGGCGTCGGGGTGGGCGAGTACGATCAGGGCGTGCATGAATGCGTTCCTTATGGGATGCGGGAAGAGGCCGGGCGCTATATACTCGGCATAAGTTACGATTAGTAAGTTACTTTTGGTAGGTAAACTATGTCAAGCGGTGAGACGCGTCCTGTACGCAAACGCCTGTCCCGTGAGGATCGTCGGCGGCAATTGATAGCGGTGGCCTGGCAGATGGTTCGCGAGGAGGGCACCGATGCGCTGAGCCTGGGGCGCCTGAGCGAGCTGGCAGGGGTGACCAAGCCGGTGGTGTACGACCACTTCGAAACCCGCAACGGCTTGCTGGTGGCGCTTTACGAGGAATACGACGCGCGCCAGACCGCCATGCTCGAGGTCGTGCTGGCGGACTGTCCTGTGGACCTTGAGGCGCGTGCGGCGGTAATCGCCGCAGCCTATGTCGATTGTGTGATGACCCAGGGGCGTGAGATACCGGGCGTCAGTGCGGCGTTGGCCGGTTCGCCGGAGCTCGAGGCGCTCAAGCGGGGGTACGAGGATCCGTTCCTGGACCGGTGCCGCCAGGCGCTGGCGCCGTTTGCGCCGGGCGGGGATATCGGATTGGCCGGCTTGCGTCTGCTGGTCGGCGCCGCCGAGGCATTGTCACAGGCGGCGGCGTCGGGGGAAGTCGAGCCAGGGCAGGCCAAGGCGGAACTGAGCGCCGGTATCGTGGCGATGGTCCGGCGCCAGGGCTGAGGGCTGGGTCATACCGGCAGGCTGCGGTAGGGCAGTTCGTCTCCCGGGCTGCGGGCGAATTCGCGCTTGTATTCGCGGCTGAACTGCGAGGTGCTCTGGTAGCCTACCCGGTGCGCCACCTGGGCCACGCCCAGGCTCTCGCCGATCAGCATCTGCTGCGCCTTGAGCAGGCGCAGGCGTTTGAGGTACTGCATCGGCGCCAGTTCGGTGCAGCGCTTGAAGTGTTCGTGGAAGGTCGAAACGCTCATGTTGGCACGGCTGGCCAGCGCTTCGACACTCAACGGCTCGGCGAAATGATCGCGCAGGTAGGCGAGCGCGACGCCGATCCGGGCAAAGTGCCCCTGCTGTTCGACCAGCGCCCGCAACACACCGGCTTGAGGGCCGCGCAGGGCCGTATACAGCACCTCCCGCACCCGTGCCGCCCCCAGCATTTTCGCATCCAGCGGGTCCTGCAGACATTCGAGCAGACGCTCGACGCTGGCGCGCATTGGAGCACCCAGCGCCGCCGAGCTCATCGACTGCGGCGTCTGCGCCTGTACCGCCGGGTCCGGCGGCAGGGCCATGTTCTGCACCAGTTCGCTCAGCACGGTACGGTCGATGCTCACGGCCACGCCGAGCATGGGCGCCTGGGGCGTGGCGAAGGTTTCGCACATGAAGGGCACTGAAAGCGCCTGGATCAGGTAGTGCCCGGCACCGTATTCCAGCGTGCGCGGCCCCAGGCGCGCGAGCTTGCTGCCCTGGGCGATGATGATCAGGCTCGGTTCGTAGATCTGTGGGCTGCTCGCCACATAGTGGTCCCACGACAACACCTGGACCTGGGGCAGGTAGGTGTCGACGAATCCGGGGCGCGAGGCGAGGGCGCGGATCAGCGAGCAGAGAGGGGCATTGGCGTCGACGTGTTGGGTCAGGTGCATGGCAAACCAGGGACAGAGAATCAGACACTGGCATCTTCGCAGATTGACAGCCCAGCGCCAGATCGCTGCGGCCAATTCCGGAGAATAAGACACGAATGCCGGAGGATCGGCTGTGGGCCGGGCCCGTTTCGATGCGCAGAATGCGTGGCCTGAATCGTTTCAATATTGCGAGGTCCAGAGCATGTACACCGCCATCGGTTATGCCGCCCAGTCTTCCACCGCGCCCCTGGCGCCCATGACCTTCCAGCGCCGTGGCCTGCGCCCGGATGATGTCGCCATCGACATCCTCTACTGCGGCGTGTGCCACTCCGATATTCACCAGGCCCGCAATGAGTGGGGCATTGCCGTCTACCCACTGATGCCCGGCCACGAGATCGTCGGTCGTGTCACCGCTGTAGGTGAAAAGGCCGGCAAGTACCAGGTCGGTGACCTGGTCGGCGTCGGCTGCATGGTCGATTCCTGCCGCCATTGCGAGGCTTGCCGGCAGGACCTGGAGCAGTATTGCCTGGAAGGGCCGACCCAGACCTACGCCAGTCCCGACCGTATCGACGGCAGCAATACCCTGGGTGGCTATTCCAGCAGCATCGTGGTCAGCGAGCACTTCGTCCTGCGTATTCCCCAAGGGATGGACCTGCCCAGTGCAGCGCCGATCCTCTGCGCGGGCATCACCACTTACTCACCGCTCAAGCACCACGGCGTGGGGCCCGGGCACAAGGTCGGCGTGCTGGGCATGGGCGGCCTGGGCCACATGGGCATCAAGTTCGCCAAGGCCCTGGGCGCCGAGGTGACGCTGTTCACCCGCTCCCCGGCCAAGGCCGAGGAAGCCCGTCGCCAGGGCGCCGATCATGTCATCGTCTCCACCGACGAGGCGCAGATGCGCGAGGCGGCGGGTCGCTTCGACTTCCTGCTCGACACCATCCCGGTGCAACACGACCTGAACCCCTACCTCGAAACCCTGAAGTTCGACGGCGTGCACATCCTGGTCGGCCTGATCGAGCCGGTCGATCCGCCCGTGCATGCGGCCAACCTGGTGCTCAAGCGGCGGGTGCTGGCCGGCTCCTTGATCGGCGGGATCGCCGAAACCCAGGAAGTGCTGGATTTCTGCGCCGAGCACGGCATCAGCTGCGATATCGAGATGCTGGATATCCGCCACATCAACGAGGCGTTCGAGCGGATGATCAAGGGTGATGTGAAGTACCGCTTCGTGATCGACATGGCGACCTTGAAGGCCTGATCTGGGCGTTGAACGCAATCGCGGGGCGAGTCCCGCGATTGCGGCCAGTACAGGCGCTACCAGACCATTGCTTTCTTCCACCCTTTCCAGAACAACCAGCGCCGCACCTCGGCGTGCTCGCCAGTACCGATCTGCCAGGCAGGCCGCTTGCTGTCCAAGGCGATCAGCGAGATGAATCCGGCATGGCTGGCTGCGACCAGGGTGCGGCCGTCGGCGCTGATGTCCATGGCGCTGATGGCCGACCCCAGATAATGCTGCCAGTGCGCGCGACCGTCTTCGCCGAAGCCACGCAGGTAACCTTGGGCATCGCCGACGATGTACTCGCCTTGACGTGCGACGCCGGCATGGATCTGCACGCCGTCCTGCAGCATCGAGACCTGCGGATCTGTTGCCAGATTGGCGAGCGTTACGCCAAGGCTGGCGCCGCCGTCGCCCTGGCAGGCATTGAGCAGCAACTGGTCGCCGCAGTGGTTGAACAGGGCGAAGTGCGGATGTTCCCCCGCCGGGACGATCTCGGCCAGCGGCTCCAGGTGCTCGTCGAGTACCTGGTGGTTGCCGCGCTGCTCGCCCAGCACGATCCGTCGGCCGTCCGGCGACAGTGCGGCATGGGCTTGGGTCAGGGTCAGCGCGATGTCGTCAGGGTCGGTGCCGTCGGCCAGTTGCGCGAGGATGTCTGCTTCGCGGCGCAGCAGGCGGGTGGCACCTCGAGGTGTGAGCAGGAAGATGCCCTCGCGGCTGACCAGCAGTACCCGTCGGCCATCCGGCAGGGGGAGCAGGCGGGTTGGGGTGGGTGGCAGGTCGAAGGGATCGAACGGGTAGCCAGGCGGCAGGCCTTCCAGGCCATGGGGCCAGGACAGCCGAGCGACCTGAGGGCCGCCCCAGCCGTCGGTGACCCTTACGCCCTCCGCATTGGCCAGGGCGAAGTAGCGTCGTCGCGGGCAGCGGCCGAAGTGCTCGACACCGATCATCGGGGTCACCCCGTTGCGGTCGATCTGCACCACCTGGCCGTTGTCATGGGGCATGCCGATGCGTGCCAGCAAGCGGCCGTCATCGAGCAGCAGCACCTGGGCGATACCCTGGCCATGGCTCGGGAGCAGTGGCAGCAAGGGATCATGGGCGGGCGGCCAGGCTTCGCGAAACAACTGACGCTGGTGCTCGTCGATGCCAGGCCGGTTGATGGCGTGCAGGGCGAGCTGCCAGGCGTCGAGCAGGTGATCGATGGCCGGTGGGCAGGGCGCTTGTGCTGTGTCGTGTCCTTGTGCGCAACCTTGCGCAACATGGCGGTTGACGGCCTCGGCGTAGGCGGTGACCGCCTGTTGCCACTGCTGCTGAGGGTGTTGCTTGTCCATGAGCGGATCGGACTCCTTGTTCCGCATGTTGCTACAGTGCGTCATGGTACTCCGTGCGCGCGCGGTTGTGAGGCCTGGCCTTGACGCGTACCATGCCGAGTATTCCTACCAATAACAAACGTGCATCCGCGACCCGAATCTGGGCACGTGGGGCGCGTCCTATCGCTTTGCCTGCGGAGATTGCATTGGCCTCGATGAATGGACCCCTACCTGATTCCCTACCTGCACCGGCAGGCGGCGGCAGTTGGCTGAGCGTGATCGCGCTGGCGCTGGCGGCGTTCATCTTCAACACCACCGAGTTCGTGCCGGTGGCACTGCTCAGCGACATCGGTCGCAGCTTCGACATGACCACCGCGCAGGTGGGCCTGATGTTGACCATCTACGCCTGGGTGGTGGCACTGGCTTCGCTGCCGATGATGCTGATGACCCGTAACATCGAGCGGCGGCGCCTGTTGCTGTTCGTGTTCCTGGTATTCATCGTCAGCCACTTGCTGTCGTGGATGGCGCAGAGTTTCGCCATGCTGCTGGTCAGCCGCATCGGCATCGCCTTGTCGCACGCGGTGTTCTGGGCGATCACCGCGTCGCTGGCAGTGCGCGTGGCGCCGGCTGGCAAGCAGGCCAAGGCGCTCGGGTTGCTGGCCACCGGCACTACCCTGGCGATGGTCCTGGGCATCCCGCTCGGGCGTGTGGTGGGCGAGGCGCTGGGTTGGCGCATCACCTTCCTCAGCATTGCGGGCGTGGCGCTGGCGACCATGCTGTGCCTGATGAAGTCGCTGCCCTTGCTGCCGAGCCAGAACTCCGGTTCGCTGCGCAGCCTGCCGATCCTGTTCCGCAGGCCTGCCCTGGTCATCACCTATCTTCTGGTCACGCTGGTGATCACCGCACAGTTCACCGCCTACAGCTACATCGAACCGTTCGCCCTGCATGTGGCGCAGATCAGCGGTGAGCACACGACCCTGATCCTGTTGCTGTTCGGTGGGGCGGGTGTGCTCGGCTCGGTGCTGTTCAGCCGTTACAGCGATCGCTTCCCGCACGGTTTCCTGGTCGGCTCGATCGGTTGTCTGGCCGCGTGCCTGTTGCTGCTGTTGCCGCTGTCGGGGAACTTCGCCGCGTTCGCCGTGCTGAGCATGTTCTGGGGCGTGGCGATCCTGAGCTTCAGCCTGTCGCTGCAGTCGAAGACGCTCAAGTTGGCGTCCGACGCTACCGATGTGGCCATGGCACTGTTCTCGGGGATCTACAACATCGGTATCGGTGGCGGGGCATTGCTGGGCAGTATCGTCAGCAGCCAGATCGGTGTGGCCAATATCGGCCTGGTCGGTGGTGTGGTGGCGGTGCTGGGGTTGGGCCTGGCCTTGGCCAGCAGCCAGCGCTTTCGCGATGCCCTGGCCGCGCCCCCCGCGCCTTGAACTTCACGCCAGTAAAGCCGACCACGCCGACACCAGCAGCAACAGTGCCAGCAACTGATTGAAGCGCTGCAGGTGCCGGGGCGAACGCAACCAGCGGGCACTGCCGATCCCAAGCAGGGCCCAGGCGCCCATGCAGGGCAGGGCGATGATCAGAAATACCAGCGCCAGGTGCCACACCGGCAATCCTGGCGTGGCAAACACCCCGATCACCGCCACCGCCATCAGCCAGACCTTGGGGTTGACCAGTTGCAGCGAGGCCGCGCTGCCGACCCCGAAGCGCTGCCGTGCCGTGGCATGCAAGGGCTCGCCAGCGGCGCGGAACAACTGCCAGGCCAGGCGACTCAACCACAGCACGCCCACCCAGCTCATCACCTGCTGCGCCAGCGGGTGGCGCAGCAGCACCTCTCCCAGCCCCAGGCCTACCACCCAGACGATCGCCGCGGCCGCCGCGCAGGCCGCGAAGATCGGCGCCAGGCTGGCACGCAGGCCGTTGTGCGCGCCGTGGGCGAGAATCAGCAGGTTGGTCGGCCCGGGGCTGATGCTGGCGGCCAAGGCGAAAAGGATGAAGGGCAACAGCGATGACGACATGGTGAGGCTCCTGTGGTTCGGAACACCATGGTCAGGCGTGGGGGCGGTTCAGTCTGGAAGCTTTGAGCAGCGTCGGCGGTAGTCGGCCGGTGTCAGCCGGTAGGCACGACGGAACCAGCGGCCCAGGTGGCTCTGGTCGGCAAAGCCCAAGGCCATGGCCACTTCGCTGGGCGTGTCGCCGCGAGCCAGCAGGCGCCGGGCGCGGGCCAGGCGCAACTGGATCAGGTAGGCGTGCGGCGCCAGGCCGAAGGCGGCCTTGAAGGCGCGGGTCAGGCGAAAGCGATCGACGCCGCAGGCCTGCGCTACTTCGTCCAGGCCGATGTCCTGGTCGATATGGGCGTGCAGGTAGTCGCGCGCTCGCTGGGCGCACAGCGGCAGGCGTGGATCGGGGTCGAGGCGCTTGCGCCAGTGCAGGTGCCGGGTCAGGCAGGCCAGCAGGTCGTCCATGGCGGTCTGGCGCACGATTCGTAGCTCGCCGCCGTGCATGACCTGGAAGGCGCGCAAGGTGGCGCCCGCCAGTCGCGGGTCGGCACACAGGGTGTCGGCGAAGGCCGGCAGGCAGCCTGTCGGGGCCTGTTCGAACAGCGCATGCAGTTCGTTTTCCAGCCACTTCGAGTCCAGGTACAGCGTGGAGTAGGTGAAACCTTCGCGCGTGGGAGCGTCGCCGTCGTGAAGGTCGCCCGGCTCCAGCAGGAACACCTGGCCCGGCGTGCTCTGGTGCCGAACCCGGCGGCAATTGAACTGCTGCACACCCTGTTCGGTGACCCCGACCAGGAAGCTGTCGTGCCAGTGCGGGTCGTAGGCGTGGCCGACGAAATGCGCGCGGACCGACTCTATGCCGGTGTCGGCGTCTTGCTTGAGGTCGATCCAGTTGGGCATGGGCGGGGCCTGCGGAAGGGAGTCTTCACCTTAGCCCAAAAGCGCTTCGGATTTTAGAACGCATGTGCATGGGGTGGCCTGGGTAGTGGCATTGAGCCGGTATACTGGGTGTTTTTGCAGGAAGCTGTTGATCTGATGAAAAAGACATCCGGAAATTGGCTGCGCGCGTTGCTGGTCACGATCGTCGCTGCGGTGACCGCTCAAGTGGTAGCGATCTTGATACTGATTCCCTTGGTCCAGAACATGGGCGCTACGAGCACCTCGCTGTTGTTCGTCTACCTGGTGTTCGTCGGCTTGTGCTCCCTGGCGAGCGGAGCTCTATCCTTCCGAGCGCCGACGGTGGGGTTTGCCCATGACTGGAAAATCATGTCGCTGATCGCCTCCAGCAAACTCATGCTTCTGGTGACTGTGGCCCTGAGCGTCGTGCCTCTGGCGGTCGAAGGGTTCAAGCTGGCGGGATATATCAAGCAAATGCCCTTCAGCTTGTTCATGTATTGGCTGAGCGGTTTGAGCCTGCTGGTTTTTTCCGTGCTGTATCACCTGTGCGCACCCGTCGCGTATCGGTATCCGACCTTTGAAGACCTGATCAGGCGTGAAGGCAGTGCCAGGGTACTCCGTGGCGATGCTGGCAAGATCTTGGAGGGCTTGCGCGCCAGGCAAACGGCGAGCGAGGCTGCTGGTGCGGCGCCCTTCACGAGCCAGGACGAGCATGTTCTGGAAGTGCTCGCCCAAGGCCGTGTCATTGACGATGCCCAGTGTTATTTCGTCATGCGCGTGCATAGCGCCAACGCCAATTGGAAGGTGCGTTGGGTGCTGACGCTGGCGCTGCTGATTCCCGCCTATGTCATTCCAACCGTGACCGTGGGCAAGATGTTCGCGGTGGTGGACACCGCTCGACAGCAGGTGCACGAGCGGGGTGGCTGGTTGTGCGCCATCTATGGCAACGTGCTGATGCTTGGCAAGGATGCCAACGAGAGGGCCGAGTCTTCCTGCAAAGCGCACTAACCAGGGTCGGGCTGCAACTGCCCGAACTTGCCCTGCAACCACTGATGCAAGCGCGCTACTGCCGGCGACAGCTGCTTGCGGTGCGGGCACACCAGGATCAGGGGGCGCAGGTCGCCGGGGAAATCCGGCATCAGCACCTCGAGTTCGCCGGCCGCGACATTGGCGTGCACGTCCAGCCATGACTTGAAGGCGATGCCTTCGCCGGCCAGTGCCCAGCGCCGTACCACATCGGCGTCATCGCAGAACAGCGGCCCGCTGACCTGCACCGTCTGCTCACCCAGTTGCCAGCGGTCGAAGACCCGCGACTGCTGCAGGTACAGCAGGCAATCGTGCTGTTGCAGGTCTTGCGGGGTGTGCGGGCGGCCGCGGCGGGCGAGGTAGGCGGGGGCGGCGACCAGTACCCTGCGGTTCCACGGCGCCAGTGGCAGCGAGATGTAGTTGGCAGCGTCGTCGATGCCATAGCGGATGCCGACATCCACCGGGTCGCGGTACAGGTCGGCGAGTTCGTCGGAGAGAAAGAAGCGCAGGCTCAAGCCCGAGTGTTCGCGGCGAAACTCGGTGAGCCAGGGCAGCACCAGGTTGCGTCCGACATCCGAAGGCGCCGACACCTGCAGTACACCACGCAGTTCACTGTGATCGCCATGCAGGCTCTCCCGCCCGTGACGCAGGGTCTCCAGCACACTGTGGGCGGTGGGCAGGTAAAGTTCACCCTCGGCGGTCAGGCGCAGGCTACGGGTGGTGCGGGCAAACAGACGCACGTCCAGCTCTCGCTCCAGGCGCTTGATCGCTGCTGCGACCTGGCCCGGTAGCAGGTCGGCTTCCAGGGCGGCGGCGGTGAAGCTGCCCAAGGCGCTGGAGCGAATGAACAGGTGTAGATCGTCAAGGCGCAGCATTTTCACTCCTGGAATGAAAGTGTTGCTGCATTGTGCTGGTTTTTCTTTCCTGTGGGAAAGATAAGATACGCGCCATCACCTTCCCTGACAGGAGCAGTTCCGATGGATACCGTCACCCTGGCCAAGCGCCGCTACACCACCAAGGCCTACGACGCCAGCCGCAAGATCCCGCAGGCCACCGTCGATGCACTGCTCGAGCAATTGCGTCATAGCCCGTCCTCGGTCAACTCGCAGCCCTGGCACTTCATCGTCGCCGACAGCGCCGAAGGCAAGGCACGCCTGGCCAAGGCCACCGAAGCCTTCGCCTACAACACACCCAAGATTCTCAACGCCTCGCACGTGATCGTGTTCGCGACCCGCACCGAAATGACCGAGGCGCACCTGCACGCCGTGCTTGACCAGGAAGCAGCCGACGGCCGTTTTCGCGATGATCAGGCCCGTGCCGGCCAGGACACGACGCGCCGTGGCTATGTGAACCTGCACCGCTACGACCTCAAGGATGCGCAGCACTGGATGGAAAAGCAGACCTACCTGGCCCTGGGCACCGCTTTGCTGGGCGCTGCCGCCCACGGGCTCGATGCGACCCCGATCGAGGGCTTCGACAGCAAGGCGCTGGACGCCGAGCTGGGCCTGCGCGAGCGTGGCTTCACCAGCGTCGTGCTGCTGAGCCTGGGGTATCGCAGTGAAGATGACTTCAATGCCGGCCTGAGCAAGTCGCGGCTGCCGGCCGAGACGGTGTTCACCTTCCTCTGAAAAAACCGGGGCAGGCCGCTACGGTCTGCCCCGGCTTTCAATCTTCCTCCAGCGCCTGCTCGACCACGTCGCGGCTGGCGTCCAGCACTTGCTGCTGTACTTCCTCGCTGGCCAACATACGCCCGACCACCAGAGCACCGACGCACTGGCTGATCAACGCCCAGGCCCTGCGCTCGTCCCCAAGCGTTTCACTCCACGCGGCCTGCAGTTCGAGCAGCCAGTGTTCGGCCTGTTCACGGACCGGTCGCTCGGCGCGAGCGATCTCGACCCCCAGCGGCGGCAGCGGGCAGCCACCTTCGGGATTGTGCAGGTGGGCCAGGCTCAAGTACTGCTTCAGGCAGCGGCGCAGACGTTCGCGGTCGGCGCCCTGGCTGGCCAGGCGAGCGAACGGGCTATTGCACAGCTCGCGTCGCACCACCTCGCTGAACAGGTCATCCTTGGACGGGAAGTGATTGTAGAAGGCGCCACCGGTAAGGCCGATGGCCTTCATCAACTCGGCGACCCCGGTACTGGCGAAACCACCACGTTTGGCCAGGACGCCGCTGCTGGCCAGCAATTTCTCGCGAGTCTGTTGCTTGTGATCGGTGGAGTAGCGCATCCGCGACCCTCGGTGTGCTGGCTTGACGGTGCAGCGATCATAGCATAGCGTTCGTTTACTAAATGATCGTTCATCAATGGAGGTGCCGATGACAGAACAACGAAAAGCGGTCCTGGTGATAGGGGCGGGTGATGCCACCGGCGGCGAGATCGCCAAGCGTTTTGCCCGCGAAGGTTATATCGCCTGTGTGACCCGTCGCGACGCTGACAAGCTGCAACCACTGGTGGACGAGATCCGTGCGGCTGGCGGTCAGGCCTACGGTTTCGGCTCCGATGCACGCAAGGGAGAGGCGGTGGCCGAGCTGATCGAAACCATCGAGCGTGATATCGCCCCGATCGAGGCCTTCGTGTTCAACATCGGCGCCAACGTGCCCTGCAGCATCCTCGACGAAACGCCGCGCAAATACTTCAAGATCTGGGAAATGGCCTGCTTCGCCGGCTTTCTCACTTCTCAGGCAGTGGCGCGGCGCATGGTCACCCGCGAACGCGGCACCCTGATCTTCACCGGCGCCACTGCCGGCACCCGCGGCGCCGCCGGTTTTGCTGCCTTCGCCGGTGCCAAGCACGCCTTGCGCGCCCTGGCCCAGAGCATGGCGCGCGAGCTGGGGCCGCGAAACATCCACGTGGCGCACGTGGTGGTCGACGGCGCCATCGACACGGCGTTCATTCGCGATACCTTCCCTGAGCGCTACGCCCTGAAGGACCAGGATGGCATCCTTGACCCGGCGCATATCGCCGACAGCTACTGGTACCTGCACACCCAGCCCCGGGACGCCTGGACGTTCGAACTTGACTTGCGCCCCTGGATCGAACGCTGGTGATCCGCTGTGCCCAACCACCTTCCGCCACAAGGAGTGCTGCATGAGCAAGTGCGTCGAGTTCTACTTTGATCTGGGCAGTCCGGCCAGCTACCTGGCTTGGACCCAGTTGCCCGCCCTGTGTGCCCGCCGAGGCGCCACCCTGGCGCTGCGGCCAATGCTGCTGGGCGGCGTGTTCCAGGCCACCGGCAATGCCTCGCCGGCGACGATACCGGCCAAGGGGCGCTACATGATCGGTGACCTGAAACGCTTCGCTGCCCGTTATGGCGTGCCGTTCAGCCTCCCGCCCGGGTTTCCGGTCAATACCCTGAACCTGATGCGGGGCGTGCTCGGCACGCAGATGCGTTCGCCCGAGCGCCTCGAACCCTTGCTCAAGGCGTTGTTCGACGGGCTTTGGGTGCAACAGCGCAATCTGTCGGAACCTGAGGTGCTCGATGCGACGCTGCGCGAAGCAGGCATGGACCCCGAGGCGTTTCGTGCCCTGGCGGCCGACGTCGAGGTCAAGGAGCGGCTCAAGCAGGTGACCCAGGAGGCGGTCGAGCGGGGCGTGTTCGGCGCGCCGATCTGTTTTGTCGGCGGGCAGATGTTCTTCGGTCAGGACCGCTTGGACTTCATCGAAGAAGCATTAACCTAACAGCCGCTCCAGTTGCGTGCGTTCCCAGACGCTGAGCAGCTCGACCGGGTCGGTGCCATAGCGCTGCCAGTGGCCGCGCTCGGCCTCGCGGCCATCGGGGGCGCGGCATTCGCTGCAATGGGCGAGGCCTTCGTCGTCGAGGGTCAGGATCAGTTGCCAGTGGCCGATCTGTACCCTGACCCGCCCGTCGCTCAGGTGCTCGTGCACGTCCAGCGCCTGGACGCCGAGGGCGGCGTCACGCAGGCACTGGTAGATCTCACGGCTGTTGGGGGCGGACATGAACGATCAGAAGTTCGCCGGGGTGTTGGCGCTGATGATTTCTGCTTCGTCCGGGCCGATGTTCTTGAAGCTGTGCGGCAGCGTGGTGGGGATGTAGTAGCCGTCGCCCGAGTTGAGCACGCTGACCTGGCCATCGACCCACAACTCGACCGTCCCCCGGGTGACCAGCCCGCATTCCTCGCCTTCGGCATGCACGATCGGCTCGCCCGAGTCGGCACCCGGTGCGTAGAGCTCGCGCAGCATGCGCATCTGTCGGCCTTCGACACTGGCGCCGACCAGCAGCATGCGCAGGCCGTTGCGACCCAGGTCGGGTTGCTCGCTGCCGCGGAACACGTAGCGCTCTTCGCGTGCAGGTTCATCGAAGCTGAAGAACTCGGCGAGGCTCATGGGGATGCCTTCGAGGAGTTTTTTCAGGGAACTGACCGAGGGGCTGACGCGGTTCTGCTCGATCTGCGAAATCGTCGAGTTGGTCAGGCCGCTGCGGCGGGCCAGCTCCCGCTGGGAGAGGTTGTTGCGTTCACGCACCAGTTTGAGTCGTGTCCCCGTGTCCATAGCCGCCTTGAGTAGTGAGTGATCAGAGGTGTCAAAAATAATGGGCAGCGCATTAAAACACACTCTGACCGGCAACGCGCTGTGCTTGTCAGGTGCGCTGGACGGCGGGGGCAGGCCACAGCCCGACCAGCAGCAACAGCACGGCCACGGCCACGAACGGCAGGCGCGGATCGACGGCGTAGACCAGCGTCCCGGCCAGCGGTCCGATCACCGCTCCCATGCCTTGAGCAGCGCTGATCGACCCCGCGGTGGCCCCTTGTTCGCTGGCTTGCATGGCATTGGCGGCCAGCGCCGAGAAGGCAGGGAAGACGAAGCCCATGCCCGCGGCGGCGACGAAGAAGCACGCCCACAATGCCGGAGCAGTGGTGGCCAAGGCCCCGGCGGCAAAGCCCAGCGCGCTGATGCTGGCGCCCACGCGGATCATCTTCAGCGGTGGCCACTCCAACTGGCGCAGCAGAATCTGCGAGCCAATCAGCGCCACGCCCACGGCGGTCAGGGCGATGCCTGCGGCCTGGGCGGCATCGGCACTGTTCAGTTGCAAGCGATCGAGGGCGAAAAAGCCCACGGTGATCTGCGACACGGTCACGCTGAGCATGGCGCTGAAGGCCACAATCAACGGTCGGCGCAGGCGCGGGTCACCCAGGCGCACAGGGCTTGGCGCGTGGTTGTGGGGCAGCGGCTGAGGCTTGAGCTTGAACAGCAGCACGAGGAATGCGCTGGCCGGCAGCAGCGACATGATGAAGAACGGGGCGCTCAGGCTATGGCGAGCCAGCAACGCGGCCAGTGCCGGGCCGAGCACCAGCCCTACGGCATTGGCTGCGCCGAGCAAGGCCATGGCGCGGGCGCGGCGCTCGGGCTCGACATGGTCGGCGATCAGTGCATTGCCGCCCACCGGCAGCGCGGCATAGAAGGCGCCGATCAGGCCGCGGGTCAGCATCAGGCCGAGAAAGGCCAGGGTCGCGCCCGGCAGCCAGCGCAAGGCGCCATCGATGAACAGGCACAGCAGCCAATAGGCGACGGTGAAGCCGGCACTGCCCATCAGCAGGATGCGTCGCCGGCCCAGGCGGTCGGCGGCCCGGCCCCATGGGCGTGCAAGAATGACCCAGACCACGCCTGCCACGGTGACCGCCGCACCGGCTTGCCAGGTGGCCATCCCCAGCAGGCGGGCGATGGGGCCGATCAAGGCGACGAACGCCATCATCGACATGGTGCAGGCCATGTTCACCAGCAGCAGCGGGCGCAGGTCCAGGGCGGGGGCTTGGGGCGGGGTGGGAGATGCAGTGTCCTTCGCGGTGGTCATTGAAACATCCATGGCAGGCGGAAAGGTATCGGCCCCATTCCGCCTGCAGGCGTTTTTCAGTCGCTGCGGCGCAAGGGCCCTGGCCACATGCTACGCAATACGCCATCGCGACGCACCAGTGCATGGAACAGCGCTGCGCCGAGGTGGGCCAGGATGGTGACGAACAGCAGGTAGCCCGCCCAGCCGTGCGCCTGGCGCAGCACGGCATACAACTGCAGGTCGTGAGGCATGATCGCCGGCAGTTGCAAGGGCCGTGGGTAGCCGCCGGCCGAGAGCATCGCCCAGCCGAGCAACGGCATCGCCAGCATCAGCCCGTACAGCGCCAGGTGCGAGGCGCCGGCAGCGAAACGCTGCAGCGGTGGCAGGTCGGCGGGCAGTGGCGGGTGCGGCAGGGTCAGGCGCAGGATGATGCGCAGCACCACCAGTGCCAGCAGCGCCAGGCCCGTGGCCTTGTGCAGCTCCACCAGCCAGGGGTGACGTGGCGACAGGTCGCCGACCATGCTCACGCCGATGAACAGCATCGCCAGGATCAGTATCGCCATGAGCCAGTGCACCAGGCGGGCCACGGGGTGGAAGGCGGACGGTTTCATGGGCGGGCTCCTGCGCCGAGGCTTTCACGGCTACGGCGGTTGAACGATTCCGAGTAGGCGGCCGAGCGCGCGGCGAGAATCGGATCGGCGGAGGCTTCGATGCCGCTGGGCAGAATCAGCGGGTCGAAGTTGAGGTCGCGGCAGGCGCCTTGTTCCGGTGCATCGACGTGGTCGATCACCAGGGTGCCGGCATCGATGCTGCGGCGCGAGTCGGGCCATTGGCTGGCCGGGTCGTCGATGGCGTCGCCGGGTTCGGCGAGGGTCAGGCGCAGTGTCCAGCGCAACGGCGCCTGGCTCAGGCGTTGTTGCAGGTCGTGTTGCAGGTACAGATTGTCCTCGACCTGGGCGGGCAGAGGGGCAAAGGGTGTTTGCGCGACCATGCGCCAGCGCACGGCTTGCGCCTTGCCGCTGGCATCGATCAGGCGAAAGGCGTTGATGCTGTTGTAGTCGGTGTTGGCGAAGCTGTCGCTGGGCTTGGCGCTGGCGGCCCATTGGCGAAAGGCTGCGCTCTCCGGGTGGGCGGCGAAGAACGCCTGCAGCTTGGCCGGGTCCGGTTTGCCGGTGGCCGGGCTCGGGCCGCTGGCCACGACCAGTTCATAGAAACCTTGCGGGGTGCTTACCGCCAACACGGGTGGATTGTTCATGCCGGTACGCCAGACCTGGCCGTCGTCGGTACTCAGCTGGACCGCCAGGCTGCGGGTCGGTACGCCGGCGTCGGGGCTGTAGGGGTTGGCACCGCCGATGGCGAAGCGGCCGATCACCGGCACCCGTGCCTGGCTGAATACCCGCGCACTCGACAGCGCCTGCGCCTGGCCGCTGCTTTCGAAGTAGCCGCTGACGCACAGGCCCTTGGCGTGGTTCTTGCGGTAGCCGGGATGGTGGCCGGCCTGGGCTTCGAAGGTGTCGATGATGCGCTGTGGCGTCAGGGCAGGGGTGCCGATCCATCCGGCGGCATAGGCGAAGCCCGCACCCAGCGCCACGACCGTGGCGCCTATGGCGGCCAGGCGCAGGGCCTTGGCAGGGCCTTGCAGGGGTGTGTTCATGGTGACGTTCCGAGTCAGTGAATGAGCCGGTATGACGTGGGAGCGAAAAATTTATTCCCTCGACGGGAATAGATTTCGTCGCGCCCCGTCTGCCCATTACACTGACAGCCCATGGGGCCGGGGCCTGACCATGCATGACCTGGATGAACAACAATGGCGCGAACTGCTGCAGAGCCTGCGGCGCTTCGCCCTGTGGCTGACCCGCGAAAGCGGCAGTGCCGACGACCTGGTCCAGGCCACCGTCGAGCGTGCGCTCACCCGCAGCGGTCAACAGCAAGAGGAACAGAACCGGCGTGCCTGGCTGTTCACCATCCTCTATCGGCTGTTCCTCGACGGCAAGCGTCGCGATCGCCTGCACTCGCGCTGGCTGAACTGGTTCGGTCGTGGCGGACAGGCCGAGGAGCCGCTGGGCTACGAGACCGAGAGCATCGTGCTGGCCCAGGCCGACCTGCAGGCCTTCGCCCGCCTGCCCAGCGAACAGCGCGCGCTGTTGCTGCTGGTCAGCGTCGAGGGCTTGAGCTACAAGGAAGTCGCCCAGGCCCTGGATATACCGATCGGCACCGTCATGTCGCGCTTGTCGCGCGCCCGTGCCGCGTTGCGTGAACTGACCGAGGGCAAGCCATCGTCCCCGGCCTTGCGGAGACTGAAATGACTCGCCTGATCCCCACCGAGCAAGAGCTGCACGCCTTTGTCGACGACCAACTGGAGCCTGTACGCCGGGCCGAGGTCGAGGCCTGGCTTGCGGCCAACCCGGAGCAGGCCGCGCGGATCGAGGCCTGGCGCAGCGATGCCCGGCGCCTGCGCGCGGCGCTTGCCGGTTTCAACGACATGCCCCACAACCCGCAACTGGAACTCGCCCACCTGCGACGGCGGGTGCGTCAGCGTCGCCAGCAGCGCTTCGCGTCGGCCGCTGTCCTGCTGCTGGCGTTGGGGCTTGGTGGGCTAGGGGGCTGGCAGGCACGTGAATCGACGATGCTGGCAGGCGATTTGCCGATGGCCGACGCGGTGCAGGCACACAAGCTGTTCGCCGACGCCACGGCCCTCGATGTCCAGGCCGATGACCCTGCGCAGTTGCAGTCGTGGCTGGGGCGGCATTTCAACCGGGTCGGCCAGGTGCCGGATCTCAGCGGATACGGCTTCCAGCCTGTGGGTGCACGCCTGCTGGCCAACGAGGACGGCCCGGCGGCATTGTTGGTGTTCCAGGACAAAAAAGGCGAACGCATCAGCCTGTTCATGCGCTCCCCAGGCGGGCGCTACGACCAGATGCCCAGCGGGCAGCGCGTCGATGGGCAGCTCGAGGCGCGCTACTGGTCCCATGGTGACTACAACTTCGCCCTGGTCAGTGCGGCAGACGATGCTCGCGCGGAACAGGTCAGGAGGACCTTGGGCGTCAGTCTCTAGCGACGATTTCCAGGGGAGGCGAACTTTCATTTGAAAGCGCTATGCTTGGCCCATGTCCAGCACACCTGCCTTGCGCCAGCCTTGCCCTCCCGGCGCCTGTGATTGCGGGCGCGAGCAGTTGCACGCGCACCCACCCCAGGCCCAACGCATTCTTCTGCTCAACCGCCAGGAGGAGAAGCGCCTGCTCGAACGCCTGGAAAACCTCCAGAGCCTGGAAGACCTGCAGCGCCTGCAGTCACGCCTCTACGAGCAATTGGGCATTCGCGTGCATATCGCACCAGGCTACAACGAGGTGCGTACCATGCGCGGCTTCGTCATCGAGCTGGACGACCAGCCGGGGCTGTGCCGCAAGACCCGCCAGTCGATCCCAGCCGCTATTCGCAAAGGCCTGGAGCGCAATCCGGAAGTGGCCTTCCGGCTGCTCGATGCCCACGACCTGCTTGGTGGTGCCTGAGTCTCAGCGCATCGCCGCCAGCTTGATGCCAAACCCGACCAGACAAGCACCGGCCAGCCGCTCGAGCAGGTTGGATATCCGCGGATTGGCGCGCATGCGCTCGGCCAGGTGGTGGGTCAGCAGCACCGCGAACAGGCCGTAGAGAAGGGTCAGCCCGGCGACCGTCACCGCCATGAAGGCGAAAGTGATGAAGCCCTGATGCTGTACCGGATCGATGAACAGTGGGAAGAAGGCCATGTAGAACATGATCGCCTTGGGGTTGAGCAGGGTGATCATCATGGTCTGGCGCAGGTAGTGGCCGCTGTCCATGCGGCTTTCACGCGGCGCAGTGCCGGGCTTGCTCAGCACCATGCGCAGGCCGAGCCAGGCCAGGTAGGCGGCGCCAGCCCACTGCACGACGTGAAAGGCGGCCGGGTAGGCGGCGAGCAGGGTGGCGACGCCTGCAACGGCCAGCCACATCAGCACCTGGTCGCCGAGGATCACCCCGAGGGTCGCCGCCAGCCCGCCCTTGATCCCACCCTTGCCGGTAGCGGTGATCAGGGCGAAGTTGCCGGGGCCGGGAATGGCCAGGAGGACGATGAAGGCGATGACGAAGGCGCCGTAGTCGGTTACGCCGAGCATGGGAAAGTTCTCCTGGGGGAATGCCAGGATATATGCCACGTTCCGCCCGCCTTGCATAGCGGCCCATCATGAATGCGCTGGAACCTGCAGAAGCGGATCTTGCCGGTCAGAACGTCGCCTTCACCTGCAGCCCGACGACCAGTGCGTTGTCGATCGCTTCGCCGGAGAAGGCGCCCGGCTCGATGATGTACTGCACATCCGGGCGCAGGTTCAGCCACGGCGTGGCCTGGTAGCCATAGCTGAGTTCGATCAGTTGCTCGGCGCTGTCCAGGCCGGGGAAGTCACGCCCGGCATCCAGCGCGGTGGTTTCCAGCAACTGACGGCTGCGCGGATTCGGCACCGCCCGCCCGTAGCCCAGCGCCAGGGTGTCGCGCGGTCGTCCTTCGAAGGGCTTGTACAGCACCACACCGGCGCCATACCAGCGAGTGAAGGGCGAGGCGGCCTTGCTCGACGCTGAATATTGGCCGAACGCATGCAGGCTGCGACCCGCAGAGGCTGGGTCGTTCCACAACGCCTGGTCGACCAGCAGGTAATGGCCACTGCGTCCGGCCACGTCCTGGTCGCTGCCGATGCGCTTCACGTTGGAGCTGTCGTAGTAGTAGCCCAGCTTGTACTCGCCCGGCCGTTCGCCCTGCACCTTGTAGACCAGCTCCACAGGCACCACGGTGCCGGTACTGTGCTTGGGCCCCAGGTGCCAGGCGCGGCTGGAGTTGCCGTTGCTCTGCGGATCGACGTTGAAGGCCGCCACGCGCAGTTGCCAGGAGGGCGAGAGATCGTATTTGACCCGGGCGCCGAGGTGCGCGTTGGGGTAGTTGGTCCAGCCGCTGCCACCGGACATGTTCAGCGGGTGGCCGCAGAAGCCGGCATTCATGAAATTGCACAGGATGCCGCTGTCCAGGCCGCCGAGGTCGTTGCCCATCGCCATGTAGCCGAGCTTGAGGTTCAAGGCCGGAGTGAACAGGCTGCGCTCGTAGCTCAGTTCGGTGAGGCGGGTATACAGGCCGCCGTAGTTCTCCTGGATCGGCAGACGGTTGCCGACCAGGTCTTCAGAGGCGCTGTTGCCACGACGGTCGTTGACGGTGAGCTGGACCTTGCCGCCGTTGTCCAGGCCATACAGTTTCGACAGGTCGAACTGCACGCCGAACTTGAGGTTCTGCGAGTAACGCGCCGAGCGGTGCAGGCCACCGTGGGCGTTGTAGGCGGTCTCGCCGCTGTAGTCGCCGGTGATGTGGATGCCGTCTTCTTCCAGTTGCTGGCGCAGGCCGCCCCAGTCACCGGTCAGGGTGTTGTCGGCGGCGAGCGAAGCGGTGCTGGTCAGGGCGAAGACAAGAGGGGTTAAGCGAAAAGCGGGGGACATTGCAGGGTCTCGGATGGTCTGTGAGGGCCCCTTCGCGTGCAGGCCGCAGCGACTTGCACGCGAAGGGAGCAACGCGGTCTATGGCAAGGCGTACGAAATCACATAGTCGCCACGGTCAGTCGACTGTCGCGCGCCACCGGCGGTGATCACCACGTACTGCTTGCCGGTCTTGGGCGATACGTAGGTCATCGGCCCGCCCTGGCTGCCGACCGGCAGGCGCGCCTTCCAGATCTCGTTGCCGTTGCTGCTGTCGTAGGCACGCAGGTAGAAATCCTGGGTGCCGGCGATGAACACCAGGCCGCCTTGGGTGGACAGGGTGCCGCCCAGCGTCGGCAGGCCGATCTTGATCGGCAGGTGCATGCGGATACCCAGGGGGCCGGTGTCCTCGACGGTGCCGACCGGCACCTGCCAGGCGATCTGCCGGGTCTTCATGTCGATCGCGGTGAGGGTACCGAACGGCGGCGCCTGGCAGGGGATGCCGGCCACCGACAGGAAGCGGTTCTTGTTCACCGCGTAAGGCGTGCCCTTGAGCGGCACGGCACCCATGCCAGTGTTCAGCGCCTCGCCACCGGAGGCTGCCTGGCCACTGTTCTGCGAAGGGATCATCTGGATCCACAGGCCCAGGCGCATGTCGTTGACGAAAATGAAGCCGTGCACCGGATCAGTCGAAAGGCTGCCCCAGTTCATGCCGCCCAGCGAGCCGGGGAAGCTCAGCGACAGGTCAGTGCCGGGGGCGGTGTACAGGCCGTCGTAGCGCATCTTCTTGAAGTCGATGCGGCACAGCAGTTGATCGTACGGGGTGGCACCCCACATGTCCGACTCGGTCAGGGTCTGCGCGCCGATCTGCGGCATGCCGACGGATTTGGGCTGGGTCGGCGAGTAGGGCTCGTTGGGGATGTTGCTCGGCTTGACCGGTACTTCATCGACCTGGGTCAGCGGTGTACCGGTGGCGCGGTCGAGCACGTAGATCTGCCCGGCCTTGGTGCCGATCACGACTGCCGGCACCGTGCTGCCGTCGTCCTTGGTGAAGTCGATCAGGCTTGGCTGCATCGGCAGGTCGAAGTCCCAGAGATCGTTGTGCACGGTCTGGTAGACCCACTTCTGGTTGCCGGTGGTGGCGTCCAGGGCCAGCACCGAGGCACCGTAGGTGTGGTCGAGCTTGCTGCGCTCCACGCCGTAGATGTCGGTGGAGGAGGAGCCCATCGGCAGGAACACCGTGTTCATCGCCGGATCGTACGACATCGGCGCCCAGCTGTTGGGGGTGCTGCGCACGTAGGTGCTACCGTCGGCGGGGGCGTTGCGGTCCTGCGGATTGCCCGGATCGAAGGCCCAGCGCATCTGCCCGGTCATCACATCGAAGCCGCGCAGTACGCCGCCGGGCATGTCGGTCTGGACGTTGTCGGCGACCCGCCCGCCGACCACCACAGTGGTGCCAGCCATCAGTGGCGCCGAGGAAAGCTGGTAGTAGGAATCCGGGACGTCACCCAGGCCGGCCTTCAGATCGACCTGGCCGTTGTTGCCGAAGCCTTCGCAGAAGGCGCCGGTGTCGGCATCCACCGCGATCAGGCGACCGTCGATGGTGTTGGTCAGCAAGCGGCGCTGGCAGTTGGCGCCCGCCGGCAGCGCGGCAACGGTGATCGGCGAACTGTCCGGTTGGGTCGGCTGGACGATTGGCGCGGTGGCATCGAAGTAGGCCAGGCCACGGCAGCGCTGCCAGACCTTGGATTGCGCGTTGATGGCGTTTTTCCAGAGCTCCTTGCCGGTGTCGGCATCCAGGGCGATCAGGTTGTTGTGCGGGGTGCAGATGAACACCTTGTCGCCGACCTGCAGCGGGGTGAGCTGGTCTTCGGCGCCATTGCCGTCGCTGATCGCGACATCACCGGTGTGGTAGGTCCAGGCCACCTTGAGCTTGTCGACGTTGGCGCGGTTGATCTGGTCCAGCGCGGCGAAGCGGCTGCCGCCTTCGGTGTTGCCGTAGTGCGCCCAGTCCTTCTGCTCTTTGCCCGGCTCCACGGCGGTCAGGCCAGGGCCGTTGCCGGTCGGTGCGACGCTGGGGTGAGCGACGAACATATTGCCTGCGGCGATGGCCAGTACCACTGCCAGTGCTGCAGCCAAAGCATAGGCGCGTCGGCCGCTACTGCCGCCGTTGGCACGCACCAACAGGGGATAGACCAGCGTGACCACCAGGCCGATGGCGCCGAACATGAACAGTCGCGAGAACAGCGGCCAGAACACCAGGCCTGCATCGGCCAGCGCCCAGATAACGGTGCCGAGCAGGAACACGGCGTAGAGCCATGCGCCGGCAGGCTTGCGACGGGCGATGAGAAGGCCGGCGATGGCCATCGCCAGGCCGCCGATCAAGAAGTACCAGGAACCGCCCAGGCCGACCAGCTTGACGCCGCCTGCGGCCAGGAGCAGACCGAGCAGGGCGATGATCACGCCCAACCCGACCAGGAGGAATGTGGAGGCGCCAGAAGCGCGGGGTGTGTCGTTCATGCCAGGGATCTCGCAGGTGGAATGCGTGAAGTCTAAGCCCTTAGCAAGCTAATTAACAAGTTAGTACATTTTATTGGGTGACGGATTGTCGCAGGCGGCTAACAGCGTATTTCCGGGAATTCTCACGAAAATTGCGACTAAATGTAGCCAAATGGAGGTGAACAGCATTACTTGCGCATGCGACCAATGTCGTATGCGCAAGGTCGCGCTACGTCGAAATCAGCGCTTGAGTTCGTGTTGCTTGCGGTAGGCACCCGGTTGCATGCCGATCGCTTTTGCGAATGCTCGGGTGAAGGCCGCCACGGATTGATAGCCCGCCTGGGCGCCGACCTGTTCCACGGTATTGCCTGCGCGCAGCAACTGGCAGGCATGGCGCATGCGCAAGGCCAGCAGCACCTGGCCCGGCGACTGCCCGGCGAGTTCGTTGAAACGCTTGAAGAACGCCGAACGCGAAAGTCCGGTGCAGGCCGCCATGCTCTCCAGCGACCAGCTCTGGCCCGGGTCTTCGATCAGGCGTTCGAGCAGGCCGGCAAAGGCCGGCTGGCGGGCGAGGGCGATCAGCCCGCCCAGCGATTGGCCGCCATTTGCCTGCTGGCGCAGCACATAGAGGAACAGCAGGTGGGTCAGGCGTTCGAGCAACGTCTGCGACGGTGTCGGCTGGCGGCGGCACTCTTCCAGGATCAGCTCGAACAGTGCTCGCGCGGCGCTGCCAGCCGGATCGTTGGCCCGCAGCAGGATCCAGTCGGCCAGCCCTTCGACGATCAGCGATGACAGCCCCGACTGGAACTGGAAGAACCCGCACACCAGGCCCACGCCGTCCCCAGCGTCGAGGTCCAGCGGCTGCATGGTGCGCCGCGGCTGGGCGCAGGCATCGACGGGGTCTGCGTCGCTGGAGAGCCTGTAGGCCAGGTCGCGCAGCAGAAACACCGCATCACCGCTGTCCAGGCGGATCGGCTCCGGTTGCCCGTCGATGTGCAGCCAGCAGTGCCCCTGAACCACCAGGTGGAAGCTGGCCCGGCCCATGCCCTGGGTGCTGGCGTGCCAGCCGCCGCAGTAGCGGCCGACGTGAAAGAGGCTGGCGTCGAGCTCCAGGCCCTCTAATAACCAATCGACAAGGTGGCAGGACGAAATCATCTAATGCAAAGACTCAGGAGCAAGGAAAGGCGACTGATGAATATGGATGCTATTTCTTATAACCAACAGACTGTATGGACACACATCAAAGGAGACTACTCCATGTCCTCGCGCATTACTCTACACACTCTGCAGAGCGCCCCGGAAGCGGCACGTCCCTTCCTTGAAAACGCCCAGAAGAATTCCGGCTTCATCCCCAACCTGCTGGGCATTCTCGCCAACGCCCCGGCGGCCCTGGAAACCTACGTCACGGTTTCGGCCCTCAACGGCAAGTCCGAACTGACCCTGGCCGAGCGCGAAGTGGTGCAACTGATCGCCGCCACCCAGCACGGTTGCGACTTCTGCGTTGCCGGCCACACCGCAGTGGCCCTGAACAAGGCCAAGCTGCCGCAGGAGGTGGTCGATGCCCTGCGTGCGCGTGGCGAGCTGCCTGATGCGCGCTACGAAACCCTGGCCGAGTTCGCCCGTGAAGTCATCGCCACCCGCGGCAATGTCAGCGATGCCACCTACCAGGCCTTCCGCAATGCAGGTTTCAGCGAAGGCAATGCCCTGGAAGTGATTCTGGGCGTGAGTCTCGCAACCCTGTGCAACTTTGCTAATGTGTTCGCCCAGACGCCGCTCAACGACGAGTTGAGCAAGTACCGCTGGCAGCCTTCGGCGTAATCCACGCCTGGTGCCGGCGCGCCGGCGTTTTCAAAGGAGTAGGGACATGCTTGATTCTGCATTTCGACAATGGCTGGATGCCAATGCCGAGGCAATCGACCAGGGCCAGTGCGACCCGCACCTGGTGCTGGCCCATATCGCCGAGTCGCAGTTGCTGCGGGTTGGCGTCGATCCGGCACTTGGTGGCTCGGGCGGTGACGTCACCGACGCCGTGGAGGCCATCGCCGCCATCGCCAGCCGCTCGCTGGCCTCGGCCTTCGTCTGCTGGGGACAGCGGGCCTTCATCGAATACCTGCTGCACAGCCCCAACCAGGCCTTGCGCGAGCGGTTGCTGCCAGACCTGCTGACCGGCGAACTGGCCGGCGCCACCGGCTTGTCCAATGCCATGAAGTTCCTCTCCGGTATCGAGGCCCTGCAAGTGCAGGCGCGTACCGAGGGCGAGGGCTGGACCCTTGAAGGCCGCCTGCACTGGGTGACCAACCTGCGCAAGAGTGGCTTCGTGGTAGCGGCGGCGATCGAGGCTGAAGCGGGCCAGGCACCTTTCGTGATGGCGATCCCGTCCAGCAGTCAGGGCGTTGAGCGTTCCGACGACCTGCAACTGATGGGCCTGCAGTCGAGCAGCACCGCCGCGCTGGCGTTCCACCAGGTCGCCCTGGACCGGACCTGGCTGCTGCACGAGAACGCCCGCGAGTTCCTGCCTCGGGTGCGGCCGGCATTCCTGGCGCTGCAGTGCGGCATGTCCATCGGCCTGACCCGTCGCGCCCTGGATGAAGTGCGCGAACACCTGCAAGGGCGCGGTTCGTTCCTCGCCGAAGCGGAACAGGTGTTGCGCGAGCGTCTGGAGAATACCGTCGGCGAGCTCAAGCAGGGTCTGCTCGACGGGCGTTTCCTCAACCAGCCCGCGGCACTGTTCAAGCTGCGCATCACCCTGGCCGAAAGCGCCGCCGATGCGGTGCAGATGGAGCTTCAGGCCAGCGGCGGCAAGGCTTATCTCACTGCCTATGGCGAAGGCTTCGCCCGGCGTTGGCGCGAGTCGGCCTTCGTGCCGATCGTCACGCCGAGCCTGGTGCAACTGCGCGCCGAACTGCAACGCCAGGCGGCGAACGTATGACCGACGTGTTGCTCGAAGCCCGCGCCATCAGCCTGGGTTACCCCCGCGAGGGCGGCTGGCAGGCGGTGCTGGAACAGTTCGACCTCAAGCTGTCGCCGGGCGAAGTGGTGACCATCCTCGGCCCCAGCGGTGTCGGCAAGTCCAGCCTGCTCCGCGTGCTGGCCGGTCTGCAGCAGCCTGGTGGCGGTGCGGTGTCCCTGCACGGCGAGCCCCTGCAGGGGCCGCACCCGCGTCTGGCCGTTGCCTTCCAGGATCCAAGCCTGCTGCCCTGGCTGAGCCTTGAAAAGAACGTTGCCTTTGGCCTCGACTTCGCCCGTCAGCCTGCGCTGGCGGCGGCCGAGCGTCGTGCCCGGATCGACCACGCCATCGAGGCAGTGGGCCTGAACCATGCGCGCAGCCAGTACCCGGCGCAGCTGTCGGGCGGCATGGCCCAGCGCACGGCACTGGCCCGTTGCCTGGCGCGCCAGCCCGAAGTGCTGCTGCTGGACGAGCCCTTCGGTGCTCTCGACGAAGTGACCCGCGCGGACATGCAGCAACTGCTGCTGCAACTGATCGCCACCCACAACACCGCGGCGGTGCTGATCACCCACGATATCGACGAAGCCCTGCTGTTGTCCGATCGCGTGCTGCTACTGGGCAACCACCCGGCGCGCACCCTCGGGCAATGGCACATCGACCTGCCGCAGCCGCGCGCGCAGCGGGTCGAGGAGCTGGGCGCGCTGCGCATCGAGATCCTGAAAACCCTACGGCAGGCGAGCCGCCCCACCTCAACATCTTCTTCCCCCCTGTCGTCGGAGCCTGCCCATGTGCATGGATGATTGCTGCTCTTCCACGTCGCGTCGCGATTTCATCAAGCTCAGCGCCATGCTCACTGCCGCCGGCGCCTTGCCGATGCTGTCGAGCCTGCAGGCGCGCGCTGCCGCCGAGCCGGACGCGCCGGTGCGCATAGGCTACCTGCCGATCACCGACGCCACGCCCTTGCTGGTGGCGCACAACAATGGCCTGTTCGAGGCCGAAGGCATCAAGGCCGAGCGTCCGGTGCTGCTGCGCAGCTGGGCGCAGGTGATCGAAGCGTTCATCTCCGGCCAGGTCAACGTGATTCACCTGCTGTCACCGATGACGGTCTGGGCCCGCTATGGCAGCAAGGTGCCGGCCAAGGTCGTGGCCTGGAACCACGTCGGCGGCTCGGGCCTGACCGTTGCGCCGGACATCACCGACATGAAACAGCTCGGTGGCAAGACCGTCGCCATTCCGTTCTGGTACTCGATCCACAACGTGGTGCTGCAACAGATGCTCAGTGAAAACGGACTGACGCCTGTGTCCAAGCCTGCCAACGCGCAACTGGCGGCCAACGAGGTCAACCTGCTGGTACTGCCGCCTTCGGACATGCCGCCAGCGCTCGCCAGCAAGCGCATCGCCGGCTACATCGTCGCCGAACCCTTCAATGCCCTGGCCGAGAATCTCAAGGTCGGGCGCGTGCAGCGCTTCACCGGCGATGTCTGGCGCAACCATGCATGCTGCGTGGTGTTCATGCACGAGCATGACCTGAACAATCGTCCGGAGTGGTCGCAGAAGGTGGTCAACGCCATCGTCAAGGCGCAGCAATGGACCCGCGATCACCGCGCCGAGGCCGCGGCGTTGCTGTCCAAGGCCGGTCCCAACAAATACACCCCGCACGAGCCTGCGGTGTTGACCAAGGTCCTGGCGCCTTCGGCCGAAGACCGCGCCGGCTACATCGCCAGCGGTGCGATCCAGCATCAGCAGTGGGACGAAAAGCGCATCGACTTCCAGCCGTACCCGTTCCCCAGCTACACCGAGGAGCTGGTCAAGCGCTTGAAGAACACCCTGATCGAGGGCGAGAGCGGCTTCCTCGCCGGGCTGGATCCGGCGCAGACCGCGCGCGACCTGGTGGACGACCGCTTCGTGCGCAACGCCATCGCCGCCGTGGGTGGCCCGTCGGTGTTCGGCATCGCCGACAACTTCGAGCGTAGCGAGGAGTTCGCGGTCTGATGCGCAAGCATGTCGTACATGGCGCCCTGGGCCTTGCCGGGCTGGCGGTGCTGTTGCTGTTGTGGTGGGCGGGGGTGCAGGTGTTCGGCGAGGCCGACGGCCTGTCGGCGCGTTTCTCGCCCCAGGCGACGCTGGAGAGCCTGGTCGAGTTGCTGGGCCATGGCGAGGTCTACGGGCACATCTGGGTGAGTCTCAAGCGTATTCTCATCGGCCTGCTGTTGGCGCTGCTGATCGGTGTGCCGCTGGGTTTGCTGGTGGGCAGCTACCGGCATCTGGAGGCGGCGACCACGCCGGCGTTCCAGTTCCTGCGGATGATCTCGCCGCTGTCGTGGATGCCGGTGGTGGTGATGCTGATGGGGGTGGGCGATCAGCCGATCTACTTCCTCCTGGCGTTCGCCGCGCTGTGGCCGATCCTGCTCAACACCGCCGCAGGCGTGCGTCAGCTCGACCCGCGCTGGTTGCAGCTGTCGCGCAGCTTGAGTGCCACGCGCTGGGAAACCCTGTGCAAGGTGATCATCCCGGGGGTGATCGGCCATGTGCTGACCGGCGTGCGCTTGGCGATCGGCATCCTGTGGATCGTGCTGGTGCCGTGCGAGATGCTCGGGGTCAGCGCGGGCCTTGGGTACTTCATCCTCGACACCCGTGACCGCCTGGCCTATTCGGAGCTGATGGCGATGGTGCTGCTGATCGGTGTGCTGGGCTTCATGCTGGATGCCCTGGCGCGCGGGCTGCATCGGCGCTGGGTGCATGCCTGAGGTGTTGCTGGCGCCCGCAGGGTGGGCGCCGCACACCGGGCAGCGCCCCACCTGTGGCGGCGCTGACGGTCAGCCCGTGACGCGGGCCTGGCGCCGCCGCACTTCTTCTCGCACCGCCGGAATCACCCAGCGTCCATAGTCCACGGTGTCGTACAGCGGGTCGTAGCCACGGTTGAGGAAGGTGGTCACGCCCAGGTCGACATAGTCGAGCAGGGCCTGCGCCACGGTTTCCGGGGTGCCGACCAGCGCGGTGGTGTCGCCATAGGCACCGACTGCGGTCGCGGTCGGCATCCACAGTGCACGATCATGCCGGTCTGCACGTGCTGCAGCGGCGAGCAGGCGCTCGGAGCCGGTGCCCTTGATGCGCTTGCTCCAGGGGCTGTCGGCGGCGAACTGTGGGTTGGCCTTGATCTGCGCCAGGATCTGCTCCGCTCTCTGCCAGGCCAGCTCCTCGGTGGCGCCGAGGATCAGGCGTACCGACAGGCTTACCCGCGGCGCCGCCACCCCGGCGCTGCTGGCGGCCGCCTTGAGCTTGGCGATCTGCTCGGCCACGCCACTCAACGGCTCGCCCCACAGGGCGTAGAGGTCGGCGTGCTTGACCGCGATCTGGTAGGCGATGTCCGACGAGCCGCCGAACGAGATCGGGATGTGCGGCTGTTGCAGCGGCTTGACCGGCGAGAACGCGCCCTTGATGTTGAAGTAGCGCCCCTCGAAATCGAACGGCGCTTCGGCGGTCCAGGTGCGGCGGACGATTTCCAGGTATTCGTCGGTGCGCTGGTAGCGTTCGGTCTTGTCCAGCAGGGTGTCGCCTTCCTGGGGTTCGGCGGTGATCCCGGTAATCGCGTGCAGGCGGATACGCCCGCCGCCGGTGGTGTGGTCGAGGGTGGCGAAGGCGCGCGCCGCCACGGTCGGGGCGGTGAGGGCCGGGCGGTGGGCGATCATGAAGCCCAGGCGCTCGGTGTGCGCGGCGGCGTAGGCGGCGATCTGCAAGCTGTCGGCGCTGCCGGGGCCGCTGGCGATCAGCACCCGGTCGAACCCGGCGTGCTCGTGGGCGCGGGCATGATGACGAATGAACGGCAGGTCGAAGTCGGGCGTGCGTACGCCGCGGGTCTCGGACCACTGGCGGGGAAAGATCATACCGACGAATTCGATGGACATGGCAAAGCCTCCCGGGTGTGGGGTTGAGGGTCAGAACTGGTAATCGACCTGTGCCAGCAGGGTTCGGCCCGGCATGGGTTGCAGGAAGGTGTTGATGGAGCCGGCCAGGCCGCTGACGAAATTCAGCTCGTCGGTGACGTTGAGCATGCGCAGCGTCACCCCCCACTGCGGCTGGCGGTAGTACACGGCCAGGTCGAGGTTGTATTCGTCGGGCACTTTCACCGTCTTGCTCAGGTTCAGGTACCAGCTGCTGGTCCACCAGCCGGACAGCTCCACGCCAAAGCCTGAGTCGAAGCGATAGTCCACATAGCCCCCGGCGTTGTACTCGGGGATCTGCACGGCATCGAACTTGCCCGAGGGGCGCTGGTTGAGGCTGTTGTTGTCGCCGAACACGGTGCCGTTGTCGGGAATGAATCCGGCAGAGGCGAAGCCGGCCTGGCTGGTGAACTCGTTGTAGGCGCTGATGCGGCTGAGATTGAGGCCACCGCGCAGGTGTTCGTCCTGGTAGCGCAGCGTCGCTTCCAGGCCTTTGACGATCAGCCGGGCGATGTTGTTGTTGCTGTCCGGCGCCTGGTCGCGGGCCTGGCGATAGGCCGCCAGGGTCAGGAACAACTGGTCGGGCACGGCTTCGACCTTCAGCCCAAGCTCGTGCAATACGCTCAGGCTCTGGAACGCCAGGGGGTTGAGCTGGTTGGCGCCGGTGCCGCTGCCCCAGCCCAGGCCGTTGGTGAAGAAACCGGTGTTGACCGCCAGCGAGCGGTCGAAGGTGTAGTACAGGGTGCTGTTGTCGGTGGGCTTGACGTAGGGGCTGACCTGGACCGAGAACAACCGGTAGTTGTTTGCGTCCTTGCGCTGGCTGGCGCCATTGACCACGAAGGGGTTCTCGATGCGTGCGTCGATCCAGCTGCGGCTGGCGCCGATGTTCAGGCCTGCACGTTCGCCCAGGCGCAGGTTGTGCTGGCTGAACAGGGTCTTGGTGGCCCAGGTGCTGTCGGCGGTATACGGCGCGATGGATTCGGCGTACAGGCCATGCCCGGCCGGGTACATGGCCGGCAGGTTGAGCCAGCCGTAGAGGTTGGAGAACTGCGCCACACCGGGCTGGCCGATCCAGGCCGCGTTGCCGCCGGCGGGGTTGCGACCGGCGAGGCCGAGCAGGTCGCCTGGGTTTTTCAGGCGCGGGTCCTGGGTCAGGTCGTAGGCGTTGATGGTCGAGCCGAAGCTGTTGTTGGCGGCGATCGACTGGTTCGATTCGCGGCGATAGATCAGGCCGCTGTTGCTGTCGTCGACCAGGGTCAGGCCGCCGAGCTGCCATTGCCCGCGGGCACGGAACTCGAAGCGGTTGTCGAAGATGTCGTCCTTGCCCTGGACCTGGAAGGCGCCTACCGCATCGGTGGTGTCGGTGGAGTGCTGGTAGAAGGTGCTGTTGGCCAGGGTAATCGACGGTGTCAGCTCTCCTTCGATGCGCAGTTGCGTGGTGAAGCGTCTTGAGCGGTTCTCATCCTGGGCGCGCTGGCCGGTCTGCGACGACAGCGAGGTCAGGCCGTTGCCTTCCAGCGACGGGTCGTAGACCCAGCCGCGCAGGCTGCCGGGGTTGGCCTGGGTGTTGGGCGACGCGCCCTGGAAGCTGCCGTTGACCACCGAATACTGCCCTTGGGCATTGCGCTGGCGTTGCACCCAGCCCAGCACCTGGGCGTCGCTGGCACCGGAGGACAGCACCGGCGACCACAGCGTATTGCCGTTCTGGATGATCGGTGTGGCGCGGCCGGCGTAGTACTTGCCGTGGTCGACCAGGTCCTGGGTGGCGCGGTTCCAGCCGTGGGTGATGTTGTAGTCGTAGTAGTCGTCGTAGGCGGCGTTCCAGTCCACGCGCACATGGTCGTTGCGAAAGGCCAGGGCGCCGTAGAAGGCGTCGAAGTTGTTCTCGACGTTGTCGTAGAAGTCTTCCTGGCGCTGGCGGGTGATGCTGACCCGGTAGGCGAGGTTGTCGCTGATCGGGCCGGTGTTGTCGATGCTGAATTTGGTCGCATCGCGCGATTCGCCGTCGGGGATCCAGCTGCCGATTTCGCCGGAGAGTTTGGTGCGAAAACGTTCGAAGTCAGGCTTCTTGCTCAGGTAGTTGACGTAGCCACCGCTGCCGCTGACCGAGCCGTAGGTGACCGACGAGGGGCCGGCCACGATGTCGGCGCCTTCATAGGCGTTGAAGTTGGCAGGGTGGCGTACGCCATAGGCGCGCTGGCCGTCCTGGAACACTTCGCTGTTCTGGCCGCGCATCTGCGGGGCGATACCGGCGTTCTGGCCGCCGCCGCGGGTGATGCCGGGGGCGTACTTGACCAGGTCGTCGGCACTGCGGATCGGGTCGCGAGCCAGTTGCTCGGCGTTGACCTGGGTGACCGAACGTGGGGTGTCGAGCACCTTGGCTTCGAGGCCGCCGTAGATCGATGAGGGTGGGCGAGTGGGCAGGGCGTCGTCGTCGGGTTGTTCGGCCTGGACGGTGACGGTTTGCAGGACCGTGTCGTCGGCCAGCAACGGGGTGCTGGCCAGGGCCAGCAGGGCGAATGCAGGGTGCAGGGCTGCGCGGGGCATGGAGTGGGCCTCGTTCGGGTAGGGTGGAATGGAGGTGGGGCGCAGCCGCGCCTGCGGTTGTTTTTGGGGTTATGTGGGGGGTGTGCCGGCCCTATCGCGGGACAAGTCGGCGCGCCAAACCGCCGCTCCCATATGTACCCTGTGGTCTGGGAAATCGGTGAGGTACCGGTGGGAGCGGGCTTGTCCCGCGATAGGGCCGGCAAAGGCAGCGCGTGATCATGACTTGAGCCATAAACTTTCGAACCGCCAGGTACTGAACAGCGAGCGCTCCGGCTGCGCCCCGCCGACGCGGTTGCTGACGCTGTCGAGCAGGTCGGCGTAACCCCAGATCAGCATCCCGCCGCGCTGGTACTGGATCTCTTGCGCGCGGTGCACCAGCACTTTGCGCTTCTCCAGGTCCGGCTGGGCCATGGCGGCGAGAAACGCCTCGCTGAATTGCGCGTCGTGGAAGTGGGTCTTGTTGGCCACCGCAAACGGCGCATCGGTATGGATGGCGCTGGCCAGGAACGGCGCACCGATGCTGCCCCCGGTGCTCAAGGTCCAGTCGTCGCGCTGCGGCCCCTGGAACGTTGCCAGGTCAACCTGGCGCACCTTGAGGGTGACGCCGATGCGTTTGGCCTGCTCGGCCAGTACCAGCGCCGAGGCGAGTCCCGGCCCGGGTGTGGTCACCAGCTCCACCTCCAGCTGTTCGTGGCCTGCCTCGCGCAGCAACTGCGCGGCCCGCTGCGGGTCGTGCGGCCGCGGGCCGAGGGCGTTGTTGAAGGTTGGGTCGAAGGGGGCGTACAGGTCATTCGCCACGCGACCCTGACCGTTCAGCGCACGGCGTACCAGCTCCTCACGGTCAGCCAGCAGGCGGAAGGCCTCGCGTACCCGTGGGTCGTCGAACGGCGCCTTGGCGGTGTTCATGTCGAACGACAGCCAGTTGCCACTCACCGACTTGAGCAGGGTCAGCCGCGGGTCGGCCTGCAGCACCTGCAGGTGCTCGGTGGACATGATGTTGGCCATGTCGATCTGCCCGGCGCGCAGGGCCGCCAGGCGCCCGGTCTGATCCTTGAAGTCGATGATCTCCAACTCGTCGGCATAAGGCTTGTTCGGCTTGAAGTAGTTGTCGAAACGGGTGAACAGCGAGCGTTGCCCAGGGGTAAAACTCTTGAGCTTGAACGGCCCGGCGCCGACTGGATTGCTGACCGGATGGTAGTCCACCGGCACGATGCCGCCGAAATTGACCCAGGTCTCGGGCAGCGGCAGGTAGCTACGGCCTTCGCGAAAACGCAGGCGCACAGTGCGCTCGTCGAGCTTCTCCAGATGGTCACGATCGACCCAGTGCAGCAGCGCTGCATAGGGCGAGGCCAGTTGCGGATCGGTGAGGCGGCGGATGGAGAAGATCAGGTCGTCGGCATCGATGGTCTTGCCATGGTGGAACTCCAGGCCCTGCTTCAGGCGCAGGGTCCAGCCGCTGGCATCGGCGTTGGGCTCGGCGAACTCGGCCAGGGCCAGGCGCGGCTGCATCTGCTCGTCCCATTCCCACAGTTTGCTGTACAGCGCAAAGCCTCGCACGATGCCGCTGCCGATGGGCTTGTGGGCGTCGAGGTTGCCGCTCTGGTTGCCGTCGATGATACCCAGGCGCAGGCGCCCGCCGTGGCGTGGCTGGTCGGCGACTGCGGTGGCCGGGCTGTCGCTGGGGCCGCAACCGACCAGCAGCCCGCCCGCCAGCACGCCGGTATGGCCGAGGAAGCTGCGCCGGCTCAGGGGGTAACCGTCCCTGGTCATGGGCTCAGGCTCCGTTGGCCGCGTGCAGTTGCACGGGCGTTTCAGGCAGGCGGGCAAGGGCGGCGCGCTCGCCACGGAAGTGCGGCAGGATGTGCTCGCCGATCCGATAGGCCTCTTCCAGGTGCGGGTAGCCGGCGAGGAAGAACAGGTCGATGCCGATGGCGTTGTACTCGCGGATCCGCGCCACCACGTTCTCGTAGCTGCCGACCAGGGCGCAGCCGGGTGGGATGCCGATGTAGCCGAAGCCGGTCCAGACATTGGGATGGATGAAGAAGTCGTCGATGCCGGGGGTATCGCCCTTGTCGGTAAAGCCTTGCTCGTAGCTGAGCTTGCGTGCCGTGCGCAGGCCAGCGTGGGCGGCCCTGGCCTTGACCGCGCCCTTGGCGATGCCTTCGTCGAAGAAGCGCTGCGCCTCGGCGCGGGCCAGGGTCTCGGTCTCGCGGGCGATCACATCGATCGACAGGCCGAAGCGGATGTCGTTGCGTCCGTACTTCAATGCGCGGGCGCGGATGTCGGCGATCAGCGCGGCGATTTCGTCCGGGTGCTCGGCGCGCATCAGGTAGAAGTCGGCATGCTTGGCGGCGAACTCACGCGCCGCGACCGACGAGCCGGCGGTGCAGATCAGCGGCAACTCGGCCTTCTTCAGCGGTCCGCGCAGGCCACCGCCGTCGGCGTGGTAGTACTTCCCGTCGTAGTGGAACTGCTCGTTGTGCCAGTAACCCCTGACGACATCCATGAACTCGGTGGCGCGCGCATAACGGTCATCGTGGCTTTCGTAGTCGCCGACCTGGCGCTGGATCGCGTCCGAGCCGCCGTTGATGATGTTCCAGACCAGGCGGTTGCCGGTGGCTCGCTGGTAGGTCGCCGCCTGCTGCACCGCGACCCAGGGCGTGTAGTGATAGGGCTGGAAGGCCGTGACGAACTTCAGTGTCCGGGTCTCGCGGGCCAGCAGCGAGCACACCGTCCAGGGCTCCTCGCCGCTGGGGGCGTTGACCATCAGCGCGCCGCCGAAGCCGTTGATCTCGGCGGCGCGGGCCACCTGGCCGAGGTAGTCGATGTAGGTGAAGTGATCACCCACGGCGAACCCCGATACCGCGCCGGTGCTCGGCCCGCCCGGGTGCCAGTCGCCGCGGTTGCGGCTGTCGCCGGGAAGAAACTGGGTTTCGCCATGCAGTGGCAGGCGGGTGAAGAACTCGATGCTCATGTCGGGCCTCCTTTACTGGACTGTCGGTTTGCAGATCGGGGTGATGGGTTCGCCGTTGATGACTTTGTGGGCGAAGGGGATCGAATCCTTGAGCGAGGCGTTGACGGTCTCGCTGTGGCCCAGGCCCTTGTACAGGTGGCCTTCGACGATGGAGCCGGCGTCGCAGGCGTCCTGCATCAGCTTGGCCTGGCTGGCGGCGGTGGGGGTCTGGTCCTCGGCGCCGGTGCCGATGAAGATCGGCTGCGCCAGCTTCAGCGTCGGGTAGGAGACCTGCGCCAGCCATGGCTTGAGCTTGTCGCCCTGGTAGTCCTTCTTGGAGTTGGCGGTGGTAAGGCCGGTGCCGACCACGTCGCTGACCAACGATGACAGGCAGCTGCTGCGGGCCTGCTCGAACAGTGGCAGCGCCTTGTCGGTGTAGTGATCGCGAGGGTCGATGCTCGGGTCGTACTGCTGCGCGGCGAGCAAGGTGTAGAAGCCATAGGCCAGGGATGGGTCGACCTTGTTGTTGTCCCGTTCACCGACGTTCTTCGAGCCGACGGTGTAGATCACTCCGGTGCCGATGCTGCCCCTGACGCCCAGCTCCGGCGCGTAGGTGGCGGCATAGGCGCCTGCGGCGAAGGCACCGGCGCCGCCCTGGGACTGGCCGACGATCAGCACCTTGTCGGCCAGGCCCGGCACGCCGTGCACCACGGCACGCGCGGCGTCGAGGATGCCGTAGGCCGCGGTGCGGTTGTTCAGCAATGGGTGACCACCGGGCACGCCCAACCCTTGGTAGTCGGTGGCGACGATGGCGAAGCCCTCCTTGAGCCAGCGGTCGAGGTATTGCACGTCACGGTAGGAGCGCCCGGCCCAGGACGGCGCGCAGATGTCGGCGACGCCGACCGTGCCGTGGCCCCAGCTCAGCACCGGCCAACCGCCGGCGGGAGCCTTGCCCTTGGGGATGAACAGCGCCCCGGAAACCACGACCGGGGTCTTGCCGTCGCGTCCGTCCAGCGAGCTGTAGAGAATCCGCTGGGCGCTGGCGGCGCTGGGCAGGCTCAGCGTCTGCTCCAGCGGCTCGCTGCGTAGCAGCTTGCCGGGGGCGGCGGGGATCACTTCGCTCCAGCTGTAGAACGCCGAGACACGGCCGTCGCCTTGCTGCGGGTCGGGCTTGGGGGCGTAGGTCGGGGCGGCCAGGGCGCTGATCGAAAAGGCCAGGGCGCTAAGGCTGAAGACGAGGGTGGCAGGCAGTTTCATGGACGGGTCTCTTTTCGGAAATTCAGGGTTGTTTGCTCAATTGCGTGGCGACCGCAGGCCAGTAGCCGGTGAGCTGCAGGTCTTGCAGGGCCTGGCGGGTGAAGTGGGTGGCGAGGTCGTGGCGAATGTCGTAGGGCGTGCGGATCAGCCGGTTCTCCAGGGCGTAGCGGGCCAGGGCCTGGTAATGGGCTTCGAGCTGGGCGTCGGTCTTCGGTGCCCAGCGGTCTTTCCAGGCCACCGGGTCGTCCTGGTCATCGCGGCGCAGCACGCTTTCGGCAATGCCGGCGCGAGAGGAGAGCTTGTAGTAGGCGTCGCGGTTCTCTGCCTGGGAGATCCACCAGGCGGCCTTGACCCAGGCAGTGGCGACCAGTTGGGTGAGGTCGGGGTGCTGCTCGACGAACAGGTCGGTGCCGAACAGGTCGGAGACCAGGCGCCAGTCGTTGGCGCCTTGCTTGGTCGACCAGAGAATGCGCGCCACGCCTTTGTCTTCCAGGGCATAGGCTTCGTTGAGCAGCACGGCGGCATCGACCTTGCCGGCGGACACCGCGGCGGCGCCAACCTGCGGGTTGAGGTTGGCGATCTTGAAGTCGGTCAGGCTCAGGCCCTGGCTGTGCAGGAAATTGCTGAAGGCGAACTCCCACGGACGGCCACGGTGCAGGGCCAGGCGCTTGCCCTTGAGGTCCTGGATGCTGCGCACTGGCGAGTCGGCGGGCACGACGAGATAGATGTTGTTGCCGCTGCCACCGGGCACGACCAGCTTGCCCGGCACACCACCGGCACCGGCGATCACGGTCGGCAGGTCGCCGCGCACGGCGAAGTCCAGGCTGTTGTTGCTGAAGCCCTCGTTGATCTGCGGGCCGGCGCCGGCGTGGGGCAGGGCGACCCATTCGAGCTTGACGCCGCGCTCGGCCAGTTGTTGTGCCAGCCAGCCCTCTTCGATGACCCGGCCAGGGATGCCGCCGAATACCGGCGCGCCGCCCTGGGTGAAGGCGACGATGGCGATGCGCACGGCGGGCGGGGCTTCGGCGGCGACGGTGGAGAAGCTCAGTAGCAGGCCGGTGAGCAGGGCCAGGGCGTGACGCCAGGGGTTGTTCATATGCGGCTCCAGGAGGTGGTGGTGGGGTCGGGGCTGCGGTGCAGCCCATCGCGGGGCAAGCCCGCTCCCACAGGTACCGCGCGGTTCTCAGGACCTGCGCTGAACCTGTGGGAGCGGGCTTGCCCCGCGATGGCCGCACAGCGGCCCCAACCACCAACAGGGTGTTACCTCCCCTTGAGCGAAATGCATGCCAGCACCGACCCGGATCCGCTCCAGCCCCGGTGGCACTAGGCCTTCAGGCCCTAGACCCAGAGCCCTCGCGATGGCCTGGGTGCTGATCCCTGCGCAGGCCATTGCTGGCCCGTTGCTGCTCCAGCAGCAATCGAGGTGCTGATTTTTTCAATATGTCAATTTCGAATATATAAATATTTATTAATAATTTTTGGGTCTAAATTTATTCGTGCACTATGAGGGCGCGCTTCAACTGCCAGGAATGCATCATGTCGCTGATCACTCACCCCAATGCTCGAGAGCTGACCAAGTCGGTACGTGCCACCGTGCTCGTCTTCAAGGACCCACGCTCGCAGGAGCTGCTCAGCCGCATCGAGCGCCTGGCCCCGAGCGAGGCCAACACCCTGATCATCGGCGAGACCGGCACCGGCAAGGAGCTGGTTGCCCGCCACATCCATTACCTGAGCCGCCGTGGCCGTGAGCCGTTCGTAGCGGTCAACTGCGGCGCTTTTGCAGAAACCCTGGTGGAGAGCGAACTGTTCGGCCACGAAAAGGGTGCCTTCACCGGCGCAACCTCGAACAAGGCCGGCTGGTTCGAGGCCGCCAATGGCGGCACGCTGTTTCTGGATGAAATCGGTGACCTGCCGTTGAACATGCAGGTCAAGCTGCTGCGCGTACTGCAGGAGCGCGAGGTTGTGCGCCTGGGCTCACGCACGCCGATCCCGATCAACGTGCGGCTGGTGGCGGCGACCAACGTCAACCTGGCCGACGCGGTGGTGGCCGGGCATTTTCGCGAGGACCTGTTCTACCGTCTGCACGTGGCGACCATCCGCCTGCCGCCACTGCGCGAGCGACCTGGGGATATCCTGCCGCTGGCCGAATTCTTCATCGAGGAGCACTGCCGACGCCTGGGCTATGACCGCGCGTCACTGAGTCTCGAGGCTGAGCGCAAGCTGCTGGCGCATAGCTGGCCTGGCAACATCCGCGAGCTGGAAAACGCCATCCATCATGCGTTGCTGGTGTGCAGGCAGCAGGTGGTGGCACCGCAGGACCTGCACCTGGTGGACATGCGCCCGCAGGCGGTGTTGCCGGGAGAAGTGGCCGTGACGGCGGGATTGCCAGTAACGGCAGCGGCGCCGGTGAGCCTGGAAAGCGCACTGCTGGCACTGTTCGAGCAGAACGTGCCGAACCTGTACGAGCATATCGAGGAGACGGTGTTTCGCGCGGCCTACCGCTACTGCCATGGCAACCAGTTGCAGACTGGGCGTTTGCTCAATATCAGCCGCAACATCGTGCGGGCGCGGTTGGAGAAGATCGGTGAGCTGGGGAAAGTGGGCGCAGGGTGAAACAGGGGTATCGGCACAGGCTGCGAGGCCTGTGCCGAGCGGCTTAGAACACCAGCACCAGCGTCATGTTGGCATTGAGCGAACTGTCGAGCTTGGGCGCGAAGGTTGGATTGTCGGTATGGATCAGGGCCGATTGCAGGTAAATCCCCTGGCTGATCCGGTAGGCGTACGACAGCGAGATGCTGCTCGAGGCCTTCGCGTAGTCGATATCAGCGTCTGCCGCATTGCGCCGTGCCCAACTGCTGTACTGGTTCTTGGAAACGCCCAGCGCGAACAGGTCGTACGGACGCGAATCGAACGGCCCGAGGCTGTAGATCGAGGCGCCGAAGGCGCCGGGCAGGTAGTTGACGTTTTCCCGGCCCTGGTTGACGTAGGCGTTCATGTACCAGCCCTTGTAGGGCAACATTGAGTCCGGTTGAGTGAGCTGCACATCCCCCACGGCGTAGGCGCCGTAGTTGTTATTGGTCTTGTTCGGATCATCCAGGCGGGTGTAGTCGGAGTCGTTGTAGGCCACACCGGTACGCAGCCAGACCTTCTTCTGCGAAGGCGCGGACTCGACGCGATAACCGACTTCGTTCAGGACGATGGTCTTGGCGCCTTTCACCTTGAACTTCAAGCCATAGCGGTTTTCATCCGCGTCGGGAAACAAGCCTTGCGGGCTGATACTGCGTGCCACGCCGGCATGGTAGTAGTAGCGTTTGTCTTCGCTGTACAGGCGCACGTCGACCGCAGGCGAAGGCTTGAAACCCAAGGCTCCGACTTGTGCCAGCAGGCCGCTGCTCGGGCCCAGCGTCGAGGCGGCGATGTTGTTGCCCAGCAAGGTCCCGTAGAACTGGTTGGCCAGCGCGAAGTAACCTGCCTGAATGATGACGCGGTCGTCATACAGCGGTACGCGTGCGGAAAACTGGCTGATGAAGGCTTCGCGCAGTCCATCGCCGCGGAAACTGTTGTAGTTGAAGGAGCCGCCCAGCGTGAACAGGGAGCCCGCCGGTAGCCCGTGTCTCTCCAGGTCGTGAGTGAGCAGCAACGAACCGGTCGTGGTGTAGGAGGGTTTCTGACCGCTATAGACCTGCTTGCCACCATCGTGGCCTTTCAGGTCGTAGGTCAGGCCGTTGGTGTAGATCAACTGAGCGTTCCACCCTGCCTCGTAAAGGGCTTCACGAAGCCCGCCCAACTCTGGACTGATCGATTCGCAGTTGGACGGGAAGGGTGCTTCGGAACCTTTGTGGTTGTAGCGATCGTATTTCAGACAGGCAGGCGTTTCCGGCGCGGCTGCATTCTGGGCATCAGCGGCCTCGGCGGCTGGCGCGACGAGCGATGTTTCCTCGGTGGTCTGGGGATCGGCAGCGTAAGCAGCCGGGCCAATGAGCAACACCGAAACGAGCAAATACAGAAACAGGCACAAGCCTGAGTATTGAAGCCCCTTGCGTGCAGACGTGAGTACGCGCGAGCGCGATGTTTGCCGGGTGGTGGCGCCTGACGCGAAGGATGAATGCACGATGACCTGTTTCATCTGATTTCCTTTCTTGTTGTTCGAGAGTCACGCTCAAGGGCTGCTCAGCCCAATGTGGCGACCGTAGATACGGTCGCCGAGTGCATTCAGACTTCACTCACCGCAGCGGTGACGACAATCTCCACCTTGATTTCCGGGATCGCCAGACGGGCTTCGACTGTCGCGCGCGGTGGCGCATGGCCGGCGGGCACCCAGGCGTCCCAGGCTGCGTTCATCGCGGCAAAATCAGTGATATCGGCCAGGAAGATCTCGGCCCGCAGGATCTTGGACTTGTCTGTGCCCACGCGGGCCAACAGCGCATCGATGGCGTGCAGAACCTGTGTGGTCTGGCCTTGCACGTCGGCACTCAGGTCTGAGGGAATCTGCCCGGCGAGGTAGGCCACGCCCTTGTGAATGGCGATCTGGGAGATGCGTGGGTCGACGTCGATACGTTCTATTTTGCTCATGACATGCCTCTGGTTGAAGTAACGGGGGGCGGATCGCCGGGGTACTCAGGGCACAGTTGCCCCTGCCCAGGCGGGCCGACGGTGTCATCGGGTAGCGCGTGCTGTAGCCGCTAGTCGCGCCAGACCTGCTCGGCCATGCGCAGCCAGTTGCCGCCGAATACGGCCGCAAGGTCGGCTTCGCTCATGCCGTGCGTGGCCAGTTCGTTGGCCAGTGCCGGTAGCTCGGCAGGCGACAGCATGTCCATGCCGGCGCTGTAGCCCAGGTGCGGGGGGAATTTGTCCGGGTTCGCGGCGAGGAAGGCATCGACCTCCTGGCGGTCGTGGATGAAGTCCAGTCCGATGCCGACATGCTCGATCCCGACCAGCTCGGCGACATACAGCACATGCCGCGCCACATTGCTCGGGGAGGCGTCATTGCCGCCGAGGAACAGGCCAATGCCGTTGATGCCGATGACCCCGCCACGTGCCGCGCAGGCGCGGATCAGGTCGTCAGGGATATTGCGCGGGTGTTGGAACAGCGCGCGAGGGTTCGAGTGCGAGAAGATCAGCGGGGAGGGCGAGGCGTCGATGGCCTGGCGAGCGGTGCGGTAGCCGGTGTGCGAACAGCAACCGATCATGCCGACACGGGCCATTTCCTCAAGCATCGCGCGGCCGAAATCGCTCAGGCCTGGATCATCGTCCTGGCAGCCGCCGCCGGCGCGGTTGTTCTGGTTGTAGGCCAGCAGCATCCAGCGCACGCCCAGGTCGCGGTACAACTCGATCAGGCTGAGCTGGTCGCCGATGGCGTTGGCCCCTTCGATGTCGAAGCCCACCGCCAGTTGCCCGGCCTCCCGGGCGGCATGGATGTCGGCGACCGAACGGATCAGCCGGTACTGGGCGGGGCGTGCGGCCAGCCAGGCACGCAGGCTGGCAAGCATGCGCAGGTGCGCTTCGATCGAATCGTCGCCGAAGCCGACATTCAACATCACGACGTCGGTACCGTTGCGGTGATGCCACTGGAGCTGGTCGAGAAAACTGTGGTCGTGTGGACGCAGTGGCATGCAGACGTGGTTGTCCCATACCAGCATCGAGGACAGCGAAGGCGCTTGTTGTTCTTGTGCGTTCATCGTCAGCCGTTCCGTTGGAAGTGCAGATGCCGAGTGCGCAGGGTGTCGAGGGAGAAACCCGTGACGCGGCCTTCTTGTCGTTCGAGGTTGATGATCCCGAACAGCGACAGCGCCGGGACTTGTGATGTCATGCTGAACACCTCAGTACTGAGGGCTTCGAGCGGCATGACCGAGACTCCCAGCGCACCGTGGACATGCAGGTTCAAGGTATGACCGTCGAAGCGCACCCAGGCATCGGCGTCCAGGTCGAGGCAATGGTAGTGCCCCAGCAGTGCTGCCCCCGCTTGCGCCACTGATGGCGGCGGCTCCGGCAGACGTTCGAACACTGCGGCCTGGCCACCTTCACTGAAGGTGAGTGAGGCGGGGGCTTGCTGGCGGTCGGCCAGTTGCCCGACCGGCACGCTCAAGGGGCCTACGGCCAGCGTCTGGAAGCCGATGCACAGCGCATCCCCGCTGTCGGCCAGCGGAAGCGCGGGGCTGTTCAGGAACGACAGCCCCAGGGTGCCGCCTGCATCGTCGAAAGCGATGACGCGGCCGTCGCCCGGTGCGTGGTAGCGGGTGCCCACCAGCGCCTGGAAGCGTTCGGTGGAAGGCTTGCTGGCAGGCGGGCCGAGAGCGTCGCCGAGCAACAGATCCACGATCTGGTTGGCCAGTGCGATGGGGTTGACCAGTGCACCGTTGGTCATGATCACCACATCGAGTTCGTGGCTTGGCACGGTGAGTATCTGCGAAGAGCCACCGATCACGCCGCCGGCATGATGGATCACCTCGACGCCGCGATAATCGTGGCGCATGAGCCCCAGGGCGTAGGGCAGGGTCGTGCCGTTTTCAAGCGTTGCCAGTGTCGTCATCTGTGCCCAGGTGGCGGCGCTGCCGAGGGTTTTCGGGTTACGCAGGTGAGCGAGCCACAGCAGCATGTCGTCGAGCGTGGAGATTATCCCGCCTTCGCCGAGCACCTCTTCGCTGGGGAAGATGCCGCGTTGCCAGCGACCATCGGCCTGCGCCAGGTGCAGCGTCGCCATGGCGCGGTGGATCTGCAGGTCGCTCGGTGCCAGTGCGGTGTCGAGCATGCCCAAGGGCGTGAAGATGCGTGTTTGCAGGAACTGCTCGAATGGCATGCCGCTGGCCCGGGCGATCACCTGCGACAGCAGGTGGTAGCCGCTGTTGCAGTAAAGCGCTGACGTGCCCGGTGTGAAGTTCGCGGTGCTCTGGCGCAGCTGCATGGCCAGCCCGAAACCTTCAGGTTGTATAGCCATGCCGTTGGCGATGAAGCCCAGGTCGAGATGGCAGCGATAGCCGCCGGTATGTGTCATCAGTTGGCGCAGGCTGGGCTCGGTGTCGAGCGGTGGCAGTTCGGGAAGGTGGCGGCGCACGCTGGCATCGAGGTCGAGCTTGCCGTCTTCGGCCAGCAGTAGTGCAGCCAGGCAGGTGAAGTGCTTGCTGCTCGAGCCGATGCGCATGCGGGTGCCTGGCGTATTGGCCACACCCAGCTCGACACTGGCCAGGCCAAAACCACGGCGATAGAGCGTTTTGCCGCGCTGGGCGACACCTGCGACCAGGCCTGGTGCATCACTGCGGTTTACCGCCTGGAACAACGCGTCCAATGCAGCGGTGCCGGAATTGCCTGCGACGGCCGGGGAAGAAATCTCAGTCATTCGGACTCCTTGTTGGAGAACACGTCTGTCAGTGCGATTGGATAATCCCTGTGAGCGACCGCTGATGCCTGCCAGGTGACTGCATTGTAGCAACTAATTTTCCAAAACGGAAAATAAATTTCAGAAAAGTACATTCCCCAAGGCTGATTTTATTTGGGGGAATGAAATACGCCTGCTACAGTTCGCGCCATGAAGAAGACGACCGATCCCACTCAAGACAACCGCAACGGCAACCCGGGCGCGACGATCCGGGCGCTGCGCCGCAACGCGGACATTACGCTCGCCCAACTGAGCGCCAAGACCGGCATGGCCGCCTCGACCCTGTCGAAGCTGGAGGCCGGCCACATCTCCCTTTCGTTCGACAAGCTGATGACCATCAGTCGTGGCCTGGGCGTCGACATGACCGAGCTGCTCGGCGCCCCGCCGCCAGCTCCGGCGCCCGCCGCGGTGGTACCGCCGAGCAATCTCGGGCGCCGGGTGGTGCAGCGTGCCGGTGAAGGGCAGCAGGTGCAGACCCGCAGCTACAGCCAGACCTATCTTGCCACGGAACTGCTGCACAAGAAGATGACGCCGATGGTCGTCGAGGTGCACGCCCGGACCATGGAAGAATTCCTGGCCGAGTTCGGCGACTTCATCCGCCATCCTGGCGAGGAGTTCATCTACATCATCGAAGGCGAAGTGGACTTCCACACTGACCTCTATGCGCCCGTGCGTCTGTCGGCAGGCGATACGCTCTATTTCGACAGCGAAATGGGGCACGCCTACCTCAAGGCCAGCGACGCACCTTGCCGCATCGTTGCCGCGGCAGCGCCACGTGGCGCTGCGGAGCCGATGATCGATACCTTCGTCTCGCTCTCCGAGAAGCAGGACAAGCCACGGCTGCCAGTGCGCAAGAAATGACAAATATTTCCAAAATGGAAATTTAATTTCCAAATTGACGGTTTTGTTTCGTATAGTCGGCCCATCTCAACCAATGGGTGGCAGCGATGAGTCAAGTGAGGGAAGTTGATTTCGTGGTGATCGGCGCCGGTATCGCCGGGGCGTCGGCGGCAGCGCAGCTCGCCGCGCGAGGGGCGGTGCTGCTGGTCGAGGCCGAGGAGCATCCGGGTTACCACTCCACCGGCCGTTCGGCGGCGCTGATTTCGGAAATCTATGGCAACGAGGTGGTGCGCCGCCTGACCCGTGCCAGCCGAGGCTTCCTCTTCGAACCTCCTGCAGGCTTTGCCCCGACTGCGCTGGTGACGCCGCGAGACACCCTGTTCTTCGGCACGCCCGAGCAACTTGAGCTGCTACAGCGGTTGCGCGAAGAGCCCGAGGTGGCCGCCAGAACCCAGGTGCTGTCGCCCGAGCAGGCGCGTCAGCGGGTGCCGGCATTCCTTCCCGACTACCTGGGCGGCGCCGTGTTGGAAACCGGTTCGGCGGATATCGACGTCGATGCGCTGCATCAGGGCTTCCTGCGCCAGGCCCGTGCGCTGGGTGCCGAGATCCTGACCAATGTGCGGGTGCAGGCGCTTTCCCGTGTCGACGGTCGCTGGCACCTGGACACCCCCGCAGGGCGTTTCAGCGCACCCGTGGTGGTCAACGCCGCAGGCGCCTGGGGCGACGAAGTAGCGCGTATCGCCGGTGTCGCACCACTGGGCTTGCAGCCCAAGCGCCGCACGGCAGCGCTCATCGACGTGCCGTCCGGGCTGGATGCTACGCATTGGCCTGCCGCCATCGCCATCGACGAGCAGTTCTACTTCAAGCCCGATGCCGGCCTGCTACTGATCTCGCCTGCCGATGAGTCCGACTCACCGCCCTGCGACGCGCAGCCTGAAGAGCTGGATGTGGCCATCGCCGTGGACCGCTTCGAGCAGGCCACCGGCGCGCAGGTCCGGCGTATCGCCAACAGTTGGGCCGGGCTGCGGGTGTTCAGCCCGGACCGCACGCCGGTGGCAGGCTTCGATCCCTTCGCCGAGGGCTTCTTCTGGCTGGTCGGCCAGGGCGGTTACGGTATCCAGACCGCTGTGGCACTGGGCCGGCTGACGGCTGCGCTGTGCACCCGCAGCGCACTGCCGCAAGATCTCATCGACATCGGCCTGGACGCGCAAATGCTCTCGCCAGCGCGCTTTGGCGTCGCGATCTGAAACTTCACGCTCCACAACTACAAATCCGAGCAACAGACTCGAGGAGACACTGAAATGACCATCGATTTTGCCAGCGTCATCGCTGAGCTCACACAAAGCGGCGAGGTGACCGGCGCATCCTTCGCCTATTGGGATGGCGAGCAGATGCACCAGGTCGTGGGTGGCCTGCGCAACAGTGTGTCCGGTGACCCGGTGACGCTCGACACCTTGATGCACATCGGCTCGATCACCAAGGTGATCAATGCCACCCTGTTCATGCAACTGGTCGACGACGGCCTGATCGATCTCGACGACCCGGTGATCAAGCACTTGCCCGAGCTACGCCTGGGCGATCCGCAAGCGCTGCCGCGGATCACCTGTCGCATGCTTATCAACCACACCAATGGCATCGATTATGACTGCCCGGCCTATCGCGACTTCGACGAACAGCGCATCGTCGAGGCCATCGAAGATTGCGCAACCAAGACCCAGTTGCATGCACCCGGTGAAGCGACTGCCTACTCGAACATTGGCACCGTCATCGCGGGCTACATCACCCAGAAGCTGCGCGGCGAGGGATGGTACAGCCTGGTCAAGTCGCGAATCTTCGAGCCCCTGGGCCTTGAGCATTCGCTGGCCGATATCACCGAACTGCCGCGGTTCCGGGTCAGTGTCGGCGATCAGGTGGACGGCTTCGGCAAGCTGGTGCAGAGCACCAGGCCGTTCCTGCCGTTGAGCTTCGGCCCGGCCGGCGCCACGGTGATGATGACCGCCACCGACCTGGTGACCTTTGCCCGCGCGCTGATCAACGGTGGAGTGGGCGTCAACGGTACGCGCATCCTCTCGCAAGACAGTGCCGCGCTCATGGCGCAGGAGACCACCGGGTTCCTGTCTCCGCACACCTGGCGCATAGGGTTGGGGTGGATGCTGCTGTCGGGCGGCGTGCTGTTCCATGGCGGTGGCGGTCCGGGGGTTTCCTCGGTGCTCTATGCGCACCCCGAGAGCGGCAGGGTGTTCGCGCTGCTGACCAACTGCTCCCGATACGGAGCGTTCGACGCCCGTCTGGTGGAGCCGATGCTCGAAAGCTGGGGCTGGACGTCCGAGCCACTGGCGCCGATCCCGGGTGCCATCGATGCCACTCCCTACGAGGGCGCCTTCGAGAGCCAGCTGATCCGCTTCGATGTCTATACCGAGGGTGAGCAGCTGTTCGCCAGGATGGCGCCAAGGCAGGATCTTTATGAAACCGACAACGCCCAAGGTACGGTCTTTGCTCTGGAGCGGGTGGGCGATCACCTGTTCCAGATGAGCGTGAACGGTGTGCCGCATGCCTTCCCCCTGGCCTTCGTCGACCCGGACAGCAACGGAAAGATGCAGCGCCTGGGTTCGATGGTGCGAATCTTCAACCGGGTGTCCTGATTTCGATTCCAAGGGGAAGATGATGCAGACGGATTTTCGCGACCATCATTCGTTCATCGAAGCCGAGCGACTGACCCGTGCCTGGTTGCGTCCGGGCAGTGGCGAAGCGTCGAGCCTGAGTCAGTTGATGGTCAGCCCCGACGGCGCCATGGCCGTTGCCACAGCCGTGGTGTGCGAGGCGCTGCAAGGATTGCCAACGACCCGGCTCGCCCTTGTGGACCTGGTTACGGGTGCCATCAAGGTTGTCACCCAGGGGCCGGGTTCGGACAGCAGTCCCCAATGGTCGCCGGACGGCCACTCGATTGCCTACCTGTCGGACCGCGAGCAGGCGCATGTGAACCAGCTGCGTATGCTCGATGTGAAAACCCTTCACGACAAGGCCGGCCCGCGCCTCGATGGGGTGCTGGAGTCGCTGCAGTGGTCGGCTGATGGCCGGTCGCTGCTGCTTTGCGTCGCAGGCTTCGGCTCGGACCTTGCGGGCGCGCAGGGGGCTACTGCGGTGGCCCGCGGGCGGGGTGCCGACGCTGACTGGGTGCCCAGTGTCGAAGGCGCCCCCGAGGCCTCGCCCTGGCGCAGTGCGTGGATTCATGACGTCGCCTCGGGCAGCGTGCAGCAGCTCACCTTGCCTGGCGTCAATGTCTGGCAGGCGAGTTGGGCCGGGCCTGATCATATCGTCGCGATCTGCTCGGACCTTCCGGAGGAAACCTGGTGGTACACGGCCGATGTGCGCCTGATCGCGGTGGCCGATGGCGGCGTGCGCAGGCTGTTCAAGCCTGACGACCAGCTCAACTGCGCCGTGGCCACACCCTCGGGCAGCACCATTGCCGTGATCGAGGCGGTCTGCAGCGACCGCAATCTCGTGGCCGGTGATCTGCGCCTGATCGACGTCGCCAGCGGCGTGGTCACCCAGGCGTCGACCCTCGATGCGGACGTGACTCAACTGATCTGGCGTGATGAACATCGGCTGCTGTTCGCTGCGGGGCAGGGGCCCGATTTCGTCGCGGGGATATACGACCGCCGATCTGGTGTAGCCCGCGAGCTGTGGCGCGACAGCCATCGGCAGCCCCATGGTGCGATCTTTTCGGAGCTCGCGCCGCTTGGTCGACAGCCGGAGGACTTTCTCTGTCTCGTCGAATCCTTTCTGGAGGCGCCCACGCTGCTGGCGTTCGAGGCGGGCAGGGAACGTGCCATTCGTCGCTTCGGCGCGCCGGGGCTTGATGAGCAGGTGCGGGCGCTCGGCGCATCGGTGCGCGACTTCGTCTGGACGGCGCCGGACCGGCTGGCACTGCATGGCTGGCTGCTCCTGCCCAAGGGGAACGGCCCGCACCCGGTGATCATGCAGGTGCATGGCGGGCCGGTCTGGTATGTCAGGCCGCAGTACATCGCAAGATCGGCGCTGCAGCGCATGGCGCTGGCTGCGGGGTATGCGTTGTTCCTGCCCAACCCGCGCGGCTCGAGCGGTCGCGGGCAGGCCTTCGCACGGCGGGTGTTCGGTGACATGGGGGGCGCCGACACCTACGACTACCTGTCGGGCCTGGATGAGCTCATGGCGCAGGGCCTGATCGATCCGGCGCGTATCGGGGTCATGGGCAACAGCTATGGCGGCTATATCACCTCCTGGCTCATTACCCAGGACCAGCGTTTTGCCGCAGCGGTCCCTATGTCGCCGGTCACCGACTGGGTCAGCCAGCACCTGACCTGCAATGTGCCGACCTTCTGCGAGCTGTTTCTAGGCGACACGCTGAGCGACCCCCAGGGGCAATATTTCACGCGCAGCCCGATTCACCACGCAGGCCGGGTCAGGACACCAACGCTGCACGTCTGTGGGGCCCTGGACAAGATCACCCCGGCGGGGCAAGCCCTGGAGTTTCATCGGGCATTGCAGGGCCTGGGCGAGGTCGAGAGCGTGCTGCTGACCTATCCGCAAGAAGGGCATGGCGTGCGCTACATGCCCGCGGTGTTTGATTTTACGGCGCGGGTGATGGCGTGGTTCGGCAGGCATATGCCGGGGGCCAAGGCAGGTTGAACCGCCAGGGCTGAACCCACAGACCGGCTCGCCCCTACAGGGGGCCGAGCCGGCTTGTCCTCAAGTTACACCTTCGCCATCCAGCGCAACAGCAGGCAATCGGGATACTTCGGCTCACCTGGTGGCGACCGCCCGCGTCGCCGGGGCGAAATGGCACCGGCAGTCTGGGGCGGTTGGCTTAGCCTTCGTAGCCCAGATTCGGCGCCAGCCAGCGCTCGCTCACGCTGACATCCTGGCCTTTGCGGGCGCTGTAGCTGTCGATCTGGTCCTTCTCCACCTTGCCAACGGCAAAGTACTGCGCCTGCGGATGGGCGAAGTACCAGCCGCTGACCGCCGCCGCCGGGAACATCGCGAAGTGCTCGGTGAGGAACACGCCGCTGGGGCCGGTTTCGCCGATGGCCGTGCCATCGAGCAGGCGGAACAGGGTCTCTTTCTCGGTGTGATCCGGGCACGCTGGATAGCCCGGAGCAGGGCGGATGCCGCTGTACTGCTCCTTGATCAGCGCATCGTTGTCCAGTTGCTCGTCCTTGGCATAACCCCAGTAGTCCTTGCGCACCCGCTCGTGCAGCCATTCGGCGCAGGCCTCGGCCAGGCGGTCGGCCAGCGCCTTGACCATGATCGAGCTGTAGTCGTCGCCCTTGTCCTGGTAGGCCTTGGCCACTTCCTCGGCACCGATGCCGGCGGTGGTGATGAACCCGCCCACATAGTCGCTGATGCCACTGTCCTTCGGTGCGACGAAGTCGGCCAGCGACCAGTTCGGCTTGCCGTCGGGCTTGATGGTCTGCTGGCGCAGGTGGTGCAGGGTGGCCAGCGGCTTGCCGTCGTCGCCATAGACTTCGATGTCATCATGCGCGACCTGGTTGGCCGGCCAGAAACCGAACACCGCGCGGGCGCTGATGAGTTTTTCACTGATCAGCTTCTCGAGCATGTCGCAGGCGTCCTGGTACAGCGCGGTAGCCGCTTCGCCGACCACCTCGTCGGTGAGGATGCGCGGGAACTTGCCCGCCAGGTCCCAGGAGATGAAGAACGGTGTCCAGTCGATGTACTTGGCCAGTTCGCGCAGGTCGATGTCCTCCAGCACCTTGACGCCGGTGAAGGAGGGCACTGCTGCCTGGTAGTTGGCCCAGTCGTACTGCGGCTTGGCGGCGATCGCCTGCGCATAGCTCAGACGCTCGGTGCGGGCGCTGCGGTTGGCGGTGCGCTCGCGCACTTCCACGTACTCCTGGCGGGTCTTCTCGACGAAGCCAGGCTTGAGCTCCTTGGACAGCAATTGCGTGGCCACGCCCACGGCGCGCGAGGCGTCGGTGACGTAGATCACCGCGTCGTTGGCGTACTTGGGTTCGATCTTCACCGCGGTGTGCGCCTTGGAGGTGGTGGCGCCGCCGATCATCAAGGGCAGGTGGAAGTCCTGGCGCTGCATCTCGCGGGCGACGTGGACCATCTCGTCCAGCGACGGGGTGATCAGGCCGGACAGGCCGATGATGTCGCAATTCTGCTCGCGGGCGGTCTGCAGGATCTTCTCGGCCGGGACCATCACGCCCATGTCGACGATGTCGTAGCCGTTGCAGCCCAGCACCACGCCGACGATGTTCTTGCCGATGTCGTGCACGTCGCCCTTGACCGTGGCCATGAGGATCTTGCCCTTGGCTTCGGGCTTGTCGCCTTTTTCGGCCTCGATGAACGGGATCAGGTGGGCCACCGCCTGCTTCATCACCCGCGCGGACTTGACCACTTGCGGCAGGAACATCTTGCCCGCGCCGAACAGGTCGCCGACCACGTTCATGCCGCTCATCAGCGGGCCTTCGATGACTTCGATGGGGCGCGCCGCTTGCTGGCGGCACTCCTCGGTGTCTTCGACGATGTAGGCGGTGATGCCCTTGACCAGCGCGTGTTCCAGGCGCTTGTCCACGGGCATCGAGCGCCACTCTTCGTTTTCCACTTCCTTCGCCGCGCCGCCACCCTTGTAGTCGTCGGCGATGGCCAGCAGGGCGTCAGTGCCTTCGGGGGTGCGGTTGAGCACCACGTCCTCGACCTTCTCGCGCAGTGCCGGCGGGATCTCGTCGTAGATCTCCAGCTGGCCGGCGTTGACGATACCCATGGTCAGGCCGTTCTGGATGGCGTGGTAGAGGAACACCGAGTGGATCGCCTCGCGCACCGGGTTATTGCCACGGAACGAGAACGACACGTTGGACACGCCGCCGCTGGACAGCGCGTAGGGCAGGTGGTCACGGATGTAGGCGCACGCCTCGATGAAGTCGACGGCGTAGTTGTTGTGTTCCTCGATGCCGGTGGCGACGGCGAAGATGTTCGGGTCGAAGATGATGTCTTCGGGCGGGAAGCCCACTTCGTTGACCAGGATGTCGTAGCTGCGCTGGCAGATCTCTTTCTTGCGTGCCGCGGTGTCGGCCTGGCCGACCTCGTCGAAGGCCATCACCACCACGGCGGCGCCGTAGCGCTTGCACAGCCGGGCGTGGTGCTTGAACTGCTCGACGCCTTCCTTCATGGAGATCGAGTTGACGATGCCCTTGCCCTGGATGCACTTCAGGCCCGCTTCGATCACCTCCCACTTGGAGGAGTCGATCATGATCGGTACGCGCGAGATGTCCGGCTCGCCCGCGATCAGGTTGAGGAAGCGGACCATGGCGGCCTGGGAGTCGAGCATCCCTTCGTCCATGTTGATGTCGATCACCTGTGCGCCGGCCTCGACCTGCTGCAGGGCGACCTCCAGGGCTTCGGTGTAGTTTTCCTCGCGGATCAGCCGGGCGAACTTGGCGGAACCTGTGATGTTGGTGCGCTCGCCGACGTTGACGAACAGCGACTGGCGATCGATGGTGAACGGTTCCAGGCCCGACAGGCGGCAAGCCTTGGGAATGTCCGGAATGGCGCGCGGCGGGTACTTGGCCACGGCCTCGGCGATGGCCTTGATATGCGGCGGGGTAGTACCGCAGCAACCGCCGATGATGTTGAGGAAACCGCTGGCAGCGAACTCCTCGACCACGGCGGCCATTTCTGCCGGGGTTTCGTCATATTCGCCGAAGGCGTTGGGCAAGCCGGCGTTGGGGTGCGCTGACACGTGGGTGCCGGCCTTGGTCGACAGTTCTTCCAGGTACGGACGCAGGTCCTTGGCACCCAAGGCGCAGTTCAGGCCGACCGAGATCGGGTTGGCATGGCGCACCGAGTTCCAGAAGGCTTCGGTGGTCTGGCCCGACAGGGTGCGGCCGGAGGCGTCGGTGATGGTGCCGGAGATCATGATCGGCAGTTCGATGCCGTCATCCTCGAACACCTGCTGCACGGCGAAGATCGCCGCCTTGGCGTTGAGGGTGTCGAAGATGGTCTCGATCAGGATCAGGTCGGCGCCGCCTTCGATCAGGCCGCGCGTGGCCTCGATGTAGTTTTCCACCAGCTCGTCGAAGGTGACGTTGCGGTAGCCCGGGTCGTTGACGTCCGGGGAAATGGAGCAGGTGCGGCTGGTCGGGCCGAGCACGCCGGCGACGAAGCGCGGGCGGTCGGGGGTTTCGAGCGTCTTGGCGTCGGCCACCTGGCGGGCGATGCGCGCGCCCTCGACGTTGAGCTCGTACACCAGCGCTTCCATGCCGTAGTCGGCCTGGGAAATCTGCGTGGCGTTGAAGGTGTTGGTCTCGAGAATATCGGCGCCGGCGTCCAGGTAGGCCTTCTCGATGGCGGCGATGACATCGGGCTGGGTGAGCAGCAGCAGGTCGTTGTTGCCCTTAACATCGCTTGGCCAATCGGCGAAGCGCGTGCCACGATAGTCGTCTTCCTCGAGGCGGTAGCTCTGGATCATAGTACCCATGCCGCCGTCGAGAATCAGGATGCGCTCCTTGAGGGCATGCTGGAGTGCTTGGAGACGAGCGCTGCGGTCGGACATGAGAACTACCTGGTCGGACAAATAACGGAAGTGCGGAATAATAACAAAGCTGCACGGATTTTAGGCGCATCGCCCGGTCTCATGAATTTGATTCATGTTGGTGGTGCCAAGGCTCAGTCCCAGGGACAGAAAGGCAAATCGTGACAGCTATCAAGAACCAGGACATTCGGCACATGGTGCATCGTTTTATCGTTGCCATCTTCGCCCTGCTCGTCAGCGGCGCAGCATTGGCGCAGGCCCCTCAATCGAGCTCGGCCATCTCTTATACCCGTGACATCCAGCCGATCTTCACCCAGAAGTGCGTGGCCTGCCACGCCTGCAACGACGCCGCCTGCCAGCTCAACCTGGGCAGCGCAGAAGGTGCCGAGCGCGGCGCCTCCAAGGTGCCGGTGTACCAGGGCGAGCGCAGCCAGGCGGTCGCCACCACGCGATTGTTCTATGACGCGCAGAATGAAGAGGGCTGGCGCAAGAAGGGCTTCTACTCGGTGCTCGACAACCAGGGCAGCCAGGCCGCGCTGATGGCGCGCATGCTCGAACTGGGCCACAAGACGCCGCTCACGCCTAACGCCAAGCTGCCCGAGGAGATCGTCCTGGGCCTGAACCGCAACAACATGTGCCCGCTGCCGCACGAGTTCGACGCCTATGCCGGTGCGCACCCGAAAGAGGGCATGCCGCTGGCGGTTACCGGGCTGACCGACCAGGAATATTCGACCCTGCAGCGTTGGCTGGCGGCCGGTGCACCGGTCGAGTACCAGCCGATCCAGCCAAGCCCCAGCGAAGCGAAGCAGATCGCCGACTGGGAAGCTCTGCTCAACCGTCCGGGCTCCACCGAGGCGCTGGTCGGGCGCTGGCTGTACGAGCATTTGTTCCTGGCGCACATCTATTTCGTCGGCGGCGAGCAGGGGCACTTCTTCCAGTGGGTCCGCTCGCGCACGCCCAGTGGCCAGCCGGTCGACGTGATCGCCACGCGCCGCCCCAACGACCCGCCGGGCAATGATTTCTACTACCGGTTGATCCCGGTGCAGGGCGTGATCGTGCACAAGACGCACATCACCTACCCGATGGGGCCGCAGAAGCTCAAGCGGGTCAAGCAGCTGTTCTACAGCGGCGACTGGCGCGCCACCTCGCTGCCGGGCTATGGCCCGCAGCGCCGGGCCAACCCGTTCGAGACCTTCGAGGCGATCCCGGCGGTGGCGCGCTACCAGTTCATGCTCGACAACGCCGAGTACTTCGTGCGCACCTTCATCCGTGGCCCGGTGTGCCGCGGGCAGATCGCCACTGACGTGATCCGCGACAACTTCTGGGCGCTGTTCCAGGAGCCGGCCCATGACCGCTACGTCACCGATGCTGCCTACCGCGGCCAGGCCACGCCGTTGCTGGCCATGCCGGGGCAGATCGACGATGTCGGCAGCGTGCTGAGCCTGTGGCGTGCCTACCGCGACAAGCGCAACGACTACGAGACCCTGCGCCGCGAGGCCTACGCCGAAATGCCAGCGCCGAGCTGGTCGACGCTGTGGGCAGGCAACGACAACGCCTTGCTCAGCATCTTCCGTCACTTCGACAGCGCCTCGGTGAGCAAGGGGCTGATCGGTGACGTGCCGTTGACCATCTGGCTGTTCGACTACCCACTGCTGGAGCGCACCTACTACCAACTGGCGGTCAACTTCGATGTGTACGGGAATGTCTCGCACCAGTTGCAGACGCGCCTGTACTTCGACCTGATCCGCAACGGCGCCGAGGTCAACTTCCTGCGCCTGATGCCGGCCAATAAACGCGGCGCGATCCTCAGCGACTGGTACCAGAACAGCGGCAAGGTGAAGATGTGGCTCGACTACACCGACATCGACACCGATACCCCAAGCGCCCTGCAACTGAACGAGCACAATGCCACGCGCGACTTCGGCCTCAAGCTGCTGCAACGCACCGGCAGCCTGAACGCAGCGCCCGATCCGATCAACCGTTGCACCGGTGCCTACTGCTCGCGACCACAGATGAACGAAGAGTTTCGTGATGTGGAGCAGAGCCTGAGCCGCCTGGTGTCGCGTCCGGCGGCAGGGCTCAAGGTGATCGGCCAACTGCCCGAGGCGACCATGCTGCGCATCGAAGGGCAGGGCGGTCAGCGTCAGGTCTACAGCCTGTTGCGCAACCGCGCGCACAGCAACGTCGCCTTCCTGCTGGGCGAGGCCTATCGCTACCAGCCGGGGCTGGACACCCTGACCCTGTATCCGGGCGTGCTCAGCAGCTACCCGAACTTCATCTTCAACATTCCGGCCAGTGACGTACCGGAGTTCGTCGAGGACATGGAGGCTGCGCGTGACGACCAGGGCAAGTTCGAGCGTATCGTCGAGCGTTGGGGCGTGCGCCGCAGCCACCCGCAGTTCTGGCGGTACTTCCACGACCTGAACACCTACATCAAGGAGACCGAGCCGGTGGAGGCGGGCGTGCTGGACATGAACCGCTACGAGAACCTCTGATCGATTGCCGGGAAAGGCGTCCGACCTTTCCCGGCTTTCTGCGGTCGGACCTGTGGGTGGCCCCGGCGATGCGTTGCAGCCCATCGCGTGACAAGCTCGCTCCCACAGGCGGGAGCAGGCGGGTTCCGTGATTCGCGCGAGCAGTGCTCGCCGGTGGGCCTGAATGCACCAAGAACCGCAGGACAACCCATGCTGTATTCGCTTCAAGCGCTTCGGGCGTTCGCCGCCTGGGTGGTGGTCTGCCACCACTTCATGCAGATCTTCTTCGATTTCAATGCCAAAGGCCCCGTCGGCCGCCTGCTCGCCGAGCGCGGTGCGGTGGGGGTCGACATCTTCTTCGTCATCAGCGGCCTGGTGATCTACCTCTCGACCCGCGACAAGGAGATCGCCCCGCGCGAATTCCTGCTCAACCGCGCCTTGCGCATCGTCCCGGCGTACTGGTTCTACACCTTGCTCATGGCGCTGCTGTTGCTGGTGGCCAGCCGCTGGATGCCGCATCAGGTGTTCGAGTGGCAGCACCTGGTGCTGTCGCTGTTGTTCGTGCCAGCGGAAAACCCGGGTGGCTATGGGCTGTACCCCACCCTCAACGTGGGTTGGACGCTGAACTTCGAGATGTTCTTCTACCTGCTGTTCGGCCTGGCGTTCCTGGTACGCCAGCGTCATCACCTGGTGCTGGTCACCGCGGCGCTGCTGCTGGTCAGCGAGGTGCTGGGGCGCCTGGGTGTGCTCAGCCGCTTCTACAACAACGACATCATCTACGAGTTCCTGCTGGGCATCGGCCTGGGTGTGCTGTACCGGCGCGGGCTGATCCGCGAGGGGCTGTGGCTGCCGCTGGCGGTGCTGGCGGCGGCGGGGTACGCGCTGTACCAGCTCGACGCCTCGCAGCGCCTGCTGCACTGGGGCCTGCCGAGTGCGATGGTGGTGCTGGCCTTCATCGCGCTGGAGCCGTACTTTCGCGGCAACCGGGTGCTCAAGGCGCTGGGCGACTGTTCGTACTCGGTGTATCTCACCCACGTGCTGGTACTGTGGGGCGGCTGGTTCATCAGCCAGCGGCTGCGGCTCAATCCGTATCTGGTGTTCGCCTTCTGCGTACCGTCAATCGGACTAATGTCGTGGTTCAGCTACCAGTGGCTGGAGCGCGGCCTGTATCGGCGCCTCAAGGCCTGGTTCGGGGCGCGGGGGACACACCAGGCGCAGCCGGCATTATCCCGAGTCAATTACTAGGACTTTGTTCGAGGCCTGGCTTGGCGTACACTGGGCGGCAAGTCTGTGAGGAACTTCCATGAGCGCTATAACCATTACCGACGCCGCCCATGATTATCTGGCCGATCTGCTCTCGAAGCAGAACACGCCCGGGATCGGCATCCGCGTTTTCATCACCCAGCCGGGCACCCAGTACGCCGAGACCTGTATCGCCTACTGCAAGCCGGGCGAAGAAAAGCCTGACGACACCGCCGTGGGTCTGAAGAGCTTTACCGCCTACATCGACGCCGTCAGCGAGCCGTTTCTCGAAGACGCACTGGTCGACTACGCCACCGACCGCATGGGCGGGCAACTGACCATCAAAGCGCCGAACGCCAAGGTGCCGATGGTCAACGAAGACAGCCCGATCAACGAGCGCATCAACTACTACCTGCAGACCGAGATCAACCCCGGTCTTGCCAGCCACGGCGGCCAGGTGAGCCTGGTCGATGTGGTCGACGACGGCATCGCCGTGCTGCAGTTCGGTGGCGGTTGCCAGGGTTGCGGTCAGGCGGACGTCACCCTCAAGGACGGCATCGAGCGTACGCTGCTCGAGCGCATCCCGGAGCTCAAGGGTGTGCGTGACGTGACCGACCACACGCAAAAAGAGAACGCCTACTACTGATTGATTCAGGGGTGGCGCCGGTTGAACCGGTGATCGCGGGGCAAGCCCGCTCCCACAGATCGTTCTGTGCCGGAGCGGCTTGCCCCGCGACAGTTTCAACGCCCTTTGCACTGATCTCTAGCAACAAAGTGTTACTGTTTCAAGCCCTGCGACAACAGGCCGCAGCCCGTAAATCAAGGGCTGCGGGCCGATCTTCCGGGTGTCGGGTAGCTGGTCTCGGGGTGTCATGCCAGAATGCCCCGGTTTTTCGACCGGCCCTGCTCGAGGGCCGGCACCTTCCCTGTAAAGGATGGTTCCATGACTGATCTACTGACCCGGCGCGCGGTCGTCGCCGGGATGGGCGTACTGGGGCTTGGCCTGCTGGCGGGTTGCAACCCGGCCCGGGGCCTGGACTTCAAGTACGGCAAGAACATGAGCAACGAGATCCTTGGACGCAAGTTCAAGCTCAAGGATCCGCAGGGTAACGAGCGTACCCTGTCGAGCTTCTACGGCTCGATGCCGATGATCTTCTTCGGTTTCACCCAGTGCCCGGCGGTCTGCCCGACCACGCTGGCACGCGCCGCGCAGATCCGCAAACTGCTCAAGGGCCGTGACCGCGACCTGTTCCAGGTGGTGTTCATCACCCTGGACCCGGAGCGTGATACCCCTGAAGTGCTCGACGCCTACGTCAAGGCCTTCGATCCATCGTTCGTCGCCCTGACCGGCACCCCGGAAGAAATCGAGGAGGTGGCCAGGGAGTTCAAGGTGTTCTACGAAAAGGTCCCTGCCGGCGACACCTATACCATTTCCCACTCGTCCACCAGCTACGTCTACGATACGCGTGGCACCCTGCGCCTGAGCCTGGGCCATTCCCTGAATGCCCAGGAATGCGCCGAAGACCTGCGCACCCTGATGGAGATCTGCTGAATGTCGATGCAACCGATCAAGCGCGGCCTGGCCGCTCTCGCCCTGCTGGGCCTGGCCCTGCCGGCCCTGGCCGACACCACCGTAAGCGACGCCTGGGTGCGCGCCAGCGTGCCGCACCAGCAGTCCACCGGCGCCTTCATGACCCTGACCGCCAGCACCGACAGCAAGCTGGTGAACGTGGCTTCGCCGGTGGCCAAGACCGTGCAGGTGCACGAGATGACCATGAATGGCGATGTGATGGGCATGCGTGAAGTGAAGGGCGTGGAGCTGCCGGCCGGCAAGCCGGTGACCCTCGATCCCAACGGTTTGCACGTGATGTTGATGGGCCTGAACGAGCAGGTGAAGGAAGGGCAGCAGGTGCCACTGACCTTGACCATCGAAGATGCCAAGGGCCAGAAGCAGACACTCGAGGTGCAGGCGCCGGTCAAGCCGCTGACTGCCGAGATGGATGCCGGGCACGACCACATGCACATGAAGCACTGAGCACCGACAAGGGCCGCGCAAGCGGCCCTTGTACTTTCTGCTTGCTGTCGTTCAGCTACGGAATCGCGGCAGCGGCCGGTCGATGGTCAGCGAAGTCAGGGTTTTGCGAACCTGGGCTTCGTCGGCCTCCAGGGCCTTGAGGCTCGCGCGGATCTTGCCGGCCGAGGGCACATCGCCCTGCCGGTCGATCCAGTCGGCGATTTCCTTGCAGGCGCTGCTCAGGCAGGCCTGGCGCTGGTTCATCAGCGTGATGAGGGTGGTGAGCTCTCGTTCTGACATGGCAGGATCCTCCGTTCAGCCTTCTCAGTGTAGCAGCGGCTGGCGGTCTTGCCGGGCGACGGGTCAGTGGTTCAGGCAGGCGAGGCGGTAGGCGCCTGGCGTCACACCGAAGGCCTGTTTGAACTGCCGGCTGAGGTGGCTTTGGTCGGCGAAGCCCAGTGCAAAGGCCACTTCCGAAGCCGGGAAGCCACGGCGCAGGAACTCCCGGGCGCGGGCCAGGCGACGCTGCTTGAGCCAGGCATGGGGCGGCAGCCCGGTGGCCTGGCGAAACACCCGGGCAAAGTGGAAGGGTGACAGGTTGACCGCCGCGGCCAGTGCCTCCAGCGAAGGCGGGTCGGCCAGTTGGCTCTCCAGCAGTTCGCGGGCCCGTGCCACCGCCAGCGGTTCGTGGCCGGGGGCAGCAGGTTCGCTGCAGTGTCCATGACGTTGTACCAGCGCCAGAACCGCCTCGCGCCAGGCGGTTTGCTGCTCCAGCGCGCTCGCGCCGGCTTCCGACAGGCGATGCACACGGCTGAAGGCCGCCGCCAGGGTCGGGTCCTGCACCACGCTCTGCCTGAAGTGCGGCAAGCCGTGGCGGCCCAGCTCCAGCTCGTCCAGCACCCCGGTGACACGTTCGTGTTCCGGATAGAACGCACGGTAGCGCCAGCCCGCCTCGTGGGCCTTGGCGCCGGTGTGCAATTCGTCGGGGTTGATCAATACCACGCTGCCGACCGGCGCCAGGTGATCACTGCCACGGTGCCAGAAACACTGAGCGCCGGACTCGATCACGGTGAACACATAGCCTCCGTGCACATGCGGCGCAAAGCGCTGCTGTACGTAGCGGGCGTGCAGCATCTCGACATCGCCGAGGGCGGGTGCCTGCCACAGGTGGATCTGTTCGCGCAGGGGCGTGCTCATGTCAGCCAGCTGCGCAGGACAAAGAAGATCAGCATGCTCGCCAGCATGCTCAGCAATACGCTGCGGGTCAACAGCACCAGGGCGATGGCCACCAGCGAGCCGAGCAGGTACGGATTGAGCGGATCGAGGTTCAACTGATGCTCGGGCAGGAAGATGATCGGCCCGCAGATTGCCGTGAGCATTCCCGGCACGGCGAAACCGAGGAACTGGCGCACGTTGGACCCCAGGCGCAGGGGCAGGCGCGGCTCGAGAAAGACGTAGCGATTGAGGAACACCACCACACCCATGGCGACGATCAGCAGCCAGATCATGCGCGGCTCCCGGCGAATTTCTGACAGACAAAACCCGCAGCCATGCCCAGCAGGCCGGCGGCCACCAGCGCCGTTTCCCAGTGCCAATGGCTGAACAGCACCGAGCAGAACAGCGACACCGCCACGCACACCAGGGTCGGCACGCTGCGTACCAGCGGGGTGATCAACGCGACGAAGGTGGCGACGATCGAGAAGTCCAGGCCGAGCTGGTCCAGGTGCGGGATGTTCTGGCCGAGGATGATGCCGGCCAGTGTGAACAGGTTCCAGGCCACATAGAAGGTCAGGCCCACGCCCAATGCGTACCAACGGTTGAACTGTTGCTGGTCGTGGTGGCTGGTCAGGGCGAAGAGTTCGTCAGTAAGCAGAAAGCCCAGCCCCAGTCGCCAGCGGGTCGGCAGGCCGGACACCACAGGGCGCATCGACAGCCCATAGAGTAGGTGCTGCGACGTCAGCACCAGGGTGGTGAGCAGGATCGACAGCAGCCCAGCGCCGCTCTTGAGCATGCCGATCGCCACCAGTTGCGCAGCTCCAGCAAAAACGATCGCCGACAGCCCTTGGCCTTCCCAGGCGCTGAGGTTGGCTTCGATGGCCATGGAGCCGGCCAGCAGCCCCCAGGGCGCAACGGCGAGCGATAACGGCAGGATGGCGACGGTGCCTTGGGTGAAAGCATGGCGGGCGAGGGGCGGACTGCTGGACATGGCGGCTACGGACAGGGGCAGGGATGTTCAGCATGCCAGAGGAAAAAGCTGCCTGGCTTGAACGATCTTGCTGGTTTGCGGGTGCGATGCGCTTCACGACATTTTTTTCACATCCCCTTGCTAGGATCGCCGCCACAAGAAGGAGCGATCGATGATTCAAGTGTTGCGCAAGCGTGGTGTAAAGCTGACCTTGACGGCGACGGCAGGCGTGGTGGCCTGCGCCCTGGGCTTCTTCGCCTGGCAGACGTTCTATCCGGTGCAGGCCTCCGATGGCTGGCACGTGCAGGTGCTGCACCGTGACGTGGCCAAGGCCGCCTCGCTGCTGCCGCTGGCCGATGGCAGCCTGTTGGTCAGCCGTGAGCTGGACGATGGGCTGGGCAGCATTCTCAAGATCACCCCACAGGGCGAGCGGGTGGTAGTGGTCGATGGCCTGTCCAAGCCTGACGGCATGGTCGCGGTCGAGGGCGGCTGGGTGTTCAGCCAGGAGGGCGGACTGGCCCCGGTCAGCGTGTCTCGCGATGGCCAGATCACCGCCTTGTTCAACGGCGAAAGTGTGCAGGGCCTATGGAACGATGGCGATCACCTCTACGCCATCGAGGATCGCAAGGGCGATGGCCGCCTGATGCGCTACGACTGGCAGAGCGGCCAGGTGGAAGTGCTGCGCTCGGCGCTGACTGAAACCGAAGGCCTGACCCGCTGCAGCGGTGGTCAGTTGCTCTATACCGAAAAGGCTGCCGGCAAGATCCGCGCGCTGAACGAAGGGGGTGAAGACCCGGTGGTGGCCGAGGGGCTGCGCAATCCCACCTTCCTGTTCTGCGACCAGCGCGGGCTGTGGATCAGCGAAGACTCCACGCATCGCGCGCGCTTGCTGCGCATCGATGCCGATGGCAAGCGGCATACCGTGTTGTCCTTCCTCAAGGCGCCGCAGTCGATCGTGCCCGATGGCAAGGGTGGCTACCTGCTCGCCGAAGGCGGCCGCGATCGCGTCCTGCACCTGTCGCCGCCCGAGCAGGAACTGGATGCGCATGTGGCCAGCCTCGACGGCCAATAGCCCTGGCCCGTTGGGCGGGCAATGCGTTGTGGCAAGCCCTCCCAGGGCCGGCAAGCGTTTCACTTGGGTTGCGCGATCAGCAGCAGCGACTGCGGCACCGGGCTTTGGGGGTGTTGCGGCTCCTGTAGCGTGCACAGGTTGAAGCCTGCCATGTCCAGTGCGGCAAGCCAGCTGGACAGCGTGCGGAAATACCAGGGCATGGGCGCCCAGTTGCCCTCGAAGCCTGCGAAGGACTCGACCCGCCAGCCATCCTGGTAGTTGCCCGCGGCAGCACTCCACGGGTGCAGGGTCTGGATCAACAGTGCGCCGTCGTGTGCCAGCCTTGGCGCCAAGGCGCCGAGCAGCGGGATGATGTCCTGATGCAGCAGGGCGAAGTTGGCACAGATCAGCGAATAGTCCCGACCGATCTCCACCTCGGCGCCAATCAGTTGCGCGTAGCTGGCCAGGTGCACCTGCGCCGAGCCTGCAGCCTTGGCCGACTCGACCAAGGTCCTGTCGCCGTCTACACCCACCGCCTCGATTCCCCGGCTCTCCAGGGCGCGCAGCAGCCAGCCCTCGCCACAGCCGAGGTCGAGCACACGCTTCGGCTGGCGGCCGAGGATCGCCAGCAAGATCGCCTGGTCGGTGACCTGGCGGCGCGAGGCGATGCTGCCGCTGCGCACGGCCTCGATCCAGGCCTTGGCATTGTGCTGCCAGCTGTCCAGTAACCGGGTGGTGGGATTGGGCATTGATTGGCCTGCGTAGCGTGGGCGGTGAACAGCATTCTAGTGCAACCCTGCCACGATACTTGTGCATCGACCCATGCCGCCGCCACACTGGCCTCCCTGGACAAGGAGCAGCGCATGGCATTTTCGACGACGGATTTCACCACTCGATTGCTGATTGACGCGGGCATCGGCCCTGGCATGCGGGTGCTGGATGTCGGCTGTGGGACGGGCGATGTTAGCGTGCTGCTCGCCGAGTTGGTCGGGCGTGACGGGGCGGTGGTCGGGGTCGACCAGTCTCTGGCTGCGCTTGAGCTGGCGCGCCAGCGTTCGCCTGTTTCAGGCCATGCCCCGGTCGAGTTCGTCGCCTGTGACCTGCATCGCTTGCCTGAAGCCCTGGGGCTGTTCGATGCCATCGTCGGTCGGCGGGTGCTGATGTACCAGCCAGACGCCGTCCTGGCTGTGCGCAGGTTGTCCAGGCTGTTGCTGCCTGGCGGCGTGCTGGTGTTCCAGGAGCACGACAGCACCCTGACCCCGGCAAGCCTGGCGCCTTTTCCGCTGCATCGCCGTGCCCAGCAGTGGCTGCAGCGCATGCTCGCCCACGAAGGGGCGGACCTGCATATCGGCTTCAACCTGCATCGCATCCTCACCGAAGCCGGACTGCAGGTGCAGAGCCTGCGCGCCGAATGCCTGTTGCAGACCCCGGACAGTCCCTACGGGCTGGCAGCGATCATACGTGCGTGCCTGCCACGAATCCTCGAGCACGGCATCGCCACGGCGCGTCAGGTGGGGATCGAAACGCTACAGGCACGGCTGGATGCCGAGCGCATGCAGTCGCAGGGGATCTATATCGGCGACATGGCCTTCGGGGTGTGGGCGAACAAGCGTTGACGCAATAGGAGAGGGGGCTTGCCAATCGCTAATGATTCTCGTTAATGTAATGTTATTACGTTATCAAACGCCCTATCGGAGAATCACCATGCAAGTCTTGTCATCCCTCAAGCACGCCAAGCTGCGCCACCGCGACTGCCAGGTGGTCAAGCGCCGCGGCCGCCTTTATGTCATCTGCAAGTCGAATCCGCGCTTCAAGGCGCGCCAGGGTGGCGTGAAGAAGAAGCGCGGTTGAGCGGCAAGTCTGCTTTCAAGGATGTGAGCAAGACGGTTGCTCCCATCCGCGAATGTGCGGCGGTATACTCGCCGCCCGTTCGATTGTTAATCCGAGTATTTCAATGGGTTTTTCCGCTACCGTCACACCTGAGCCGCGTCGCCTTGGCGCGCCGCTGATTGCCCTGGCCCTGCTGCTGGCAGGCGCCTGGTTCCTCAACCTCAATGCCGGTTTCAAGCAGGTGCTGTTGCTGCTGGTCGGCGCGGCGCTGGGCCTGACCCTCTACCATGCCGCTTTTGGCTTTACCTCGGCCTGGCGGGTGTTCATCAATGAACGCCGTGGCGCAGGCTTGCGCGCGCAGATGGTCATGTTGGCGCTGGCGGTCCTGCTGTTCTTCCCGGCGCTGTCGGCGGGCAGTTTGTTCGGCAACCCGGTCACCGGTCTTGTGGCCCCAGCCGGGGTATCGGTGGTGTTCGGCGCGTTCATCTTCGGCATCGGCATGCAACTGGGCGGTGGTTGTGCCTCGGGCACGCTGTTCACTGTCGGTGGCGGCAATGCGCGGATGCTGGTGACGCTGCTGTTCTTCATCATCGGCTCGGTCACCGCGACCCACCATGCCGACTGGTGGTTCGCCTTGCCCTCGTTCCCGGCCACCTCGATCGTCCAGGCCTGGGGCATGGTGCCTGCGCTGGTGTCCAGCCTCGCACTGTTCGGGGTAATCGCCTGGGTCACCGTGGTGCTGGAGAAGCGTCGCCATGGCGCACTGGAAGCGCCCGTGAGCAGCGAGCACCAAGGCCTGCGTCGTTTCCTGCGCGGGCCGTGGCCGCTGGTGTGGGGCGCAATCGCGCTGGCACTGCTCAATTACGCCACCCTGGCGCTGGCCGGACGCCCTTGGGGCATCACCTCGGCCTTCGCCTTGTGGGGCGCCAAGACCTTGAGCGGGTTGGGCGTGGATGTGGGCAGCTGGGTGTTCTGGCAGGCGCCGGCCAACGCCAAAGCCTTGGCTGCACCGCTGTGGCAGGACATCACCACGGTAATGGACCTGGGGATCGTGCTAGGTGCCTTGCTCGCTGCCGGCCTGGCTGGACGCTTCGCGCCGAGCCTGAAGATCCCGGCGCGTTCGCTGGTCGCCGCGGTGATCGGTGGCCTGCTGCTGGGGTACGGTTCGCGCCTGGCCTATGGCTGCAACATCGGCGCCTATTTCAGCGGCATCGCCTCAGGCAGCGTGCATGGCTGGTTGTGGTTGGTGGCGGCTTATACCGGCAACCTGATCGGTGTGCGACTGCGGCCGCTGTTCTTCGCTGGCGAGCGACGCGCAGCGACCCTGACCGGTTGCTGAGGCGCGTTCAGGGCACTGCAGCGTAAGCGATAGGTGCCTGCCAAATGTTGAGAAACTACATGAGGTTTTTCTATAAATGACCTCATGTATGTTTCTTATGCTATTGATATACATGAGATTATTTCGCTGATAATTCCGATCTTGCCGCGGCTCTGAACCTTACAAGCTGATCCTCTGTTTTGGTTGTGATGACAACTCGATAATGATTCTCATACGAGATTCGTTATCATATGAATGCCGGTCAACCGGTATCCAGGACTTTCATCGAATCGAACAAGGAGAAAGGCAGCGATGTTCGCGCCCATCAGCCGTAGCATGACCCTGACCCTGGGTCTGTGCGCCACCGTCATCAGCCCGGCAGGGATGGCCGAAGAGCGCGAAAAGCGTTCCGAGGAAGGCGTACTGGAGCTCGGCTCCACCGAAATCCTCGCCCAGGGCCTGGGCAGCACCACCGAGCACACCGGCTCCTACACCACCGGCAGCATGAGCGCCGCCACGCGCCTGAACCTGTCGATCAAGGAAACCCCACAATCGGTCTCGGTGCTGACCCGCCAGCAGCTGGACGACTTCCAGCTCGACACCCTGTCCGAAGCGCTGAGCCACGTCACTGGCGTGACCGTCCAGCGCAACGACTCCGAGCGACCGACGTACTATGCGCGCGGCTACTCGATCAACAACTTCCAGATCGATGGAATGCTCAACACCTTCTCGGGGCTCAAGTCCGACTCCGACACCATCATCTACGACCGTATCGAGGTGGTGCGTGGCGCCACCGGCCTGACCACCGGCGCGGGTGATCCCTCCGGCACCATCGCCATGGTGCGCAAACGCCCGACCCATGAGCTGGCGGTGAAGACCGGCATCAGTGCCGGCAGTTTCGACAATTACTACAGCTACCTGGACGTTGGCGGCCCGTTGGGCTGGGACGGGCGCTTGCGTGGGCGCACGGTGCTGGCCTATCGCGACAACAAGTCGTACATGGACCACTACCAGACCCAACGTGAGGTGGCCTACGGCATTCTCGAGGCCGACCTTACCGACAGCACGGTGCTGGCGGTCGGCTACGACTACCAGAACAAGCATGTCCAGGGCTCCAGCTGGGGCACCGTGCCCTACTGGAACGCCGATGGCAGCAAGGCCAACCTGCCGCGCTCGACCAACCTGGCGGCGCCCTGGTCGTCCTGGCCGCTGAAGGACCAGACGGTGTTCGCCACCCTCGATCAGCAACTGGGCAATGATTGGCTGCTCAAGGCGGCCTACACCCACCGCCAGAGCGACAGCGACGGCAAGGTCTACTACGGCGGCAATGGCTTCCCCGAGGCCGACCGCAGTGGCATGAAAGCCTGGAGCAGTCATTTCTCCGGAGAGGAGCAGATGGATGCCGTGGACTTCAACCTTGCCGGCCCCTACCAGCTGCTGGGCCGTACCCACGACTTCATGATCGGCTACGGGGTCTCCGAGCGACGCGACAGCTCGCCGTACTACACCGGCCGCAACGATCCGCAGGGCTACGCGATCATCCCCGACTGGAAATACATGGGCGGGATTCCCAAGTTCTACGATCGCAAGACTGGCCTGGATGAATCGCGCTCGCGCATCGAGCAGAAGGCCGGCTACATTGCTACCCGGCTCAACCCCACCGATCGCCTGCACTTGGTCCTCGGCAGCCGCTACGGCAGTTGGAAGACCACCAGCAAGTCCTGGACATACGATGACAACCTGGCGGTCACCGACATCTCCCGCAGCGAGCAGACCCAGAACGACCAGTGGACGCCCTATGCCGGTGTGCTTTACGACCTCAACGAGCAGTTCACCGTCTATGTCAGCTACACCGACATCTTCAACCCGCAGACCAACAAGGGCATCAGCGACAAGTACCTGGACCCGGTCGTGGGCAAGGTCTACGAGCTGGGCCTGAAGGGCAGCCTGTTCGAGGATCGGGCCAACCTCAGCGCCGCGGTGTACCGCAGCAAGCAGGACAACGTTGCGGAGGTCGACGACTCGGTGCCGCCAGGCCCCAACGGCGAGCAGTACTACAAGTCCGGTGGCAAGGGGGCGGTGGTCGAGGGCTTCGAGGCCGAGTTGGCAGGCGAGGTGATGGCGGACTGGCAGATGAGCCTGGGCTACAGCTACACCCACGCGCTGCGTGGCGACAAGACGCGCAAGGACACGGCCCGACCGATGAATCTGGTGCGTTTCTCCAGCACCTACAAGGTGCTGCCAAAACTGACCGTGGGCGGCACCCTCGACTGGCAGAGCCACACCTTCGGTGTCGGCAACCGCCCGGTGGGGCGCAATGCATCGGGTGGCATCATCACCGTCAGGGACCGCATGAGCCAGCGGGCGTTCTCGGTGGTCGGGTTGATGGCCCGCTACCAGGTCGACGAACACCTGTCGGCCTCGGTGAACGTGAAGAACCTGTTCGACGAGCACTACTACAACAACCTGGGGTTCTACAACGGCGTCTATAACGGCGAACCGCGCACCCTGATGGTCAGCCTGGACTGGTCGTTGTAGCGTCTTGCCCCTGGCCTGCGATGTGCAAGCGCTTGCAGGCCAGGCTCAGCGCCCCAGCGGCAACGCCACCGCGATCATCGCGAACAGCGCGCCGCAGCAGCGGTTGAAACCCTTGCCGCCCTTGGCCAACCACGGCCTGATGCGACCGGCCAGGCGTGCCAGCAGGTATTCGACCAGGCATTCCACGCAGGCGAACGTCGCCGCCATCACGATGAACTGCAGGGCCAGGCCGCGTTGCGGGTCGATGAACTGTGGCAAAAAGGCGCCATAGAACAGCAGCACTTTCGGGTTGGACAGCGCTGACAGCAAACCCTGGCGGAACAAGCCGGCATTTCCCAGCCGGGTCTGGCCCTGGGCCAGGTCCAGGTGCAGGGGTGGGGCACGCCAGAGCTGGATGCCGAGCCACAGCAGATAGGCGCCGCCGACCCACTTGAGCACTTGCAGCACGGAACCCGACGTTTGCAGCAGTGCGCTCAGCCCGAACATCGCCAGGGCGATCAGGGCGCTGAAACCACACATGCCGCCGAGGATGGTGAACAGCGTTCGCCGCGCGCCGTAGCGGGCGCCATGAGTGAGGGCCAGCAAACTGTTCGGCCCCGGGGTCAGTGACAGGCCGATGCTTGCCAGCAGGTAGATGAGCCAGGTGTCGAGTGCCATGAGAACGCCTTGTAGGGGAAGGGGCGGCGGGCCCGCTGCGCGGAAGCGGCCCTGTGAGTGCGGAGTATAGGGCCGCTTGTCTTTATGCATGGGTATGAACTGACAGTTCAACTGTTGGCTTGCCAACACCCTGCGCACACTTTGCCCGCCATCGATCACCACGTATTTGGCAAATCCCAGCAAAATCAGGGGGTTGAAACCCGGCACAACTCCTGCAAATGCCCCTGCATGCCCAGTCATCCGCAGGAGCGCCCTTGAACCGACTCAACTTCCCCTTGATCCCGCTCTGTGCCGTGCTGGCGCTGGTCGGCTGCGAGCGTGCCGAGCAGGTCACGACCCATAGCGACCAGCCGGTGCGCGGCGGAACCCTGGTCTATGCCACCGACCGCGAGCCCACCTGCCTGGACCCGCATGTGGCGGGTGACATGCCGCAAGTGTTCGTGGCCCAGCAGTACCTGGATTCGCTGGTGTCGATGGACAGCGACGGCCGTATCGGCCCTTGGCTGGCCGAGCGCTGGGAGGCGTCCGCCGATGGCCTGAGCTACACCTTCCACCTGCGCCACGACGTGCATTTCACCGACGGAACGCCGTTCAATGCCCAGGCGGTCAAGGCCAATCTCGACCACATGGCCGACCCCAAGACCCAGTCCAGCACCGCAGGCGGCTATATCCGCCAGTATCGCGGCACCGACATCGTCGACGAATACACCGCCGTGGTGCACCTGGCCACGCCTTACGCCGCCTTCCTCGAAGTGCTCGCCCAAGGCTTTCTCGGTATCCAGTCACCCACCGCGCTCAAGCGCAGCCGTGACGAGAACTGCGAAAGCCCGGTGGGCAGCGGGCCATTCAAGGTGCTGCGCTGGGACCGGCAGAACCAGGTCGAGCTGGTGCGCAATGCCGACTACAACTGGGCGCCGCCGACCGCCAGGCACCAGGGCCCGGCCTATCTCGAGCGCATCGTGTGGAAGTTCATCCAGGAACCTTCGGTGCGTTTCGCCTCGCTGCAGGCCGGTGAGGTGGACGTGATCGAGAGCGTACCGCCCGAGTCGCACGAGGCGGCGCGGCGCAACCCGGATGTCGAGCTGATCATCGCCCAGCGCCCCGGCAACCCCACCAACGGCACGTTCAACCTGCGCCGGGCGCCCTTCGATGATATCCGTGTGCGCGAAGCTTTCGTGCGCAGCGCCGATATCGAAGGTGCGCTCAAGAGTGTGTACTTCGGCGAGTTTCCGCGAGCCGGCGGCCCGCTCAGCGTGGCCACGCCGTTCTACAGCGGCGAGTTCGAGCGCAGCCAGGACTACGATCCGCAGCGCGCCGCCCGATTGCTCGATGACGCAGGCTGGACCGGGCGTGATGCGCAGGGTTACCGCACACGCAATGGCAAGCGCCTGAGCGCGGTGGTGCTGATCGGCGCGCGTACACCGCCTTCGGAGCTGACCCTCTGGGAGCAGGTGCAGGCCACCACCCGTCAGGCCGGCCTGGAGCTGGTGATCGACCAGATGAGCGACGCCCAGGTCACTGCGCGTCAGGCCGCCTGGGACTACGACATCCGCACCGGCTACTGGAATACCAACACCCCGGATGTGCTGCGCATCATCTTTGGCTCGGCGTTCGTCCAGCCTGCAGGCGTCGGCGGCTACCACCAGAACTCCTCAGGCTTCGCCGATCCGGGCTTCGACGCGCTGCTCGACGACGCCCTCGCCACCCAGGACCCGGAGCGCCGTCGGGCGCTGTACTTCAAGGCTCAGCAACAGGCCGCCAGCCAGTACCTGCAATTGACCACTTACCCGCAGAGCACCCGGCTGGGCCTCTACAAGACGGCCCACGGCGTGCGCCTGGAGCCCTCGCTGGCGGTGACCTACCTCTATGACGCATGGGTGAGCAAATGAGTGAAGCGACGACCCTGACCGATCCCCGTCGCGAGCGCCTGCGTGCGCTCGGACGCCGCGCCGTCATTCGCCTGGGCGGCGGCCTGCTGGTGCTGTGGGCGGTGGCGACCCTGACGTTCTTCGCCCTGCGTCTGATGCCGGGTGACCCGGTGTTGGCGATTCTCGGTGGCACCACCGGCAACCCGACGCCGGAGGCCATCGAGGCAACCCGGCGCGAGTACGGCCTGGATAAACCGTTGCCGGTGCAATACGCGCTGTATCTCGGGCGTCTGGTGCAGGGCGACCTGGGCCAGTCCTATTCCCAGCACCAGCCTGTGACCCGCGTGCTGGCGGAACAGGCCGGGGCAACCCTCGAGCTGACGTTCGCCGCACTGGTGCTGGCCTGGTTGCTGGTGCTGCTGCTGACGGTGGTCACGGCCGGCCGTGGCCGGCTCATCGGCGGACTCGCCTCGCTGGCTGAAACCCTCAGCGCCGCCTTGCCGCACTTCTGGCTGGGGGTGGTGCTGCTGGCGGTATTCGCCTTCGGCTTGCGCTGGTTCCCGCCGGCGGGCAGCGAAAGCCTCGCAAGCCTCGTGCTGCCGGCATTCTCCCTGGCCATTCCGCTGGCAGGGTTCATCGCCCAGGTGACCCGTGAATCACTCGAGCTGACCCTCGATCAGCCCTTCATCCTCAGCGCCCGCAGCCGTGGCCTGAGCGACCTGGCGGTGCGCTTCCGGCATGCCCTGCGCCACGCCCTGCTGCCGGGCGTGTCGCTGTCGGGCTGGGCCATCGGTGCGCTGATCAGCGGGGCGGTGGTGTGCGAGGTGATCTTCTCGCGCAAGGGCGTGGGCCGTCAGTTGTACCAGGCGGTGCAACTGCAAGATTTGCCGCTGGTGATCGGCATCACCCTGGTGGTGGCTGCTGCCTACGTGCTGGCCAACATTCTCGTGGACCTGCTCTATCAATGGATCGACCCACGCCAACAGGAGACGAGCGCATGAGCGACCTGATTCTTGAACACAGCCAGACGCCAGTGCGTCGACAAGTGCGTTTGTCCTGGCCGCCGCTGGGGGCGAGCCTGGCGATCCTGTTCCTGCTGGCGCTGTTGCTGGCAGCGCTGGCGCCGGGGCTGTTCACTCGCATCGACCCGTTGGCGATCGTGCCTCGTGAGGCGTTCCAGGCACCGAGCTGGACGCACTGGCTGGGCACCGACCAGTCGGGGCGCGACATCTTCGCGCGTATCGTCCACGGCGCGCGTCAGAGCCTGCTGATCGGCGTGGCGGCAACCTTGCTGTCGATGGCCATCGCCGTCAGCCTCGGGCTGCTCGGCGGATTGGGCGGGGCGCGGGTGGATCGTGGCGTGGGCTGGCTGCTGGAGGTGCTGTTCGCCTTTCCCAGCCTGGTGCTGGCGCTGCTGTTCGTGGCGGTGTTCGGTAGCGGTGTTGGCCCACTGATCATCGCCACCGGTCTGGGTGGGGCTCCTGGCTACGCGCGGATGGTCCGCGGCCAGGTGCTGGCGGTGCGCAATTCGGGCTATATCGAAGCGGCGCGGGCGCTGGGGCACCCGACCGCACGCATTGTCTTGCGTCAGTTATTGCCCAATGCCATGCGCCCGTTGGTGGTGACCCTGACCATGGGCGTCGGTCAAGCCATTGTCTGGGCATCTGCCCTGAGTTTCCTGGGCCTTGGTGCCCGACCACCTGCGCCTGAGTGGGGCACCATGCTGTCGATGGGCCGCGATTTCATCGCCAGCGCCTGGTGGCTGACCTTTTTCCCCGGCCTGTTCATCGTACTCACCACGTTAGCGACCACCGCGGCCGGCCGCTACCTTCAACACCGCCTGGAGGGCCGCCTGCCATGAGCGACAAGACCTTGATCGTCGAGGGCCTGAACGTGACGTTCGAAGGCCGCAGCGTGGTGCGTGAACTGTCTTTCACCCTGGCGCCGGGTCGCTGTGTGGCCCTGGTGGGGGAGTCTGGCTCGGGCAAGAGCGTCAGCGCCCGCAGCCTGGTGGGGTTGGTGGGTGCGCGTGGGGAGGTGACCGCGCGCACCTTGGGCTTTGCCGGTCGCGACCTGCTGGCCCTGAGCGAGCGTCAGTGGCGTGCGGTGCGTGGCAAGGATATCGGCTTCGTGCTGCAGGATGCGCTGGTGTCGCTCGACCCGCTGCGGCCCGTGGGCAAGGAAATCCTCGAGGTGTTGCAAACCCATGGCTATGGAGATCGGGCGCAGCGCGCTGCGCGCGTGCTGACGCTGCTCGAACGGGTCGGGGTGCCGGACGTCGCGTTGCGTGCGCGGCAGCGGCCAGGCCAGCTTTCTGGAGGGCTGCGCCAACGGGCGCTGATCGCCAGTGCGCTGGCACTGGATCCGGCGCTGGTGATCGCCGATGAACCCACCACTGCGCTCGATGCCACGGTCCAGGCGCAGATTCTTGAGGTGTTCCAGCAGATCAAGGCGCGGGGTGCATCATTGCTGATCATCAGTCATGACCTGGCGGTGGTCGCGCAACTGGCCGACGAGGTGGTGGTGCTGCGCCATGGCGAGGTGGTGGAGCAGGGGCCGATGCAGCAGGTGCTGCGCCAGCCTCGGCACCCCTATACCCAGGCGCTGTTGGCCGCGGTGCCGGCGGAGCATCCGCGTGGCAGCCGCCTGTCGCCGGAGCGTTCGGGCGAGCGAGTAGCGCGTAGCGTCGTGCCTGGCGAGGTGCTGCTGCAGGCCCACGGCCTGGGTAAGCGCTACACCGGCCCTGACGGCGTGGTGCGTCAGGTGGTCCAGGGCGTGGACTTCACCCTGCGCGCCGGGCAGACCCTGGGCATCGTCGGTGAGTCCGGCTCGGGCAAGACCACGGTTGCGCGCATCGCCCTCGGACTGCTGCAACCGGACCAGGGCGAGGTGCTGTATCGCGGCCAGCCATGGAACCGCCCGGGCAATACCGTCAGCGAAGCCAGCCGCCGCCCGCTGCGCCAGCAGATCAGTGTGATCTACCAGGATCCGCTGGGTTCGTTCGACCCGCGCTGGACCGTGGCGCAGATCCTCGATGACGCCTTGCAGGTGGCGGGCGTCGAGGCTGCGGCGCGCCCGGCGCGCATTCATGTGCTGCTCGAACAGGTGCGCCTGCCGGCCAGCCTGGCCAGCCGCCGCCCGTTGCAGCTCTCCGGCGGCCAGCGCCAGCGTGTGGCGATCGCCCGCGCCATCGCCAGCGAGCCGAAGCTGATCATCTGCGACGAGCCGGTGTCGGCGCTGGACGTGTCGGTGCAGGCCCAGGTACTCGACCTGCTGGCCGACCTGCAGGACACCTTGGGCCTGGCCTATCTGTTCATCTCCCATGACCTGGGCGTGATTCGCCATGTCAGCGATGACGTGCTGGTGATGCGCCATGGCCAGGTGGTCGAGCACGCGCCGGTCGAGCAGTTGTTCGAGCAGCCTGCCCACGAATACACCCGCCGTCTGCTCGGCTCGGTGCCGCGCCTGCCGGGCAGCGGCGCCGAGCTGGTGGTGCCGCCGCTGGACCTGGAACACGAAGCCTTCGACCTGTTCGATGAATCACGCCTCTGGAAAATCGCCATTTAAGGATTGCCCCATGACCACCTTCCAACGTTTCCCCTCCCAGGCTCCCGCCGCCAGCGTCGAGGCCTTGAAGGTGCGCATCGATGCGCTGCTGCCACACATCGCCGCCGGTGCGGCCGAACGCGAGCGCGAGCGCCAACTGCCGTTCGAGGCCATCGCCCAACTGGCTGCCGCCGGGCTCTACACCGTGCGCATTCCGACCCGCTATGGTGGGCCCGGTGGCACGGTGAGCGATGTCATCGAACTGCTGCTGAAGATCGCCTCGGTCGATTCCAACGTTGCCCAGGCCCTGCGCCCGGGTTTCGCCTTTGTCGAGGGCCTGCTGGTGTCGAGCGCAGAGGATGCCGAACAGGAGCGCGAGCGCTGGTTCGCGCGCTACCTGCAAGGCGCGGTGATCGGCAATGCCGGCTGGGAACTGGGCGGCGCCAATGGTGCCATCGCCGCACGGCTGGTCCGCGAGGGTGATCACTATCGCGCCAATGGCAGCAAGTTCTATAGCACCGGGGCGCTGTTCGCCGACTATGTCAGCGCGGTGGCGCTGGATGAGGACGAGCAACCGGTGTCGTTCATCCTCCCGCGTGATCGCGACGGCCTGGAGCTGGTCGATGATTTCGATGCCATGGGCCAGCGCCTGACCGCCAGCGGCACCACGCACCTGCGCAATGTGCGGGTGGAGGAGAGCGAACTGCGCACGCGTACCGTGGAGGAGGGCCGGCGCACGCTGGTGACGCCGTTCCTGCAGCTGTTCCTGGGCACCGTGCTGGCCGGGATCGCCCGCAATGCGCTGGACGATGCCACCCGCTTCGCTCGCGAGCATGCCCGGCCGATCAAACACAGCACGGCCAGTCGTTCGGTGGACGACCCGTATGTGGAACTGAGCGTGGGCGATATCGCAGCGCGCGCCTACGGCGCCGAGGCGCTGGTGCTGAAGGCGGCCGCCACGATCGATCGGGCCTGGGCGGCGCAGTTGGACGAGGCAGCGGTGGAGCAGGCTGCCCTCGAGGTGGCGCAGGCCCAGTACCTGGTCGCAGAACTTGCGCTCAAAGCGGCCGAGACGTTGTTCGACGTCGGCGGCGCCTCGACCACCGGGCGCGCGCACAATCTCGACCGCCATTGGCGCAATGCCCGTACCGTGGCCAACCACAATCCACGGCAGTGGAAGGCGGCGGTGGTCGGGGCCTGGCAGCTCAAGGGCACCCGCCCACCGGTGTCGGGGTTGTTCTGAGGAGGCGCTATGCAAACCTGCACTCACAGCTTGCACATTCAATGATGTTCCTTGCGCGCCACTGCAGGTATGCTCGGGGAAGCCTTTCCGAACTGTCCTGATCCAAGGAGCTGCACGCTGTGTTCAAACATGTCGATGCCTATGCCGGCGACCCGATTCTCTCGTTGATGGAGGCCTTCAAGGTCGATCCCCGTGCCGACAAGGTCAACCTGAGTATCGGCCTGTACTACGACGAAGCCGGTGTGGTGCCGCAGCTGCCATCGGTAGGCCAGGTCGAGGAACGCCTGGCCGGCCAGCCGCGTGAAGCCTCGCTTTACCTGCCCATGGAAGGCCTGGCCAGCTACCGCCAGGCGATCCAGGCACTGCTGTTCGGTGCCGACCACCCGGCCGTGACCGGCGGGCGTGTCGCCACTGTGCAGACCGTGGGTGGCTCGGGTGCGTTGAAAGTCGGTGCCGACTTCCTCAAGCGCTACTTCCCGCAGTCCGAGGTGTGGGTCAGCAATCCGACCTGGGACAACCATCGCGCGATCTTCGAAGGCGCGGGCTTCAAGGTGCACACCTACCCGTACTTCGACCAGGCCACCCGCGGCCTGGACTTCGATGGCATGCTGGCAAGCCTGCAGACCCTGGCCAAGCACAGCATCGTCCTGCTGCACCCGTGCTGCCACAACCCCACCGGCGTCGACCTGAGCCAGAGCCAGTGGCAGCAAGTGGTCGAGGTGGTCAAGGCGCGTGAGCTGATCCCGTTCCTCGACATCGCCTACCAAGGCTTCGGCGAAGGCCTGGCCGAAGACGCCTATGCCATCCGGGAAATGGCCCGTGCCGGTGTGCCGTGCCTGGTCAGCAACTCGTTCTCCAAGATCTTCTCGCTGTACGGCGAGCGGGTAGGGGGGCTGTCGGTGGTCAGCGATGACGCGCAAACCGCCCAGAGCGTACTGGGTCAGCTCAAGGCTACCGTGCGCCGCAACTACTCCAGCCCACCCAGCCATGGTGCACTGCTGGTCGCTGGGGTGCTCGGCGATGCCGGCCTGAACGCCCAGTGGCAGGCGGAAGTCGAGACCATGCGCAAGCGTATCCTCGACATGCGCCAAGGGCTGGTCGATGCACTGGCCAAGCGGTTGCCAGGCCAGGACTTCCAGTTCTTCCTGCGCCAGCGCGGCATGTTCAGCTACACAGGCTTCAGTGCCGAGCAGGCACGTCGCCTGCGTGACGAGTTCGGTGTGTACATCATCGACAGCGGCCGGGTGTGCATGGCGGGCCTGCGTCCGGACAACCTGCAGCGTGTCGCCGAGGCATTCGCGGCGGTGCAACAGGGCTGATCCGCCGGCCCAGGCATGCCTGGGCTGTGGGAGCGGGCTTGCCCGCGAATGAAGACGTGAGATTACCGACGCCTTCGCGGGCAAGCCCGCTCCCACCATCATCCGCTTCCTTTTCCCAAAACAGGTGCCGTCCCTCGGACGGGGCTTCGCAACAGCACCTATTCAGTGCACAATCGCGCCCCTCTTTTTCGGTTGAGGTGGCGTGAGGCTTCTATTTCGCCACTCTCAGCCTGTTGCAGTCTTGCGAGTGGAGTTGCACCCGGAATGAATGAGCAGGCCCAAAGCGTCGAACAACGCTTCGAATCGACCCAACAAGCCACCCTCGGTAGCTGGTCGCGTCAAGACACCACCTGGATGCTGGGCCTGTTCGGCACGGCCATCGGCGCAGGTACGCTGTTCCTGCCGATCAACGCCGGCCTCGGCGGTTTCTGGCCGCTGCTGATCCTGGCCGTGCTGGCCTTCCCCATGACCTACTACGCACACCGTGCGCTGACCCGCTTCGTGCTGTCCGGCAGCAAGGGCGGCGATATCACCGAGGTGGTCGAGGAGCATTTCGGCATCACTGCCGGTGCACTGATCACCGTACTGTATTTCTTTGCCATCTTCCCGATCCTGCTGATCTACAGCGTGGCGCTGACCAACACGGTCGCAAGCTTCATGGAGCATCAATTGCACATGACGCCACCGCCCCGGGCGATCCTCTCGTTCGTGCTGATCCTCGGCCTGCTGGCCATCGTGCGTTGCGGTGAGCAGGCCACGGTCAAGGTCATGAGCCTGCTGGTGTATCCCTTCATCGTCGCCCTGGCGCTGCTGGCCCTGTACCTGGTGCCGCACTGGAATGGTGGCATTCTCGATACGGCTGGCCAGTTGCCGTCTGGCTCTGCGTTCGTGCGCACCCTGTGGCTGGCGATCCCGGTAATGGTGTTCTCGTTCAACCACTCGCCGATCATCTCGGCCTTCGCGGTCGACCAGAAGCGTCGTTATGGCGACCACGCCGATGAGCGCAGCGGGCAGATCCTGGCCCGTGCCCACCTGCTGATGGTGGTAATGGTGCTGTTCTTCGTGTTCAGTTGCGTACTGACCCTGAGCAGCGCGCAACTGGCCGAGGCCAAGGCGCAGAACCTGTCGATCCTGTCGTACCTGGCCAACCACTTCAGCAATCCGGCCATCGCCTTTGCTGCGCCGCTGATCGCTTTCGTCGCGATTGCCAAGTCGTTCCTGGGCCACTACATCGGTGCCAGCGAAGGCCTCAAGGGCATCATCGTCAAGACCGGCCTGCGCCCGGGCGCCAAGGCCCTGGACCGCGTGGTCGCGGCACTGATGCTGGTGGTGTGCTGGATCGTCGCCACGCTCAATCCGAGCATTCTGGGCATGATCGAGTCGCTGGGCGGGCCGATCCTCGCGGTGCTGCTGTTCCTGATGCCGATGTACGCCATCCGCCGTGTGCCGTCGATGCGCAAGTACAGCGGCGCGATGTCCAACCTCTTCGTCGTGGTGATCGGCCTGGTGGCGCTGAGCTCGGTGGTCTACGGCCTGCTGAACTGAGGCCTTTGCACGGATCAGGCGGGCGCGCGGCAATCCGCGCCTGCCTGTTGCTCTAAGCTTGCAGCCCGGCGCTAAAAGCGATTAACTCGGAATCCTTTTCAAACCCCGTATAAGGATTTCTGCCATGGCTCAAGTGACTCTCAAAGGCAACCCGGTTCAGATCAAGGGCGAGCTGCCCAAGGTCGGTGCCCAGGCGCCTGCCTTTTCCCTGGTCGGTGAAGGCCTGGCCGACAAGTCGCTGAAGGACTATGCCGGCAAGCGCAAGGTGCTGAACATCTTCCCGAGCGTCGACACCCCGACCTGCGCCACCTCGGTACGCAAGTTCAATGCCCAGGCCAATGACCTGGCCAACACCGTGGTGCTGTGCATCTCGGCCGACCTGCCGTTCGCCCAGGCCCGCTTCTGCGGCGCCGAAGGCCTGGAGAATGTAAAGAACCTGTCGACCCTGCGTGGTCGTGAGTTCATCGAGAACTACGGCGTTGCCATCGCCGACGGCCCGCTGGCCGGCCTGACCGCCCGCGCCGTGGTGGTGCTGGACGAAAACGACAAGGTGCTGCACGCCGAGCTGGTCGGGGAAATCGCCGACGAGCCTAACTACGAGGCGGCTCTGGCTGTCCTGAAGTAAACGCTGGCCAGAGGGTCGCCCCGCGGCCCTGGCGGTTTACACACTGTTACGCCGGCCCGGAAGCCATTCCGGGCCGTTTTCATTTAAAGTTCATCGTTTTAGCAACGTCAGCCAATGGTAAATGCCTGGTAAAGGCCCTTTGCTAAAACGATGCCAGTGCTTATCGTTCAAACCTCCCCAGTCGCCATTCTCTGAACAAGGTTCGTTCAACCCATGCAAGCTTCTGCCTCCCGTTCTCCCCGTCGCTGGCTGTTCGGCCTGCTGATCCTGCTGCTGGTGGCCTTGCTGGCCTGGTGGCTGTGGCCTGCCGCTGCCCCGACGCACAAGGAGCAGGGCGTGCGCATGGGCAAAGGCGGGCGCCCAGGCTTTGGTGCCTCCAGCGACCCGGTGCCGGTGCGCGTCGAGCCCGTGCGGGTCGGCGACTTCCCGCTCTACTACAAGGCGCTGGGTACGGTGACGGCGACCAACACGGTCAATGTTCGCAGCCGGGTGGCGGGTGAGTTGGTCAAGATCCACTTCAAGGAAGGGCAGCAGGTCAAGGCTGGCGACCTGCTGGCGGAAATCGACCCGCGTTCGTACCGTATCGCCCTTCAGCAGGCAGAGGGCACCCTGGCGCAGAACCAGGCGCAGTTGAAGAACGCTCAGGTCGACCTGGCCCGCTATAAAGGCCTGTATGCCGAAGACAGCATCGCCAAGCAGACCCTGGACACCGCCGAGGCCCAGGTGGGGCAGTTCCAGGGGCTGGTCAAGACCAACCAGGCGGCAGTCAATGACGCGCGCCTGAACCTCGAATTCACCCAGATCCGTGCACCGATCAGCGGTCGCCTGGGGCTGCGCCAGCTCGACCTGGGTAACCTGGTGGCAGCCAACGACACCACGGCGCTGGTGGTGATCACCCAGACCGAGCCGATCAACGTCGCCTTCACCCTCCCTGAAACCGAGTTGTCCACGGTGCTCGAGCGCTACCGCAGCGGCGCGCGCCTGCCGGTCGAAGCCTGGGACCGTGGCGACAGCAAGCTGCAGGCCACCGGCGTGCTCGGCAGCCTCGACAACCAGATCGACACCACCACCGGCACCCTGAAGTTCAAGGGTTTCTTCGAGAACAAGGACCTCGCCCTGTTCCCCAACCAGTTCGTCAACGTGCGCCTGCTGGCCGACACCCTCAAGCAGGTGGTGCTGGCCCCGGCGGCGGCGATCCAGTTCGGCAACGACGGCACCTTCGCCTATGTGGTCAACGGCGAGAACAAGGTCAATGTGCGCAAGCTCAAGGTCGGCGCCAGCGACGGCGAGAACAGTGTGATCCTGGAGGGCCTGAAGGCTGGCGAGCGTCTGGTGCTCGAAGGCACCGACCGCCTGCGCGAGGGCACCCAGGTCGAGGTGGTCGAAGACAGCTCGCAAGTCCCGACCACCCCTGGCCAGCACCTGCAAGGCCAGGAAGCCAAAGGTTCGGCCCAGACCGGTGAGTCGAGCAAGGCGGGCGCATGAACATCTCGCGGCTGTTCATCCTGCGCCCGGTCGCCACCACGCTGAGCATGCTGGCCATCGTCCTGGCCGGCCTGATCGCCTACAAGATGTTGCCGGTGGCGGCCTTGCCCCAGGTCGATTACCCGACCATCCGAGTCATGACCCTGTACCCGGGCGCCAGCCCTCAGGTGATGACCAGCGCGGTCACTGCGCCGCTGGAGCGCCAGTTCGGCCAGATGCCGGGCCTCAGCCAGATGGCCTCGACCAGTTCGGGCGGTGCTTCGGTGCTGACCCTGCGTTTCAACCTGGACATGAACATGGATGTCGCCGAGCAACAGGTCCAGGCTGCGATCAACGCCGCCAGCAACCTGCTGCCCAGCGACCTGCCGGCGCCGCCGGTGTACAACAAGGTCAACCCCGCCGATACCCCGGTGCTGACCCTGGCCATCAGCTCCGGCACCCTGCCACTGCCAAAGCTCAATGACTTGGTCGATACCCGCGTGGCGCAGAAGATCGCCCAGATCAGCGGTGTCGGCATGGTCAGCATCGCCGGCGGCCAGCGCCAGGCGGTGCGGATCAAGGTCAATGTCGATGCCCTGGCCGCCAACGGCTTGAACCTGGACGACGTACGCACCTTGATCGGCGCCTCCAACGTCAACCAGCCCAAGGGCAACTTCGATGGCCCGACCCGGGTGTCGATGCTCGATGCCAACGACCAGCTGCGTTCGCCCGACGAATACGCCAACCTGATCCTCAAGTACAACAACGGCGCACCGCTGCGCCTGAAGGACGTCGCCGAGATCGTCGACGGTGCCGAGAACGAGCGCCTGGCCGCCTGGGCCAACGAAAACCACGCGGTGCTGCTGAACATCCAGCGCCAGCCCGGCGCCAACGTCATCGAAGTGGTCGACCGCATCAAGCAGATGCTGCCGTCGATCACCGACAACCTGCCGGCCGGCCTCGACGTCAGCGTGCTCACCGACCGTACCCAGACCATCCGCGCTGCGGTGCGCGATGTGCAGCACGAGCTGCTGTTCGCCATCGCCCTGGTGGTGATGGTGACCTTCGTCTTCCTGCGTCGGGTCAGCGCCACCATCATTCCGTCGATCGCCGTACCGCTGTCGCTGATCGGCACGTTTGGTGTGATGTACCTGGCCGGCTTTTCGATCAACAACCTGACCTTGATGGCCCTGACCATCGCCACGGGTTTCGTGGTGGACGACGCCATCGTCATGCTGGAGAACATTTCCCGGCACATCGAAGAAGGCGAAACGCCGATGCAGGCAGCGCTCAAAGGCGCCCGGCAGATCGGCTTCACCCTGATCTCGTTGACCTTCTCGCTGATCGCGGTGCTGATCCCGTTGCTGTTCATGGCCGATGTCGTTGGCCGGCTGTTCCGCGAGTTCGCCATCACCCTGGCGGTGGCTATCCTGATTTCGCTGGTGGTGTCGCTCACCCTCACGCCGATGATGTGCGCGCGTTTGCTCAAGCGTGAACCCAAGGAAGAGGAGCAGAGCCGCTTCTACCGCGCCAGCGGTGCCTGGATCGACTGGCTGATCGAACGCTACAGCCACGCCCTGACCTGGGTGCTCAAGCACCAGCCGCTGACCTTGCTGGTGGCGGTGGGCTCGCTGGCGCTGACGGTGTTCCTCTACATCATCGTGCCCAAGGGCTTCTTCCCGGTGCAGGACACCGGAGTGATCCAGGGCATTTCCGAAGCCCCGCAGTCCATCTCGTTCAGCGCCATGAGCGAGCGCCAGCAGGCGCTGAGCAAGGTGATCCTGCAGGACCCGGCGGTACAGAGCCTGTCTTCGTACATTGGGGTGGACGGTGACAACGCCACGCTCAACAGCGGACGCCTGCTGATCAACCTCAAGCCCCATGCCGAACGTGATGTCACGGCCAGCCAGGTGATCAGCCGCCTGCAGCCGCAGCTCGACCGGCTGGTGGGTATTCGCCTGTTCATGCAGCCGGTACAGGACCTGAGCATCGAGGACCGGGTCAGCCGCACCCAGTACCAGTTCAGCCTGTCCTCGCCTGACCCGGACATGCTCGCCGAGTGGAGCGGCAAGCTGGTCCATGCCCTGCAACAGCGCCCTGAGCTCACCGACGTTGCCAGCGACCTGCAGGACAAAGGCCTGCAGGTGTACCTGGTGATCGACCGCGACATGGCCAGCCGCCTCGGCATCACCGTCGCACAGATCACCAACGCCCTGTACGACGCCTTCGGCCAGCGGCAGATCTCGACCATCTACACCCAGGCCAGCCAGTACCGCGTGGTGCTGCAGTCGCAGGCAGCGGCCAGCATTGGTCCGCAGGCGCTGGAGTCGATCCACGTCAAGGCCACCGATGGCGGCCAGGTTCGCCTTTCGGCGCTGGCGCGCATCGAACAGCGCCAGGCACAGTTGGCTATTTCGCACATCGGCCAGTTCCCTGCCGTGATGATGTCCTTCAACCTCGGCCAGGGCGTGTCGTTGGGCGAAGCGGTGCAGGTGATCGAGCAGGTGCAGCAGGACATTGGCATGCCGCTGGGCGTGCAGACCCGCTTCCAGGGCGCCGCCGAAGCCTTCCAGGCCTCGCTGTCGAGCACCTTGCTGCTGATCCTCGCCGCCGTGGTGACCATGTACATCGTGCTCGGCGTGCTCTACGAGAGCTACATCCACCCGGTGACCATCCTCTCGACCCTGCCGTCGGCGGCAGTGGGCGCCTTGCTGGCGCTGCTGCTCAGCGGCAACGATCTGGGGATGATCGCCATCATCGGTATCATCCTGCTGATCGGTATCGTCAAGAAGAACGCGATCATGATGATCGATTTCGCCCTCGAGGCCGAGCGTCACCAGGGCATGACCCCGCATGAGGCGATCTACCAGGCGGCGCTGCTGCGTTTCCGGCCGATCCTGATGACCACCCTGGCGGCGCTGTTCGGTGCCTTGCCGCTGATGCTCGCCACGGGCTCCGGTGCCGAACTGCGCCAGCCGCTGGGCCTGGTGATGGTGGGCGGGCTGCTGGTCAGCCAGGTGCTGACGCTGTTCACCACGCCGGTCATCTACCTGTACTTCGACCGTCTGGCGCGCCGCTGGCGCCCGGCTGACGACACCGCGCAGGCCGAGGCATGAACCTTTCCGGTCCGTTCATTCGCAGGCCAGTAGCGACCATGCTGCTGAGCCTGGCGATCATGCTGCTGGGCGGTGTCAGCTTCGGGTTGCTGCCAGTGTCGCCGCTGCCACAGATGGACTTCCCGGTGATCGTGGTGCAGGCCAGCCTGCCGGGTGCGAGCCCCGAGGTGATGGCCTCGACCGTGGCAACGCCGCTGGAGCGCAAGCTGGGCAGCATCGCCGGGGTCAGCACCCTGACCAGTAGCTCCAGCCAGGGCTCGACGCGGGTGATCATCGGCTTCGACCTGGGGCGCGACATCGACGGTGCCGCGCGCGAGGTGCAGGCTGCGATCAACGCTACCCGCAACCTGTTGCCCAGTGGTATGCGCAGCATGCCGACCTACAAGAAGGTCAACCCGTCGCAGGCGCCGATCATGGTGCTGTCGCTGACCTCGGACGTGTTGTCCAAAGGGCAGCTGTACGACCTTGCCGACACCATCCTCTCGCAGAGCCTGTCGCAGGTAGCCGGGGTAGGGGAGGTGCAGATCGGCGGCAGTTCGCTGCCGGCCGTGCGCATCGAACTCGAGCCGCAACTGCTCAACCAGTACGGCCTGGCCCTGGACGATGTACGCACCGCAGTGGCCAACGCCAACCAGCGTCGGCCCATGGGCTTCGTCGAGGACGCCGAACGCAACTGGCAGGTACGCGCCAACGACCAGCTGGAAAAGGCCGATGACTACAAGCCGCTGGTGATCCGCCAGCAGAACGGTGCGATCCTGCGCCTGGCCGATGTGGCCAAGGTCAGCGACGGCGTCGAGAACCGCTACAACAGCGGCTTCTTCAACGACGATGCGGCGGTGCTGCTGGTGGTCAACCGCCAGACCAACGCCAACATCATCCAGACCGTGCAACAGATCAAGGACCAGCTTCCGGCCCTGCAATCGCTGCTGCCGGCCAGCGTCAAGCTCAACATCGCCATGGACCGCTCGCCAGTGATCAAGGCCACGCTCAAGGAAGCCGAGCACACCCTGCTGATCGCTGTGGTGCTGGTGATCCTGGTGGTCTACCTGTTCCTCGGCAACCTGCGCGCCTCGCTGATCCCGAGCCTCGCTGTGCCGGTGTCGCTGGTGGGCACCTTTGCGGTGATGTACCTGTGCGGCTTCTCGCTGAACAACCTGTCGCTGATGGCGCTGATCCTGGCCACGGGCCTGGTGGTGGACGATGCCATCGTGGTGCTGGAGAACATCTCCCGGCATATCGAGAACGGCGCCAAGCCCATGCGCGCGGCGTTCCTGGGCGCCAAGGAAGTGGGTTTCACCCTGCTGTCGATGAACGTTTCGCTGGTGGCCGTGTTCGTTTCCATCCTGTTCATGGGTGGCATCGTGCGCGGGTTGTTCCAGGAGTTCTCGATCACCCTGGCGGCGGCGATCCTGGTGTCGCTGCTGGTGTCCCTGACCCTCACGCCGATGCTCTGCTCGCGCTGGCTCAAGCCCCATGCGCCACAGGGCCAGACGCGCCTGCAGCGTTGGAGCGACCGGGTACACCAGCGCATGGTCGAGGGGTACGACAAGAGTCTGGGCTGGGCCTTGCGCCACCGGCGCCTGACCCTGATCAGCCTGCTGGCGACCATCGTGCTCAACGTTGCCCTGTACGTGATCGTGCCCAAGACCCTGATGCCACAGCAGGACACTGGCCAGCTGCAAGGCTTCGTGCGCGGTGATGACGGCCTGTCGTTCACCGTGATGCAACCGAAAATGGAAACCTACCGCCGTGCGCTGCTCAAGGACCCTGCGGTACAGAGCGTTGCCGGCTTCATCGGTGGCAACAGCGGCACCAACAATGCCTTCGTGCTGGTGCGCCTCAAGCCCATCGGCGAGCGCAAGGAAAACGCCCAGAAGGTCATCGAGCGGCTGCGCAAGGAGCTGCCCAAGGTGCCGGGCGGACGCCTCTACCTGATGGCCGACCAAGACCTGCAGCTCGGTGGCGGTGGCCGTGACCAGAGCACCTCGCAATACCTCTACACCCTGCAGAGCGGCGACCTGGCGGCCCTGCGCGAGTGGTTCCCGAAAGTGGCTGCGGCCTTGCGCAAGCTGCCCGAGCTGACCGCCATCGATGCCCGTGACGGTGCCGGCACCCAGCAGGTGACGCTGGTGGTCGATCGCGACCAGGCCAAGCGCCTGGGCATCGACATGGACATGGTCACCGCAGTCCTGAACAACGCCTACAGTCAGCGGCAGATCTCGACCATCTACGACAGCCTCAACCAGTACCAGGTGGTGATGGAGATCAACCCCAAGTACGCCTGGGACCCCAGTACGCTCGAGCAGGTTCAGGTGATTACCACCGATGGCGCGCGCGTGCCGCTGTCGACCATCGCCCGCTACGAGAACAGCCTGGCCAACGACCGTGTCAGCCACGAAGGGCAGTTCGCGTCCGAGGATATTTCCTTCGATGTCGCCGAGGGCTACAGCGTCGACCAGGCCCTGGCCGCGCTGGAGCGCGAGGTGGCCAAGCTGGGCCTTCCCGAGTCGGTGATCGCCAAGCTCGGTGGCGACGCCGATGCCTTCACCAAGAACGCCGAAGGCCAGCCGTTCATGATTCTCGGCGCCCTGGTGCTGGTGTACCTGGTGCTGGGCATTCTCTACGAAAGCTACATCCACCCGCTGACGATCCTCTCGACCCTGCCTTCGGCCGGCGTCGGTGCGCTGCTCACGCTGTACCTGACCGGCGGGGAGTTCAGCCTGATTTCGTTGCTGGGCCTGTTCCTGCTGATCGGGGTGGTGAAGAAGAACGCCATCCTGATGATCGACCTGGCCCTGCAACTGGAACGCAACGAAGGCCTGTCGCCGGAAGAGTCGATCCGCCGCGCCTGCCTGCTGCGCCTGCGGCCGATCCTGATGACCACCATCGCTGCCATCCTCGGTGCGCTGCCGTTGCTGCTCAGCCAGGCCGAAGGCGCGGAAATGCGTCAGCCGCTGGGCCTGACCATCATCGGTGGCCTGGTCTTCAGCCAGATCCTCACCCTCTACACCACGCCGGTGGTCTACCTGTACCTGGACCGCGCGCGCCACCGTTTCAACCGTTGGCGCGGCGTGCGCACCGACGCCGCCCTGGAAACCCCGCTATGATCTTTGCCCAGACCCCGCTGCACCGTGCCCTGCAACTGCTGACCCGTGGCCGTGGCTCGCGCCTGCTCGGTGCCGGCCTGTGCGTGGCGATGCTCAGCGCCTGTACCCTGAGCCCGGATTATCATCGCCCGGAGGTCAGCAGCCCGGCGCAGTTCAAGCAGGCCGAGGGCTGGACCCAGGCCAACCCGTCGGATGCCATCGCCCGCGGTGCCTGGTGGGAGCTGTACGGCGACAAGGGCTTGAACGCTTTGGTCGAGGAGCTCAACCGCAGCAACCAGACGCTTGCCCAGTACGAAGCGCAGTACCGTCAGGCCCAGGCCCTGGTACGCAGCAGCCGCGCCTCGCTGTTCCCGTCGCTGAACCTCACCACCAGCAAGAACCGTTCAGCCCAGGGCACCGGCAGCTCCAGCTCCAGCCTGTCGAACAACAGCAGCGGCATTCGCGACACCTACAACGCGCAGTTGGGTGTGAGCTGGGAGATCGACCTCTGGGGCAAGTTGCGCGAGACCATGAACGCCAATGAGTCCAGCGCCGAGGCCAGCCTGGCCGACATGGCGGCGATCCGTCTGAGCCAACAGTCGGAGCTGGTGCAGAACTACCTGCAACTGCGCGTCATCGACGCGCAGAAGCGCTTGCTCGAAGCCACCGTGACCGCCTACGAGCGCTCGTTGCGAATGAACCAGAACCAGTACCGTGCAGGCGTCGCCGGCCCCGATGCCGTCGCTCAGGCGCGTACCCAGCTCAAGAGCACCCAGGCCGACCTGATCGACCTGGCCTGGCAGCGCGCCCAGTATGAAAACGCCATCGCCGTACTCATGGGCAAGGCGCCTGCCGAGTTCTCGCTGGCTGCCAGCAATGATATTCCGGCGCTGCCGCCGATCCCGGTAAGCCTGCCGTCGCAGTTGCTGGAGCGCCGTCCGGACATCGCCTCGGCCGAGCGCAAGGTGATGGCGGCCAACTCGAACATTGGTGTGTCGCGCGCAGCCTATTTCCCCGACCTGTCGTTGAGCATGAACGGCGGCTATTCGAGCAGCAGCTTCAACAACTGGATCGAGCTGCCGAACCGCTACTGGTCGGTCGGGCCACAACTGGCGCTGACCCTGTTCGATGCCGGCAAGCGCAGCGCCGAGGTGGACCGCACCGTGGCGGTCTACGACCAGACCGTGGCGCAGTACCGCCAGACCGTGCTCGATGGCTTCAAGGAGGTCGAGAACTACATGGTGCAACTGAAGGTGTATGCCGACGAAGCCGTGGTCCGCCAGGAGGCGCTGGATGCTGCCCGCGAGTCGTTGCGCCTGACCGAGAACCAGTACCGCGCCGGACTGATCGGCTACCTGGACGTGGTGAACGTGCAGACCACGGCGCTGAGTAACGAGCGCAGTGTGCTGAATCTGCTGCAGGGTCGCCTGGTGGCCAGTGTGCAGTTGATCGCGGCATTGGGTGGCGGCTGGGAAGCGGGGCCGGCGTTCGCAGAGGCTGACAAACAGTAAGGTTGCAGTGCCGGCGTGATCGCGGGGCAAGCCCGCGATAGCGTCGGCACCGTGCGTAACCGACCGCTGGATCTTCCACCCTGTAGCCCCCGCAAAATCCCGTGCCTTTGCTCCCTGTTCGCGTAAAATCCTCCGCCTTTTCCGGGCCCTTCCTCGCCCTCTGCCGGAACTTGAAATGCTGACAGGTAGCTACTCCTCTTCGCTGGTGTTGATCTCGCTGTGCGTGGCCATCCTGGCATCCTACACCGCACTCGACCTCGCAGGCCGCATCGCCACCGCCAAGGGTCGCGCGGTGTATCTGTGGATGGGCGGCGGGGCGCTGGCGATGGGAACCGGCATCTGGTCGATGCACTTTATCGGCATGCTGGCCTTCGAGTTGCCCATCGAGCTGGGCTACGACCTGGGCTTGACCGCGCTGTCACTGCTGATCGCCGTGTTGTCTGCAGGCTTTGCCTTGTGGTTGGTCAGCCAGCCGCGATTGAGTTGCCCGCAGGTGGGGTTGGGTGCGCTGTTCATGGGTACCGGCATCGCCTGCATGCACTACACCGGCATGGCTGCCTTGCAGATGCTGCCCGGGATCGACTACGACCCAACGCTGTTCGGTGCTTCGCTGGCCATCGCCGTGGGCGCCTCGGCGGCAGCCTTGTGGATTGCCTTCCGCCTGCGCAGGCAGACGCCGTACGTTCGGCAGATCCGCGGTGCCGCAGCGGTGCTGATGGGGGTTGCCATCGTCGGCATGCACTATACCGGCATGGCGGCGGCCAACTTCCCCGTGGGCAGTTACTGCGGTGCGCTGGTCGGCGGGTTGTCTGGTGACTGGCTGGACTATGCAGTACTGATCACCACCCTGGCAGTGCTGGCGGTGGCCTTGCTGACGTCGGTGCTGGACGCGCGCCTCGAATCCCGCACCGCGGAACTTGCGCGCTCATTGACCCAGGCCAACCAGGAGCTGACACAACTGGCCCTGCATGACACCCTGACCGGGCTGCCGAACCGTACCTTGCTGGCCGACCGTATCGAGCAGGCCATGGCCAAGGTGACAGAGCAAGGCGGTTGCTTTGCGCTGATGTTCATCGACCTGGACGGGTTCAAGCCGGTCAACGATGCCTTTGGCCATCATGTTGGCGATCAGTTGCTCAAGGCCGTGGCTGCGCGGTTGCGCGGGCATCTGCATAGCCAGGACACCCTGGCGCGGATTGGCGGTGACGAGTTTGTCCTGCTGGTCGAGTTGCAGGAGACCGACGATGCCGTGGGCGTGGCGGACAAGCAGGTCAATCTGGTGGCCAGGCCGTTCCGCGTGGCAGACCACGACCTGCAACTGTCGGCAAGCGTGGGTATCGTGCTCTATCCGGGTAATGGCCAGGACCAGCACGAACTGTTGCGCAACGCCGATGCGGCCATGTATCACGCCAAGAGTGCCGGGAAGAATGGCTACAGTTTTTTCGACACCTCGATGAACAGCAATGCCCGCCAGCAACTGCAATTGCTGCAGGACCTGCGCGCGGCGCTCGAGCATGGCCAGTTCCGCCTGTATTACCAACCCAAATTCGACGCGCACCAATGCACGCCGATCGGCGCCGAGGCCTTGTTGCGTTGGGAGCACCCCCAGCAAGGGATGTTGCTACCGGACCGTTTCATCTGCCTGGCGGAGAAGACCGGCCTGATCATCCCCATCGGCGAATGGGTGCTGGGCGAGGCCTGTCGGCAGATGCGCCTGTGGCTGGATCAGGGCCATGAACATTGGCGCATCGCGGTGAACCTGTCGGCCATCCAGTTCTGCCATTCAGGGTTGGTCGACAGTGTCGCCCGGGCCCTGGCCGATAACGGCCTGCCGGCCAACCGCCTGACCCTGGAGATCACCGAGACCACCGCCATGCGCGATGCCGATGCCAGCCTGACGGTGTTGCAGCGCCTGTCCGACATGGGCGTCGATTTGTCCATCGACGACTTCGGCACGGGCTATTCCAGCCTGATGTACCTCAAGCGTCTGCCGGCGAACGAACTGAAGATCGACCGCGGTTTTGTCCGCGACCTGGAGCATGACAGCGACGATGCCGCGATCGTCTCGGCGATCGTTGCACTGGGGCAGGCGTTGGGCTTGCGGATCGTGGCCGAGGGCGTTGAAACCGACCGTCAGCAGGACTTCCTGACCCGCTTGGGCTGCGACTCGTTGCAGGGTTACTTGCTGGGGCAGCCGGTACCGGCCGAGCAGTTCATGCAAGGGCTGAAGCAGGGCGAGGAGGGTTAACCGGCGTCGCGCAGGGTAGGGAAGGGCATGAACGCGTCCATCTCGGCTTCGACTGCCTCGATGATGCGCTCCACATCTGCCGCGGCCATGATCGCGGCGCAGGGAATACCAGCGATGGCCAGTACGGTTTCGCCGGTGGCCCGGTCGAACAACCGCGCGACCATGCTGCGGGGCGCATCCATGCTGGCCTCGAAGCCCAGGGGGTGGAAATGCCAGCGCATTACCTGGCAGGCGTTGGGGAACGTCATCTTGTTCATGCCAGCCTCCATTTCCGGGTATTCGGGCGCCTGGTCGTTGTACGGCGAAACCTAAACATAGCAGCTACGGCGCCAGTGTCGCGCAGCGAAGATGACAAATTGGCGAATGCTTGACCCAGGTCACATCCATGCGGCTCTGGTAAACCAGCCGCGGCCATGCGTGCAAACGTTTTCCTCGTGGCTTGGCGAGGAACGGCTGCGAGCTTGAGCGACCTGCGCTTTCAGACCAGCGGTCAACTGAGCAGGCCGGCAGCGATATTGATGGTGAAGCCCAGGATCGCGGTGTTGAACACGAAACCGACCAGGGAGTGGGCCAGTACCACCCGGCGCATGCCGCGGCTTGCCACGCCGATGTCGGAGGTCTGGACCGCGACACTGAGGGTGAAAGCGAAATAGTGGAAGTCCCAATAGTCGGGGTTGCGCTCGCCATCGGCGAAGCGCAGAGGGGGTTCCTTGCGGCTGTCGGTGTAGAACAGCCGCGCATAGTGCAGGCTGAAGATACAACCGATCAGCAACCAGGATCCGGCCACGGTCAGGCCGGTATACAGGTAGTGCAGGGCCTGCGCGCTACCGTGCAGGCCGCGGCTGGAGGCCAGTTGCAGGGTCACGGCGACCAGGCTGGCAATGGCAGCGATGCACACGGTAAACAGCACCAGGCCTGCGTTCTCGTCCTCGATGTTGGCCACCTTGCGCACGGTCTGCGATGTGGCGCGCCAGGTCAGCCACAGCACCAGCGCCAGGTACAGCCAGACGCCAAGGTTCCAGCCGGCGAGAAAACGTTGGGTCCAGTCGTCTGCGGGAATCAGCCAGCCGCCGAGCAGGCCGACGAGCGTGGCAAGGGTCAGGCGTGGGTGGGTGTGGGTCAGGCGGTAGAAAGCCATGGGCGCTCGGCGGTGGTGAGTTGCCTTCCACTTTAGCCTGCACCAGGTGATGTTGTATCGCCACGTGTTCGATCCGAACTCGATCATCAGGTACCATCCGCGTTCGCCATCAATAAAAGCCTTGCGTATCAAGGTGATGACTCGCTTCACGCAACAGGATCCACGTTTTGACCGATTCCCTGCACAATCCCTTGCTGCAGTACCTGGCACGCCTGGCGCCCTCCAGCCAGTTGACCATGCGCTATATCCTCCAGGATGCCGCCGACCGGCTGGGGTTCGCCGACTGTGACATCGCCGCGGTGCCCTGGCACCTGATCGAACCTGGCCACGTCATTGCCCTGGTGGCGGCCTTGCGTGCCGATGGTTTTGCGCCCAACACGTCCTCGCTGTACGTCAATGCCGTGCGCGGGGTGATGAACGAGGCCTGGCGCCAGGGCCTGATCGACCACGAGCATCTGCTCAGGATTCGCGAGGTCAAGCCTGCGAGTGGCACGCGCCTGCCGCCGGGGCGCAACCTGCGTCGCAGCCTGATCCGTGAGCTGATGGACGTGTGCGCTGCCGATCCGCGGCCGCAAGGTGTGCGCGATGCGGCGATCATCGCCTTGCTGTACGGCACCGGCATGCGCAAGTCCGAGTCGGTGGACATTGACTTGTGCGATGTCGATTTCCACGAGCGCAGCCTGCAGGTGCTGGGCAAGGGCAATCGGCAACTGGTCAAGTACGCCCCGGCCTGGGCCTTCGACAAGCTGCAGGCCTGGCTCGACCTGCGCCGCGCGCAACTGCCGGAGGGCACGGGGGACGATCCCTTCCTCTTCAACCGGATCCGCCGGGGCAGCCATATCACCCGTGCGCGCATCACCAAGCATGCGATCTACTACATTGCCCGCCAGCGCGGCGCGCAGGTGGGGGCGAAGATCATGCCGCACGATTTTCGTCGGGCGTTCATTACCCGGGTGATCGAAGAGCACGATCTGTCGATTGCCCAGAAACTCGCCCACCACGTGAATATCCAGACCACGGCAGGTTATGACCGCCGTGACGACAACGAGCGGCGGCGGGCGGTGGACCGGTTCGACTATTGAGGTCAGCGTTTCGCCCCGGCCCGCGTCGGTGAGTACCAGTGCCAGCAGGAGCTCCCCGAGGGGGCAAGGGTCAGTGCGGGATGACGGAGGGCACTTCGTCGCCACCCAGCGAAAAGCGATACCCGGTGTCGATCTCGGGGGCGGGCCGCTGGCAGTGGGTGCGGCTGAGCAGGAATTCAAACGCCGGCTCGTACAACCCGTCACGCACCACTGCGCCGGCAAGGACCTCGACCTGGTACCAGCCGTTGTCGAGTTCGATCATCGGCCGGCCTGGCACCTGATAGCGGGCCATGAAGTCGCCAAGGGTCTTGTTGGTGAAGTGCTGCAGCATGCGCCAGGTGAAAAGCATCAGCGCACGGTTCTCCACGTGCAGCACGTAGCCTGCGCGGCGGTGTGCCACGCGATTGCCGGCTTCGAGCAAGGCCGGGGTTCGTTCGTCAAGGCTGAAGATGATGCGGTAGGGCAGGTTATCGATGCCCGCCAGAGGCAGTACCACGCCTTCGAGCACGGCGCGGTCGCCGCTGTCGGTGCTGGTGAATTCGCGGGCAAGGTCGTCGGGTAGCGCGTTTTCATCCTTGAAGCGCGCCAGGCGCTGGATGTCGCCGACGAGGAAATAGTCGACCAGGTCGTTCAGGACTTCGCTGAATTCGTAGCGCATCGGCTTTTCCTTGTTCTATGTGCGCTGGCGGGTAAACAGAATGTAGCGGATGCCGTGGGGGCTGTCGCCTCTACCGCATTGCGCCGTGATCAATGGCGTTGGGCGATCTGGATCAGGTTGCCGCAGGTATCGTCGAATACCGCCACGGTGACGGGCCCCATTGGCGTAGGTGGCTGGGTGAACAGGACGCCGCCCGCGTGCAGGCGCGTGTATTCGGCCTGGATATCACGCACTGCGAAGGAGGTGGCCGGGATGCCGTCGGCCTTGAGTGCAGCCTTATAGGTTTTGGCGGCCGGATGGGCGTCGGGCTCGAGCAGCAGCTCGACACCATTGGGGTCGTTGGGGGAGGTGAGGGTGAGCCAGCGGTACCGGCCCATGGCGATGTCTTCTTTGGGCTGGAAGCCCAGAACGTGATGATAGAAAGCCAGGGCCTTGGCCTGGTCGTCGACGAGGATGCTGGTGACTACGATCTTCATAGGCTGCACCGTTCCTGAGGGACGTACCTTGAAGTAAAGACGCTGTACGGCATTTGACCAGTCTTATGGCGTCAGGCGCCGACGCCGCTACGCACCCCTTGTATCCGCCTCACTGCGGCGACCCGAACATTGCTGTCCAGTAGATCCCCGCATCGCTCTTGGGGTCCACGGCATAGGCGGCGCCCAGTTCGCGGTAATCGGGGTTCATCAGCGTTGCGCAGTGGCCAGGGCTGGCCAGCCAGCCATCGACCACCTTGCGTGGCGTGTCGCGGCCGGCAGCGATGTTTTCGCCGATCTGCTGGTAGAGATACCCGGCAAGCTCGGCCCGGTCACCCGGCGTGCGACCCTCTCGGTCGATATGATCGAAGAAGTTCTGGTTGGCCATCGCCCGCGTGTGGTTGGCGGCGGCACCGGCCAGCGTGGCATTCCAGCTCAGGGCCGGTGCCGCGGCGAAGGGCTGCCCGCCGCATTGGCGCGGGATCTTGCGCGCGGCATTGACCTCCTGCAGCAGTTTCTGACCCTCTGCCTGCCAGTCACCCAGACGCCCGCTGAGCAGCGGGCGCGCCAGCACGATGCGCCAGTCGCGGCCTTCCTGGCTGACACCGATATCCACGAACTGCGGGTCGAGCACCACCTGGCAGAAGCTTTCTTCGATGGCGTGCATCGCCGCCTTGGCATCCCGTGGCCCGGACAGGCTGATGGCCTGGACGTTGACCATGGGGTAGGCGGCACGGGTCATGGCCTGCTGCAGGTCGCGGGTGCCTTCCGGCGACAGCGCCAGGCGGGTGTCGCTGTTGAGCGGCGGCAGCTCCAGCGAGCCTGCGGCGCCGCAGCGCTGGGCCTGGCTGCGGTAGGCATTGATCGACTCGATCAGTTGCGCTTCGTCGCCGCTGATCGCCTGGGCACTGGTGGAAATGACCAGGCCGAGTGACAGGGCGCCAAGGCAGGCAACAGATGACAGGACGCGCATCAAGAATCTCCCTATGACTGGCAGCGACCTCGTGTTGGCGCTGCCCATCCTACACAAGCCGTAGGCTGTTGGTCTCGTCTTGTGAGTTGCAGTAAACCACCGGCAACCGATAGTTGCGGCAAAAGAGGCAGTAGACCGGCGAAGGGCGAAAAAGTGCGATTGGTTGGAAATAATTCGCAATATCCATTATAAACACGACTCACTCGCAATCATGCATGCCAGGAAGGCGCTCCATTCACCTCATCGGGAGCCTTTCACGGCACGTTCCTGTCCTTTTCGTCCGACCCTGCTCGCCCTCTGCTGTTCCCTTGGCGTTGCCGCCCATGCCGCTGACGCGCCGCTGGAGCTCGACGCCACCGCCATCAATGCCGATGCCGTCAAGGCGCCTCGCACCCAGTTGCCGGAGGCCTTCGCAGGTGGGCAGGTGGCCCGTGGCGGGCAGATGGGCGTGCTGGGCAACCAGGACATGATGGACGTGCCGTTCACCATGACCAGCTACACCTCGCAGTTGATCGAGGATCAGCAGGCCGAGGATATCGGTGATGTGCTGCTCAATGACCCATCGGTGCGCCAGTCGTTCGGCTTTGGCAACCAGTCCCAGGTCTTCGTGATCCGCGGCCTGCCGTTGAGCGGCGACGATGTGTCGTTCAACGGCTTGTATGGTGTGCTGCCGAGGCAGATGATCTCCACCGACGCGGTAGAGCGGGTCGAGCTGTTCAAGGGCCCCAACGCGTTCCTCAACGGTGCCAGCCCTACCGGCACCGGCCTTGGCGGCAACGTCAACTTGCAGCCCAAGCGCGCCGGCGACACGCCGATCCGGCGCTACACCCAGGACATCAGCAGTGATGGCCGGGTGGGTGAGCACCTGGACATCGGTCAGCGTTTCGGTGAGGACAACCGTTTCGGTGCGCGCCTGAACCTGTCCCAGCGTGAAGGCGAAACCGCCGTGGACGACCAGGACCAACGCAGCAAGCTGTTCGTCGCCGGGCTGGACTACCGTGGTGACCAACTGCGCCTGTCGGCCGACATCGGTTACCAGAAGCAGCGCGTCAATCACCTGCGCAACTCGGTGCGCCTGGGGTCGGCGGTGACCAGCATCCCGCGCGCGCCGAGCGCCGATCACAACTACGGCCAGGACTGGTCGTGGACCGAAACCGAAGACACCTTCGGCATGCTGCGCGGCGACTACGACTTCAACGAGAACTGGAGCGGGTACATCAGCGGTGGCGTCAAGCACACCCGTGAGAACGGCTTCTACGGCACGCCGGTCCTCACCAACGCTGCCACGGGCGCCGCGACCATCGGCGGTTCGCAGATCCCGCACAACGAAGACAACACCAGCCTGATGGCCGGTATCAACGGCCGCTTCCAGACCGGCCCGGTGAGCCACCAGCTGAATCTCGGTGCGGCGAGCATCTGGACCCAGCAGGAAAACGCCTATGTGTTCTACAGCTCGCAGAACACCAACATCTTCAACACCAACCCACTGCCCAAGCCGACGACGCCTACGCTGGTCGGTGGCATGCTCGATGACCCGGGCGTGACCGGCAAGACCCGCAACCGCAGCCTGGCGTTGTCCGATACCGTGGGCCTGTTCGACGACACGCTGCTGCTCACCGCAGGCGTGCGTCGCCAGCAACTGCGCGTCGAAGGCTATGCCTACCGCGGCACGGGGGTGGACGCCGGACGCACTGCGTTCTACGACGAAGCGGTCACCACGCCGGTGTATGGCATCGTCTACAAGCTCAACCCGTCGGTCTCGTTGTACGCCAACAGCATCCAGGGCCTGGCCCAGGGCGCCACGGCGTCGGGGCAGGTGGTCAACCTCGGTGAGGTGTTCCCGCCGGCCAAGACCAAGCAGATCGAGGCGGGCATCAAGTTCGACCGCCAGACCTACGGTGCCAACCTGGCGGTGTTCCGTATCGAGCGGCCCACCGATGGCTACGTGCAGGGCAATCTTTATGTGCAGGACGGCGAGCAGGTCAACAAGGGCGTCGAACTCAGCGTGTTTGGCGAGCCGGTGCCGGGCCTGCGCCTGATGGCCGGTGGTACGCGCATGGACACGGAACTGAAGAACACCCAGAACGGCACCAACGATGGCAACCACGCGGTGGGTGTCCCGACCTTCCAGCTCAATGCCAGCGTCGACTGGGACGTGCCAGGGCTCGACGGCGTGGCGCTCAATGCACGCATGCTGCGCACCGGCGGGCAGTACGCCAACCCGGCCAACACCCTGAGCCTGCCGACCTGGAACCGTTTCGACGTCGGTGCGCGCTATCGCTTCAAGGTGCAGGAAAAAGACATCACCTTGCGCATGAACGTCGAAAACCTGACCGACAAGAACTATTGGGCCTCGGCCAACGGCGGTTACCTGACCCAGGGCGACCCGCGGTTGGTGAAGTTCTCCGGGACCCTCGATTTCTGATGGCCCGTCGTCGCGCTAGCGCGCCAGTGCCTGGTTGGGCTTGTAGAAGATGAAGTGCGTGGTCTGCGCTGTGCGCCGATAGGCCTTGGCCCAGTCTGGCCGCACAGTGCGATCATGGAAGTACAGCGCTCCGGCGGTGCTGTCCTGCAACTGCTGGTTCAACGCCTTGCGCGCGATTTCCTTGGCGACCCCGTAGCGCTCCTTTTCCTCGACCTGGTCAGGGCGCCCGTCGCACCACCAGGAGAACTGGCAGCTCTTGCTCTCGACGCCTTGCTTGACCACGCCGCAGATGGTGTCGGGGAAGCCGTCCTTGCCCAGGCGGTTGAGCACGACGCTGGCGACTGCCTTCATGTCTGTCTCGTCGGCGCCCTTGGCTTCCCAGTAGAGGGTGCGGGCAAGGCAGGTAATGCTGTCGTCCAGCGGCGCCTGCCCGGCCGGGTCCACGGCCTGCACCTCGGTGGGGGTGATCTTCTCCGGCGCCTTGGGTGGCGGGGCGTCGTTTACCACTTTTTGTTCGAGCGCCTGGGCCTTGTCTTCGGCGACTGCAGCCTTGGCGCTCTCGGCGGCATGCAACGGGCCTGCGGGCAGGGCCAGGAACAGGCTGATGACCATCCACGAGTGGCGCATGATCGGGCTTCCGCGTCAGTGAGCTGACTCCATTCTAGCCAAGCGGCTTCAACTTAGCGTGAGGCTGAGCATCAATGGCAGGGTGGCTGCTGCAGCGACGGTCTGCAACGCGATGATGGTCGCCATCAGCGGCGCGTTGCCCCCCATCTGCCGGGCCATGACGTAGGACGACGACGCGGTGGGCAGTGCCTGGAACAGCACGGCCACCACGGCGGCCTGGCCGCTGAGACCGAGCAGGCGACACAGGCCGAAGGTGGTCAGTGGCATGACCAGGAACTTGAACGCCGAGGCGGCCACCAGGGGCTTGACCTGCTGGCCCATCCGCGCGCCGCCCAATGCCGCTCCGACGCACAGCAACCCAAGGGGCAGGGCGGCCTGGCCAAGGGCCTTGACCGTCGGTTCCAGGCCCGCCGGCAGGCCAAGGCCGGTGACCCGCAGCAGCAGGCCAGCCGCACAGCCCACGATCAACGGGTTGGCGAAAATCGCCCGCAGCACGGTGAGGGGAGAGCTGTGGCGAGCGCTGAATCGGGCGAACACCAGTACGCAAAGCAGATTGACCAGCGGCACGATTGCCGCGTTGGCCACGGCCGCCAGGGCGATGCCGGCGCTGCCGTAGATGCCTGCCGCCAGGGTCGCGCCGATGTAGTTGTTGAAGCGTATGCCGCCCTGGAACACCGAGGTGAAATCAGCGCCATCGTGGCCTGCTGCGCCCTGGTAGAGCACCAGCAGGAGCGCGCCGGCCAGGGTCGAGAGCATCAGCACGCCGACCATGCCGAACACCGGTACACCCTCCAGGTTGGCGGTGGCGAGGCCATGCAGGAACAGCGAGGGCAGCAGCACGTAGTAGCTCAGGCGCTCGGCGCCGGGCCAGAAACCCTCCGCGAGAAAACCGCGCACCCGCAACAGGGTGCCGAGGGCGATCAGCAGGATGATGGGCACCAGGGTGGTGAGGAGCAGGGGCAGCATGGTCGCGGTTCCGTGGTCGGGTACCGGCACAGGTTAGCGGGGTGAGTCAGCAGAAAAAAACGTTGTTTTCTGCATTCACTGTTGAGGAAAACTGCATGGTTGTAGGTGGCTGCGTGATCAACTGCCCAAGGCGGTCTTGAGCACCGCGCTCAGGTGCCGGCGCTGACTCTTTTCATGTTCCAGCAACACCACGTGGCGACTCAATTGCGGCTCGCCAAAGGGCAGCACGGTGGCGGGCGGCAGCCGTTGCAGGTCATCGTCGCTCATCGGGATGATCGCCACCCCGAGGCCCATTGCCGCCATGCGTGCCAGGGCTTCCTGGCTGTCCAGCTCCATCTGCTCGCTGACCTGCAAATGCTGGCGGCGCAGTTCCTGTTCGATCTGCCGGCCCGCCCAGGCGCGTTTGTCGAAGCGCAGGAACGGTTGGCTGGCGAGCAGTTGCGCCAGGCTTTGCCCGGCCAGATCGGGGCTGGCCACAGCCCAGAAACGGTCCGAGAACAGCGGGCTGAACTGCAGGCTCTGCGGGTAGGGGCTGACCGGTTCGGTGGTGATGGCGGCGTCCAGTTCACCGTCTTCGATCCGCCGGGCCAGCTCTGCGGACATGCCCGAGACCACGCTGATGTGCAGATGTGGATGGTGCGCCTTGATCCACACCAGCGCCTTTGGCAGGCGTCGGGCGAGCACGGTATGGATCGCACCGATACGCAGCCGACCACGCAGGCTCGGGCCGCTGGCCAGGGTGTCGGCCAGCTCGTCGTAGGCAGTGAGAATGCTTTCGGCCCGCGCCACGGCCAATTGCCCGGCTTCGGTGAGTGTCACCTGGCGGCGGCTGCGGTCGAACAGCGGCACTTGCAGTTCGTCCTCGAGCGTCTTGATGTGCAGGCTGACCGCCGAAGGGGTCAAGCTCAGCAGGTCGGCGGCGCGGGCGAAGGTGCCGTGGCGGGCGATGGTGACCAGGGTACGCAGGGCTTTGAGGGACACGCGACGGTTCTCCTGCACAGGAATGCCCGGCACGGTACGCGCATCGCGCCTCTGGGGGCAAGCGCCAGGCGGGTCAGTAGACCCAGACCTCGACCCGGCGATTGCGCAGGCGTCCCTGTTCCAGGTCGTTGTCGGCCACCGGCAGTTCATCACCCATGCCGGTGACATCCCGGATCTCCACGCCATTGCGCGCCAGTTCGCGGCGCACGGCCATGGCGCGCAGGCGCGAGAGCAGGGCGGCGCGGCCGGGTGTTTCCTTGGGGTCGCCAAACCCCACCAGTACCGTTTTGTCATGCAGCTTGCCGGCCTGACGCAGGTAGTCGCTGACCCGCTGTACATCGCGCAAGGCCTTGTTGTCGAGGCTGGCGCTGCCTTCCTGGAAACGGAAGTTGACGCTCAGGCGCTGGGCCTCTGCAGCCAGGGCACGGTATTGCGCGGGCATCTGGGCCTGTACCGCGACCGGCACTGCCTTGACCTGCTGCGAGACAAAACCCTGGGCGGCGACAATGGCCTGGCCGGCTGCGCTCTGGGTGAATTCGGCCAGGGCCTTGGCCTGAGCACTCGGGTGAGTCGGCAGATAGAAGAACAGCCGCCGCGACAGTGGATAGTCTTCGCTGGCCACGGCTGCACGGGTTGGCAACAGGGCTGGAGCATCGCCCTCGGCGATGGCCAACAGCTTGGCGCCATGCACGGTGGTCAGGCTGCTGAAGCCGATGGCCGCAGGATCGGCCTTGACCCGTTCGGCCAAGGCGTCGCCGGATTCGAAGCGTTTGGCCCGTGGCGAGAGCTCCAGTGCCTGCGGTTGCAGAACCAGGGCGCGAAAGGTTTCGAAGGTGCCGGAGCGGTCGTCACGGGCGTACAGGTGAATGGGGCCGCCCGCTACGCCGAGTTGCTCCCAGCGTTGGATCTGGCCAGAGAAGACCTGTGCCAATTGTGCGGTACTCAACTGCTGCAGGCGGTTGTCGGGGTGCACCATGACCGCGACGCCGTCCAGGCCGATCACCTGCTCGCTGGCCGCGCTGCGCAGGTCGCCCAGACGTTGCAGTTGCTGGGCTTCCTGGTCGGAGATAGGGCGCGAGGCGGCGGCAAGGTCGGCTTCGCCGCTGTCCAGGGCACTGAAGCCGGTGCTGGAACCATGTGCGGCGATATTGATCAGCAATGGCTGGCCCTGGGCGTCGCGGGCACGGATGTCAGTCTCGTTGGGCCGTTTCCCACGTTCGCTGCGGATGTCTTGTGCACCTTGGCTTTGCAGCAGCCCGCGCACCAGCGCAGGGCCCAGTGCTGCGCCAATGGTGTTGGAGCCCTGGATACGCAGTGTGGCGGGCTCCGCCTGAGCCAGCAGGGGTAGCAGGCAGAGCAGAACAGCGAGAGGGCGGGGCATGCCGGGATCCTTGAGGCACAGGTATGTCCGGCAGATTACGACAGGGGTGTGAATGGAAAATGACGATCAGGCGCAGGCGATCGTTCAGAAGGTTGGCGGCGTGATCACCCAGATGACCACCGTGTCCACCTCGCCAGGGTTGCCATAGCGGTGTGGCTCCTGGCTAGGGAAACTGAAGCTGTCGCCTTCTTCGAGCAGGAAGTGGCGTTCGCCTACCCACAGCTCGAAACGCCCTGACAACACATAGCCGGCTTCCTCGCCTTCGTGGCTGTAGCTTTCCTGGCTGTAGGCGCCCGGCGGGAAGCGCGAATGCAGCATCTCCAGCTGGCGGTTGGGTTGCGGGGTGAGCAACTGGTCGACCACGCCATCTTCGTAATGCACGCTCAGGCGGCTTTGCCTGCGCACCACGAAGCCTTGGTCCTCGGGCGCGGTGCTGGCTTCGCTGGCGAAGAACCACTGGATGGTCACGCCCAGGCTGCGGGCGATGTTGAACAGCGCCGGGATCGACGGGTATGAAAGGTTGCGTTCCAGCTGGCTGATGTAGCCGGCGGTCAGCTCGCTCAGACGGGCCAGCTCCGCCAGGGTCATGCCGCGGCGCTTGCGCAGGCCGCGGATGCGGGAACCGAGGAACTGCGGGGCGGCAGTGCCGCCTTCGGCGAGTTGCGGGACGAGGGGACGCTGGCTCATCAAGTGTCGGTCCATCGGCAAAACCGGGAGTATGACCAGCCTCAGAGCGACCAGGCAACCGCCAGGCCGTCATGGATCGCCTCTTCAGCGGTTCGCGGGGCCAGGCAGTCGCCGATGCGCCGTACTTCGACCAACCCGGCCAGCTCCTGGGCCAGGGTGTCGACAGGCTGGTGACCCAGGCACAGCACCAGGGTGTCGATCTGTTCGAAGATCATGGGCTCGCCACTGGCGGTGTGTTGCAGGTACACGGTGTTGTCGTCGGTGCCGTAGAGGCGGGCGTAGGGGGTGATGGGGATCCCGAGGCGGTGCAGTTCCCCGGCCATCTGGTCACGTACGTAGAGCGGCAGGCTCTCGCCGCAGTGAGTACCGTTGACCGCCAGTTGCACGTGATGGCCTTCACGCACCAGGCGTTCGGCGATGCCCGGGGCGATCCAGTCGCAGCGCCAGTCCAGCACCAGCACCGAGCGCCCCAGGGCGTGCTCGTTGCGCAGCACCTGCCAGGCATCCACCACCTGCAACTCGCCGCTGCGCTCGAATGCAGGCCAGTAAGGGGTGGCGCCGGTGGCTGCGATCACCAGGTCTGGCCGTTCGCGCTCGACCAGCGCGCGGTCTACGCGGGTATTGCGTACCACCTGCACGCCGGCCAGTGCCAGTTCGCGCTGCAGGTTGGTGCTGGCGCCGCCGAACTCGCTGCGCCGCGGCAGCAGTTGCGCCAGCAGCACCTGGCCGCCGAGCTGCGGGCCCGCTTCATACAGCGTCACCTCATGGCCTCGGGCGGCGGCGACGATGGCCGCCTTCATGCCTGCCGGGCCACCACCGGCCACCAGGATGCGCTTGCGCAGGGGCGCGGGTGTGACGCTGCCGTACTGCAGTTCGCGACCGGTTTCCGGGTGCTGGATGCAGGAGATCGGCAGGCCACGGTGGAAATGGCCGATGCAGGCCTGGTTGCAGGCGATGCAGGCGCGCACGTCCTCGACACGGCCTTGTTCGGTCTTGGCCGGCATCTGCGGGTCGCAGATCAGCGCACGGGTCATGCCGCACACATCGGCCTGGCCGCGGGCGAGCATTTGTTCGGCTTCCTGTGGCTGGTTGATACGGCCAGTGACGAACAGCGGGATGTCCAGGCGCGCCTTGAAACTGCCGGCTTCGCGGGCCAGGTAGGCCGGCTCGATGGCCATCGGCGGGACGATATGCACCGCGCCACCCAGGGTGGCCGAGGTGCCGGCGACGATGTGCAGGTAATCGACCTGGTTCTGCACCGCGATGGCGGCCGCCAGTGATTCGTCTTCGCTCAGCCCTTCGCTGTCGCGTTCGTCAGCGCTGATGCGCAGGCCGACGATGAACTGTTCGTCAGTGGCTGCACGCACCGCCGCCAGCACTTCGCGCAGAAAACGCAGGCGGGCTTCGAGGTTGCCGTTGTAGCCATCGGTGCGACGATTGACGCGTGGGTTGAGAAACTGCGCGGGCAGGTAACCATGGCTGGCCACCACCTCGACGCCATCCAGCCCGGCCTGGTGCAGGCGCCGGGCTGCACTGGCGTAGCCCTGGACGATTTCGTCGATCATCGGCTGCTCCAGGGCGCGCGGCATCACGCGAAAGCGCTCGTTGGGCACCGCCGAGGCCGAGTAGGCCACCGCCAGCAAGCCATCGGCCGATTCCATGATCTCCCGGCCGGGATGGAACAACTGCGACAACACCACGGTGCCATGTGCATGACAGGCCTGGGCAATGCGCCGGTAGCCGTCGATGCAGGCATCGTCGGTGGCCATCAGCACGTGAGAGGTGTAGCGCGCACTGTCGTGCACCCCGGCGACCTGCAGCACGATCAGGCCAGCGCCGCCCTCGGCGCGGGCGCGTTGATAGGCGACGAGCTTGTCGTTGACCAGGTTGTCGGTGGGCAGACAGGTGTCATGACCACTGGACATGATGCGGTTCTTCAGGCGTTTGCCACGGATCTGCAAGGGTTCGAACAGGTGAGCGAAGGCAGTCGACATGCGTGCGGGCTCCAGCGTGCGTTCTTGTTTTTTTCATGGAAGTGTACCTTCAGTAAAAAATCAACTTGTTTTTTTACTTTGGCGGGACTAGCTTCGGCTCATCCCCTCGTACCGGGGTAAGCTCGTCCCACAAGAACAACCTGGATGACACCATGCACCCCAGCGAACGTACCCTGCGTGAGGAACTGGCCGCCTGTTATCGGCTGATTGCGCATTTCCGCATGACGGACCTGATCTTCACGCACATCTCGGTGCGCATACCCGGCCCCGAGCATCATTTTTTGATCAATCCCTACGGCCTGCTGTTCGAGGAAATCACCGCGTCCAACCTGGTGAAGATCGACTTGCAAGGGCGCGCCGTGGAGGCGTCGCCGTACCCGGTCAATCCGGCGGGCTTCGTCATCCACAGCGCCATCCACGGCGCACGCGAGGATGCCCAGTGCGTATTGCACACCCACACCCGCGCCGGGTGCGCGGTGGCGGCGCTCGAGTGCGGGCTGCTACCGGTCAACCAGATCTCCATGGAGTTCTACGGCAAGGTTGCTTACCACGACTATGAAGGCGTTGCCCTGGACATGGACGAGCAGCAGCGCCTGGTCGCCGACCTCGGCGACAAGCCGGTGATGATCCTGCGCAATCATGGGTTGCTGACGGTGGGACGCACGGCGGGCGAGGCGTTTCTGCGCATGTTCTATCTGGAGAAGGCCTGCGAGATTCAGTTGGTGGCGCAGAGCGCCGGGAAGGTGGTGCTGCCATCGCCCGAGGTCTGCGCGCATACCGAGCGGCAGTTCAATGCCCCGGCACGGCCGCTCAAGCCCGGTGAGTTGGCGGACCCGGATGCCATGGGGCTGGCCTGGGGGGCGCTGTTGCGGTTGCTGGAGAAAGTGGCGCCGGATTATCGGGACTGACAGCAGGAGCGGCCTTGTGTCGCGAAAGGCCGCTCCTGCAAAAGACTGCGCTGGCGTCGGTCAACGTGCCTGGGGTTCGATCAGCTGCGCCGGCGCTTGCTTGGCCTTGCCCCGGGCAACCCAGTAATACAGCACGCTAGGCACCATCAACCCGATCAGCCACGACACATCGACGCCGCCCAGGTGCGCAACCATGGGCCCGGTGTACAGCTTGGTGTCGATGAAGGGCATCTGGATCAGCACTCCGATGCTGTAGACGATGATGCCGGGCCAGTTCCAGCGGCCATAGCGTCCGTCGGGATCGGCCAGGGCAGGGATGTCGTAGCGCTCGCGGGTGATGAAGTAGTAGTCCACCAGGTTGACCGCGCTCCAGGGCACGAAGAAGGTCAGCAGGAACAGGATGAACGACTTGAATGCACTCAGGAACGAATGCTGGCCGAGCAGGGCCACCAGCGTCGCTGCACCCACGATGCCCAGCACGAACAGCAAGCGCTGCAGGCGGCTGATCTGCAGGCTGCCGCGAAAACCGCTGATGATCGTGGCGATGCACATGAAGCTGCCGTAGCTGTTGAGGGTGGAGATGGTCACCTTGCCGAAGGCGATGGCGAAGTACAGCAGCGCTGCGGTGGTACCGGCGCCGCCCAGGCCGACGATATAGGCCACTTCACGCCCCGAGAACTGGCCGCCGGCAATGGCGGCGGCGAACACGCCGAGGATCATCGATGCCTGGGCGCCGATCACCGAGCCCAGGCCGGCGGCGAGAAAGGTCTTCAGCGCGGAGGTGTTGCTGGGCAGGTAGCGTGAATAGTCGGCGACGTAGGGGCCGAAAGCGATCTGCCATGAGGCGGCCAGCGATACCGCCAGCAGGAACGAGGCCCAGGTGAAGTGGCGGTTGTCCAGCAGTTGGCCGATATCGGCGAGCAGCAGGATACGGCTGAACAGATAGACGAACGCAATGATCCCCAGCACGCTGGCCACGCGGCCGATCCAGTGGATCACGCGGTAGCCGGCGAGGGTGGCCAGCACGATCACGCCGGCGAAGATCAGGATGCCGGCGCTGTCGCTGACGCTTAGCAACTGGCCGATGGCCTGGCCCGACAGTACCGTGCCGGTGGCGGTGAACCCCAGGTACATCAGGCACACCAGCACCATCGGGATGGCCGCGCCATAGACGCCGAACTGCACGCGGCTGGAGATCATCTGCGGCAGCCCCAACCGCGGCCCTTGGGCTGCGTGCAAGGCCATGACCGCTCCGCCGATCACCTGGCCCAGCAGCAGGCCGATCAATGACCAGAACACATCACCGCCGAGCACGACGGCGAGGGCGCCGGTCACGATGGCGGTGATCTGCAGATTGGCTCCCAGCCACAGGGTGAACTGGCTGTACACGCGTCCATGGCGTTCAGCTTCGGGAATGTAGTCGATCGAGCGCCGCTCGATCACGGGCTTGCTGGACATGTGGGGCTCCGCTTGTTTGTTGTTGTAGGGCGGCAAGGGCAACCAGAGGAATGACTTCGCTCTTATATCATCATGTATATACAAGATGGTCAATGCATAGAAATCGACTTCTGCAGGAGTGGCCTCGTGTCGCGAAAGGGCCGTGCAGCAGCCCCCGACATGCTGTATCTGCATCGAGCGTCAGTAGCGCAATGGAAGGCAGAACAGGTGGCGAAGAGGCCGAAACGAGCGAAGCGGGTCATTAACCCGCGAAAAAGACACCGCGCTGCCTGGCACGGGCCACGCCCGTGTGCGCGGGACAAGTCGCGGCGGCGAACCGCCGCTCTCACAGGGATTGGGTTAGACCTTTAGATTTTGAGCAAGACAGAATTTCCCACCGCGGCGTGCTGCGAAGAGGCCCTCAGTGTGCGCCGGCAGCCTTGCTCAGGTCGCTCTCGGCCCACTCGGTGTACACGCAGGCATCGGCCACCGCCCAGCGTACCTTGACCGTATCGCCTGACTGCATCGGCATGCCTGCCGCCGATAGCGCCTTGACCGTCATTTCGGTACCGCCTGCCGTCACCACGTGACAGGTCTGGCTTTCGCCGAGGAACAAGACCTCGCCGACCTTGGCGCTCACTTCATTCCAGCCTGCCGGCAGCGGTTCACGGGTCGCCTGTTCGGCGCTCAGCGCCAGGGCCTTTTCCGGGCGAACCATGATCAGCGCATCCTGACCTGCGGCCAACCCCGAGGTCAGGCGAATGGCCAGCGACTGGCCCTCGAACGCCGCCGCGCCATGGCTGCTGGCGGTGACCCGGAGGAAGTTGGAGTTGCCCAGGAACGAGGCGACGAACGCGTTTGGCGGGTTCTGATAGAGGTCGTAACCGCTGCCCAGACCGACGATCTTGCCGTGGCTGAAGATGGCGATGCGCTGGGACAGGCGCATCGCTTCTTCCTGGTCGTGAGTGACGTAGACGATGGTGATACCCAGGCGCCGGTGCAGCTGACGCAACTCGTCCTGCAGGTCTTCGCGCAGTTTCTTGTCCAGGGCACCGAGGGGCTCGTCCATCAGCAGGATGCGTGGCTCGTACACCAGCGCTCGGGCGATCGCCACGCGCTGTTGCTGGCCGCCGGAGAGCTGGGCCGGGCGCCGGTGTGCGAAGGTTTCCAGCTGCACCAGCTTGAGCATGGCGTCGACGCGCTTGGCGATCTCGGCGCTGCCCAGCTTGCGGATGGCCAGTGGGAAGGCGATGTTGTCGCGCACGCTCAGGTGCGGGAACAGCGAGTAGCGTTGGAACACCATGCCGATGTCACGCTTGTGCGGCGGCACGTTCACCAGCGAGCGGCCTTCGACCAGGATCTCGCCGCTGCTGGGGGTCTCGAAGCCGGCCAGCATCGACAGGGTGGTGGACTTGCCCGAGCCGCTGGAGCCGAGGAAGGTGAGGAATTCGCCGTCCTGGATGTCCAGGCTGATGTTGTCGACCGCGGCGAAGTCGCCGTAGTGCTTGTTCAGGTTGCGCAGGGAGACCAGGGTCTTGCCGTGCGCGGCTTCTTTGATGACTGCACTCATTATTGTTGTCTCCGGCACTCAGGCGTTGGTTTCGTTGCGGCGGCGCAGGGCGCTGGCGATGAACATGACCAGCAGCGACAGCCCGATCAGCAGTGTCGAGGCGACGGCGATCACCGGGCTCAGGTCCTGGCGCAGGGTGGTCCACATCTTCACTGGCAAGGTCTGCAGGTCGGGGCTGGCCATCATCACGCTGAGCACGACCTCATCCCACGACACCAGGAAGGCGAACAGGCCGCCGGCGATCATGCCCGGGCGGATGGCCGGGAAGGTGACCTTGACGATCGCCTGCAGCCGCGAGGCGCCGCAGATCACCGCGGCATCCTCGATCGACTGGTCGAACAGCTTCAGCGAGTTGATGATCGAGATGATGGTGAAGGGCAGGGCGACGATCACGTGGCTGACCACGAAGGCGAACAGCGTGCCGGTATAGCCCAGCTTCAGGAACAGCGCGTAGACCGCGACCGCGATGATCACCAGCGGCACGATCATCGGCATGGTGAACAGGCCATAGAGCAGTTCGCGCCCGGGAAAGCGCCCGCGTACCAGGGCGAAGGCGGTCGGCAGGCCCAGGGCCACGGCGGCGAAGGTGGTCAGCACAGCCACCTTGAGGCTGGCCAGCGCGGCGTCCATCCACTCGGGGTTGGAGAAGAACTGGTCGTACCATTTGAAGGTCCAGCCGGGGGGCGGGAACACCAGCCATTGGGAGGAGCCGAACGACAGCAGGACGATGAACACCACCGGCAGCAGCAGGAAGGCGGCGATGATCCCGGTGGTCAGGTACAGGCCGGTGCGCAGCGGGCGACCCATGGCGTTGGGGGACAGGAGCATGAAGGATTACCTCGCATTGCCGACCGGGGATTCCGGCTGCAGCTTCAGGTACAGGTAGAAGAGCACCAGGGTGATCACCACCAGCAGTGCCGCGGCGGCGCTGGCCAGCCCCCAGTTCAGGAACGACTGCACCTGCTGGATGATGAACTCGGGCAGCATCATGTTCTGCGCACCGCCCAGCAATGCCGGGGTGACGTAGTAACCGAGCGACATCACGAACACCATCAGCGCACCCGAGAACAAGCCTGAACGGCACAACGGGATGAACACTTTCCAGAAATTGGTCCAGGGGCTTGCACCGCAGATCGAGCCTGCCTGCAGCACCATCGGGTCGATGGCCTGCATGGTCGCCTGCAGTGGCAGCACGATGAACGGGATCATGATGTAGCTCATGCCGATCACTACACCGGTGAGGTTGTGCACCATTTCCAGCGGCGCATCGATGATGCCCAGCGCCATCAGCAGCTTGTTGATCACTCCCGAGCCTTGTAGCAGCACCAGCCAGGAATAGGTGCGGGCCAGCAGGCTGGTCCACATGGACAGCAGCACGATGTTCAGCAGCCAACGCCCCCAGCCACGAGGCACCAAGGTGATCGCCCAGGCCAGCGGAAAGCCCAGCAATACGCTGATCACCGTCACCAGACCCGCCACCGAGAAGGTGTTGAACAGCACCCGCGCGTAGGCTGAGTTGGCGAACAGCTGCTCGTAGTTGCCCAGCCCAGGCACCGGCTCCAGCACCCCACGCAGCAGCAGGCCGATCAATGGCGCAAAGAAAAACAGGCCGAGGAACAACAAGGCCGGCAGCAGGTTGCGACTGCCACGCAAGCGCTGGCTCAGTGGCGGGCGGCGCACGGCCGCTCGCGGGGCTCCGGTGCCGGGGTCGGCACCCTGGGCATTGTGCAGGGCGTTGATGGCGACTTTCATTTGACCAGCCACTCATTCCAGCGCGCAGCGATTGCCTGGCCGTTCTTGGCCCAGTAGGCGAAGTCGAGGGTGACCTGGTCCTGGGCGTAGGCGGTTGGCAGGTTGGGTGCGAGTTTCTTGTCGAGCTCGGCGACGCTGTCGAGGTTCACCGGGGCGTAGGCGGTAAGGTTGGCGAAGTCGGCCTGGCCCTTGGCGCTGCTGGCGTTGGCCAGGAACTTCATGGCCGCGTCCTTGTTCTTGGCGCCCTTGGGAATGACCAGGAAGTCGGCCATGACCAGGTTCTGCTTCCAGCTCACGCCCACCGGGGCACCATCCTGCTGCAGCGCGTAGACGCGCCCGTTCCAGAACTGCCCGAGCGCGGCTTCACCGGAGGCCAGCAATTGCTGGGACTGGGCACCGCCTCCCCACCAGACGATGTCTTTCTTGATGGTGTCGAGTTTCTTGAAGGCGCGGTCCAGATCCAGCGGGTAAAGCTTGTCGGCAGGTACGCCGTCGGCGAGCAGGGCCAGCTCCAGCACGCCGGGGCTCGGCCACTTGTACAGCGCACGCTTGCCGGGGTAGGTCTTGGTGTCGAACAGCGCGCTCCAGTCGACCGGCTTGTTGGCCCCAAGCTTGCCCTCGTTGTAGCCGAGCACGAAGGAGAAGAAGAACGAGCCGACGCCATGGTCGGAGACGAAGCGCGGGTCGATGCGATCACGCTGGATGGTGGAGAAGTCGAGGGGTTCGAGCAGGCCTTCGCTGGCGGCACGCAGGGCGAAGTCGGCTTCGACGTCGACCACGTCCCATTGCACGTTGCCGCTTTCGACCATGGCCTTGAGCTTGCCGTAGTCGGTCGGGCCGTCCTGTACGACCTTGATGTTGCTGCCCTTGCTGAAAGGGTCGGCCCATGCCTGTTTCTGGGCGTCCTGGGTGGTGCCGCCCCAACTGACGAAGTTGAGGCTGTCGGCGGCCTGGGTGGCCTGGCAGGCCAGTGCCAGCAGGCTTGCGGACAGCACAGCGGTGACTCGTTTGCTCAACAGCATGGTTACGCCCTCGTTGCTTTTGTTATTCGAGGCGGGCTTTTGTCGCGCCCGCCAACTGTGTTCGGGAGCAGCTATCTCAGGTAATTCGTGGCCGTTGTGTGATTGTAGGTGCGGCCGGCAGATTCAAGGTCTACGGGATATCATATTATGGTATTCCAAGCTTTTGGCAAGCGTTCGGTGTTACCAGTCATCCTGTCGGTGACGCAAGAATCAGTGAGCTTCGAATGGAAGGCTCTGCACCACTTCCAGCTCATACCCCGCCAGCCCTGCGTACTTGAGCGGTGGGCCCAGGTGGCGCAGTTTGCCCACGCCCAGGTCCTGCAGGATCTGGGCGCCGGTACCCACCTCCGAGTACACCTTCGACTGCCCGCGCTGGTAGGGGCGCTGTGGCTGGGTGAGTTGCGGCACGCGTTCGAGCAGGGCCTGGGAGGATTCATGGTTGGCGAGGATCACCACCACGCCGGCACCCTCTGCTGCGACCCGCTCCAGCGCCGCCCACAGCGTCCAGTTGGCAGGGCCTGCATATTCAGCGCCGACCAGGTCGCGCAGCGGATCGATGACATGCACGCGTACCAGCGTCGGCTGCTCGCGGCGAATGTCGCCCATCACCATGGCCATGTGCACGCCACCTTCGATACGGTCCTCGAAGGTCACCAGTCGGAACGTGCCGTGGACCGTTGGCAACTCGCGCTCGCCAATGCGCTTGACCGTCTGTTCGGTGCTCAGGCGATAGTGGATGAGGTCGGCGATGGTGCCGATCTTGATGCCGTGGCGCTCGGCAAACAGCTCCAGGTCCGGGCGGCGGGCCATGGTGCCGTCGTCGTTGAGCACTTCGACGATCACCGAGGCCGGTGCGAAGCCTGCCAGGCGCGCCAGGTCGCAACCGGCTTCGGTGTGTCCGGCGCGGGTCAGCACGCCGCCTTCACGGGCGCGCAAGGGGAAGATGTGGCCAGGCTGGACCAGGTGCTCGGGGCGGGCGTCCGCGGCCATGGCGGCGGCCACGGTCCGCGCGCGGTCGGCGGCAGAGATGCCTGTGGTGACACCGCTGGCGGCCTCGATCGATACCGTGAACGCCGTGCTGAATACGCTGCCGTTGGTCGGTACCATCTGCTCAAGGCCCAGGCGTTGGCAGTGTTCGTCGGTCAGCGTCAGGCAGATCAGGCCGCGTGCTTCGCGGGCCATGAAATTGATCGCTTGCGCATCACAGCGCTCGGCGGCGATCAGCAGGTCGCCTTCGTTCTCCCGGTCTTCGTCGTCCACCAGCAGCACCATCTTGCCCTGGCGGTAGTCTTCGAGAAGGTCTTCGATGCTGTTGAAAGCCATGCTGCACGCTCACTGTGGTCAGGTGATTTTTATGGTATACCATAATACACAAATAACCCTGTACAGGAGAGCGACGGATGAAGGCTTATTGGATCGCCCATGTGGACGTTACCGACCCGGAGCAGTACCAGCAGTACACCCAGCGTGCGCCGGCGGCGTTCGTGGCATTTGGCGGGCGCTTTCTGGCCCGCGGTGGCAAGAGCGAGGCGATGGAGGGAAGGGTGACGCCGCAGCGCAGCGTGGTGATCGAATTCGACTCGTACGAGCAGGCGCTGGCCTGCTACCGGTCTGATCTGTATCAGGAGGCGTGCCGACATCGGCAGGGAGTGGCCAAAGCCGAGGTGATCATCGTCGAAGGGTTCGAGCCGTAGAGTCGCCCGATTTAGCCGAGAAAGGGCAGCACAAAAACCAGCTAGCCCTGCACAAATGCAGGGCTAGCGCTATGCATCAATGTCCGGCAGCGAGCTTGGCACCCACCTGGCGACGACGGTAGGCGCTGTCACGGCTGGCCAGCCACCAGTACAGCGGCGTGGTCACCGCCAACCCGACCAGCCACGACAGGTCGGCACCATTGATGTGTTCCGATACCGGCCCTACGTACAGCGGCGTGTTCATGAACGGAATCTGCACCACGATCCCGACGGCGTAGGCAATCAGCGCCTGCGGGTTGTAACGACCGTAGATCCCACCGTCGACCTTGAAGATCGACTGGATGTCGTACTCGCCCTTGTGGATGGCATAGAAGTCGATCAGGTTGATCGCGGTCCACGGCACCAGCACGACCAGCAGCACCAAGACCATGTCGACGAAGTGCCCAATGAAGTCGGACGAGGCGAAGACTGCCACCACACTGCACGCGGCCAGCACGATCAGCGAGAGCACGGCGCGGGTCTTGGCGGTCGGGATCCAGCGATAGGCGAAGGTCTGCACCAGGGTGATGATCGACAGCACCGCACCATACAGGTTGAGCGCGTTGTGGCTGATCACGCTGAGCAGGAACAGCACCAGCATCAGCGGGCCGATGGCGCCGGTGGCCAGCTTCACGGCGTCCATGGTGTCCATCCCGGCGGGGATCGCCAGCACGGCGACTGCGCCGAAGATGAACGACAGGCTCGAACCCAGGGCTGAGCCCAGGTAGGTGGTCCAGAAGGTCGACGACACTTTCACGTCGGCTGGCAGGTAGCGCGAGTAGTCCGACACGTATGGGGCGAAGGCGATCTGCCACAGCGCCGCCAGCGACACGGTGGCCAGCCAGCCGGAGATGTTGAAGCTGCCGCGGGTCAGGAAGTCATCGCTCTGCACGTGCGTGAAGATGTAGCCGAAGCCGACCACGATGCCGATGCCCAGCACCCAGGTGCCGATGCGGTTGAGCACGTGGATGAAGCGGTAGCCGATGATGCCGATGATCCCCGAACCCAGGGCGCCGATGACGATGCCTACCGGCACCGGCACGCTTTCGACCACGCCATGCAGCGATTTGCCGGCCAGCACGATGTTGGAAGCGAAGAAGCCGATGTACATCACCCCCGCGATCACCACCACCAGCAGGGCGCCGAGGGTGCCGAACTGGGCGCGGCTCTGGATCATCTGCGGGATGCCCATCTGCGGGCCCTGGGCCGAGTGCAGGGCCATCAGCACACCGCCGACCAGATGGCCGACCAGGATGGCGACGATGCCCCAGATCAGGTTGAGGTGGAACAGCTGCACGCCCAGGGCGCCGGTGACGATGGGCAGCGGCGCGATGTTGCCGCCGAACCACAGGGTGAACAAGTCCTTTACCTTTCCATGGCGGTCTTCGGGGGGCACGTATCCGATCGTGTGTTTTTCTATGAGAGGTGCCGATGTGGCTGCGCTGGTCATGACGGACTCCAAGGCAAGGATGGGCACTTCACAGGTGCCCGGATGCGCGTCGGCAAAAGGCGACGCTTTCTTGTTGGAAGCGATCATGGGGCGTGGGCGCAGATGGATAAATTAGTAAATATGTGCTCATGAACGTTAAAAAAACTAAGTTCGCGAATGGGGCACGGTAGACCGTCGCAAAGGCTGTGCCACCGGGCTGCAGCGTGCATGGGACGGGGTAGGCGGGAGGCGGTAGCGGCGCCTTTGCACTAAAAGAGTGCCCTGCGCGCGCAGGTGGGGCGGGTCAGGAAAAATCGGCGAGGACGTTCGGGGCGCTGGAACGCGCCCCGGAGGGGAGGAGAGTCAAGCCTGGGCGACCACCGTTCGCTGGCTGAGCGGCCGGAGCAGGGCGCTCAAGGCAAGCAACAACACAGCCCCGCCACCCATGACTGCCCAGGCCCAGTGCAACGAGCTGAACTCATCGCGCACCAGCCCGGCCACCACCGGCATCGAGGCTGCAATCAGGTAGCCACCCCCTTGCACGAAGGCCAGCAGCGACCCGGCTTCGGCCGGTGAGCGTGCATGATCGAGGGTGACGATCAGCGACAGCGGGAACAAGGCACCGATGCCCAAACCCAGGCACAGGATGGCCAGGGCGGTCAGTTGCAGTGGCGCCGTCATCAGGCAGGCCAGCCCGCCGATCAGCAGCAGGATCACCAGCGCCAAGGGTTGACGGCGATCCGGGAAACGATGAATCAGCGCCGACACCAGCAAACCGGCGATGACCTCGGTAATGGTCAGCGCGCCGAGCAGGTAGCCGGCACTTTTCGCTGTCCAGCCCAGCTCGACGTAGAACGGGGGTAGCCAGGCGAGCACCAAGGTGTATGCCCCGGTTCCAATCCCGAAAAACACCAGCAGCAACCAGGCCCGGCCACTGCGCCAGGGCAGGCCGGCCGCCGTGGGGCAGGCATGGACGTTGCCTGCGGCGAGCAGCCAGGCGATCAACGCGATCATGGCCGGAATGGCGGCATAGCCGAGGGTGAGGTTCCAGCCCAGCTTGCCCGCGCTGGGAGCAGCAATCGCGGCGGCGATGGCTGCACCGCCCATGATCCCCGTAGTGAACAGCCCCATGAGCATCCCTGCGCTTTGCGGGTGGTTGCGCTTGATGAATGCAGGCATCAGCGACTGAATCACGGCAATGCCGACGCCACCTACGGCAGCGCTGGCGATCAGCGCGGTGGACGACTCGACATAGGTACGTACCGCGCAGGCCGCAGCAATCAGGGTCATGCCGATGGCCACGCCCTTGACCTCGCCGAGCAGGCGCAGCAGCCAAGGGCCGGCGAGGGCGAACAGGCCCATCATCATCACCGGCAGTGTGGTCAGCAAACCGCCCTGGAAGTTGCTCAGGCCCAGGTCGCGCTGTAGCAGATCGAGCAGCGGGCCGACCGAGGCCATGATCGGCCGCAGGTTGATGCCGACCAGAATCGCCAGCAGCACTACGCTGGCCTTGGAGGGTGTATCACCCATGTCGCTGTTGCTCCTGCAGGAAACCACTGAGTGCCCGGTTGAAGGCCGGGGCATGGGAAACGTTGAAGACATGGCCGTCGCCTGGAAGAGTGATGAGCTGGGCGTGAGCAATACGGCTGGCAATGGCCTCGGCCTCGCCAGGTGGACTGATGCGGTCGCCGTCGGTGCCAAGTACCAGGGTGGGCGCCTGGATGTGTGACAGTCGATCGTTCAGGTCGTAGGTTTTCATACCCTCGCACCAGTGGATCTGGCAGCGCGCTCGTTGCATCGCGGCCTGGGCATGCCAGGCCTGGTAAAGGCTCTGCCCCTGGCTGGAGGCGGCGAAGGAACTGCCGACCAGTTGTGGCCATGTTGTCTTGAAGCGCTTCAGGCAGCCGTCCGGCTGGCGAAGGTTTTCGGCCCACTCATCGAGCTGTTGATGGCGCGCGGTGCTGCTCATGCTGGCGAAGGACGCCGCCACCACCAGTTTGTCCACGGCATCCGGGTAGGCGCAGGCCAGTTCCAGGGCAATCATGCCGCCCAGCGAAAGCCCGATGAGCTGAGTGCTGGCCAGTCCGAGGTGATCCAGCAGTGCGATCAGCTCCTGGGCTTGCAGATGAGGCGTGATGTGTTCCGGCGCATTGCTGGACGCGCCATGGCCGAGCAGGTCCGGTACGATGACGCGATGGCCCAGGCGCAGCAGGGCCCCGACCTGGTCTGTCCAGGCGCGGCCACTGTTGCCCAGCCCGTGCAGGAGCAGGGTGGGGGTGCCGGCCCCGGCGTCAAAGTAGTAATAGCGATTTCGGTTGTGTTCGAAGAACGCCATGTTCCCTCCCGATTCATACCTCGTGCATATCAAGATAACTTAACGTTAAGATACTTGGAAGGTGCCGGGGGGCGGCAGGGATGTGGCCCTTGGGGAGTTCAGGGTGAACGGACGGTTATGCCAATGAAAGATCATGTCGATTTCGTCGTCGCGCAATGGGCGCAGGCGATGCCCTCCGTGGATGCTTCGTCCATGGAGGTCTTCGGGCGCATGGCGCGCCTGCAGAAACACCTCGAGCGCCGCCGTTGCGCGGTGCTCGAGCAGTACGGTTTCAAGGAGGGGGAGTTCGATGTCATGGCGACCTTGCGCCGCTCCGGTGCACCGTACCAGTTGACCCCGACCGAGCTGTACAACTCGTTGTTGATCACCTCCGGGGCGATGACCAATCGTCTGAGCCGCCTCAAGGAGGCGGGCATGGTCGAGCAGATCCACGACCCTGCCGACAAGCGCAGCTACAAGGTGGCGCTGACCGCAGCAGGTCTTGCGGCTATCGAGAAAGCGGTTTTCAGCCACACCGATCTGCAGAACCAGTTCCTCGCTCCGCTGCGGATCGAGGAACGCGAAGCTCTCGCGCAGATGCTCAAGTTGATGCTGGCCAAGCTTCCCGAAGACGTCGATCCCATCCCATGAACATGATGACCCAGGAGGGGCCTGCATGCTTCACAGCAATTATCTGAAGCAGCTGGACCTGCAAGACATCGTGGTGTTTCTCAACTTGCTGGAATATCGCAGTGCCAAGCGCACCGCCGAACTGATGAACGTCAGCCAGCCCACGGTGAGCTACTGCCTCAAACGCCTGCGCGGCTGTTTCGACGACACCCTGTTCGCCTCCTCGCAGGGTTTGTTGCAGCCAACCGCCAAGGCGGAAAAGATCGCACCCTACCTGCGCGTGGTGATCGAGTCGGTCAACCGCTGCGCCGAGGATGCCCCCTCCGGCGATGGCGTCGCTGCCCCGAGGATCTGGCGCCTGTGCGCGCCGGAATACTTCGAGCTGGCCTTTCTGCCCCAGGCCCTGGCGACCTTGTCGAGCAATCACCCCAATACCTCCCTGCACCTCGATCGGCTAAGCCGCGACTTGCCGGTGGACCGGCTGATTTCCGGCGATATCGACCTGGCCATCGGCTTCGGCCCGAGTTACCACCAATTGCACCCCGAGCTGCAATGGCAGCCGGTGCTCAGCGATGGTTTCGTCTGCCTGACCAGCCAGCGTGGGCTTGCGCTGGACGGGGCGATGAGCCTGGATGAGTTCTGTGCTTCGGCGCATGTCTTTCCTACGCCGTGGATCTCGGAGAAGAACATGGTCGATAGCTGGCTGGAGAAAATAGGCCGCACGCGCAATGTGCTGGTGCGGGCGAACGGCTACCAGGCCTGCGTCAACATCCTGGCCGCCGTTCCCTCGACCTTGGCCTTGCCGGCGCGCTTGCTGCCACACCTGCGTATCCCCGAGGGGGTGAGGGTGTGTCAGCCACCGATGGGGTTTCCGGTGTTCACGGTAGATATGATCTGGTCGCGTGATCGAGGGCTGGGTGCGGATGTCTCCAGTTTGCGCAGGTTGATCCAGGACGTGGCGGGGGACCTGCTCCGCGCAGGGTGACACAGGTTTTTGACACGGATTGCAGGCGCTCAGGATGAGTGAACATTCAGTGGTTACAGAGCCATTTGCGGCCTCTTCGCGCAAAGCCATGCCTATCGGCAGCGCTTGCTCGGGTGCGATGTTTCGTGCCCAGACAAACTTTCCCCCCTGTGCGTTCCGTCGCACGGCCGCACTTTTAATTTTTCATCACGGCTTTAGGTTTCTTAAAACCAGCACCTACGACATTTCCCCTAACGTGTTTTCGTCAGGCGGCGGACGGCCTGCCTGTCTGTAATCCATTTCCCAAGGAAGATGTCAGATGTTGGCCCACACTCAAGCTAAAGCTTTACCTTTCTATCGTCATCCCACGCCGTGCTACGGCTTCGAATGTGTCTATGCCGTCGAACCGGGACTGCGCGTCTTCGACTCGATGGACACTGCGGCGCTCTATGAAGACCTGGCCCATAGCGGCGCGGTGATCTACCGCGACTTCAGCGACTCGCTCGAAGACTTCAACGATTTCGTCAGCGCGCATTCCTCCCGGGTCACCTTCGATCCCGCGCGCAAGGCCGCCACGGCCAATACCGCCGAGATCGAAGCAGGCGTTCACGAGATGGGGCTGCACCGGGAGAACGGCAATTTGCCGTTCAACCCGGACCTGCAGTGGTTCTACTGCCTGGAAGCGGCGTCGGTCGGCTCCGAGACCACGTTGTGTGATGGCGAGCGAGTGCTGTTCGACCTCTCCCCGAAAACCCGTAAGAGCTTCGAATCCCGTGCCATCCGCTATGCGCGGCGCATTCCCTGGCACAACGTGCGGCGCTTCCTGAGCATCGAGCTGCAATTGCCGATCGACAGCGTCACCGACGAGCACTTGCAGCAGGTCAACGACCAGGTGGCCGGCCAGACCTACCGTCGCATCGACCAGAACCTGATCGCCTCCGAGTTGGTGATCAGCGCGGTGGAGACCAGCTGCTTCAGCGGTCGCAAGGCCTTCTGCAATTCGATGCTCGGCCCTAGCGTCAACTACGAGCCGCCACGCATCACCTGGGCCGACGGCGAGGAGATCGCCCTTGAAATCTGGGACGAGATCAAGGAAGTCACCGCCCGTAACACCTACAGCCACTTCTGGAAGAAGGGCGACATCGTGGTCATCGACAACACCCGCGTGATGCACGGTCGCCGTCGCCTCGACGATATCAGCCGACGCATCTTCGGTGCCCAGAGCTACCGCATCGGGGGTAACGGCCAATGATCAGCCAGAAAATGCAGCACTACCTGACCACCAGCACTGACCGCGTGGTGATCCGCGAAATGCACGGGCGCGACTACACCCTGCATGGCCTGCGCGATGACGTCGAACGCCTGGCCCAGGCCCTGCAGGCTCGGGTCGGCAACTGCGAGCGCAAGGTGTTCGGTATTGCGATGCGCTCATGCTACGAGTGGGTGTACACCCTGTTGGCAATCCAGAAGGTCGGTGGTGTGTTGCTGCCGGTGCCCATCGAGTTTTCCGACGATCAGATCGGTAGCCTGCTCGGCAAGGCCGCCGCCGTGTTCGTCAGCGATGAGCCGACCGCCCGGCGCCTGCACCGCATCCTGCCGGACAAGCCCAGCTTCATCCCCCGGCAACTGATGATCCAGTCCACTGACACGCCCTGGGCCCAGGACGACGAACTGATCCCCGCCGGTATCGTCTCGGTGATCCACACCTCGGGTACCACCTCCAAGCCCAAGGGCGTGATGATTCGCGACGCGGCCGTGGGGCTGCTGGTCGACAACGTGATGAAGCGCTTGCCGCAGCAGCCGCTGCACTACTTTTCGATCGTGCCGATGAGCCTGCTGATCGAGCAGGTGCTGGGCGTGTTCATTCCGATCCTGTCCGGTGGCACCCTGACCCTGATGCCCGAGGGCGTCACCGAGTACGGCGCGGCCAGTGGCAATGCCCGTCATTACCTGGAGTTGATCGCACCCAATCACCCCAACTTCCTCTACCTGCCGCCCAAGCTGCTGGAGGAGGCCAACCTGCTGCTTGAGCAGGGTGCGAGTGTCGAGGACCTGTTCGGCCCCGCCAATCCGCACATCATCACCGGCGGCGCGAAGATCCCGGCCACGGTGCTCCAGGCCCTGGATGCCAGCGGTGTGCAAGTGTTCGAGGCCTATGGGCTGAGCGAGAACTCCTCGATCATCTCGCTGAACTCGCCTGCAGAGCGGCGCATCGGCTCGGCCGGCAAGCTGCTCGACGGCATCGAGCCCAAGCTGGTCGACGGCGAGTTGCTGGTGAAGACGCCGACCCTCTGCGCGGGTTACTACAACGCCGACGACACGGCCTGCGACCTGTCCGACGGCTACCTGCACACCGGCGATATCGCCGAGTTCCGTGACGGTTTCCTGTACATCACCGGGCGCAAGAAGCACGTGATCATCCTCTCGACGGCACGCAACATTTCGCCTGAGTGGGTGGAGAACGTCTACAAGGAGAGCCCGCTGGTCGACGACATGATCGTCATGGGCGAAGGGCGCGACGAGCCGTGCGCCATCATCCTCAGCACTGCGAGCCCGGCCAGCGTGCAGGACGAGATGGCGCGCCTGGAGCACCGCCTTGCGGACTTCGCACGGGTGCGACGCATGCAGGTCGTCGGCGACATCGCAGGGTTTCGTGACCAGTTCTACACGGTCACCGGACGACCGCGGCGCGCCGAGATCGAAGCGCGGTTCATCGATCAACTGTACGCCTAGGACGGGACGTCGCCCATGTACATCGTGCGCAATTTCTACAAGGGTCGCCCCGGCTACCGCTGCCTGCAGGAGGCGGTACGGGGTCATTACCTCAAGCACTACGAGGCAACGCCCGTGCCGCAGCCTGACCTGTTCGTCTGCCTGACCGGCTCCACCGGCGGGGCGCCAGGCTACGCCTGTGCCGGCATCAGCTACGGCGACTCCGGCAAACTGTTCAGTGAGTACTACCTGGACCAAACGCTGGATGAACGCTACGCCATCGACCGCGCGCGTATCGCGGAGATTGGTGCTTTCGCCTCGTTCCAGAGCGGCAGCGGTGCTGGCAAGTACCTGCTCGACAACGTCATCCGCACCCTGGCCCTGCGCAACTTCGGCCTGGTGGTGCTGACCGCGACGCCGCAGGTCCAGCAACTGCTGGCAGCGATTGTCGACAACCTCGACGACCTGGGCCAGGCCGATCCACGCCGGGTCAAGGACCCCAGTGTCAACTGGGGGACCTACTACGACCAGGCACCGCGCGTACTGGTTTCGCGCCTGTCCTCGCCCAGTGCCTGGCTCAAGGCGCCGACACCTTCCATCCCGCCACCGCAGTTCGCCCACCAGGCGTCTGTCTGACCCATGTGCGTGCCGGGCGCTTCGCTGCCCGGCACGCCGGAGATCCTATGCACGCCAACACGCGTTATGAAAACTTCATCGTCTTCCTGGCCCCTCTGGTCAACAGCCTGGGGGGCATCGCCATCGACCTGTATGCGCCGAGCCTGCCGTCCATCGGGCGCGAACTCGGGGCGGGGCCTGCGCTGATGCAGAACACCATTACCATCACGCTGCTGTTCTATGCCCTGGGGCAGCTGTTCTTCGGCGTGATGGCCGACGCGCGCGGGCGGCGACCTGCCGTACTGCTGGGCCTGGGTGTGTTCGTGGTCGGCAGCCTGCTGGCGACCGCCGCGACGTCCATCGAGATGCTGCTGCTGGCGCGTGCGCTGCAGGGCTTTGCCATTGGCGCCTGCCAGGTCGTTGCCCGTGCTGTGCTGGTCGACGTCGTCAAAGGCCCGCGCTTCTACGTCGCGATCATCTACCTCAGCCTGGCGTTCGGCCTGGGGCCCGTCATCGCGCCCTATATCGGTGGGCTGATCGAGGTGCATTTCGGCTGGCGCTACAACTTCGTGCTGTATGCCGCCTATGCCGTCATGGTCCTGGCTTTCGTCGTTGCCGGGCTCAAGGAGTCGCTGCCGGCCAGTGCCCGCCGCGGCGCCTTGCAGACAGTGGTCGGCTATCGGTTCATTCTGGCCGACAGACGCTTCCGTGCTTCGGTGGTGGTACTCGGCGCGAGCTTTTCCGCGTTCTTGCTGTGGAACGTGTTCGGGCCGCATATCGTCCAGGATGTGCTCGGCCATGACGCGCATTACTTCGGCACCACGGCGCTGGGGGTGGGGTGCTGCTATCTGGTCGGCACGCTGACCAACCGTGCGCTGGTGCGCATCGTCTCACCCGATACCCTGATGTGGAGTGGGTTGGCGCTGTTTCTGCTCGGGGTGCTGTGCATCGCGGCGGCTGCCGACACCTTGAGCCTGGTGAACATTCTTGCTGGCATCATGCTGATCGCCTTCGGCCAGGGCTTTATCTTCTCCAATGCCATGGCCCGCTCGATGGCACTGTTTCCCGACCGCGCCGGGGTGGCTGCGAGCTTGCAGGGCTGCTTGATGCTGGTGTTCGGTTCGATTGCCTCGGCGACGGTCAGCGGCTTCGGGTTGGAGTCGAACCTGCCGATCGCCGGGGTGTTCGCGGTACTGATGCTGGTATCTTTTTCCGGGATGCTGGGGGCACGGGTGGCGCGCCAGGCGTCCTTGGCCTAGGGGCTTGCACGAGTCGTATAGCGCGCCCGATCAATCCAGTGGCCGGGCCAGCAGACGGTCCAGCTACTGGGCATAGGCCGCAAGCGCTGCCAGCCTCGCGCAACCGTCACCCCAGTGCTTCGTGCTCTTGCTTGTACAGTTGCAGGCCACGGGCCTGATAGTTGGCCAGAGCGGCGGGGTGGTCGAGGCTGCAGGTGTGCACCCAGACCCGCTGCGTGCCGGGCCACTCCCAGGCGCTGCGGATGGCTTGGCTGAGCAGCGGGCCGCCGAAGCCCTTGTCAAGAAACTGCGGGGCGAGGCCGAAGTAGCGGATCTCGGCGTTCTCGCCGTCGGGGCGGTGCAGTTCGTAGTAGCCGGCGATGGCGCCACGGTAGTAGGCGACCCAGGTGCGGTGGCAGTCCTGGCCGACAACCGCCAGCCACTGCTCGTCGCTCCAGCTGTTCAGGTCGTTCCAGCCCCAGGCCTTGCCCACCAGTTGGTAGAGGAAACGGTTGAGCTGCGGTTGGACGACTTCGCACTCGACGATCGTCAGGCCATCGGGGACAGGCTTGCTGCGCAGGGCGTGCGCAGAGGTCATTTCCAGGTAGTAGGTGGTCAGCGTGGTGGTCACCGGCGGGGCTCCAGGTCGGGGGCAAGCCCGCTAGCGTACCTGCCAGGACGTGAGGATCAAAGCCTGTCGGCCTTTACTCAAGCCGATGTAGGCGGGATATCGGCGGGTGTATCGATATCGCGCAGGATGCCGGGGTCGTCGAGATCCAGCACAAGACAGGCGTGAGGGTTGGCTTCGATGACCGGTCGCCCACCCTGGTCACCGTGCAGGCGGGTGAGGGCCGCCCAGAAATGGCGCCCGAAGATGACCGGATGGCCACGTCGGCCTTGGTAGCACGGCAGGAGGATACGCTCGGCAGCGAGGTGACCGAGCAGGTGTTCGAAGGTGCGTGGTGCGATCCACGGCATATCGCCAAGCAGCACGGCCACGGCCGGGGCATCGATGCTGGCCAGGGCCGTGATGCCGACCGCGAGGCTCGCTCCCATGCCATCAGCTGCCTGTGCGGCGCGTACGATGTGGACTTGCGCATCGATGCCCAGGGTTTGCGGATCATCGTCGCAGCGCACCACCACATACACCGGGTCGAAACAGGCTTGTACCTGTTTCAAGGTGCTGGCCAGTAGTCCCTGTCCGTCCGCGAGCACGGCCTTGCGCTTGTCGCTGCCAAAGCGCGTGCCGCGTCCGGCGGCGAGCACAAGGGCGGCGCAGCGAGCTCTGGCTTGGGGTTCGGTCATGGTGGGTTGTCCGAGTGTGACGGCATGGAAAGCTCGCAAGCATACCGCAGGGTCAGGTGGCAGGCAGTGTCTGTTCCCGCGCCTGCTTGGCCTTGGTGACGTTCACTGCACCAGGCAGTTCGACGCCGTTCTTGGCGGCGAGGATCTCGGCCATCACACTCACGGCAATTTCGGCTGGGGTCTTGCTGCCGATGTAGATGCCGATGGGGCCGTGCAGGCGCGCAAGGCTGGCATCGGACTCACCGAAGTGCTCGATCAGCCGCGCGCGACGCTGCTGGCTGTTGCGCCGCGAGCCGATGGCACCGATATAGAAAGCCGGGCCATGCAGCGCTTCGAGCAGGGCCAGGTCGTCGAGCTTGGGGTCGTGGCTGACCGCGACGATGCAGGTGCGCACGTCCGGGGCGAAGTCGCGCACGACATCGTCGGGCATGCCGACCAGGCACTCGACACCGGCCACGTTCCAGCCGTCGATGTACTCGGGCCGAGGGTCGCAGACCGAAACACGAAAACCATTGAACAGGGCCATGGTCGCCAGGTATTCGGCCAGGGCGCCCGCGCCGATCAGCAGCAGTCGATAACCTGGACCCAGGGTGCTTGCCATGTGCTCGCCATCAACGCTGAACTGCTCTGGGGCAGCACTGGGGAGGAGGGTGGCCGCGCCACTGTGCAGGTCGAGCTGACGGCGCACCAGTTGGCCGCTGTCGAGCTGCTCAAGCAGTTGGGCCAGCGACTGCCACGATGGCGAAAACTCCAGAATCAGCTCAAGCGTGCCGCCACAGGGCAGCCCGAAGCGATGGGCCTCGTCGGCGGTAACGCCGTAGCGCACCCGCTGTGGGGTGCTGTCAGGCAGGCCGGGGCCACCGTAGGCGGTGGTGTAGCGGTGGATCAGGTCGTCTTCGATGCAGCCGCCGGAGACGCTGCCGACCACACGCCCGTCGCTGCGCAAGGCCATCATCGAGCCGACCGGGCGTGGTGACGAACCCCAGGTACGGGCGACGGTGGCCAGTAGCACGCGGTGGCCGGCTTGCAGCCAGTCCCGAGCGGTACGCAGGACCAGCAGGTCGATACTTTCCATGGGCGCTCCTTCAACGCATATGCAGCACGATCGGGCTGCTGCTGGCAGGGTCGGTATGTTCACGCAGCTTGGCCACTGCCTTTGCATCGACCGCACCACCGGTATTACCCCAGGTCGTACGGACGAAGCTCAGCACTTCGGCGATTTCCTGGTCTGACATCTGTTCACGCAGCGCGGGCATGCGGTAGGCATCCGGCACCCCGGCGGCGACGATACGCTGCGAGCCGTTGAGGGTGATATTGATTGCCGAGGCGTTTTCCTTGGCCAGCATCGAGGTCGCGCCGGCCAGTGGCGGAATCCACTCGGCCTGGCCCTGGCCGTCAAGGCCATGGCACGACGCGCAGCGGGTCACGTAGCTGTGTGCGCCCGGGGCATCGAGGCGGGTAGCCGCCGACACGGCCTGATACTGCCAGGGGGCGCCGTCGCGCTGGGGGTCGCCCGGCAGCGACTTCAGGTAGCGGGCAATCGCGCCCAGGTCTTCGTCGCTCATGAACTGCGTGGAGTTGTTGAACGCCTCGGTCATCGAACCGTACACCACCGCATGTTTGTTGCGACCGGTCTTGAGGAACTGCACGATCTCGGGTTCGCTCCAGCGCCCAAGCCCGGTGTTGTGGTCCTGACGCAGGCTCGGCGCGTACCAGCCGTCGAGCAGGGCTCCGGCGAGAAACGCCTTGCCGGAGTCGTCCAGCGCCTTTTCGTTGAAGGCAAGGCCACGTGGCGTATGGCAACTGCCGCAGTGGCCTGGGCCCTGGACGATATAGGCGCCGCGGTTCCACAGGGGGTCTTCGGTGGGCTTTTCAGCGTAGGGCTTGTCGGCGGCGAACAGGCCGTTCCACAAGGCGATCGGCCAGCGCAGGTTCAGCGGCCAGGGAATATCGCTGGGGATATTGGCCTGGTCTGACGGCTGCACGCCCTTCATGAAGAAGGCATAGAGCGCCCTCATGTCGTCATCGCTGAGTTTGGCGTAGGACGGGTAGGGCATGGCCGGGTACAGCCGGCGCCCGCCCGGCGCAACGCCGTGGCGCACGGCGCGGTCGAAGTCGGCGAGGCTGTAGCTGCCGATACCGTTGTTGCGGTCCGGGGTGATGTTGGTGGCATGGATCGCGCCCAAGGGCGTAGCCATTTCCAGGCCGCCGGCGAACGGCGCCTTGCCCGGCAGGCTGTGGCACGCCACGCAGTCGCTCAGGCGCGCGACGTATTCGCCGCGGGCGATCAGCGCCTGGTCGGGGCTTGGGGTTTCCTGCTCGAAGGGCGAGGTGACCTCGCGGGTGACATACCAGGCCAGCAGGCCTGCCGCGACAAGGCACGGCAGCGCGAGCCAGCGGGTGGTGGTTACCAGTCGGCTGTTTTTCATGAGGGCTTCCGTGTCAGGCAAAGGTATGGCGGCTCAGGGGCAGGCTGCGCGCGCGTTGGCCGGTCAGCCGCGCCACGGCGTTGGCCACCGCTGGTGCCACCGCCGGCAGCGGCGGCTCGCCGATGCCACCCATCTTCGCCCCGCTCTCGACGATGCGCACATGCACCCGGGCCATGCGCGATGGCGGCAGGATCGGGTACAGGTCGTAATTGCGCGCACGCGGCATGCCGTTGACCCACACCGCTTCCTCCACCAGCGTCTGCGACAGGCCGAGCGCCACGGCGCCGTTGACCTGATGCTCGACGATCGCCGGGTTGACGATGCTGCCCGGGTCGATCGCCTGCCAGATGTCGTGCACCTTGACCTGGCCGTTCTCGATCGACACTTCGGCAATCACCGCCGCCTCCGAACCGAACGGCGAAGCCATGGCCACGCCGCGGGCACGCTTGGTGCCATCCTCGGCGGTAAATGGCCCGCGTTTCCAGCCACCGGACAATTCGCCGACCGCCTGCAGCAGGGTGGTCAGGCGTTGATTGTCGCGCAACAGGTGCAGGCGCAGCTCGAACGGGTCGTGCCCGCCTTTGTCGGCCAGTTCATCAAGGAACGACTCATAGAAGAAGTCGTTCAGCGAATTACCGACCGAACGCCAGTAGCCCAGCATGGCCGGGCCCTTGACATAGATTTGCGCGATGCGTTTGTTGGCAATGGCATAGGACTTGCCCGCCAGGCCTTCCACGGCAGTGGGGTCGATCTTCTCGCCCTGTTTGCCGGCGATTGCCTCGGTCGGGCCCTCGGTGGCGCTGACCGCTTCGATGGCAACCGGCAGGCCCTTCTCGTCGAGCCCGGCGCGGAACTTGACCACTGCCACGGGCCGCAGCACGTCACGTACGAACTCTTCCTCGCGGGTCCAGATCAGCTTGACCGGGCGCCCGACCGCCTTGGCCAGGGCAATGGCCTGTGGGTAGGGGTTGGCCGAGTCGTACAGGAAGTGGCGCCCGAAGAAGCCGCCCAGGAGCGGCGAATGCAGGATGATCTGCTCCTTGGCAAGGCCGGTGCGCTTGGCGATGTCGTCGCGGAACATGTCCGGGGCCTGGTTGGGCAGCCAGACTTCGAGCGATCCATCGGGATTGAAGCGCGCGAGCGCCGACGGTGGTTCGAGCTGGCCGTGGTTGAGGTACTGGTTGTGGTAGGTGGCTTCCACCTGGGTCTTGGCCCCCTTGAGCGCAGCCGCCACATCGCCTTCGTTCTCGTCATCGCGCGCCGGGCCGGTTTGCGCGGCCAGGTGATCGCGATAGGCATCGCTGGAGAAGTCGGCTGGCATCGTGCGCACCTTCGAATCGGCGCCCGGCTCCTGCCAGTCGACCTGTACCGCCTCCACGGCACGCTTGGCATGCCACCAGCGTTCGGCGACCACCGCCACGGCACCCGGCAGTACGTGCACCGAATGCACGCCCTTCATCGCCTTGACCTGCGCTTCGTTGCGCAGGCCGCCCACGGTCATGCCCAGCCGTGGCGCGTGCTGTACCGCCGCGTGGAGCATGTCGTCGACCTTGAGGTCGATACTGTACAGGGCCTTGCCGGTGGACTTGTCATAGGCATCGACACGGCGTACCGGCTTGCCGATCCAACGGAACTGGCTGGGATCGCGCAGCTTGATGCTGGCCGGATCCGGGACTGGCAGGTCCATGGCGCGCTCGGCCAGGTCGCCATAAGCGACCGAGCGGCCGGAGGCAGCATGCACCACCTTGCCCGGCTCGGTGCTCAGCTCACTGACCGGCACCTTCAGGGTGTCGGCACCGGCCTGCAGCAGCATCGCCCTGGCCAGCGCGCCAAGGCGGCGCATGGTCGGGTAGCTCATGCGCACCGACATGCTGCCGCCGGTGATGCGCAGGCCATTTTCCATCACCACGTAGGCTTCGCCGGGCGGAGCGGCATCGATCAGGAAGCTGGCCGGGTCCATATCCAGTTCTTCGCCGACGATCTGCGCCATAGCGGTGAATGTGCCCTGGCCACCTTCCATGAAGGGGCAGAGCAGGCGCACGGTGCCGTCAGGGCGGATTTCCAGGAATGCCGGCACCTGCGTGCCGCGTTCTGCGGCCACCGCGGTGGCGGCCTGCACCCGGGCCGAGCCAAGCGGCAAGCCAAAGCCGATCACCAGCGCACCGATGGCGCTACCCGCGAGAAAGCGCCGGCGCGAAAGATTGACTGGCTGATCCAGTTTCAGGTCGCGCAGTTCGGACGGGATGTCGAGGGGCGAGTTCATCAGACGCTCTCCTTGGCGGCAGGCTGGCCGGCGAGCTCATGCACCGCGGCGTGGATCGCGTTGTAGGTGCCGCAGCGACACAGGTTGACCATTGCGGCACTGATCTGCTCGTCGCTCGGCGCCGGCGTGTGCTTGAGCAGCGCGGTAGCGGCCATCACCTGGCCAGACTGGCAGTAACCACACTGGGCGACCTGATGCTCGACCCAGGCCGCGACCACTCGCTTGCCCACCGGGTCGGCCTCGATCGCTTCGATGGTGGTCACTTCACGGCCAACCACACCGGCCACCGGCGTGACACAGGCACGTACCACGTTGCCGTCCACCAGCACCGAGCAGGCGCCACATTGGGCCAGGCCGCAGCCATATTTCGTGCCGGTCATGCCCAGGTCATCGCGGATCACCCACAGCAGTGGGGTATCGGCGTCGGCGTCGACCTGATAGGTCTTCTGGTTGATGCGTAGTTCCATGGCGTTCACCCGCTGATCATCGGTTGGTGTTTCGTCGTTATAGGCAGGGCGGTGCGTCGAGGCAGTGCCCTGGGAGGAACGCCGCGCGCGCGCAGGGCGGGTTTCCGATCTGAAAACTCTAGACCTTGGCGGACAGCTTTCCTATCCATCGGGCAGCATGTTCAGAGAATCAGGCAAGAAATCAAGTGGATTGCGCTAGTGGCAGGATCGGGCGGGGGCGTCGCAGCGGAGCTGTCACGCCCACGCTGGAGGGAAAATGCCGGCATTGATATCGGATGTCGGCATCCAGGCCAGTTGAACCAGGGGTTGTTGATGAACCGCCCGCGTGGTTATCGGCGCGCCACGGCGTGCTGGACGCACTGTTCGTAGTAGGTCTGCTTGATGGCCTTCGGCGGCAGGCGTGAGCTGCTGTTGTAGGTTTGCTCGGTGATGCCGAACGCTGTCATGCGCATCCAGGGTTTGGCGAAGCGCCGCACTTGCAGCTTCTTGCGCGCTGCATAAAGCGTCACCCCGGAGAGCTTGGCGTGCTGCGCCTCCGAGGCGATCTGCGCGCCCCAGCCGCACACGCTGCGATCGTTCTGGCTCAGCGGCCTGGCCTGGGCGCCGAATGCGGTGGCCGCCAACACGCAGCTGGCCAGGGTTGCTAGAAATACCCGCATGTTGCTGTCCTAAGCGTCTGAAGGAAAAGGGAGTTTGCCTTCGCTTTCAGCGCCTGGGGGCCAGCAATTTGCCGTCAGGCGACGGGCAGCTTCGCCTGGCCCGAGACAGGCTGACGCAACGAGTACCACGCCAGCCCGGCTATCCAGAGCACCGCCACGCCGTAGTTGATTCGTTGATAGAGGCCGAAGAGCTGGCCTGTTTCGGCTGCCCTTGCCATCAACGCCACCGTGCCGATGGAGACCACCGCACAGAGCAGGGAGCCGCTGGCCAGCAGCCGTGAGTCAGTCATGCGCAATGCCAGCCAGACCCACAGCAGGCTGGCCAGGGTCAGCGACAGGAACATCAGCAGGCCGCTGAGGTTATGCATGTGCTGGGAGAACGACGGCTCGATGGGGGTGCAACCCGGATCGCAGGCGAATGCCCCAGTCCCAAGGCTCGCAACGCCGTGCAACAACACCAGCAGCGCACTCGCCAGGGCGACGTTCGAATGACGCCAACGGCGGGCCAGCCCCCAGGCGAACAAGGCAAACAGCAGTGCCAAAGGGAAGTTGTTGACCCAGGGCGAAAATGCCGCGGTCGGTGCGCCTGTCGCCCCGAGTTGGCTCATGGCCTGCTGCAGGTGCTGGTAACCGGGGTAAGCCTGGGCGGTAAACCAAACCCCCAGTAGCAACCAGGGTGGGATGAACAGGCCGGTGGTGAGTAGGGCTCGGTCGAGTGTCGTCATAGAATGCCTTCCTTGGGCCGTGCCGCGTCATCTGGCGGCACGTAAACCCGCACACTACAGGCCTCGACGGGCGATTCGCCACTCGTTTCGCATCAGAGGCCGGTCACCAGCATCACCACCAGCACGCAGGCCAGCAGTGCCAGATAGGCCCGCGCATGCAGGGTATCGCTCAGGCGGCCCAGCAGCGGCGCAGCCAGGTGCATGCCGAGCCAGGCGCCTGCGGCCATTGCCAGTGCCGCACGCAGATCGATATAGCCCAGCAGCCCGACACCCAGGTTCGCTCCTGGCGCCGGCACCAGGGCATACACCAGGGTGGCGGCCAGCGCCATGGGCAATGACAGCGGGTTGGCCATGGCGGTGGCGGTGCCCATGCTGGCGCCGCGCCTGCGCATCAGCGGCACGGTCATCACGCTGCCGCCGACCCCCAGCAGCGCTGCCAGTGCGCCGATCGGCAGGCCGACCAAGGCAGCCGCAGCCTTGCCCAGCGGCACCGGACCTTGGTTGCCAACGCGCATGAAACCTGGACGCAGCCACGCATCGAGCAGGCTCAGCAGCAAGTAGCCGATAAACAGCCAACGCAGCCAGGTGCTGTCCAGGTACAGGGCGGCCCAGGCGCCAGCCATTGCCCCGAGGGCGATGGCCGGAGCCAGTGGGCGCACCAGGTCCCAGCGCAACGTGCCGGCGCGCTGGTGCCGCCAGGTGGCCAGGGCGCTGCTGAAGATCATCAGCATGGCCGAGGTGGCCACAGCGATCTGCATGGCGTGCAGCGCCACCGGGGAGCCCGCCGCATGGCGGGTGAGCAGCAACGCATAGAGCAAGGGTACGGCGAAGAAACCGCCGCCGAAGCCGAACAGCAGCGTGGTGACGCCAGCACACAGGCCGAAGACACCGAGCAAGGGGTACAGCATGATCGCCAGCCTTTGTCAGGGGAGTGGAGATGCAGGGTAGGGAGACGAGGGCTGGCCAGCATTCGAGCATTGGCCAATAATCCGTGCGTTTCAGCCACGGAGATCCCCATGCGCAATGTGCCGCTGTGCCAGGTCGATGCCACGCCACGTCCGGTGCTGGCGATCGCTACCGATTATCCGCCTGGCACGCTATTGCCACGCCACGTGCACCGGCGTGCGCAGTTCCTCTATGGCATGAGCGGTTTGATGGAAGTACTGACTGACGATGGCGCCTGGGTCGTTCCACCCTACAGCGGTGTGTGGATTCCGTCGGGCAAGCCCCACCAGGTACTGATGCGAGGGGTGAGCACGCGCAGCTTGTACATCGAGGCCGTTGCGGCTCCGAGGTTGGGACAGGCCTGCGAGGCGCTGCTGGTCACGCCGCTGCTGCATCAGTTGCTGCTGGCCAGTGCCGAACTGCCCGCGTTGTATGACCCTCAAGGGCGCGACGGCCAACTGGTCGGCCTGATCCTGCATGAACTGCGCAGCGCCGAATGCCTGCCGCTGTTCGCGCCGATGCCAGGGGAGCCGCGCCTGGCGCTCTTGTGCCAGGCGTTTCTCGCGGCGCCTTCGATCAGTACGACGGCCGAGGCCTGGGCGATGCACCTGAACTGGAGCCCGCGGACATTCAGCCGGCGCTTTCGCGAACAGACCGGGTTGTCGTTCGGACAATGGCGTCAGCAAGCCTGCCTGATGGCAGCCGTCACGCGATTGGCAGCGGGTGAGGCGGTCACCCGGGTTGCCCTCGACTTGGGGTATGACAGCCCCAGTGCGTTTTCCAGCATGTACCGCAGGGTCATGGGCGAGGCGCCCTCGGCGGTTCGGCACAGGGCTTTGGCGGCGAGATGAAAACCCTGGCGGATGTATGTGATCGTACAACTGCATGAGCTATGATGACGGCTGTCTTTTCACGATGAAACGTACAGGGCATGACAGAGCAGCAGCTACAGGCACGGACCCGACGCAAACCGCGCAGTCTGGCGCAGGAACTGGTCACGGTGCTGACCGAACGTATTCGCAGCGGCCAACTCAAGCGTGGCGACAAACTGCCGACCGAATCGCAGATCATGGTCGAGGAGGGCGTCAGCCGCACGGTGGTGCGCGAGGCGATCTCGCGGCTGCAGGCCGCCGGCCAGGTGGAGACCCGCCACGGCATCGGCACCTTCGTGCTCGACGCGCCGAGCACCGGCGGTTTCCGTATCGACCCGGCGACCATCGTCACCCTGCGCGAGGTGCTGGCGGTGCTGGAGTTGCGCATCGCCCTGGAGATCGAGTCGGCCGGGCTCGCCGCCCAGCGCCGTAGCGACGAACAACTGACCGGCATGCGTGCTGCGCTCGACGAAATCAACGAAGGCGCCGCGCATGCCTCCGATGCGGTCTCGGCGGATTTCCAGTTCCACCTGCGCATCGCCCAGGCCAGCGGCAATCATTATTTCGCTGACATCATCAATCACCTGGGTACCAGCATCATTCCCCGCACCCGGCTCAATTCGGCGCGCCTGGCCCATGATGACCAGGCCCATTACATGAGCCGCCTGAGCCATGAGCACGAGGCCATCTATGAAGCCATTGCCCGACGCGACAGCGAAGGAGCGAAAATGGCCATGCGCCTGCACCTGAGCAACAGCCGCGAGCGGCTGCGCCAGGCGCATGAGGCGGCAGAAGCACAGGGCGTCTGACAGGCTTCAATACGCTAAACCCGCTCTCATCGGTGCGTTTGTGGGCGGGGAAAGGCTTACGACTGTTTCTTCGAGAGAAATAATCAATTGCCACCCGCAGTGATTCTAAGTGTCGGGCGAATGAGTAAGGATTGATACACCCTCACTCAACCGTTCAGGTGCCACCATGAACCAGCCTCCGTCGGACCTCAAGCCCTCTCCCTGGCACGACGGCGAGCTTACGCTGCAACGCAGCGTCGGTGCGGTCGAGCGCATGGTGGGGATTGGCAAGGTGCAGATGTCGCGTGACTTCATGCCCGACCAGCACCGCGAGTTCTATGCCCAACTGCTTTTCGTGGTGCTCGGCAGCGTCGACCCGCACGGCGATCCGTGGGCAACGCTGCGCACCGGCCAGCCCGGCTTCATGCAATCCCCCGATCCGCGCCGGCTGCTCCTGGACCTGCCCCGTGAGCCAGCCGATCCTGCGGATGCCGGGCTGGAGGACGGTGACGGCGTCGGCATGCTCGGCATCGAGTTGCACACCCGCCGACGCAATCGCCTGAACGGCTTCGTGCGCCGGGCAGACGACAGCGGTTTTACCATCGAGCCGACCCAGTCCTATGGCAACTGCCCGCGCTATATCAATCTGCGCCGCTATGTCTTCGATGACAGCGCGCCCGGCGAGCCCAGCGAGTCGAGCGAGCTGAACGCAGCGGACCGCGCGATGGTGGCCGCCGCCGACTCCTTCTACGTTGCCTCGTACGTGGTGCGCGATGGCGTGCGCCAGGTGGACGTCTCGCACCGTGGCGGCAAGCCTGGCTTCGTCCACATCGACGCCGACGGCACGCTGAGCGTGCCTGATTTCAATGGCAACCTGTTCTTCAATACTTTGGGCAACATGCTGCTCAACCCCCGTGCCGGGCTGGTGTTCGTCGACATGCGCAGCGGCGACCTGCTGCAGATGACCGGGCGCACCGAAGTGATCGTCGACGATCCACAGACACTCGCCTTCATCGGCGCCGAGCGCATGTGGCGGTTCTACCCCGAACGGATCGTGCGCCGACCGGGAGGGCTGGCGCTGCGCTGGGTCGACATGGATGACGGCATCTCGCCCAATGTGTTGATGACCGGCAGTTGGGAAGACATGCAGGCGCGCCTGAAGGCCGCGGCGTTGCAGCAAAGTTGGCGTCCGTACCGGGTAACGCAGATCGTCGACGAGAGCGAGCACATCCGTTCGTTCCACCTGGCGCCCGACGATGGCCTGGGCTTGCCGGTGCGCCAGGCGGGGCAGCACCTGCCGATCCGGGTACGGTTGCCTGGGGAGGAGGCGCCATTGGTGCGCACCTACACCCTGTCTGGCGCGCCGGCCGATGATGCACTGCGCATCAGCGTCAAGCGCGAAGGTGTGGTCTCTCGGCACCTGCATGAGCAGGTCAGGATCGGCGACCTGATCGAGGCGCGTGCGCCGGCCGGAGCCTTCACCCTCGATGCTACGGTGCGCCGTCCGGTAGTCTTGCTGGCCGCGGGCGTAGGGGTGACCCCCGTCTTGGCCATGGCCAGGCACCTGGTCAATGAGGGGCGGCGTACACGCTACGCCCGACCGGCCTGGGTGTTTCAATCGGCCTCGACCCGGGCGCAACTGGCCTTTGCCAGTGAATTTGCAGCGCTGGTGACTGCCTCCGAGGGCAAGCTCAGGCATGTGCGCCTGCTCAGCGACGCCAGCGGTGCGGTAGCAGGTGTGGATTACGAGCGCGAAGGGCGTCTGGGCGTCGACCTGTTGCGCGAGCTGCTGCCGTTCGACGACTACGACTTCTACCTGTGCGGGCCGCAGGGGTTCATGCAGCAGATGTACGACGGCCTGCGCGCACTGGATATCAACGATGCACGGATCCACGCCGAGGCCTTCGGCCCATCGAGCCTGCGCCGCACGCGCAGCGAACAGCAGGCAGCGCCGGCCTTGCCGGCGGTGGCCACTGAGTCGGTTGCGGTGATGTTCATGGACTCGGCGAAAGAGGCGCGCTGGAACCCGGGGGATGGCTCGCTGCTGGAACTGGCCGAGCAGCGTGGTCTCGAGCCTCCTTTTGGCTGCCGTGGCGGGTCATGCGGAAGTTGTCGGACCCGTGTGCTCAAGGGGGCGGTCACCTATGCCGAGGCACCGGAGTTCGCCGTGGCGCAGGACGAGGCGTTGATCTGCTGCGCCATGCCGGCTGACGGATCCGGGCCCTTGCACCTGGCGTTGTGATAGCAAACTGTCTCTTCGATTGGACTGCCCCCAAGAGGTTGGACACAAATCCAACCCTTGGGGGCAGTCCACCCTGTGGGAGCGGGCTTGCCCGCGAACACGGGCGTAGCCCGTGCCAGGCAGCGCGCTATCTTTTTCGCGGGCAAGCCCGCTCCTACAAGCGCGTCAGAGCGCGCGGTCGCTCCACTGACCATTGACCAGGCGTCGCAGCCCCAGTGGGTTACCGTCCTGCAGGGCCTTCGGCAGCAAGGCCTGCGGGTAGTTCTGGTAGCACACCGGACGCAGGAAGCGATCGATGGCCAGGGTGCCGACCGAAGTACCGCGGGCGTCGGAGGTGGCCGGGTAGGGGCCGCCGTGCACCATGGCATCGCTCACTTCCACACCGGTCGGGTAGCCGTTGACCAGAATCCGTCCGACTTTTTCTTCCAGCAGCGGCACCAGCCAGGCATAGGCCTCGAAGTCTTCAGGTTCGCCGATCAGGGTGGCCGTGAGCTGGCCGCGCAGGCCCAGCAGCGCGGCGCGCAATTGAGCATCGTCACTGACTTCGACGGCCACGGTGGTGGGGCCGAACACTTCTTCCTGCAGCAGCGGGTCGGCGTCCACCAGCAGGCGTGCGTCGGCCTTGAACAGCTGGGCACGGGCCTGGCTGCCTGCCTGCGCCTGGCCGGCCAGGTGCTCGATGCCGACGTGCGCTTGCAGGTGTTCCAGCCCGCTCACATAACTGCGCAGGCCGCCGGCATTGAGCAGGGTCTGCCCAGCCTGCTGCGCCAGGTGTTGGCCGAGGTCGGCGAGCAACTGGCTGAACGGCGCCGACTGCAGGCCGATCACCAGCCCTGGGTTGGTACAGAACTGACCGGCGCCCAGGCACACGGAGCCTGCCAGTTCACGGGCGATGGTCTCGCCGCGTTTGGCCAATGCGCCAGGCAGCACGATCACCGGGTTGATGCTCGACATCTCGGCGAATACCGGGATCGGCTGTGGACGTTCGGCGGCCATGCGGCACAGGGCGTCGCCGCCCTTGAGCGAGCCGGTGAAGCCGACCGCCTGGATGGCCGGATGCTTGACCAGCCACTCGCCCACGCCGCCGCCGAAAACCATGTTGAACACGCCTTTGGGCATGCCGGTGCGTTCGGCCGCACGGACGATGGCGCAACCCACCAGGTCGGCGGTGGCCATGTGGCCGCTGTGCGCCTTGAACACCACCGGGCAGCCGGCGGCCAGCGCAGCTGCGGTGTCGCCGCCTGCGGTGGAAAAGGCCAGCGGGAAGTTGCTGGCACCGAACACCGCCACCGGGCCTACGCCGATGCGCATCTGGCGCAGGTCGACCCGTGGCAGGGGTTGACGGTCCGGCAGCGCCAGGTCGATACGGGCACCGAGGAAATCACCCCGGCGCAGCACTTGGGCGAACAGACGCATTTGCCCGCTGGTACGGCCGCGCTCGCCCTGAATGCGGGCAGCGGGCAGCGCGGTTTCGCGGCAAACGATAGCGACGAAGCTGTCGTCCAGCTCATCCAGTTCGGCGGCAATCGCGTCGAGGAACTCGGCGCGACGGGTGGGTGGCAACTGGCGGAACTCGGCGAAAGCGGCGGCAGCGGCTTTGGCGGCTTGATCGACTTCGTCTTCGGTAGCTTGCATGAAGCTGTAGGGCAGGGCCTCGCCCGTGGTGGCGTCCAGGCTCTGCAGGCGCTGTTGGCCGGCGGCACTGCGCTGGCCGGCGATGAAGTTATGGCCGAGGATCTCAGGCATGGGGTGCTCCTGTAGTCGCTGAAGGAATAATGTTGTCTGGGCGGGTTCGCTTGCCCCCCAGTGGGAGCGGGTTCACCCGCGAAGCAGACGACTCGGTGTATGGCACCGGCGGCGCCGGTGTTCGCGGGTAAACCCGCTCCCACAGAGAGAACGCTGTCAGGTAATCGGTGCCGGGTTGAACAGGGTGATGTCGTTGTGCAGCTTGTGCCGCTCGGCCCAGGTCTGCTTGCGGCCGCTGGCAACGTCCAGGTAGTAGTGGAACAGCTCCCAGCCCAGCTCCTCGATGCTTGCTCGACCGCTGGCGATGCGCCCGGCATCGATGTCGATCAGGTCGGGCCAGCGCTGGGCCAGTTCGCTGCGGGTGCAGACCTTGACCACGGGGGCCATGGCCAGCCCGTAAGGTGTGCCGCGACCCGTGGTGAACACGTGCAGGTTCATGCCCGCTGCCAGTTGCAGGGTGCCGCAGACGAAGTCGCTGGCCGGCGTCGCGCAGAAGATCAGGCCTTTGCGTGCGACGCGCTCGCCTGGGCCGACCACGCCCTGGATCGCAGCGCTGCCGGACTTGACGATCGAGCCCAGGGACTTTTCGACGATGTTCGAGAGCCCGCCTTTCTTGTTGCCCGGCGTGGTGTTGGCGCTGCGGTCGGCTGCACCCTGTTGCAGGTAGCGGTCGTACCAGTCCATTTCGCGTACCAGCGCGTCGGCCACTTCCGGGGTTTCGGCGCGGGAGGTGAGCATGTAGATGGCGTCGCGGACCTCGGTGACCTCCGAGAACATCACCGTGGCACCGGCGCGCACCAGCAGGTCGGCGGCATAGCCCAGCGCCGGATTGGCGGTGATGCCGGAGAAAGCGTCGCTGCCGCCGCACTGCATGCCCAGGATCAGCTCACTGGCCGGCACCGTTTCGCGACGGCGCTGGTCGAGCTTCTTCAGGCGGGTTTCAGCCAGCTGCATGATCTGTTCGATCATCTCGACGAAACCCAGCGAAGCGTCCTGCAGGCGATACAGCCAGGGCTCGCTGAGGTCCACGGACGGGTCGTCTTCGTGCATCACCTGGCCGGCCTGCAGCTTTTCGCAACCCAGGCTGATGACCAGGGCTTCGCCGCCCAGGTTGGGGTTGCGCGCCAGGTTGCGCACGGTGCGGATGGGGATATAGGCGTCACGCGCGTTGATCGCCACGCCACAGCCGTAGCTGTGGGTGAGGGCGACCACGTCATCGACGTTGGGGTACTTGGGCAGCAGCTCGTCGCGGATGCGTTTGACCGCGTGGTCGAGCACGCCGGTCACGCATTGCACGGTAGTGGTGATGCCGAGGATGTTGCGGGTACCGACGGTGCCGTCGGCGTTGCGATAGCCTTCGAAGGTAAAGCCTTCAAGTGGTGGCAGGGCCGCGGGCACTGCGTCGCAGCGCGGCAGGCTGTCGAGTTCGGGGGCGGCGGGCATCGATAACTGGGTTTCCTGAACCCAACTGCCCTGACGCAGGTCTTGCAGGGCATAACCGATGATCTGTCCATAGCGGCGTACAGGCTCGCCCTGGTGGATATCGACGGTGGCGACCTTGTGGCTTTGCGGCACGCCCTCGACCAGGGTCAGGCCATCGGCGAAGCGCGCACCTTCGCCCAGGCCACCGTCATTGACCACCACCACGACATTGTCGTCATCGTGCAGGCGGACGTAGCGGGGCGACTCGGAATGTTCGATCAACTGCATGGTCAGGCCCTTCTTGTCATTTCTTTCAGGCTTTTATCCGGCTACCGACGCCCGCTGCGGGGCGTCGGCGTGCTTCAGGTCACTGGCGCGAGCCGGCCAGTTCGGCGTTCGGCGCCGCTTGCGGCCCGGCTTCTTCCTTGAGCTCGATGCGCTTGATCGGGCCGACGATCACCAGGTAGCTGAATACCGCTACCAGCGCATTGGCGCCCACGTACACCAGCGCCCATTTGAACGAGCCGGTGGCGCTGATGATGTAGCCGATGACGATCGGCGTGGTGATCGACGCGATGTTGCCGAAGGTGTTGAACAGGCCACCCGAGAGCCCCGCGATCTGTTTGGGCGAGGTGTCGGCGACCACGGCCCAGCCCAGGGCGCCGATGCCTTTGCCGAAGAAGGCCAGGGTCATGAAGCCGACCACCATCCACTCGGCGTCGACGTAGTTGCAGAAGACCATGGTGGTCGACAGCAACAGGCCGCAGACGATGGGCAGCTTGCGCGAGAAGGTCAGCGAGTTGCCGCGGCGCAGCAGCCAGTCCGACAGCACTCCGCCCAGCACCCCACCGATGAAGCCGCAGATGGCCGGCAAGGAGGCGATGAAGCCGGCCTTGAGGATGGTCATGCCGCGCTCCTGCACCAGGTACACCGGGAACCAGGTCAGGAAGAAGTAGGTGATGGCGTTGATGCAGTACTGGCCCAGGTACACGCCCAGCAGCATGCGACTGGTCAGCAGTTGCTTGATGTAGCCCCATTTCGGGCCGTCGTTGCTGCGTTTCTGGTCCATGTCCACCAGGCCGCCGTTTTGCTCGATGTGCTCGAGTTCGGCCTGGCTGATGCGTGGGTGCTGGCGAGGGTTGTAGATGGTCTTCATCCATACCATCGAGAACAGGATGCCAAGGGCGCCCATGACCACGAACACATGCTCCCAGCCGAAGGTGAACACGATCCAGCCCATCAGCGGTGCGAACAGCGCGGTGGCGAAGTACTGCGCCGAGTTGAAGATCGCCGAAGCCGTGCCGCGTTCGGCGGTGGGGAACCACGCCGCAACGATCCGGGCATTGCCCGGGAACGACGGGGCTTCGGCGAAACCGACCAGAAAGCGCAGGGTGAACAGGGTGACGACCGCCCAGGCCACCGGCAGGCCGCCGACGAAACCTTGCAGCAAGGTGAACAGCGACCAGGTGAAGATGCTGAATGCGTAGACGTTCTTCGAACCGAAGCGGTCGAGCAACCAGCCGCCGGGAATCTGCCCGGCCACGTAGGCCCAGCCGAAGGCGGAGAAGATGTAACCGAGGGTGACCGCGTCGATGCCCAGATCCTTCTGCAGGCTTGAACCGGCGATGGCGATGGTGGCGCGGTCGGCATAGTTGATCGTGGTCACCAGGAACAGCATGAACAGGATCAGGTAGCGTACATGCGTCTTTTTCGTCGCTTGCATGCTGGTGTTCTCCCACTATTTATTGTTGTGCGGGGCATTCGGGTTGTGGGCCGGAGCGCGGGTGGCACTCCGGCAGCGGCATTGGCAGGCCGCGGGGCTGCGCTTATTGCGGGCCCATCTTGTCCATCAGGGCGGCGAGCATTTCGTACTCTTCGCCGGTGAGGTCGGTCAGCGGGGTGCGTACCGGGCCTGCATCATAGCCAGCAAGCTTGGCGCCGGCCTTGACGATGCTCACGGCGTAACCGGCCTTGCGGTTGCGGATGTCCAGGTATGGCAGGAAGAAGTCATCGATCAACTTGCCGACCGTGGCGTGGTCGTCGCGGGCGATGGCGTTGTAGAAGTCCATTGCGGTCTTGGGGACGAAGTTGAACACGGCCGAGGAGTAGACCGGCACGCCCAGCGCCTTGTAAGCCGCAGCATACACCTCGGCGGTCGGCAGGCCACCCAGGTAGCTGAAGCGATCGCCCAGGCGGCGACGAATCGACACCATCAGCTCGATATCACCCAGGCCATCCTTGTAGCCGATCAGGTTCGGGCAGCGCTCAGCCAGTTTTTCGAGCTGCGCCGCGTTCAGGCGGCAGACGTTGCGGTTGTAGACCACCACACCGATCTTCACCGAATTGCACACGGCCTCAACGTGGGCGGCTACGCCGTCCTGGCTGGCTTCGGTGAGGTAGTGCGGCAGCAGCAGCAGACCTTTGGCTCCCAGGCGCTCGGCTTCCTGGGCGTACTCGATGGCCTGGCGGGTAGCACCGCCCACGCCAGCCAGGATGGGTACGGAGGTGGCGCAGGTATCGACGGCAGTCTTGATCACCTGGCTGTATTCGCTGGCAGCGAGGGAGAAGAATTCACCGGTGCCACCGGCGGCGAACAGTGCGCTGGCACCATAGGGGGCCAGCCATTCCAGGCGCTTGATGTAGCCGGCGGGGTTGAAGTCGCCCTGGGCGTTGAAGTCGGTGACAGGGAACGACAGCAGGCCGTGGGAGAGGATGGATTTCAGTTCTTGTGGATTCATTGTTGTAGGCATCCTGTGGGCGCTTGGGTAAGAAGGTGTACCAAGGTGAGAGGTAAGTTATCGTACAACTTGTCCGATGACTAGCCCTGCCCGAGAAATTTTTGCAGCGATGCCTATCCGCTGGGCCCTGTCGCGGTGCGTGGCAGCTGCCGGCGGATCACCTGGAACTGCGCTTTTGTGGGAGCGGGCTCGTCCCGCGATAGCGCCGCAACAGCCAACCGAAACGGCCGATCGTGCACTGCGGTCGATCAGTCATCGTATGTCTTCAGGAAAAAAAGATCGCGGAGACAGGCACAAGCCCGCCGCCCGCTTCCACGGGAGGTGTTCTGGGACCAGCAGAGGGTGACCGGGGAAGCGGGGGCGACCTTGCGCCGCCCCGCGATCAAAGCTGACGAAGAGGGGGTCAGGCCGCCTGGTGGCGTTTGCTGGCCTGGGACTTGCGGACCTGGGCGCGGCAGGCGTCGCCGAAGGCTTGGAACATCTTGATCGAATCCGGGTTCTTCGCCGCTTGCCACTCGGGGTGCCACTGCACCGCGAACAGGAAGGGCGAAATGCTCGGTGCATGAATGGCCTCGACCAGGCCATCTTCGGCGTGGGCGATCGGCTCGATGCCTTCACCCAGGTTGCGCAGACCCTGACCGTGCAGCGAGTTCACGCGGATCTCGTCGGTGCCCAGGGTTTCACGCAACCAACTGCCGGGTTTGATCTTCACCCCGTGGGAGGCGGCGTATTGCACGTCTACCGGGTCTTCAGGGTTTTCGCGATGGTCGTTGAAGCCTGGTTCGGCGTAGACCTTCTGGTAGATGTCACCACCCAGGGCCACGTTGATTTCCTGCATGCCGCGACAAATGCCGAAGATCGGTAGGCCGCGGGCGATGGCCAGTTGCACCAGGGGGATGTCGAACAGGTCGCGGTTCTTGTCCTGGGCCTTGCCGGGGGTTTCGTTCTCCTGGCCATAGAGGGCCGGATCGATATTGCTGCCGGCGCCGGTCAGGTAGATGCCGTCGGCCATGTCCAGGTACGCCTCGAGGGCGTCGGTGCCGCAGCAGGTCGGGACCAGGACCGGGATGCAGTCGGCGAAATCGACCAGGGGAGTGATGTATTTATGGGTCATGACCTGATAGTCGTGACCTTTGCGCTCTTGGCTGCCCATGGTCATCAGGACGACGGGCTTGCGCAGGGAGGGTTGCTTGTTGCCAATGTTGCTGTTGGACATATGTCACCTTGGGACAGGTTTTACCTGTCGTTGTTGTGCAGGTCCGCGGCCTTGGGCCCTTGATGCGTGACCTGTGGTCCCGAGCACTGCCGGCGCGGCTTGAAGGCTGCGGAACCGGTCGGAACATGCTTCATAGCTTGCCAGAGCCGTTTAATATGTCAAACGACTGACGCGTCGGCTTCATCGGGTAATCGGCCTGTTTTCGGGGGCTTTACCTGCTGCAAGCCTGAGCCGACAAGGCTTTGGCAGGGGCGTAGGTCAATAATATTTAACGATGCAGTCGGGTCTTTGCAGCGCTGCAATAAACCTGGCGTTTGCGGCGCTGGCCGGATTTGACAGCACACCCTCGCCGAGGGAAGAGTGGCAGGCAGTGCCCTGGGCCATCGCCATTTCAAATCCAATAAAGGGAGCTTCAGATGTCCGCACCGTCCACAGGTCCTGTCGTACGTGTTCCTCTTGCGCAGTTGCAGGAGCGGTTGCAGCAGATCTTCCAGCGTCATGGATGCAGCGACGCAGTGGCCGCAGTGCTGGCCGCCAACTGCGCCAGCGCCCAGCGCGATGGTGCGCACAGTCATGGTGTGTTCCGCATGCCGGGTTATGTCTCGACCCTGGCCAGCGGCTGGGTCGATGGCGCTGCGGTGCCCGAGGTCACGGATGTCGCTCCAGGCTTCGTGCGGGTCGATGCCAGGGGCGGTTTCGCCCAGCCAGCCCTGGCGGCGGCACGCACGCTGTTGGTGGAGAAGGTGCGGCAGGCGGGTATTGCCGTGCTGGCTATCCATAACTCCCACCATTTCGCGGCGCTCTGGCCAGATGTGGAACCCTTTGCCGAAGAGGGCCTGGTTGCATTGAGTGTGGTCAACAGCATGACCTGCGTGGTGCCCCATGGCGCACGCAAACCGTTGTTCGGCACCAATCCCATCGCCTTCGCGGCGCCGTGCCAGGGGCTCGCCCCGATCGTCTTCGACATGGCCACCAGTGCCATGGCCCATGGCGATTTACAGATCGCTGCGCGCCAGGGTGAGCAATTGCCGCCAGGTGTCGGCGTCGATGCCGAAGGTGAGCCGACCACCGATCCCAAGGCGATTCTCGAAGGCGGCGCCTTGCTGCCGTTCGGTGGGCACAAGGGCTCGGCGCTGTCGATGATGGTCGAACTACTCGCGGCGGCGCTGACGGGCGGGCATTTTTCCTGGGAGTTCGACTGGTCGCAACATCCAGGCGCCAAGACCCCCTGGACCGGGCAGTTGATCATTGTCATCGACCCGAGCAAGGCCGAAGGCGGGCGTTTTGCCGAGCGCAGTCGTGCATTGGTAGAGCAGATGCACACGGCGGGGTTGTCGCGTTTGCCGGGGGAGCGGCGGTTCAGGGAGCGGGCGGTTTCGCAGCGCGAAGGCGTGGCGGTCAGCGAGCAGGAGTGGCAGGGGCTAGAACGTTTGCTGGCGTCGGATCGACCGATGTAGCGTACCCATCCTTGCGAGCATCAAGCTGGCGCGCTCCCATAGGTGGCACGCCAGCATTCAGATGCTTTGCTCTGCGCGTAGTGCCGCGCTAGAACTTCACATCCATCGCCACCTCGAAGGTGCGCGGCGCGCCCATGTAGTACTGCTGCCCATAAGCCTGCTTGGCATACACCTCATCGGTGAGGTTGCGTACGCGACCGGTGAGGGTGGTGTGTTGGTCCAGGCGATAGCGGGCGAAGGCGCCGAACAGGGTGTAGGCGGGGGCCTTCAGGCTGTTGGCGTTGTCGGCGTAGACCGAGTCTACGTAGCGAGCATCCACGCCGGCCGACCAGTCTTGAGTGAAGGCATAGCTCAACCAAAGGTTTGCGACGTTGGCCGGCACGTTGACCGGCGCATTGCCTTTGCGAGATACCGACACGCCGCCCACCGCTTCGTTGAATTCATCGTATCGGGCATCGACATAGGCGTAGTTGGCCTCGGCCAACAGCTTGGGCGTGACCTGCAGGCGCCCGGACAGCTCGATACCGCGCGAGGTCTGCTGGCCCGCCTGCACCGTCAGGTTGGGATCGTTGGCGTCACGCACCGCGAAATCCTTGCGCACGATCTGGTAGACCGCCACGGTGGCGGCGCCGCGTCCGTCAAGGAAGTCGAACTTGCTGCCGGCCTCCCACTGTTCGCCCTTGGACAGGTCGAACAAGCCGACGTTGGAATAGGTCGCCGATGCCAGCGAACCGGCTGGCAGGTCGGCGGAGTTGCTGTACTGCAGATAGACACTGGCTGTCGGCGTCAGCTCGTAGGTCAGGCCGATGCGTCCGGACAGCGGCTCCCAGCGGCGCTCGAAGTAGGCCGGCGAGCTGGGGCTGACCGGGCCATAGTTGGTGACCTGCATGTCCAGGTAGTCGTAGCGCAGGGCCGTCAGCAGGGCCAGGCGGTCGGTCAGTTGCAGGCGGTTCTCGGCGAACAGCGCGCGATTGAGCACCTCGTTGCGTCGCTGTTTGGTCAGGCCGCGATTGACGCCCGGAATGTCGTAGAAGCTGCCGGGGTCGAAGTGATCCGGATCGACCACGTCGCTGTAGCTGCCCGAGGTCGGGTACAGGGTCTGGTGCATGCTCGACCAGTCCAGCCCCAGCGACCACTGGCTGCTCAGCCCGAACAGGCTGTTGTCGTGGCGCAGCTCGACGCGATCGCCGATCACGCTCTGCTGGTGGCGCTGCAGGTAGGGGCTGGAGCGCACCACGTTGCCGGCGCTGTTGTAACGGTAGCTTTCAAGATTGCGGTAATCACGCTGGGCATTGTAGTGGTAGAGGGTGTTCTGCACGCTGGTGCTGTCGCTCACCTGGTAATCGAGGATCGAGCGCAGCCAGCGCACTCGCTGCTCGTAGCGTCCGTCGGCGACGTTGTAGTTCTCGAAGCGGCGGCTCTTGTCGATCTTCATGGTGCTGCGCCCCGGCAGGATGGGCGAACCCCAGTAGGGGCTGTCCTCTTTGTCTTCCTGGTACTCCAGGGCCAGGGTGTGGGTGAGGTTGGGCGAGAGGTCGCTGAGCAACGAGAAGGCCAGGCTGTCGGTGTTGCGCTGGTTGCGGTCGATGTAGCCATTGCCCTGGCTGTGGCTGAAGTCCAGGCGCGCGAAATGGCGGGCATCGGCGGGGTTCTCGGCCAGGGCCTGGTTGATGCCGAAGGCGACTTCCGAGTCGTCGTAGCTGCCGTAGCGGATGCGCCCATCAAGGGTTTGCGCTTCGCGGCTGGCGAGCTTGGTGATGTAGTTGATCGAGCCACCCACGGCACCGGCGCCATGCAGGAACGACGACGGTCCGCCGATCAGCTCGACCCTATCCAGCACCCAGGCATCCACCGGACGGGTGGCGCTGCTGTAGCCCAGGTTGATGCCGTTGTAGAGCTGGGTCACCTGGTTCTGGGTGAAGCCACGGTAGGCGACGAAACCACCGTAGCCGGGGTTGGCCGAGGCGTTGACGCCGGTCATGGCGTTGATCACGTCTTGGCTGTCCTTGGCGTCACGCTGCTCGATCACCCGGCGGTCCGAGACGCTGACCGAAGCGGGTGTCTGCCGTGCGGTGAGGCCCAGGCGCGAGCCGGTACGGATCGGTTCGTCCAGTTGCACGCCGGAGGGCGCCTGCTGTTCGGCGTCGATGGTGGTGGCGTCGAGTTGCACGGGGGCGACGTCGGCCCAGGCACAGGTGCAGGTGCAGGTGGTGCCCATCAGGAGCACCAGAGAAGTGTTGCGGATCATGTTGTAGTGATTCCACGCAAAGGTCATGGCTGACCCGCGGGCACGGGCGTGCCCGCCTGGGGTCAGGCGAGGGGAGCTGCTGCGGGGAAATCGGAAGGGGATGCGCGGGGCGGGATGGCGGGGCGCAGGTAGCGCGGCGGCGGCTGCGCCCAACTGCGCACGATGATCGGCGAGGGGGCCCCGCTGTGTGCTGCAGGGAATGACCACAGGCTACCGGTCAGCGGCACGGCCAGTGCAAAGGAGGAGCATACCGGGCAATCGAGCTGGGCCATGTGCTGGTCGCTGCTGCTGTCGCCCAGGTCGATGGCCGGGCCTTTGCCGGTGCTGTCGAGGGCGCAGAAACCACCGTCCAGGCCCGACAGACGCAGGCCACTCATCTGGCCGTGGTGCAGGCCACAGAGCAACAGGCTGAACAGAACGCTGGCATAGAGCGTCCAGGCGGTCAGCGAACGTGTCCGACGGGTGGTTTTCATGGCCGCGAATCTACCATTCGGATGGCGGGGAGGGTGGCGGTGTTGGTGTGGTGGATTGTCGCAGCGCCGTGGCGAATATCGCGGTGCCGTTTTCGCGGGTAAGCCTGCTTGAAGCACTCTACAGCCACTGACGCAGCCCCTGGGCCCATAAGCACCGAAACCGGGCTCAAGGCCGCTCCGCGGTTGTGCGCGGCGCCCTATCCCGGAGCGGCGACCGAAAAATTTCATCTTCGTTCATCTGCGGAGTTGGCCCGCAACCTGCTATATCAGTTCAGCAATTCAGACAAGCGGTCATTGCGTACCCCATCGTAGGTAAACGCGACAGATCAGCCAATATTTAGCCACACCACGGATTTCAGGGGCTGCAGGATGTCGTCCGCGCAACAATTCGAACAATCTGAAGGCGATAGCGGCTGGAGTGCTCACCTGCAATTGCGCTTCGTCAAGCGCGGGGGCGTGACTCGCCTTGGTGCGCGCAAACATTACGGCCCTCTTTTGGTGCAGCGCCCGTTCTATCCTGAAGGCGCGCCGTGTCATGTCTACATCCTTCACCCGCCCGGCGGCATCGTCGCAGGTGACCGGCTCGAACTCGATATCCATCTGGAGCCTGGGAGCCACGCGCTGCTGACCATGCCGGGCGCGAGCAAGTTCTACCGCAGCATCGGTCCGACCGCGCAGCTGGCGCAACGCTTCCACCTGGCGGCTGACAGCACGCTGGAATGGCTGCCTCACGACAGCATCTTCTTCGACGGCGCCCGCGCCCGGCTCGACAGCCGTTTCACCCTTGAACCCGGCGCTCGCCTGCTGGCCTGGGAAACCTTGTGCCTGGGCCGTCCGGTGATGAACGAGCACTTCGATCATGGCGCCCTCGACAGCCGGCTGCAGGTCGAGCTGCCCCACGAGCCGGGGCTCCACGAGCGCCTGCGCATAGAGGGCGGGCATCTGGAAAAACTCGGCGGTTATCCGCTGGTCGCGACCTTCTGCGCCGCACCTGCCGATACGCACCTGCTCGAGCAGGTACGCCAGGTGCTCGACGACGTGGACACTCCGGCTGGCGCGACCCTGCTCGGGCCGTTGCTGGTGATTCGCCTGCTCGATAACGACAACCAACATGTGCAACGCACCCTGCAGCGCCTCTGGCATCTGTTGCGCCCGGCCGTCCTGGGCCTGGCGCCGAGCCCGCCGCGCATCTGGGCCACCTGAGAGAGCCTCCCATGGAGCTGACCCCGAGAGAGAAAGACAAACTGCTGCTGTTCACGGCCGCGCTGGTCGCCGAGCGCCGCCTGGCCCGTGGATTGAAGCTCAACTACCCGGAAGCTGTGGCACTGATCAGCGCCGCAGTGATGGAGGGCGCGCGTGACGGTCGCACGGTTGCCGAACTGATGAGCCTGGGCCGCGAGGTGCTCAGCCGTGACCAGGTCATGGAGGGCGTGCCGGAGCTGATCCCCGACGTCCAGGTGGAAGCGACCTTCCCCGATGGCACCAAGCTTGTGACGGTCCACGAGCCTATCGTCTGACGCTGCCCAGGAGGCATTCATGATTCCCGGAGAAATCCAGGTCGCCGCAGGCGACATCGAACTCAATGTCGGCCGTGAAACGGTCAGCGTCAGCGTTGCCAATCATGGCGACCGCCCGGTGCAGGTCGGCTCGCACTACCACTTCTACGAAGTCAACGATGCGCTGGTGTTCGAGCGCGAACCAGCCCGGGGTTTTCGCCTGGACATCCCCGCCGGCACCGCCGTGCGTTTCGAGCCTGGCCAGTCACGTACCGTGCAGTTGGTGGCCTACGCCGGCAAGCGTGAAGTGTATGGCTTCCAGGGCAAGGTGATGGGCGCGCTGGAGGGCAAGGCATGAGCCGTATTTCCCGTCGGGCCTACGCCGACATGTTCGGGCCCACCGTCGGCGACCGCGTGCGCCTGGCCGATACGGCGCTGTGGGTCGAAGTCGAGAAGGACTTCACGATCTATGGCGAGGAGGTCAAGTTCGGTGGTGGCAAGGTCATTCGCGATGGCATGGGGCAGGGCCAAATGCTGGCTGCCGAAGCTGTGGACCTGGTGCTGACCAATGCGCTGATCATCGATCACTGGGGGATCGTCAAGGCCGACATCGGCGTGCGCGGAGGGCGTATCGTCGCCATCGGCAAGGCGGGCAACCCGGACATTCAACCCGGCGTCACCATCCCGGTTGGCGCAGCAACGGAAGTGATCGCCGCCGAGGGCAAGATCGTCACCGCAGGCGGCATCGACACACACATCCACTTCATCTCCCCGCAGCAGGTGGATGAAGCCCTGACCAGCGGCGTCACTACCTTCATCGGCGGCGGCACCGGTCCGGCGACCGGTACCAACGCCACCACCTGTACGCCGGGGCCCTGGTACCTGGCGCGCATGCTCCAGGCTGCCGACAGCTTGCCGATCAACATCGGTTTTCTCGGCAAGGGCAACGTCTCCAAGCCCGAACCGCTGCGCGAGCAGATCGCCGCCGGCGCCATGGGCATGAAATTGCACGAAGACTGGGGTTCGACGCCGGCGGCCATCGATTGCTGCATGAGCGTGGCCGAAGAGATGGACATCCAGGTCGCGATCCACAGCGATACGCTCAACGAATCCGGCTGCATCGAGGACACCCTGGCAGCGATTGGCGATCGCACCATCCACACCTTCCACACCGAAGGGGCGGGCGGTGGTCATGCGCCGGACATCATTCGGGCGGCGGGGCAGGCCAACGTGCTGCCGTCCTCGACCAACCCGACGTTGCCCTACACCATCAACACCGTGGATGAGCACCTGGACATGCTCATGGTCTGCCACCACCTGGACCCGAGCATTGCCGAAGACGTGGCCTTTGCCGAGTCGCGTATCCGCCGCGAGACCATCGCCGCCGAGGACATCCTCCACGACATGGGCGCGTTCTCCATGACGTCGTCCGACTCCCAGGCCATGGGCCGGGTTGGCGAAGTGGTGCTGCGGACCTGGCAGGTGGCCCACCAGATGAAGGTGCGTCGTGGGCCCTTGGCGCCGGACAGCAGCTACAGCGACAACTTCCGGGTCAAGCGCTACATCGCCAAGTACACCATCAATCCGGCGCTGAGCCATGGCATCGCGCACGAGGTCGGTTCGGTGGAGGTGGGCAAGCTGGCCGACCTGGTGGTCTGGTCGCCAGCGTTCTTCGGTGTCAAGCCGTCGGCGGTGATCAAGGCCGGCCTGATCGTCACGGCGCCCATGGGCGATATCAACGGCTCGATCCCGACCCCGCAGCCGGTGCACTACCGTCCGATGTACGCAAGCTTCGGTGCAGCTCGCCACGCCACGCGCATGACTTTCCTGCCCCAGGCCGCCATGGACCGTGGGCTGGCCGAGGAGCTCGGGCTGCGCAGCCTGATCGGGGTCACCCGCGGCTGTCGCCGAGTGCGCAAGGCCGACATGGTGCATAACGGCCTGCAACCGTTGATCGAGGTCGATGCCCAGACTTACCAGGTGCGCGCCGATGGCCAGTTGCTGGTGTGCGAACCGGCCAGCGAACTGCCGCTGGCCCAGCGTTATTTCCTGTTCTGAAGGAGCAAGCATGATTGTCCTGACCCGCCGTGTCGCCGAGGCTGCTTCGGTCACCGGTACTGTCACCCTGGATGTGGACAGCCGAATCAAGAGCCGCCTGCGCGTGACCCTCGACGATGGCCGCGATGCCGGCCTGATGCTTGAGCGCGGCCATCTGCTGCGCGGTGGCGAACTGCTCGCCGATGCCGATGGCCAGCATCTGGTGCAGGTGCTGGCGGCACCGGAGCGTGTGTCCACGGTGCGCTGCGCCGATCCGTTGTTGCTGGCGCGTGCGGCCTATCACCTGGGCAATCGCCATGTGCCGTTGCAGATCGAGGCCGGCCTTTTGCGCTACCAGCATGATCATGTGCTGGACGAAATGGTGCGCGGCCTGGGCCTTGAGGTGCTGATCGAGCAGGCGCCGTTCGAGCCGGAGGCTGGCGCCTACCAGAGCGCCCCTCACGGCCACGCCCACGATCATCCCTTCGTTCGCCTGTAATCCTTCCGAATTGCTTTGGAGCACACAATGAAAAAAGCCCTTGCCCTGGCGTTACTGATGATTGCCTTGCCAGCCTTCGCCCACCCCGGCCACGACAACAACCCGCTGCAGGATGGCCTGCTGCACCCGCTGACAGGCCTGGACCACTTGCTCATGCTGCTGGGTACCGGCGTATTGGCCGCGCTGACCCGACGCAACCTGAGCTTGCCCCTGGCCACCCTCTCGGCGATGTTCGGCGGCGCGGTGCTGGGGCATCTGTTCGGTGACCTGGTCGGTGTCGAAACCATGATCTCCATTTCGCTGGTGGTGGCCGCCTGCGCCATGCTGCTGCCCAACCGCCAGGTGCTGCTGGCCCTGGCCATGCCGGTGTTCGCCCTGTTCCATGGCTGGGCCCACGGCGTGGAAGCGACGCCCAGCGCGTTCTGGATGTTCAGTGCAGGCTTCGTCACCGTCAGTGCGCTGCTGCTGGTGGTCGGGTTCGGCGTAGGCTGTCTGCTGCGCCGCCACAGCAAGCTGCAGAAGCTGTTCGGTGGTGGCTTGCTGGCCGGCGCCGCGTTCGTGCTGGCCGGCTGATGAGCAGCGACCTGGCGCTGTTGCGTCTGCTGCAACTGGCGAGCCCGGGCCTGCCGGTGGGTGGTTTCACCTACTCGCAAGGTCTGGAGTGGGCCGTCGAGGCCGGTTGGGTGCGTGACACGGCCGGCTTTTGTGCCTGGCAGCGTGAGCAGTTGCACGACACCCTGGGCTGTCTCGACTGGCCGTTGCTGGCGCGCCTCTACCGCGCATGCCAGGACGATGATGCCGAGGCCTTCGCACGCTGGACCCAGTTTCTGCTGGCCAACCGGGAGACGGCCGAGCTGCGGCTTGAAGAACGCCAGCGGGGCAGCGCCCTGGCGCGGCTGCTCGATGGCTGGCAACTGGCCCAGGCGCCGGCCTGGCGTGAGAGCATCGAGCTATCCCAGCTCGGTGGCATGGCCTGGCTGGGCGCGCACTGGTCGATCCCGCTGCGCGACCTGGCCCTCGGCCATGGCTTCGCCTGGCTGGAAGGCGCCGTCATGGCCGGGGTCAAGCTGGTGCCTTTCGGCCAGCAGGCGGCCCAGACCTTGCTGCGCGACTTGGGCGCCGAGTTGCCCGCCGTGCTCGACCAGGCCCTGACCCTTGGCGATGACGAACTGGGCGGTGGCCTGCCGCTGCTGGCCATTGCCTCGTCACGACACGAAACCCAATACACCCGTTTGTTCCGTTCCTGAGGACTGCCAACATGCAAAGCTATCAGCAACCCCTGCGCGTCGGTGTCGGTGGCCCGGTCGGCTCCGGCAAGACCGCGCTGCTCGAGGCCCTGTGCAAGGCCATGCGTGACCATTACCACATCGCCGTGGTGACCAACGATATCTACACCAAGGAGGACCAGCGCATCCTCACCGAGGCTGGGGCCCTGGAGCCTGAGCGTATCGTCGGTGTCGAGACCGGCGGCTGCCCGCACACCGCGATTCGCGAGGACGCCTCGATGAACCTGGCGGCGGTCGAGGCGCTGGCGCGCAAGTTCGGCAACCTGGAGGTGATCTTCGTGGAGAGTGGTGGCGATAACCTGAGCGCCACTTTCAGCCCGGAACTGGCCGACCTGACCATCTACGTGATCGACGTTGCCGAAGGCGAGAAGATCCCGCGCAAGGGCGGGCCGGGCATCACCAAGTCGGACTTCCTGGTGATCAACAAGACCGACCTTGCACCTTATGTCGGGGCTTCGCTGGAAGTGATGGAGCGCGACACCAACCGCATGCGCCCCGAGCGACCCTGGACGTTCAGCAACCTGAAGAAGGGTGACGGGTTGCAGGCGGTGATCGATTTCATCGTCGATCGCGGGATGCTGGGGGTGCGGGGGTAAGCCTTCTCTGAGCTTGACTGAGTCCCTGTGGCGGCGGCGGTTCGCCGCTCCCACAGGTCCTTTGTCAGGCCGCGATCTTCGACGGATCGGTCTGCAGCAACCAGCGACTGCGCTGCGATTGCAGCAGCCCTTCGAGCAGCGACACACCGCGATCGCGCTGGGCGATGCGGTCCTGCTCGAATGCATCCCTGAGCAGGTTCAGCACGTTGCGCGACTGGGTCACTGCCTTGGGCGTGGTCACGTCGCTTTTCAGGTCGCCATCGACATAGGTGAGGATCCGCTCTTTCTGGCTCGCCTGCTGGGTCGCGCTGGCTTCCACCAGTTGGCCTTTGTCATAGGCCAGGCGGGTGGTGCTGCTGGCCTGGTCGTCGATCAGGTGGTAGCTGTAGTTCTGCGACTCGCGGTCGCTGCCCAGCACCAGGTTGGTCAGCGGATTGAGGCCGCGGTGGAACGAGGCGGTGAGTTTGCTCTGCTGGTTCTGCTCCACCGACCGGTCCTGCAGGCCACGGTTCTTGACCGTGGTGCTCTGCGAGGTGCTGAAGGTGAAACTGTCGGTTTCGTCCAGGCGCATCGGGTTGCTTCTGCGTGTGGTTTCGCTGATCGAGGCGCTGAAGTCGGCCAGGCCGCTGAGCAGGGCACGGTCCTTGTCGTTCAGGGCCGTCGGGCTTTGCACCGCAGGTTGGCGATTGTCGTCGATGCTGTTGAGCTGGGTGAACGCGTTCTTGAACAGGTTCATCAGGTTCTCGTCGCCACGGCCACGGCGCTGGGCGGCGTCGAACTGGGTCAGGTAGTTGTCGATCGCCGCCTTGCGCTGCGCCGACTTGCCCAGCAGCTCGGCGTCCTGGGTGTCCAGGCTCAGTTGCACCTGGCCGGTCGGGCCCTGCAGGCTGAGGCTGCGCGCCTTGTCATCGAGGCTCAGGGAGAAGGTCTGCTCGCCGCTCAGGGACTCGAACTTGCTGCTCATCTGCAGGGCGCTGAACAGCTTCGGATCGAGCTTGACCAGTGCGCCGAGCTTGAGCTGGGGTGGCACCTCGTTGAGGCCATCGATGGTGGACTGGAAGGCGTCGGCGAGGTTGCCCAGGCCTTTGAGTTCTTCGCTGCTGAGCGAGCCGCCTTCGACTTCCGCGCTCACCGCCAGGCCCTTTTCGCTGCTGGCCAGCGACAAGCGAATGGTCGCGCCGGACGCGGTGGTCAGGCTGAAGGTGACGCCGCTGTCAGGATTCTCGCGCAGGCGCTGCTGCTGCAGCTTGAGCACGCCAGGGTCGATTGGAGAGTCGTCGCTGAAGGCGAACACCGACTGCGAGATGTTCTTTCCGCCGTTCTGTGCGAGCTGTTCGATCAAGGCCGCACCAATGCCTTTGAAGCGGCCCGCGCTGCTGGATGACTGGAAGGCGGTCTGCAGCGTGGTGGCGAGCTTGTCCTGGCTGTCCTTTTCCCAGACATAGCGGACCTGGCCTGGCAGCAGACCCTGGCGCGAGTAGGTCTCGGAATCGCTGATGGTGTTGCTCTGGCCGAGAACCACGCTGGTGCTCGGGACTGCCGAGACACTGGCGATGCCGGTCGGGTTGCTGGCGCTGGCCGGGGCCGGTTGCGGGGCAGTCAGGACCGGGGCCAGGCGCTGTGCAGCTGTTATCGGATTCATTAGCGTCCTGCCGAATAGAGATACGGGTACACCAGTGATATCGGCAGGCCAGCACTCAACATTAGAAAAAACGCGCAAACGAAACGGCCCGCCAGAAGGCGGGCCGTTCGTTACAGCAGGCGGCGATCAGCGGCGGCGGAACAGCGGCAGCGGCTCGTCGGTGGCACCCTGGTAGGTGACCGAGAAGTCCTTCAGGCTCTGCAACGCGTCTTCCGGGTCCTTGTCGGCACGGATGGCGAAGGCATCGAAGCCGCAGCGGGCCATGTAGAACAGTTGGTCGCGCAGTACGTCGCCAATGGCGCGCAGCTCGCCCTTGTACTGGTAGCGATCACGCAGCAGGCGCGCATTGGAGTAGTTGCGCCCGTCGGTGAAGGCCGGGAAGTTCAGGGCGATGACCTGGAAGTGCTGGACGTCCTCGCCGATTTCCTCGGCTTCTTCGTCACTGTCCAGCCACACGCCCAGGCCGCCGTCGCGGGCCTTGAGGGCATGGGCATGGTCGCGCCACAGCTGCAGTGGAACGATGTAGTCGTCGCAGTTGGTCAGCTCGTCGAACGAGGTTTCCTTGGGCAGCAGGTGCCAGGTTTCGTCGATGAGCTGGTTGTTCTTAATGATTCGCTGCATAGACGCGTTCCTTGAATGGGTCGATGCCGATACGCTGGTAGGTGTCGATGAAGCGCTCGTCTTCGTTGCGCTGCTCGACGTACACGTTGATCAGCTTCTCGATCACGTCAGCCATGTCGTCCTGGGCGAAGGAGGGGCCGAGAATTTTGCCCAGGCTCGCATCACGCGCGGCGTTGCCGCCCAGCGACACCTGGTAGAACTCCTCGCCTTTCTTGTCCACGCCGAGGATGCCGATGTGGCCCACGTGGTGGTGGCCGCAGGCGTTCATGCAGCCGGAAATGTTGAGGTCGAGCTCGCCGATGTCGAACAGGTAGTCCAGGTCGTCGAAGCGGCGCTGGATGGATTCGGCGATCGGGATCGACTTGGCATTGGCCAGCGAGCAGAAGTCGCCGCCTGGGCAGCAGATGATGTCGGTCAGCAGGCCGATGTTGGGCGTGGCGAAACCGCCTTCACGCAGTTCCAGCCACAGTGCGTGCAGCTGGCGCTGCTCGACGTCGGCGAGGATGATGTTCTGCTCGTGCGAGGTGCGCAGGAAGCCGAAACTGTAGCGCTCGGCGAGGTCGGCCACGGCATCGAGCTGCTTGTCGGTCAGGTCGCCTGGAGCCACGCCGGTAGGTTTGAGCGAGAGGGTCACGGCCACATAGCCAGGCTTTTTGTGCGCACGGGTGTTGCGCGAACGCCAGCGGGCGAACCCTGGGTGCTCCTGGTCCAGGGCGCTGTAGTCGACATTGTCGAGGGCCTGGTACTCGGGGTCGATGAAGTGACGCGAGACGCGCTGGACTTCTGCTTCGGTCAGGGTGCTGTTGCCGCCACGCAGGTGGGCCATTTCGGCCTCGACCTTCTCGGCGAACACTTCTGGCGTCAGGGCCTTGACCAGGATCTTGATCCGCGCCTTGTACTTGTTGTCACGACGGCCGTAACGGTTGTACACGCGCAGGATGGCGTCGAGGTAGCTGATCAGGTCCTGCCAGGGCAGGAACTCATTGATGAACGAACCGACCACCGGCGTGCGGCCCAGGCCGCCACCGACCAGCACGCGGAAGCCCAGCTCGCCGGCTGCGTTGCGCACAGGCTCAAGGCCGATGTCGTGCACTTCGATGGCCGCGCGGTCTTCCTTCGAACCGTTGATCGCAATCTTGAACTTGCGCGGCAGGTAGGCAAATTCCGGGTGGAAGGTGGTCCACTGGCGGACGATCTCACACCAGGGGCGTGGATCGATCAGCTCGTCGGCGGCAACGCCGGCAAACTGGTCGGTGGTGGTGTTGCGCAGGCAGTTGCCGCTGGTCTGGATCGCGTGCATCTGCACGGTGGCCAGTTCCGCCAGGATGTCCGGGATGTCTTCCAGCGCAGGCCAGTTGAACTGCACGTTCTGGCGGGTGGAGATGTGCGCGTAGCCCTTGTCGTAGTCGCGGGCAATCTTGGCCAGCATGCGGACCTGGCGCGCGTTCAACTGGCCGTAGGGCACGGCGACGCGCAGCATCGGGGCGAAACGTTGGATGTAGAGGCCGTTCTGCAGGCGCAGAGGGCGGAATTCTTCTTCGCTCAGCTCACCGGCCAGGTAGCGGCGGGTCTGATCACGGAACTGCTTGACGCGGTCCTCGATGATCCGCTGATCGTACTCGTCGTATACGTACATAAAAGTCCTGTCTCAGGCTGCATGCAGCTAATCGCGCGCACGGCCGCGCACTCCGGGTCGGAGCGGGGGAACGATAACAGGTTGTATTTATGCGCTAAAGTGATGTTTTTGCATATGAAAAGAACCATTTGGACTAAGTGAGACTGGCTGCTATTTATCCGTGATGGCCATGCGCCGTTATACTGTATCCTTTGCTTTTGCAGGGATGTCTCGCATGGTCATCAGGACGCTGTGCCGCAGCCTGTGCCTGGGTCTGCCGCTGGTGGCAAGCGCCCAAGCCGCTTCGGTGGTTTTTCTCAATCCCGGGTTGTCCGATGAGACGTTCTGGGTTGGCTATTCGCGTTTCATGCAAGCGGCGGCCGACGACCTGGGCATGGATCTGCGCGTGGAGTACGGCGAGCGCCAGGCCGAGCGGCTACTGGAGCAGGCGCGGGCGATCCTGCAGGGCGAGCACAAGCCCGACTACCTGGTGCTGGTCAACGAGCAGTATGTGGCGCCAGAGATCATGCGCCTGTCGCAGGGCAGCGGGGTCAAGCTGTTGTTGGTCAACAACGGCCTGACCGAGGGGCAGGCCGAGGCGATTCAGGCACAGCCGGGCAAGTACGCGCCGCTGCTCGGCTCACTGGTCGGCAATGACGAACAGGCGGGTTACCAGATGCTGCACGATCTGGTCGCCAGCCTGCCCCGAACAGGCGAACCGATCGAGCTGCTGGCGTTTGCCGGCATCAGCACCACGCCTGCTTCGCAACTGCGCGAGCAAGGCATGCGGCGGGCGTTGGCCGAGTTTCCGCACGTACGCTTGCGCCAGCTGGTGTATGGCGGCTGGAGCCGCCAACGGGCCTTCGAGCAGGCCAAGTTGCTGTTGCAGCGCTATCCGCAGGTGCGCCTGGTGTGGTCGGCGAACGACCAGATGGCGTTCGGTGCAATGCAGGCGTTCGAGGCGGCTGGCCTGGTGCCGGGACGCGATGTGTTGTTCAGCGCGGTCAACAGTTCGCCCGAGGCCTTGCAGGCGCGCGTGGATGGGCGGCTGAGCGTGCTCATGGGCGGGCATTTCAGCCTGGGCGGCTGGGCCATGGTGATGCTGCATGACGACGCCCGGGGCCTGGCGATGGACCGTGACGGGCAACACCTGTACCGCCTGCCGGTGCTGCAGGCCATCGATGCGGTGAAGGCGCAGCGCTGGCTGGAACTGAGCGCCCGCAAAGGCTATGGCATCGACTTTCGCCGCTACAGCGCAGAGGGGCGGGGCACCGACTATCGCTACCCGTTCCTGACGTCACCCGTCGATTATTGAAAGACCCTGCTTGAGCAAAGGGCATTGCTGGACTTAACTGCTGGTGTGACGTGCATTCCCATAACCACTACAAGAGGCAATGCAATGGGAAACCCGACCAAGCTCCGCAAGCCTGACAGCAGTGTCGACGCCTGGGCGATCCTGTGCCTGATCGTGCTGGTTGTCGTGACCGCTGTGTACTGGGTCAGCCATCAGTAACGCAAACTTCAGACCGTGAACTGCAACCTGAGCCGCCCGCGGGAGGGAATTCCGCGGGCGGGTGCGTTCTGGCTTGCGCACGCAAAAATGACTGTTTCACCGCCCCGTCAGATGCATCGCCAACTGCACCAGCCCCACCAGCACCAGGATGAACACGAGGGTGAACATCACCCCCATCACGATGAAGTGGCTGGCCTTGCCGTGGGTGAAGTCGCGCGCGCGGTTCTTGCCGCTCTGCACGCCGAAGGCGGCAGCCAGGATGCTGTGCAGCATCTGCCAGAAGGTGGGTGGCTTGCCTTGGCTGGAATCGTCCATGGTGGCTCCCGGAAATCAGAGGCAATCAGCGAAAGTGTAGGCAACAACGGCGCTCAGCGCCCGACCCGCTTGCCACGTTGCAAGCCAACCTCCAGTGCCTGCCCGTCGCGTTGCTTGCCTTGGCGCGCCAAACCTTCGAGCTGGGGAATGAGCATGCCCTCGGGCAGGTGGCGCCAGAAACGCCCCGGCATGTGCAGGCGTAGGGCATCAGGGTTCAGCCGCGCCGGGTTGAAGGTGGAGCGGTAGTAGGTACGCCACAGCTCGGCGCCGGGATCTTCGGCATGACGCGCCCAGTCGACCCATTCACGGGGACACTGCCGACGGTAGTCGAGCTCGCTGCCGTCGAAGCGTATGCCATCGGTGGGCGTTGCGATCAGCCAGCGCTGGCGCCCGAGGCGGTCGGCAAAATGGCCACTGGCGCTTTCGAGGATGTCATGGGCAGGTTCGTGGTAGGCCACCAGGTCCAGTTGCAGGCGCTCGGCGACCGCTTCCGGCAACGGCACGAAGCGCACGAAGGCGTGCAGGTGATGCGCCTCGCGGGAGACCTGCTTGATACGCCGCTGCAACTCGCTGCCCAGGCGGTCGCCGGCGAGCATTGCCGTGCGATCTCCATGGGCGACACGCCAGAGGACTTCGTACAGCAGGTTCCAGCGTTGTTCGCCGCGATAGCGAGCGGCCTGCTCGAGCTGTGCCAGCAAGGCCGCGGGCACCCGCGCACGGAAGGGGCCGGGCCCTTGTGGCAAAGGCGTGGGGATGGCCAGCAGGTCGTCCATCGGCCCCTGGCCCCAGGTCACCTCGGCCGGGTCGATGCCATGGCCGAGCAGCACCCGCGCCTGGTCGCGCCAGGTGCCGAACAGGTCGTCGCAATCCAGCGCGATCATGCCCATAGCCCCATCTGCACCGGTGCCTGCGGTTCGCGCAGGCGTTGGCGCAGCAAGCCGCTGCGCAGTTCGGCCTGGGCCGGACGGTAATCGCTGGTGACGATGAACGGCCGGGCTTTTTCCAGCACGCAGCGCAGTTGGATCAGATCGTCGTAGCGGATCCGCCGCTCGCGTCGCAGCGCCACCAGCCGCTGTACGCTGCGCAGGCCGATACCGGGAATACGGGCGAGCAGGGCGGGCTCGGCGCGGTTCAGGTCCAGCGGAAAGACCTCGCGGTTAGCCAGGGCCCAGGCCAGCTTGGGGTCGATGTCCAGCGCCAGGTTACCGGCCTGGCCGAGCAGCTCGCCGGCCTTGTAGCCGTAGCCGCGCATCAGGAAGTCGGCCTGGTACAGGCGGTGCTCGCGCAGCAGCGGCGGGGCGGCGAGCGGCACACTGTTCGGGCTGTCCGGGATCGGGCTGAAGGCGGAGTAGTACACGCGCTTGAGACCATAGCCCTGGTACAGCGATTCGGCGTTGCGCAGCAGGGTGCGGTCGTCGGTGGTATCGGCACCGACGATTACCTGGGTGCTCTGCCCGGCCGGTGTGAAACGCGGCGCTCGTGGTTCGCCGGCCACGGCCTGCTGGCCCTGGTGAATCACGCCCATGGCCTGGCGGATGGTGTGTGCCTGTTTTTCCGGCGCCAGGCGCTTGAGGCTGGCCTCGGTGGGCAGCTCGACGTTGACGCTCAGCCGGTCGGCCAGGCGCCCGGCTTCTTCGATCAGCAGCGGATCGGCGTCGGGAATGGTCTTGAGGTGGATGTAGCCTCGGAAACCGTGCTCCTCGCGCAGCAGCCTGGCAACGCGGTTCAACTGCTCCATGGTGTAGTCGGCCGAGCGGATGATGCCCGAGCTCAGGAACAGCCCGCTGATGCAGTTGCGCCGGTAGAAGTCGAGGGTCAGGCGCACCACTTCCTCGGGGCTGAAGCGTGCGCGAGGCACGTTGCTGGAGCGGCGATTGACGCAGTACTGGCAGTCGTACAGGCAAAAGTTGGTGAGCAGCACCTTGAGCAGCGACACGCAGCGCCCGTCAGGGGTATAGCTGTGGCAGATGCCCATGCCATCGGTGGCGCCAAGCCCGTCACGCCCCCGCGAGCTGCGCTTGGGCGCGCCGCTGCTGGCGCAGGATGCATCGTATTTGGCGGCGTCGGCGAGAATGCCGAGCTTGGCGATGAGTTGCATGGGGATGTCTCGAGATACTGGTTTTTCATACAGTATTTGCAGAGCGGTCGAGTTGCAAGAGGCTTCTTGAAGTTGCCTGACGGCTCGACCTCGGTTCCACCACCACAGCCTGAATGCGCGAGCGGCTAACCTGAGTGAATCACTCAGCTAAGCTTGCCTGGGATTTCGTACGCCACAGGCACGAACACTCGGACCAGGGGCAAGGCACATTCACGGATAGGATCGGGGCCAGCGGTGCCTCGACGGAGGGAGCACATGAACAGAGGAATCGCATTCAAACCGGCCCTGGCGGGCCTGGCCCTGGCCTTTGGCCTCACGGCCGTGCAGGCCGCCGAGGGCAAGCGGGTCGATGTGCTGCTGGTGGGCGGCGGGATCATGAGCTCCACGCTGGCCGTGTGGCTCAACGAGCTTGAGCCCGGTTGGTCGATGGAGATGATCGAGCGGCTGGACAAGGTCGCCGAGGAAAGCTCAAACGGTTGGAACAACGCCGGTACCGGGCATTCGGCGCTGGCCGAGCTGAACTACACCCCTGAAAAGGACGGCAAGATCGACATCAGCAAGGCGGTGGAGATCAACGAGTCGTTTCAGGTCACCCGGCAGTTTCTCGCCTGGCAGGTCAAGCAGGGGGTACTGAAGAACCCACGTTCGTTCATCAACGCCACACCGCACATGAGCTTTGTCTGGGGCGATGACAATATCCGTTTCCTGCGCAAGCGCTACGAGGCGCTGCAGGCCAGCCCGCTGTTCAAGCCCATGCAGTATTCGGAAGACAACGCACAGATCGCCAAGTGGGTGCCGTTGATGATGGAGGGGCGCGACCCGAACCAGAAGCTTGCGGTGACCTGGACGCCGATCGGCACAGACGTCAATTTCGGCGAGATCACCCGTCAGTACGTGACGTACCTGCAGACCCGCCCCAACTTCGACCTCAAGCTCTCCAGCGAAGTGCAGGACATCACCCGCAACGACGACGGCTCGTGGCATGTGGAGTACAAGAACCTCAAGGATGGCAGCACGTCGGCCACCGATGCCAAGTTCCTGTTCATCGGTGCCGGTGGCGCGGCGCTGCCTCTGTTGCAGAAGTCAGGCATCCCCGAGGCGAAGGAGTACGCAGGTTTCCCGGTGGGGGGATCGTTCCTGGTGACCGAGAACGCTGCCATTGCCGAGCGCCACATGGCCAAGGCTTATGGCATCGCCTCGACGGGGGCGCCGCCGATGTCGGTGCCGCATCTGGATACGCGGGTGCTCGACGGCAAGCGGGTGATCCTGTTCGGGCCGTTTGCAACCTTCTCGACCAAGTTTCTCAAGGAAGGCTCGCTGCTCGACCTGTTCGGCAGCATGACGCTACACAACAGTTGGCCGATGGTGCGTGTCGGGGTCCGCGAGTTCGACCTGGTGCAGTACCTGATCGGCCAGGTCATGCAATCGGACGACGACCGCTTCGCTGCGCTGCAGACCTACTTCCCCCATGCCAAGAAAGAAGACTGGCGCCTGTGGCAGGCTGGGCAGCGCGTACAGATCATCAAGAATGACCCTGAGCAGGGCGGGGTGCTCAAGCTTGGCACCGAGGTCGTAACCTCTGCCGACGGCTCCATTGCCGGCTTGTTGGGTGCCTCGCCGGGCGCCTCGACCGCGCCACCGATCATGCTCGACCTGTTGCGCAAGGTGTTCAAGGACAAGGTCGCTTCACCACCCTGGCAGGAGAAGCTGCACCAGATCATCCCAAGCTACGGGCTCAAGTTGAACGAGCATCCTGACAAGGTGCAGGAGGAGTGGGACTACACCAATGAAGTGCTGCAGCTGCAGCCTCTGACTTCGCCAGCGGGCTGAGCCCGGCGGTTGGCGGCCCTGGTGCGGGGCCGCCAGATGCGGAGCTATCGTCTCGAAAGCGTGCCGCCATGCCGCAGCTCGCTTTCGTGTTCGCTTGCTAAGATGCGTCCAATCTCAAGCACTGGACATCCTCAATGAGCGACCGCACTCCGATCATTCCCCCTTCGCAGCAGAAACTTGCCGAACGTGCCGGTTATCTGCCGGCCTTGAAGGTCGGTAATACGTTGTATCTGGCCGGTCAGGTGGGGCGTACGGCGGATCTGCAGGTCATTGCCGACCCGCGGCAGCAGTTTCACGCGGCGTGGGAAAACCTGAGGGACGTGCTGGCGGCTGCCGGTTGTGATTTCGCGGATGTGGTGGAACTGACCACTTATCATGTCGGCTTGCGCGAGCACATGGCGGTGTTTCGTGAGGTCAAGGACGCGCTGTTCCCGCGGGGTACCTGCCCCTGGACCTGTATTGGTGTCAGCGAACTGGCCCATGACGGGCTGCTGGTGGAGATCAAGTGCGTGGCGGTTGCGCGCCAGGGGTAAAATGCAGAAGGGGCGCCAACGGGCGCCCCTTCTTTTTGCTGCTTAGGCTTCAGCGTCCCATGGACGATCGCCTTTTTCATCCTTGACGCGGGTCGGCAGGCCCATCACGTCCAGCGCCTTGAGGAACGGCTCGGCGGGCAGTTCCTCGACGTTGACCATGCGCCCGGCATCCCACTCGCCGCGGGCGACCAGCAGGGCTGCGGCCACTGGCGGCACGCCAGCGGTGTAGGAGATGCCCTGGCTGTCGGTCTCGGCGTAGGCTTCTTCGTGGTCGGCGACGTTGTAGATGAACACTTCGCGTGCCTGGCCGTCCTTGGTGCCTTTGACCAGGTCGCCGATGCAGGTCTTGCCGGTGTAGCCCGGAGCCAGGGAAGCCGGATCGGGCAGTACGGCCTTGACCACTTTCAGCGGCACGACTTCAAGGCCTTCGGCGGTCTTGACCGGTTGCTCGGAGAGCAGGCCGAGGTTCTTCAGCACGGTGAACACGTTGATGTAGTGTTCGCCGAAGCTCATCCAGAAACGCACATTGGGTACGTTCAGGTTCTTCGAGATCGAATGTACTTCATCGTGACCGGTCAGGTAGAGGTTCTGCGAACCCACCACCGGGAGGTCGTCGGTGCGCTTGACCTCGAACATGGTGTTGCTGGTCCACTGGCTGTTCTGCCAGCTCCATACTTGCCCGGTGAACTCGCGGAAGTTGATTTCCGGGTCGAAGTTGGTGGCGAAGTACTTGCCGTGGGAACCGGCATTGACGTCGAGAATGTCGATCGAATCAATGCGGTCGAAGTACTGCTGCTGCGCGAGTTTTGCGTAGCTGTTCACCACACCCGGGTCGAAGCCGACACCGAGAATGGCGGTAATGTTCTTCTGCTGGCACTCCTCGAGATGCTTCCACTCGTAGTTGCCATACCAGGGCGGGGTTTCGCAGATCTTGCCCGGTTCTTCGTGAATCGCGGTATCGAGATAAGCGACACCGGTATCGATGCAGGCACGCAGCACCGACATGTTGAGGAAGGCGGAACCGACGTTGATCACGATCTGCGATTCGGTCTCGCGGATCAGTGCCTTGGTCGCCTCGACATCGAGGGCGTTGAGCGAGAAGGCCTGGATGTCTGCGGGTACCTTGAGGCTACCCTTGGCCTTGACGCTGTCGATGATGGCCTGGCATTTGGAGATGTTCCGTGACGCAATCGCAATACGACCGAGTTCGTCGTTATGCTGTGCGCACTTGTGGGCCACCACCTTGGCGACACCTCCTGCACCAATGATAAGAACGTTCTTCTTCAATTTATCCCGTGCTCCTTACTGAAAGCCGGTCTTACGACAGGCTGGAAACGTAGTCTTCGAAACCGAACTCGCGCTTGACCTCGACGCTGCCGTCGAGCTGTTTGACGACGATGGCCGGCATCTTCAGACCGTTGAACCAGTTCTTCTTCACCATCGTGTAACCCGCCGCGTCGATGAACGACAGGCGATCGCCGATGGCCAGAGGACGATCGAATTGGTATTCGCCGAAGATGTCGCCGGCCAGGCACGACTTGCCGCAGACCATGTAGGTGTGCTCGCCGTCGTTGGGGGCCATCTTGGCGTTGAGGCGGTAGATCAGCAGGTCGAGCATGTGCGCTTCGATGGAGCTGTCGACCACGGCCAGGTGCTTGCCGTTGTAGAGCGTGTCGAGCACGGTGACTTCCAGCGAGGCGCTGTTGGTGATCGCCGCTTCACCGGGCTCCAGGTAGACCTGCACGCCGTACTTCTCGGAGAAGCCTTTCAGGCGGGCGCAGAACGCGTTGAGTGCATAGCCTTCGCCGGTGAAGTGGATGCCGCCGCCGAGGCTGACCCACTGGACCTGGTGCAGCAAATGGCCGAAGCGCTCTTCGATGTGCGAGAGCATCTTGTCGAACAGGCTGAAGTCGCCGTTTTCGCAATTGTTGTGGAACATGAAGCCGGAGATCGTGCCGATCACCTTTTCGATCTTTTCCGGATCCCATTCGCCCAGGCGGCTGAACGGACGCGCCGGGTCGGCCAGCAGGTAGTCGGAGCTGCTCACCTGCGGGTTGACGCGCAGGCCGCGGGTCTTGCCTTCGGACTGTTCGGCGAAGCGCTGGAGCTGGCCGATGGAGTTGAAGATGATCTTGTCGCAGTTCTCCAGCATTTCCTCGACCTCATCGTCGGCCCAGGCCACGCTGTAGGCGTGGGTCTCGCCGGCGAACTTCTGGCGGCCGAGCTTGAGCTCGTAGAGCGAGGAGGAGGTGGTGCCGTCCATGTACTGCTCCATCAGGTCGAATACCGACCAGGTGGCGAAGCACTTGAGGGCGAGCAAGGCCTTGGCGCCGGAGTGTTCGCGCACGTAGGCGATCTTCTCCAGGTTGCCCAGCAGCTTGGTTTTGTCGATGAGGTAGTACGGCGTCTTGATCATTTCAAAGGCCCCCGGCCAGGCCGGCCAAAAAAAGGACACGCATTGTGCCTTCACTTGCCGCATATCGAAAGGGCGCGATGCGCATTTCGTCCGAGCTCGCAGGCTGCGGGCCGCGTGAGGGGAGTAGAGCAGGGGAATATGACTGTCTTAATCGTTGTGGAGGCAGATGGCCCTATCGCGGGACAAGTCGGGGCGCCGAACCGCCGCTCCCATAAGTGACACTGCAGTATTCAGCAGTTGCGGCGCTTTTATAGGAGCGGGCTTGTCCCGCGATAGGGCCATCTGCCTCCCTACATCACTGCGGCAACCGCGCCACCACCTTGATCTCGAAATCGAAGCCGTACAACCAGGTTACCCCGACAGCCGTCACCGTTGGGTAAGGTGCTGGCCCCCAGAATTCAGCGCGCACCAAGTCCCAGATGATCTGGAACTTGTCTTGTGGGTCGACGATGAACAGGGTCACGTCCTGCACGTCAGCGAAGCTGCAACCGGCGGCGGCGAGAATCGCCTGGAGGTTGGCGAAGGCCCGGCGCACCTGGTTTTCCAGGCTCGGCTCGGGTGAGCCGTCCTCGCGGCTGCCAACTTGCCCGGAGACGAACAGCAAGCCATTGCTGCGCACGGCGGGGGAGTAGTGATTGATGTCGTACAGGGCCTGACGGCCAGCAGGGAATACAACGTCGCGTTGGTTCATGGTGTTTTCTCCATCAAGGGGGTGATGGGGCGACTGTACGAGCCCAGAACTGTTCGATAAACGTGCGAGTCTGGTTATCATTGTTTGTTGATTCCAAACAATCGAGGCGCTGATGGACCGGTTCGACGCAATGCGTGCCTTTGCCCGGGTGGTAGAGGCGGGCAGCTTCACCAAGGCTGCAGAGACGCTGCACATGAGCCGCACCAGTGTGACCCAGCTGGTGCAGCAGTTGGAAACCCGCCTGCGCGTGCGCCTGCTCAACCGTACCACGCGCAAAGTGAGCGTGACCCGCGATGGCGAGCAGTTCTACCAGCGGGTGTTGCGCCTGTTGGCGGAGCTCGAGGATGCGGAGAGTAGCCTCAGCGGCGCTGCCGGCCTGCCGCGTGGCAAGTTGCGGGTCGATGTACCGAGCCCGTTGGCAAGCCTGGTGCTGGTGCCGGCGCTGCCGGACTTCCATGCCCGCTACCCGGACATCCAGATCGACATGGGCGTCAGCGATCGTATCGTCGACATCATTGGCGAGCATGTCGATTGCGTGGTGCGCGGAGGCGAACTGCTGGACCAGTCGCTGATGGCGCGCAAGGTTGCCGACCTGCAGTTGGGGGTGTATGCGGCGCCGGCTTACCTCGAACGCCTTGGCACCCCTGCCCACCCTTCGGACCTGGAGGGTTCTGACCACCGTACGGTAGGTTTTCTCTGGGCACGTACCGGCAAACCGCTGCCCTATGCCCTCGTTCGCGGCACCGAGCGGCTGCAGGTCCGCGGCACCCAGGTGCTGGCGGTGGACGATGGCAACGCCTACCTGGCGGCCGGGGTGGCTGGGCTTGGGGTGCTGTGGCTGCCGGACTACATGGCCCGGGCGCCACTGGCCAGTGGTGCGCTGGTGCGGGTGTTCGAAGATTGGCAGTTGGAGCCGATGCCGTTGTACGTCGCTTATCCGCCGAATCGGCATGTGGGCGCGCGGTTGCGGGTGTTCATCGACTGGGTGGTGGAGGTGATGGGGCGCTGATCAGAGCCTCACCCGACCGGATAAAGCGCGCGTTGGGCGTTGGGCAATACCGCCGGTCATGGAGAGGCTCAAGCACACCTCGCAGCCGTTTCATGGCTCATCACGCTGTCTACGAACCCCAGCGCCTCGAGGCCGGAGCCAGCCTGCCGGACATGGAGCGCGACGAGGTCTACGGAACCCTTGAGCGCACCGACCGGAATGTCACCAAGTCGGCACGCTTGCTGGGGCCGTCACGCGGCATGCTCCGCTACAAGATCGAAAAGCTGGGGTTGAGCAGGCCGGACAAGCGGCAGTGGTGACCGTCAGGGCTTGCCACTGCCGCCCTGGCTACCATTACCCTCCGAGCCGCTGCCGTCCATGCCGGGCAGGTCGCGGTTGTCGTTCTGCCGGGCCGGCGGGCTTTCCGGGTCATTGCCCTGAATCCGCGGGTCGGTATCGCGCGGCATGGGTTTCTCAACCGGGTTGAGGGTGCTGTCTACACCAGGCTGTGGCGCGGGGTTATGTGGATCGTCCGGGTAGGTGGTGCCGGTGCCAACCGCCATGGCCAGTGGTGAGCAGAGCAGGGCGGCGAGCAGGCAGGTACGGGGCAGGGATCGCTTCATGGGGCAAACTCCTTTGCGCAGGACAGGGGCATCTTCCTCTTGGGCCCCGTCCTGCTCAGCAAGGTGCCATCACCCCGACCGACGGTCACACCACCATCGACAACAGCATGATGAAGATGATGCCGACCACGGACAGGATGGTTTCCATCATGCTCCAGGTCTTGAAGGTCTCGGCCACGGTCATGTTGAAGTACTGCTTGACCAGCCAGAACCCGGCGTCGTTGACGTGGGACAGAATCAGCGAGCCAGCGCCGGTGGCCAGTACCAGCAGCTCACGGTTCACCCCCGGCACCAGTTCGATCACCGGCGCGACGATACCGGCGCCGGTGATGGTCGCCACGGTTGCCGAACCTGTAGCGATGCGAATCACCGCCGCCACCAGCCAGGCCAGCATGATGGGTGAAATTTGAGCCTGCACGGCCATCTGTCCGATCACGTTACCGACGCCGGTGTCCACCAGCATCTGCTTGAAGCCGCCGCCTGCACCGACGATCAGCACGATCGCCGCGGTGGGCGCCAGGCTCTGGTCGAGCATCTTCATGATCTGCTGACGGCTGAAACCGCGGGCCGAACCGAAGGTGTAGAACGCCAGGAGCAAGGCGGCGAGCAGCGCGGTGATGGGGTGGCCGATCAGGTCCATCCACTGACGCACGATGTGGTCAGTCGGGAGTACCACGTCGGCGAAGGTCTTGAGCAGCATGAGCGCCACTGGGAGCAGCACGGTGACCAGCGTGATGGTGAAGCTGGGCAGGTTTTTCTGGTCGGAGTCGCGGGCGATCTGGTCCATCAGCTCCTGTGACGGGTTGCCCGGAATGTAGCGGGAGATGAAGTTACCGAACAGCGGCCCGGCGATGACTGCAGTAGGCAGTGCCACCAGCAGGCCGTAGAAGATGGTCTTGCCGATATCGGCGTGGAAAATGCCGATCGCCAGCAATGGCCCAGGGTGCGGCGGCACCAGGCCATGCACCACCGAGAGCCCTGCCAGCAGCGGGATGCCGATCTTCACCAGCGACACCCCGGAGCGGCGTGCGACGATGAATACCAGCGGGATCAGCAGCACGAAGCCGATCTCGAAGAACAGTGGGATGCCCACCAGGAAAGCGGCGAACATCATCGCCCAATGCACTTTCTGCTTGCCGAAGGCTCGGATCAGCGTCTGTGCGATCTGGTCGGCGCCGCCGGAGTCGGCCATCAGCTTGCCGAGCATGGTCCCCAGCGCCAGGACGATGCCGACAAAGCCGAGCACGCCGCCGAAGCCGTCCTGGAACGATTTCATGACCTTGGCCACCGGCATGCCGGAGGTCAGGCCGAGAAAGCCTGCGGCCAGGGTCAGGGCGACGAAGGGGTGGACCTTGAAATGGGTGATCAGCAGGATGAGCCCGACGATGGTAACGAGCGCGTCGAGCAGCAGGTAGGTATCAGTAGCCAGTCCGAACATGGTGTCTATGCCTCGGTCTTGTCGTTGTTGTAATGGCGAAACGTGAGTGAACTTTTGACGCCCGCAGGCGTCGGGACAGCGCTGTCTTTGGTGAGCCGGAAAACCGCCGGATCAGGCAGTTCGCGCCAGGTGCCGGTCACCGCAGGGCTTTAGCCAGTCGTGCACGGATTCGGCAAGTGCTTCGATCGGACGCGTGGCGTCCAGCGCCAGCGTGAGCGGTTCGCCACGCGGCGATTCGAGGGTCGCGAACTGGCTGGTGATGAGGCTTGCCGGCATGAAGTGGCCGGGGCGGGCGAGCACGCGTTTCTCGGCCTCTTCAGGGCTCAATTCGAGAAAGACGAAGCCCAGGCCTGGCACGGCCTGGCGCAGGGTGTCGCGGTAGCGGCGCTTGAGCGCCGAGCAGGTGAGGATCGGGCGTTCACCGGCCTGGAGAATGGCCTGCAGCTCTTCGCCCAGGCGTACCAGCCAACCGGCACGGTCGTTGTCGTCCAGGGGAATGCCGGCGCTCATCTTCTGGATGTTTTCGGCAGGGTGGAAGGCGTCGCCCTCGATCAGGCGTCCGCCGCTACGTGCAGCAACGGCCTGGCCGACGCAGCTTTTGCCGCAGCCTGCCACGCCCATGACCACGATGGCGCAAGGGGAAAGATTCATCGGTACCTCCTGCGGGGTAAGACAGCGCTGTCTCACGCTCGACGAGCAGTGGTGCAAGCGCCACCCTCCCGGGTGTTATTGATCTTGTGATACGCAGTATGGATGCTGCGGCAATTATTACGTTGCCTGCGTCCTGAGACAGCGCTACCTTAGTGACCGTTCCCACTTCTTGCAAGTAGTAAAATTACAACATTCATGACCCGCACCGGCTCCCGCACCACAGGTCGTCCCACTCTGGCCGAAGTCGCCAGGCTTTCAGGGGTTTCTCCCATTACCGCTTCGCGCGCGCTGCGCGGCGTCAGCACGGTTGCACCGGAGTTGGTGGAAAAGGTCATTGCCGCCGCAGCGAGCCTGGGGTACGTGGCCAACCCGGCCGCCCGTGCCCTGGCATCGGCACGCAGCCAGTCGGTGGTGGTATTGATTCCATCGCTGTCCAACCAACTGTTCATCGACACGCTGGAGGCGATTCACGACGTGATGCGTCCTCGCGGGTTGGAGGTGCTGATCGGCAACTATCACTACGACAGCGCCGAGGAAGAGAACCTGATCCGCAACTACCTCGCCTACCAGCCCTGCGGCATCCTGCTGACCGGTTTCGAGCGCAGCGATGCTTCGCGGCAGATGCTCGCAGCCAGCGGCGTGCCCTGTGTCCACATGATGGAGCTTGGCGGGGAGCCGGGCGCCCTGTCGGTGGGGTTTTCGCAGCAGCAGGCGGGTCGCGCCGCCGCTCGCCACCTCATTGAGCGTGGCCGCAGGCGCCTGGGCTTCATCGCGGCGCAGCTCGATCCGCGGGTGATGCAGCGCGCCGAGGGGTTTCGCCAGGCGTTGACGGAGGCCGGCTTGCAGGCACCGGAGCTGGAGATGCTGGACCCACAACCCTCATCGATCGGCCTTGGTGGCGAGCTGTTCAGCCGTTTGCTGGCCAAGGCACCGGAGGTCGACGGACTGTTCTTCTGCAACGATGACCTGGCTCAGGGCGCGGTGCTCCAGGCATTGCGCCAAGGTGTCGAGGTTCCGCGGCAGGTGGCGATGGTCGGCTTCAACGACCTGCCGGCTTCGGCGCACATGGTGCCGCGCCTGACCTCGATCCGTACGCCAAGGGCCGCTGTGGGGCGCACTGCCGCGCAGGCGCTGTTGAGTCTGCTCGACGGCAAGCGGGACGTCGAGCAGCAGCAGGACATGGGCTTCGAGTTGGTGGTGCGGGAAAGTACCTGACAGGGTGCGGGTACGGTCGAATCTCCCTTCGAAACCGCCTAATCACAAGGTGATATCAGATCGCTTGCATGGCGGCGGGGCCCATCTATGCTCAGGAAACCCCTGCGCACACAAGGAGGCCCGGCGCATGTTCGAGTACCATCGCAAGTCCGACCTGATCGAGATTCAGCGTAGCCGCCAGGCACTGGCAGGCATGGAAGCCAAGTTGGCCGCGATCAGTCGCTCCATGGCGATGATCGAGTTCGCCCCGGATGGCACCATCCTCGACGCCAACGACCACTTCTGCGCAACGATGGGCTACAGCGCCGATGAGATCCGCGGCAAGCATCACCGTCTGTTCTGCGACCCAACCTATGCCAAGAGCGCCGAGTACCAGCAGCTATGGCATGAGCTGGGGCAGGGCAAGGCGATCAGCGGTACTTTCGAGCGTATCGACAAGTCCGGGCGCGAGGTGTGGCTGGAGGCGAGCTACATGCCAGTGCTCGATGATCAACAGCAGGTTACCAGCGTGATCAAGGTCGCGGCCGACATCACCCGCAGGGTCAACGAAGAGCATGAGAGCGAAAGCCTGCTCAAGGCCATCGGTCGCTCGATGGCGGTGATCGAGTTCACGCCCGAAGGGCGGGTGATCACGGCCAACCAGAACTTCCTCGACACCATGGGCTATCGCCTGGAGGAGGTCACGGGGCGTCATCACGGGTTGTTCTGCCTGCCCCATGAGCGTGAATCGCCCCAGTACCGGGAGTTCTGGGCATCGCTCAACCGGGGCGAGTATCACTCCCACCGCTTCGAACGGGTCAACAAGCAAGGCCAGACGGTATACCTGGAGGCTTCCTATAACCCGATCTTCGATGGCAAAGGCCGCCTGTACAAGGTGGTCAAGTTCGCCAGCGACATCACCAATCAGGTCAGCACCCAGCAGAGCGCGGCCGATGCGGCTCACGCAAGCTCCGTGCAGACCGACGCCTGCGCGCGCAAGGGAACCCAGGTGGTGCAGCAGACGGTGCAGGTGATCGAGCAGATTTCCGAGGAGCTCAACGACGCGGCGCGCAGCATCGATGCGGTGAGCAAGCAGTCGGAGCTGATCGGAAAGATCGTCCTGACCATTCGCGGGATTGCCGACCAGACCAACCTGTTGGCACTCAATGCCGCCATCGAGGCCGCGCGTGCCGGTGAGCACGGGCGCGGTTTCGCGGTTGTGGCTGACGAGGTGCGCAGCCTGGCGGCGCGGACCAGCAAAGCCACGCTGGAGATCGTCGAGGTGGTGCGACAGAATCACGACCTGTCACTGACGGCGGTGGCCAGCATGCAGTCGAGCCTGTCGCGCACGGGGTTGGGCGTGGAGCTGGCCAACGAGGCCGGTACCGTGATCATGGAGATCCAGCAAGGCTCACGTCACGTGGTCGATGCGATCAGCCAGATCAGTTCGACCCTGCAATTGCATTGAGCCCCTCGCGCAACTGATGCTCCAGGCCCTGGAGGTTTGCCTCCAGGCGTGCGAGCAATGCATCGCTGGGCGCTCCATCGGCCAGTGCCTGTTCCAGCGTTTCGCAATCGCGGACCACCCCCCTGACCTTGAGCATGCGCGCACCGCCTTTGATCCGGTGCACCAGCGTTTTCACCTGCGCTGATGTGTGGCCCGGCGCCAGTTCGCGCAGGGCCTGCAGGTCTTGCGCGGTGCTCTGGGCGAGTTGTTCGAGCAGGCGCCGAGTCAGCTCTACGTCGTCCTGGGTGAGATGGCGCAACTGAGCAATGTCGAAACCACTGTCCGGCGGTGCATCTTCCGGGGGCGTTGCCTCGGTAGTCGGCGCCTGGGGCAAGTGGGCCTTGAGGGTACGCAGGTCGATCGGTTTGAACAGGCACTCGTCCATGCCATCGGCCAGGCACTGTGCCTTGGCTTCGGCCTGGGCGTTGGCCGTGACGCCGAGGATTCGGCAGGGCTGGGCACCGCGTTCGCGTTCCAATGCGCGGATGCGTCGTGTCAGCTCGTGGCCATCCATCACGGGCATGCTGCAGTCGGTGATCACCAGGTCGAACGCTTCTGCCTGCCAGAGCGCCAGGGCCGTCTGGCCATTTTCAGCCAGGCGCACCTTGTGCCCGAGAGTGCATAGTTGCTTTTCGAGGAGCATGAGGTTGGCCGGGTAGTCATCCACGACCAGGACATGCAAAGGACCGGCCTGGGCAGTGTCGCCGAGTAGTTCGGGCAGGGGTTGCGCGACCAGGGGCTCGGCGCTCGGCAGCAACAGGCTTATATCGATTCGGGTGCCGACGCCCTGCAGGCTCTGCAGTTGCAGGACGCCGCCCATGAGCTGGCACAGTGTACGGCTGATGATCAGGCCCAGCCCGGCACCATGGCGTGCGCGCTGGCCGTCGAGTTGAGCGAAGGCCTGGAACAATTTGGTCTGATCGGCTTCGCTGATGCCGATGCCGCTGTCTTGCACCTGCAGTTCCACCTGCAGGACACCTTTGGTGTGCGCCTGCACGATCAGACCGACTTCGACCTGGCCTTGCTCGGTGAATTTGATCGCATTGCTGAGCAGGTTGGACACCACCTGGCGTAGCCTTACCGGATCGACAGAGGCCCAGATCGGCGACTCTGGGAGCCTGGTTTGAAGCGTCAGTCCCTTGACCTTGGCATTGGCTTCGAAGGCGCGTACGGTCGAGCGGACGAGCTCGACCAGGTCGGTGGCTACGGGCTGCAAGACCATGTGCCCGGACTCGATGCGCGAGATGTCGAGAATGTCGCCGATCAGGTCGAGCAGGCCGAGTGCGGCATCGTGTGCAGTCTGCAAGCCCTGCGGGTCGCTGTGGCCTTGACGGTTGTCTTCGAGTGCCAGTTCCAGCAGCCCGATCACCGCGTTCATGGGGGTGCGGATCTCATGGCTCATGATTGCCAGGAAGCTGCTTTTGGCCTGGCTGGCACGCTCGGCATCCTCCTTGGCCTGACGCAACTGTTCCAGCAGGCTGCGGCTGAGCGTGAGCTGCGCCTGCAGCGCCCGTTGTGCCTCGCTGCGCTGGTGGATCAACTTGCGCAGATAGCCGTTCCAGAACACCACGCCGGCCAGCAAAAATGCCGAAAGCACCAGCACCTGCAATGCCAGCGAGCGGTAGTTGCCCCACAGGCTATCGCTGACGATGGTGCTGGTGCGCCAACGGTTGATCAATTGGTCCAGTTCTTCCGGCGGGATACTCAGCAACGCCTTGTCCATGATCGACTGCAATTGCGGCAGATCCGGCGCCACGGCAAAAGCTATTGCTGTCTGGCTGTCGTCCTGCAAGCCGGCGATGCGCAACCTGTCCTTGAACACATGAGTCAGGTAGTAGGACGCGCTGATGTTGCTGATCAGCGCGACGTCGGCATTGCCCTTGGCCACCGACTCCATCATCGCCAACGTGTTGTTGGCCTCGACCACATGAGCCTGCGGATAACGCTGGCGCAGCGCGACCTCCTGGGACCCGTCACGCACCAGTGCGATGCGTTGTGCGTCCTGTGGGCCGGCCTGCGTGCTGGTGTGGCGCACGACCTGCACGTTGGGGCTGACCAGGTAGGGGCGGGTGAAACGCACGCGCGATGCGCGCGACGGGCTGTAATCCAGGGCTCCGACCATCTGTGCATCACCCCGTGCCACCTCATCGACCATGGCCGCTACGGAGTTGCGTTCAACGATGTCGAAACGCAGGCCGGTGCGCAAAGTGATCTGTTTGAGAACGTCCAGTGTAATGCCGTTGGGTTGCTGCTGGGTGTCGTTGAATGTGATTGGTGCAAAGCTTGGGTTGATCAGTACCCGTATCCTGGGGGCTCTGGCCAGCCAGCGCTGTTCTTCATCGGTGAGCGTGGAAAGGCGACGCTGCAGGAGCAGGCTGGTGTTGCCACTGGACCAGCGGCGCAGGATGTTCAGGCGCTCGCTGTCGGTAATCCTCTGTAACGCCTGGTCGACCAGGCTGAGTAGCCTGGTGTTGTGTTGGTCCAGTGCGAAGGCGAAAGCGCCTGCGGGTGCCTGGACGAAATGGTCGATGCGCACCAGGCCTTGATAGGCTCGTCCAATGGCGAAGTCCGAGCTGATGGCATCGCCGATGTAGGCATCGGCATCACCCTGCGCCACTGCGCTGAGGCCTGCGTAGGTCGAGCTGTAGAGGATCAGCTGCGCCTGGGGATACAGGGCTTGGACAGCCGTCTTGGGCAGGTAGTGATCGACCATGGCCAGGCGCAGGCCGGCCAGATCTTCACTGTGCAACTGGGGGCGGTCCTGACGTGTGACGATCACCGGAAGGTCGTCGGCATAGGTTTGGCTCAGGGACAACTTGGCATCGGCTGCTTCGAAGCCGTTGGAGCTGCCAAGCAGGTCGATCTGCCCCTGGTGCAGGGCTTCGATGGCCGCTGTGCGACTGGCAAAACGGCGTACTTCGATCGGCATGCCCAGTTGCTCGCCGATCAGGCCAGCATAGTCCGCACTCAACCCTTCGTAGTCGTTTGGGCTGACATTGATTTCAAAGGGGGGGTAGTCAGGACGCGAACTGCCCAGGACCAGCACCTTGCGCTCGCGCAGCCACTGGCGGTCGCTGTCGCTCAGCGGCAGCGCGACACTGGCACTGATCGAGCGAGCCAGCAAGTGTCGCGGTTCGCTTTCACCAATGACGGCGCCCGATACCAGCAGGGCCGCCGCTGCCAGTAGCAGGCCGCCAAGGGTGTGCCTCATGGTCGCGAGGCTCAGTTCACTTGGTTGCGTTTGGCCAGGTCGACCATTTCGACCAGCGACTCGGTCTTGAGTTTTTCTCCGATTCGACCGCGGTAGGTGCTGATGGTCTTGGCGCTGAGGTTCATGGCCGTCCCTATGTACTTGTTGTTCTCTCCCCGCGCGAGCCTGCGCAGGACTTCCATTTCCCGGTTCGACAGGCTGTTGAGCCTGTCCGTTTCCGATTCCAGGGTGCTGCTGTTCACCGACATCTGCGGAAAGGTCGAATAGCCTTTGACCAGTGCCTTGAGCGCGAACAACAGCGCATCGAGGTCTTCGTCCTTGTTGACGAAAGCCGAGATTCCGGCATCCAGGCAGCGACGGACGTAGAGATCAGAGGACTGCCCGGTGAGTACCATGATTTTTGGCGCAGGATCGAGCAATTGCAAACGCTTGATCACTTCCATGCCATCCAGGCCCGGTAACCCAATATCGAGAATCACCACTTTCGGCGCAAGCTGACGCGCCATCTGTACGGCCTCGATGCCATTGCCCGACTCACCGACAACCTCAAAGCGTTCCCGCTCGAGCAGAATGCGCACGGCGAGTCGGACGGTAGGGTGATCATCGACCATCAGTACGGTGGTCATTGGAAAACTCCTGTACGAAGTAATGTTCGTTCCTGACGTTATCCAGGAATGCGTCTGTAGGGCCAATCTGGCTGCGGGCACGATACGTCCATCAGAACGCTTTGATAATGGCGAGTATAGGCGTGTGGAAAAAGCCGCCATTTGCTGGTGAAAAGTCCTACAAAAGAAACTAGGGGCGAGGGGCGATGAGGCCCTCGCCGGCAGGCGTGGGGTGAGGGCGCTCAGGTCGGGCGCGCACAGGCGGGATGCGGTTTGTTCACACGATGCGTCGAAGCGGGATTGTTGAGCAGCGCGGTACCGAGCCGTGTCGGGCGTTGCAGCAATTGTCCCGCGCAATTGGGGCATTGTCCCTGCAGATGCTGTTCAGCGCAGCGGCGGCAGAAGGTGCACTCGAACGAGCAGATCAGCGCGTCCAGGGTGTCGGGGGGCAAATCGGCATCGCAACATTCGCAATTGGGGCGTAGCTCGAGCATGGCGCAACTCCGGTGCGGACAGAGATGCGCCAGTGTCGGTCGCTGGAAGCTGGCTGGCAATCCTCAGTCGGCGGGGCGATACAGATGGGCGTGGCCGGCGCGGTACAAGGCCGAGTCGGCAAACGGTGCATCGCCAAGAACGTGGCCGACGAGAATCAGTGCCGTGCGCCGGAAGCCTTTGTTGGCAACACCCTCGACGATATCGGCGAGACGGCCCCTGACCCAGTCCTGGTCCGGCCAGGTGGCGCGGTGGATCACTGCCACCGGGCAATCCGCCCCATAGTGCGGCAGCAGCTCCTCGACGATGCGCGGCAGATGGCGTACCCCCAAGTGAATGGCCAAGGTACTGCGGTGGCGCGCCAGGTCCGCCAGTTGCTCGCCTGCCGGCATCGGCGAGCGCTCGCCGTAGCGGGTCAGGATGACGGTCTGCGAGATGTCCGGCAGCGTCAGTTCGCAGCCGAGCAGGGCGGCGCTGGCGGCTGTGGCGGTGACGCCAGGAATGATCTGGTAGTCGATGCCCAGTTCGCGCAGGTGGCGAATCTGTTCGCCGATGGCGCCATACAGGCTCGGGTCCCCACTGTGTACACGGGCCACATCCAGACCCTTGTCATGGGCGTCACGGATTGCGCCGATGATCTGCTCCAGGTGCAGTTCGGCGCTGTTGATCAGGGTACTGGCGGTGTGGCCTTCGAGTACCGCGGGCGGTACCAGTGAGCCGGCGTAGATGATCACCGGGCATTGACGGATCAGGCGTTGGCCCTTGACCGTGATCAGCTCCGGATCGCCGGGGCCGGCACCGATGAAATAGACCGTCATGGCAAGTCCTTGAACGTGAAATGAAGTGCGATTATCCGTTGCTGGCCAGGGCCAGGGTAGCGTCACCGAGCACCTGTCGGGTGACTGTCAGGATCGGCGAGCGCTGACCCTCGCCCGCTGCCAGTGCCAGCGCCGCGCTTTCTGCCACTCCCCAACAGCCGGTGGTGTCGAAGGCCATTTCGGAGCGGTGGCTGAGCAAGGGCAGGAAGGGCTGCAGTTGCTGGGCGCTGTACAGCGTCAGCGGCAGGCCGAGCTGCTCGGCCAGTTGCCGCAGGCCGGGCTCCTGAGCCTTGAGATCGATGCTGGCGATACCTCGCAACGCGGCCAGCGTCAGGCCGTTGTTGGCCAGTGCAAGGTGCAGCAGGGTTTCCAGAACTGCCGCCGGGCAACCCCGGCGGCAGCCGAAACCGGCATAGAGCGCGACCATCAGGCCTGCGCGGAGCGGCGGTATAGCCAGGCGCTCAGCAGACCCAGTGCGACCCAGAAGGCTGCGTTGGTCAGCCAGGAGGCAATCTTGAACTGTGCTTCCAGCGCTTCGGGCGCCAGGCTTTCATGCACCGGTGGCTGAGGGGCGCCGATCAGGTGCGGTACCACCAGCAGCGCTGCGCCAAGCACTTTGAGCAGCCAGTGCCGCGCGAAGACCAGCAACGCCAGGCCCACAGCAGTGGCGGCAGCGGTGCCGATCCACCAGGTCTGGCGTTGACCCAGATCGGCTGCGGCGGTGCCAGGCAGTTCGGGTGGCAGGCCCAGGGTCGGTGCCAGGCAGAACACGGCGAAGCCGCCCAGCCCCCACAAGGCGCCAGTACTGACCCGACCGGGTTCGCGCAGGCTGTAGAGTGCGGCGAGGATCAGCGCGAAACCGACTGCCACCACCAGGTTACCGCCGGTGGTCGACAGCACGCGCTGCCAGCCGTCTTCCGGCGACCAGGCTTCTGCGCCGTGCTCATGGCCAGTGGCACTTTCACCGGCGTGCCCGTGCTGCTCGGTGGGGGCCGAGTTTTCATAGGTTTCGGCTTGAAGGATCAACGGGGCGACCCAGAAACTCTGCAACAGCGTCAGCAAAAGTGCGGCGAGCAGGCCACTGAAGCCTGCCGTGCGAGCGATACGCTTGATCATCATCGGGCACTCAGTGGCAAGGGAAGGCGGCGCTGTGACGGGTATCGTGGGCAGCGTTGTGCACAGCCTCCAGGTGCGAGAACCCGGCGAAGTACACCAGGCACAAGCCCAGCAGGCTGGCGCCGACCGCAACGACGAGGCGCTGGCTGAGGCTGACGGGGGTGGCGATGCTGTGTTTGGCGCTGGTGACGGACATGACGCATTCCTCTGCTTTTTTCATGGGCGACAGGAAGCGCGGCAACCCCAGGCGAGAACCGCCCAGGGACATGCAACAGCGCCCGCCCACCGCGGGGTGTGATCACAAGACGTTGGGCCGGTCTCCGGGCTGACGAGCAGGAGCCTGGCTCCTGGGGAGAGCGTCACCTTCCCATGCCGCACTGCAGGCACAGTGGATCAGACGCTCGCTCGCTTACCGTTGCGGGGGCAGCACCGGACTTGCCAGACCCATGAAGAGCCTGTGACGCACCGGTTTCCCGTTTCACCCCTGCAAAGGGGCACCCTACGTAATGTATTAGGAGATCACGGCCACGCTTTGGTCGTCAATTCTTGTTACGAAATGAGCAAATGGGCGGGCTGAAAATCCTCAGTCAGCCTTGAACGTCGCACTTTTTTACATTCTGGGGCTCTATGCATGGCCAGGCTGCGCCGATTCCCGGCCCGGCCGCTGACCCTGGACCCCGGTGCAAATGCCTGTTCCTGCCTTTCGCCGCCATGCCCGCCTGTCATTGGTGGGTGTCTTGATCGCCCTGTGCGGGTGCACCGGGCAGCAGGGGCATGACGTATTCACCCAGTTGGGTAACGGGCATCCTGGCGAGCTGTTCCAGACCAGTGTCGACCGCATGGCGACCTTGTCCATGCGCGACAACCTGCAGAGCCTGTATCTGCTGATGAACAAGCTCTACCTGCGCAACCCGAGTCAGTGGAAGCAGTCCGGATACCTGGATGCCGCCACTGCCGAGCGCCAGATCCGCCAGGCCATCGAGCAGCGCCAGTCGTTGCCGCAACTGGGCGAGCGCCGTGACCTGGCGGCGCTGAGCTATGCCTTGAGCCCGGAGTTTCGCGGTGATCGGGTCGGTGCGTTCATCTATGCGATCGGCAGCATGTTGATTACCGCCCACGGTGGGCGCACCGAGTTCTACATGACCGACGCCATTGACCCACTGTTCGTCAATAACGCCGCGCGCAACATCGAAAAGGCCACCTGGATGCTCGGTCAGCGCCAGGACGCCAATGGCGTGTTGCTGTTGTTTTCCAACGAGATCTCGGAGGAGGGCAGCAATCTGAGTTTTGCCGTCGAGTTCGGCAAGATCGTCGCACGCCTCGACCTGCTGGCGCAGATGCTCGATGAGCGCTACCGACGGATCGGCCTCAACTATGCGCAGAGCCTGCTGCTGATGAATTTCCTGCCCGTACAGTGATCATCGCCCCGGGCCTCAGAGCAAGGCTTCGATGGCGCGGCGATAGCGCTGGCCTGCCAGGCTCATGCTGTTGTTGTGGCTTGCCCCCGGCACCAGCAGCAAGGTCTTGGGCTGCTGCGCGGCCTCGAACAGCGCCTGGCTGAAGCGTGGCGGCACATAACGGTCGTCCAGGCCGTGCACCAGCAGCAGGGGTAAATCGATATCGGCGATCTTGCCCAGCGAGTCGAACTTCTGCGACAGCAGCCAGCGTACCGGCAGTGCCGTATCGGCCACTGATGCCGCCACGTCGCCAAGGGAGGTGAAGGTGGATTCGAGAATCAGGCCGCGCGCAGGTACGGGCTGGCCTTGCTGGCGTGCCTGGCGTGCGAGCTCCGACGCAAGCTCGACAGCGACCGCACCGCCCAGCGAATGGCCGAAGATCAGGCGCTTGCTTGGCAGCGGCTGCAACTGGGCGAAGCGCTCCCAGGCAATTCGGGCGTCCTCGTATACCGTGGCCTCGGACGGCAGGTCACCTTGGCTCTGGCCAAACCCGCGGTAGTCCACGGCCAGCACCGAATAGCCCATGGCGTGCAGCTGCTCGATGCGGAACAACTGGCCGGTGAGGTTCCAGCGTACGCCGTGCAGGTAGAGTATCGCTGGCGCGTTGGCGCGTTCGGACGGCCACCACCAGGCGTGCAGGCTCTGGCCGTCGGTGAAGTTGCGCGGGCGTAGGTCCAGTTCCTGTACGCCGGCCGGCAGGCCCCTGAACCAACTGGCCTGGCCCGGCTCGATACGAAACACCAGTTCGCGCTCCTTGTGCTGCAAGACCGCGCAACCCGCAGGCAGGCCCACCACCAGCAAGGCCATGGCCAGCCAGGTGAGCCAGCGGCGTTTGAAGTGAGTGAGCAGGGTGTCGGTCATGGGTGTCATCAGGCGTGCTGGAAGTCGTCGTTTTTAACAGAAGCCATGGCCTCGCTGCAGGCAATTTTTCCCGAGCGGTGCTGACACATGTTTGCAAGCTGTTTCCCCGGCGCCCTCGAGGGGTTCTGCACGCTTGCCGCAGCGGGCGCCGAGGGGTAGGTTTCCCTGACCCTGTCGATGGAAGACTTACCTTGGACTCGATTACCCAAGCCGTACTTGGCGCCGCCCTGCAAGGTACCGTGCTCGGCCGCATCCAGGGCCGCCGTTCGCTGTTGTACGGTGCCGCGCTGGCCACCTTGCCCGATCTCGATGTGGTGATCCGGTATGCGGACCCTGTTTCGCAGATGACCTATCACCGCGGTTTTTCCCATTCGATCTTCGTCCTTACCGGCCTGGCGCTGCTGCTGGCGTGGCTGGTGGCCTGGGTAGGGCAGAGGCGCTGGCCCGACAGAGGCTACCGTTGGCCCCGACTGTTCGTGGCGTTCTGGCTGGTGCTGGTCACCCATCCCCTGTTGGACGCCTTCACGGTCTATGGCACGCAATTGTTCTGGCCGCTGCCGTTCACTCCCGAAAGCTGGGCGGCAGTGTTCATCATCGACCCGATCTACACCGTGCCGCTGCTGGTCGCTGTGATCTACGCCGCGTGGCGGGGGCTGAGTGGCCGGGCGATACCCCTGATGGCGGCGGCTCTGCTGTTCAGTACGGCGTATCTGGGGTTCGGGCTGGCCGGGCGCATGGCGGTCGAGCAGCGTTTCCATGAGGCCCTGGGCCGCCAGGGCGTTGTTGTCGATCATGTGCGGGCAGTGCCCATGGCCTTCAACAGCCTGGTCTGGCGGGTGCTGGCCAAGACGGCGGATGGTCATTACTACGAGGGCGTGAGCAGCGTTTTCGACCGCGAACCACCCGAGATGCAGCGCCTGTCGCTGAACCTGGACGCCGCCAAGGTGCTCGAGGGCGTCGCGCTGCACGAGCGGCTGCGCTGGTTCACCGATGATTGGCTGCGTTATGACGTGGTCGGCGATGTGCTGGTGGTGACCGACCTGCGCATGGGCATTCCCGGTAACTACACCTTCCGTTTCCGCATGGCTCATCGCGACAGCCAGGGTCAGTGGGTGGTCGATACCCCAGCCAACTGGAGTGACGGTGCCGCGATGTTCAACGGCCATGACCTGGGGCTGATCTGGCGTCGGATCCTCCAACAGCAACCTCCGCTGCCCCTGGCGGCTTGGACCACACGCTACCTGAATCCCTCGCCGCAATCCGGGGTGGCGCCCTGAACGGCCGCTCGGCCGGGCTCGACCTGGTCAAGTGGACGGCGATCCTGAGCATGGTCGCCGATCATTTGCGCTACCTGTGGCCCAGTGCCGACGGGTTGTTCGTGGTCGGGCGCCTGGCGTTTCCACTGTTCTGCCTGGTGATCGCCTGTCATGTCTCACGCGCCCAGCCAGGCGCGCTGTACACGGCAGCCAACGCGCGCTACCTGAGCTGGATGTTGGCCTTCTCGGTACTTGCCGAGGGCCCGTACCGTTGGTTGGACAATGACTCGCAGACGCTCAATGTCATGCCCACCCTGACCCTTGGCCTGCTGGTCGCCTGGGGGGTGAAGCATCCACAGCCTGCTGCGCGCATTGTCGGCCTCGGTAGTGCCGGGCTGGCGCTGGTTTTCGGTGATCGACTGATGTATGGCCTGCCGGGAGTATTGCTGCCGGCGGCCTGCCTGATGCTGTGGTCGCGAGGTCGGCCCGGCTGGCTGGTGCCCTGTCTGCTGGCAATGGGCGCCAACCTGACCAACAGCTGGTTATGGGCACATCCCTGGCAGCCCTTTTCTTTGCTGGTGCTGGCCACCGCGGCAATGGCGCTGCCGTTGGGTTTGCGCATGCTGGCGTACCAGGGCGCCTCGATCGTGCCTGTGGGACGCTGGGCCTACGGGTTCTATCCGTTGCACCTGATGGCGATCAAGGCCTTGCAATACCTCGATCTGCCCCCATCCTAGGGAGCCTCGGATATCCAGGAACAGCTTCATGGAACCCAACCGCTTCGGCGACATCGCCGCCTTCGTCAGCGCCGTGAAGGTCGGCAGCTTCACCGCAGCCGCCGCGAGCCTGGGCCTGACCCGCTCGGCGGTGGGCAAGAGCATCGCGCGCCTCGAATCGCGCATGGCCGTGCGCCTGCTCAACCGCACCACGCGCAAACTGAGCCTGACCGATGAAGGCCAGGTCGCGTTCGAGCGTTGGCGGCAGATCCTCGACGACCTGGACGAAGTCGAGACCACGATGGCCCAGCGCCGTGGACGACCGACCGGCACTCTGCGTCTGACTGCGCCGCTGTCGTTCGGCCAGCGTCATGTGCTGCCGATCCTGGATGTCTACCTCAAGCAATGGCCGGAACTGCGCGCCGATATCCGCTTCACCGACCGTTTCGTCGATCTGGTGGAGGAGGGGGTGGACGTTGCCGTGCGCATCGGTGCTCCCAAGGAGGACTCGCAACTGCTGACACGCACCGTGGCGTGGCAGCAGTTCGTCACCTGCGCTGCACCCGAGTACTTGCAGCGTCATGGGGTGCCCCAGGTACCGGCAGACCTGTATGGGCACGACAAGATCGCTTTTCTGGCGGGCGAGAAGGCCAGCCCCTGGCGCTTCCACACCAATGAAGGGCTGCACCTGTGCGAAGAACCCGGGCGCTTGAACATCGACAGCTCCGAGGCCATGCTCGATGGCGCCCGCGCCGGGTTCGGGCTGATTCACCTGCCCACCTACATCACCGGCGACGACTTGCGCGCCGGAACGCTGGTCGAGGTGCTCGCGGATTACCGGCCGCCAGCGGACCCGATTCGTATCGTCTACCCCAGCAAGCGCCATTTGTCGCCACGGGTGCGAGGTTTCATCGACCTGCTGGTCGCCCGCTGGGAGCACGGAGTGCCCTGGGAACGCTGATTGGGGAATGCAGGGACCGTGTGTAGGGCCCGTTTGGCGGTTTATCACCCGAGCGTGGCCCTGGACACTGTGCAGTCATATCCGTCACGACTTATGGAGACGCCATGACTGCGTTGTCTGTCCTGGACCTGGTCATGATTGGCGAGGGCAAGACCCTGGCCGATGCGATCGAGGAATCCCGTCAACTGGCGCGCCATGTCGAGCAGCACGGCTACGCTCGATACTGGATCGCCGAACACCATGACATGCCCGGCATCGGCTCTGCCGCCACAGCGCTGGTAATCAACGAGATCGCCAATGCCACGCGGCATATTCGCGTGGGTGCCGGTGGCATCATGCTGCCCAATCATGCTCCGCTGGTGGTCGCCGAGCAGTTCGGCACGCTCGATGCCCTGCACCCGGGGCGCATCGACCTGGGGTTGGGGCGTGCCCCCGGCAGCTCCGGCCCGACCGTCCGTGCTTTGCGCGGCGTCGCGCCCGAGCGTGACTTTGCCCAGGACATCGCCGAGTTGCGCGACTACCTGGCCGACAACGGCCAGCGATCGGTGCGCGGGGTGCCGGGCAAGCACGACGTGCCGGTGTGGATATTGGGTTCCAGCCTGTTCGGCGCCGACCTTGCGGCACGGCTCGGCTTGCCCTACGCCTTTGCCTCCCATTTCGCCCCGCGCTACCTGCTGCAGGCCATCGCCCATTACCGCGCGAACTTCCAACCCTCGGCGCAACTGGCCAAGCCCTACGTCATGGTGGGCATGAATCTGTTCGCAGCAGCCAGCGATGCCGAAGCCGATTATCTCGCCAGCTCGCACCGCAAATGGATGCTCGATCTGCATGTCGGACGTCACGGCCTGCTGCCCCTGCCGCAGGAAGGGTATGTCGAGGGCTTGCCGGGCCATGAACGGGCGGTGCTGGAACAGGTGATGGCCTGTACCGTGGCCGGTGGGCCGCAGCGGGTGAGGGATGGGTTGCGCACACTGATCGAACAGACTGGCGCCGATGAGTTGATGATCGATTGCCGGATCCATGACCCCTTGGCGCGCTTGCGCTCCCACGCATATGCGGCCCAGGCCCTTGCCGACCTGGCCTGACTCGACCTGAGCGGCAGCCGCCAAGGCGCGGCCGCGGGCGACGGCCTGCCTTCAGTGCGTGTCTGTCCAGCCTCCCCCTAACGCGGCATAGAGGTTCACCTCTGCCAGCAATTGCGCCAGCCGGTCGTTGATCAAGCCCTGCTGGGCACTGAACAGCGAGCGCTGGGCGTCGAGAAAGGTCAGGCTGCTGTCCACGCCAATGCGGTAGCGGTTGCGGGCCAGGTCGTAGTAGCGCTGGGTGGAGGCCACCAGGTCGCGCTGGGCCACCAGTTGCCGCTGATAAGTGGCGCGCGCCGCGAGGCCGTCAGACACCTCCTGGAACGCACCCTGAATCGATTTCTCGTAGCGGGCCACCTCGATTTCCTTTTGCAGGCGCGCATAGTCCAGGCTGGCCCGCAGGCTACCGGCGGTGAACAGCGGCAGGTTGATCTGCGGCTGGAACAACCAGGTACCGCTGCCGCCGTCGAACAGCCCGGACAATTCGCGACTGCTGGTGCCTGCGTTGGCGGTCAGGCTGATGCTGGGAAAGAACGCTGCCCGTGCGGCACCGATGTCGGCATTGGCCGCACGCAGCTGGTATTCGGCTTCCAGGATGTCCGGGCGACGTTGCAGCAGTGCCGAGGGCAGGCCGGGCGGCAAGCCGACGATCTGCTGCGAGGCCAGCGGCAGGCTGGGCGTACGCTCATCGAGGGGCGCGCCGACCAGCAGGGTCAGCTGGTTGATATCCTGGGCAACCTGGCGCTGGTAGCGGGCTACTGCGGCACGAGCGGTGTCGACGCTGGTCTGCGCCTGGATCTGCTGCAATGCCGACGCGGTGCCAGCGCGACGCTGACCCTGGGTCAGGCGCAGGCTTTCCTGGTCGGCGATCAGGGTCTGGCGTGACAGTTCGAGCAGCTCCAGGTCAGCTCGCCAGGTCATGTAGCTGCTCGCCACGCTGGCCACCAACCCCAATTGCACACTGCGCCGGGCCTGTTCGCTGGCGAGATAGGTCAGCAAGGCCTTGTCACTCAGGCTGCGCAGGCGGCCGAACAGGTCAAGCTCATAGGCGCTCACCCCGAGCGTGGCGGCGTAGGTCTGGGTGATGGCTCCGTCGCCGGTCCTGGTCATGCGTCGCGGCAGGTACTGGCGCTGGCCCTTGGCGTCGGCGGAGACCTTGGGCAGCAACTCCGAGCGCTGGATACGAAACTGCGCGCGATAGGCTTCGACGTTGAGCGCTGCCACGCGCAGATCGCGGTTGTTGAGCAGTGCGTTGTCGATCAGTTGGCGCAGCAACGGATCCTGGAACACCTGGTGCCAGTCGTCGTGCTGGCGGCTGGGTGCCATGGCATCCAGGCTGGCTTCTCCCGGGAATCGAGGTGCGACAGGCAGGCCGGGGCGTTGATAGTCGGGGGCCAGGGTGCAGCCGGTCAGCAACACCGCCAACACGGCAGCAGGGTATCTGGGCATCGCGGGTTCTCTGGGGTCAGGCACCGGCCATCCATCTGGCCAGGCCGTGGCGGCCACTGACGCCAAGCTTGGCGGTGGCGCGTTTGAGGTAGGTTTCCACCGAACTGTTCTTCACGTTCAGGCGTTGGGCCATTTCCGGTACGGTGCCACCGGTGAGCAGCCCCAGGCAGACTTCCTGCTCACGGCTCGACAGTTGCACGGCTTCCTGGGCCAGGCGCTCGTCGAAGCCGTGGCGCAAGGTGTCGGGCGTCGCCGAACCTTCACCCTGCACGTGCACCTGGTGCTGCGCATGGTGTTCAAGCAGAGGCAGCAAGGTGTCGGAGAGGCATTTGAGCAGCGACAGTTCGCCGAGGGAAAAGGCCATCTGGCTGGGCAGGCGATGGAAGCAGATGACCCAACGGCGGTCGCCATTGCACGACACCAGGTTGCACTGGTGAGCACTGGATTGCGGGTTGCCGGTGACGTGAGGCGCCTTTACCTGAATGAGCAAGGGATCGTTCATCTGCAGGATGTTCTGCAGCAGCGGGTGGTTGGGCTGATCAGGTGGAGGAAACTCCTGGGCAAGCCCCGCGCCGCCCAGCACCTTGACCCGACTGACGCCGGTCTGTCGGGCATCCAGGGTCCACTCGCTCAGGTCGAGCCGGTGCACTGGCACCAGGCTGTCCACCAGCCGGAGCATGCGCTCGGCAAAATGATCCTCGCCGGTGCTGGCGATCAGCTCTCCCAGTTGCAGGTAGAGGCGCGCGTCGTGGTGATGTTCGAGGCTGCGGGTCAGCTTCATGTCCTATTCATCCTTGAATCGGGTACTGCGCAGGCGGGGTGGCGAATGGCCTTACGCCTTGGCCGGTCGAGGGTGGCGCTATTCAAGCCTGGGCCTGGCGCCTGCGTCTGTAGTGGAAACCGGGGACAGAAAATGGCATCAAATCGGACAAAGTGGGGGGATGATTCGGACAGACTAAATGCAGATGTTTCGGCAGTAGTCGGCAAATTGACGTCATAAAGCTGCTGTTGCCATCACGTTTGCCACGGTTGGCCCTGCGGGTAGGCTATCGAAGGGGTTGATATGTAGCTGATTTCCTACAGAAAAATCAGCGACCGAGGATGCGCGGGCGACTGTCCGGGTTTCCGGGGCCATACAGGGTAGGGAAGCGATGCTTGAATCCGCGGACGATCAACGGAGAAGGACCCTCCCAGCCCATGCCTGCCGCCGATACCTACCCCCTGACCAGCGCTCAACGGGACATCTGGCTCGACCAGTTGAGCAACGGCGATTCTCCGCTCTATACCATCGGCGGCTATGTCGAACTCACGGGCGACCTGCGGCCGGACACCCTGCGCCAAGCGTTGCAGCAACTGGTGGCGGCCAACCCGGTGTTGCGCACCGAGCTGCTGCCAGGTGCCGGGGCCGACGGTTTCCCTGTGCAGCGCTTCGCCGAGCATGCCACCTTGGCATTGCCCCTGCTGGACCTGTCGGCTGAAGCTGACCCGGCAGCGGCGGCCACGGCATTGATTCAGGCGCAAATGGGCCAGGGTTATCGCTTCGACGGCACGGCACTGCTGCGTTTTGCCCTGATTCGCCTGGGGCCGGAGCACCATTGGCTGGCAACCCAGGCCCATCACCTGATTCTCGACGGCTGGGGCTTCGGCCAGATGCTCAAGGCACTGGGCGAGCATTACACCGCGCTGCTCGAAGGCGGCGAGGCGCCACGGGCCCAGGCCGGTTATGCCGACTTCATCGACGAGGACCGCCAGTACCAGGGCTCGATTCGCCAGGCCCGCGATCGCGCATACTGGCTCAAGCGCTTCGCCAGCGTGCCGGAGCCGCTGCTGGCAGCGCGTCACCCTTACCGTCGAGCCACCGATGAAGCACCTTCGCGCACCTGGGTTCAGGCGTTCCCCGATGCGTTGCACGAGCGCATGAAACGCCTGGCCGAAGCTCACCAGGCCTCGGCGTTCCATGTACTGCTGGCTGCACTGCATGTGCTGTTCTCTCGCAGCGCACAACGCGAGGATTGGGTGGTGGGCTTGCCGCTGCTCAATCGTGGCGGCGCACGTTTCAAGGCTACGCTGGGTACCTTCGTGCAGGTCAGCGCGGTGCCCTTGGCGTTCTCTCCGGCACTGGGTTTCGCCGAACTGGTGGTCGCGATACGCGACACCCTGCGCCGCGATTTTCGCCATCAGCGGCTGGCCGTGAGCGAGCTGAACCGAGCACTGGGCCTGTTGCGCGAAGAGCGCGGGCAACTGTTCGAGGTGTCGGTCTCCTACGAGCAGGACGATCACGACTACCGTTACGGCGCGGCCAGCGCCCACACGGTGAAGGTCTCCAACAGCCACGAATCCACGCCCTTGGCCATCCACCTGCGCAGCAACCGCCATAACGACAAGGCCTGGTTGCACCTGGTGCATCACCGCGCCTGGCTGGCGAGCGACGAGGCCGAGGCGTTGGCACAGCGGCTGCTGCACGTGCTGGATCAAGGCTTGGCGACACCCGCGTTGGCGGTTGCCGATTTCGATCTGCCGACACCTGCCGAGCATCGCCAGATGCAGGCATGGAACGCGACGGGGCGTGCAGTTGGCGAGCCGCTCGTGCATCGCCGAATCGAGGCACACGCGGCGCTGATGCCAGAGGCCATCGCCGCCGTGCACGAAGAGCGCAGCCTGAGTTACGGCGAGCTGAATCAGCGCGCGAATGCACTGGCCCTGCGTCTGATCGAGCGAGGTGTGAGGCCCGAGCAGCGCGTTGCGGTGGTTGCCCGCCGTGGCCTGGATACCCTCGTGGGCCTGCTGGCGGTGCTCAAGGCGGGTGCGGCCTACGTACCGATCGACCCGGCACATCCGCGTGAGCGCATCGCATACCTGCTCGAAGACAGCGCCCCCGTGGCACTGCTGACACAGCAGGATCTGCTGGCGCGTCTGCCACGCCATGCACTGCCGTTGATCGAACTCGACGCCTGCCCGGCAGCCGCGGCCACCTTGGACAATCCTCGCGTGGCGGGGCTTGTGGCCGAGAGCCTGGTCTATGTGATCTACACCTCAGGCTCCACCGGCCAACCCAAGGGGGTGATGGTCGAACACCGCATGCTGGCCAACCTGGTCGACTGGCATTGCGAGGCTTTTGACCTAGGCGTCGGTGGACACACGTCGAGCCTCGCTGGTTTTGGTTTCGATGCCATGGCTTGGGAGGTCTGGCCAGCCTTGTGCGCGGGTGCGACGCTGCACCTGGCGCCTACCAGCGAAGGTGGCGAGGATATCGACAAGCTGCTGCGCTGGTGGCGTGCCCAGCCACTGCAGGTCAGTTTCCTGCCAACCCCGGTGGCCGAACATGCGTTCACCCAGCATGATCATCCGACCCTGCGCACCCTGCTGGTGGGGGGCGACCGGCTGCGCAGCCTGTCGCGTGAGCGGGCCTATGCGGTCATCAACAACTACGGCCCTACCGAAGCCACAGTGGTCGCCAGCTCCGGGCGGGTAATGGCGGGTGGAGTGCTGCATATCGGCACGCCTGTGGCCAATACACGGTTGTATGTGCTCGATGCGCAGCTCAAGCCATTGCCGGTCGGCGTACCGGGTGAGCTCTACGTAGCAGGCCTGGGTGTCGCTCGCGGCTACCTGAATCGCCCGCAGATGACCGCCGAGCGTTTCCTGGACGATCCGTTCAGTGACGAAGCCGGCGCACGGATGTACCGCACCGGCGACCGGGTGCGCTGGCTTGCCGACGGCACGCTTGAATACCTGGGGCGCAACGACGATCAGGTGAAGATCCGCGGTGTGCGTGTCGAACTCGGCGAAATCGAGGCTGCGCTGACCAGCCATGGACAGGTGCGTGAAGCAGTGGTACTGCTGCGCGATGGCCAACTGCAGGCCTGGTTCATTGGAGATGCGGTCACCCCTGGCGACCTGCATGAGCACCTGCGCGGCCTTCTGCCTGTAGCCCTGCTGCCGGTCGGCTACCAGCGCGTCGACCACTGGCCGCTGACCGCCAATGGCAAGCTCGACCGCCGCGCCTTGCCGGCCCTGGATGAAACCGCGTCGGTACGCCGCGCCCATGAAGCACCTCGCGGCGACGTGGAGGTACGCCTGGCGGCACTCTGGAGCGAGCTGCTGGGAGTGCAGCGCATTGGTCGTCACGATCACTTCTTCGAGTTGGGCGGCCACTCGTTGCTGGCAGTGCAACTGGTCGAGCGCATGCGCCAGCAGGGCCTGCAGGCTGACGTGCAGGTCCTGTTCGGCCAGCCGACCCTGGCAAGCCTTGCCGCGGCCAGCCAGCGTTCGCTCGCTCAGGTGGAAGACAACCGTGTGCCTGTTGATTGCAGCCACATCACGCCGTCGCTGCTCAGCCTGGCGTCGCTGACCCAGGGCGAGATCGACGCCATCGTCGCGGGGATACCGGGTGGTGCGGGCAATGTGCAGGAAATCTACCCCTTGGCGCCTTTGCAGCAGGGGCTGCTCTATCACCACCTGCGCGACAGCCATGATCCTTATCAGCAACAGGCGCTGTTCGCCTTTACCGACCAGACGGCATTCGAGGCATTCGCCCACGCGTTGCAACAGGTCGTCGAGCGTCACGACATCCTGCGCACCAGCCTGGCCTGGGAAGGGCTCGAACAACCGCAGCAGGTGGTCTGGCGTCAGGCGCAATTGCCCGTGGAGGTATTGCGGGCCGGGCCGGACGATACGGCGCAGGCGTTGGCTGCGCATTACTCTGCGGCGCAACGCCCGCTGGACCTGCGTCGTGCGCCGATGATGGCGCTGGCGGGCGCCGAAGACCGTGAGCACGGTCGTTGGTTGGGGCTGTTGCGTTTCCACCATCTGGTCAACGATGCCGTGTCGGTGCAGGTGTTGCTCGGTGAGCTGCGGGCCCTGATGAGCGATCAGGGTCATACGCTGCCGGCGCCTGTGCCTTATCGCAACTATGTCGCGCTCAGCGGCGCCGAGGCGCGGCAGCAAGGGCACGAGACGTTCCTGCGGGCATTGCTGGCAGGTGTCGAGGCACCGCCGACGTTGCCGGGCATGGTCGAGGATCAGGTGCAGGTGGGCGCGCTGGAGAGCCTTGCGCATGAGGTTCCGCTCGTGCTCACCGAGGCCTTGCGCCGCCTGGCCCGGCAGCAGGATGTCGGCCTGGCCAGCCTGTTCCACCTGGCTTGGGCGCAGGTGCTGGGGGCATTGGGCGGTCGTGACGACGTGGTGTTCGGCAGCGTGTTGCTGGGGCGGATGATGGCGGGTGAGGGGGCCGATCGGGCGTTGGGCATGTTCATCAACAGCCTGCCCCTGCGGGTGAGCCTGGCGGGCCGCAGCGTGGCGCAGGCACTGGCCGACACCCATGCCGGGCTTGCCGCGCTGTTGGGCCACGAAGATGCCCCCTTGCTGCTGGCTCAGCGTTGCAGCGGGCTGCCAGCGGGTGTGCCGCTGTTCAACAGCCTGATCAATTTCCGCCATGGGCTGGTGGCAGGGCAATCGACATTGCCAGGTGCCCGCTTGCTGGAAGCCAGCGAAGTACACAGCCATGCGCTGGTGCTGTCGGTGGATGATCAGGACGAGGCCTTGCACCTGAACGTTCGCGCGCCGCGAGCGTTGGGTGCAGCGCGTGTGCTGGCCTACCTCGAGCGTACCCTCGAGGGCCTGGTCGAGGCGCTGGAGCAGGGCGGTTCGGCACCGATCGAGCAGTTGTGCAGTGTGCCTGAGAACGAGCTGCAACGGCTGCTGCACGAACTCAATGCCACCGAGGAGCCCCACGAGTTGATGCGCCAGACCCTGCCGGCGCTGTTCCAGGCCCAGGTGCTGCGCACGCCGGACGCGGTGGCGCTGCAGACCGACCAGGCGGCGCTGAGCTACCGTGAGCTCGACGAGCAGGCCAACCGTCTGGCCCATCACCTGGTGGCCCTGGGCGTACAGCCTGACACACGTGTCGGCGTCTGCATCGAGCGCGGCCTGTCGCTGCTGGTCGGGCTGCTGGGCGTGCTCAAGGCCGGCGGTGCCTACGTGCCGTTGGATCCTGGTTACCCGGATGAACGCCTGCGCTACATGGTCGAGGACAGTACACCGCTGGCAGTGTTGGTCCATGGGGCGACACGTGGCCTGTTCGATCCGTTGGCGGTGCCGCTGGTGGATCTCGACCACGGAGGCTGGCAAGCGCAGCCTGCCGAGGCCCCTGAGGTGCCGGCGTTGACGCCTTCGAACCTTGCCTACGTGATGTACACCTCCGGCTCGACCGGCATGCCCAAAGGCGTGATGATCGAGCACCGCGGGCTGGGCAACCTCATGCACTGGGGCTCGCGCATCTGTCCGCCGCGTCCGGGTGACGCGCTGTTGCAGCGTGCGCCATTCAGCTTCGACGGTTCGGTCTGGGAGTTGTTCTGGCCGTTGTGCGCGGGTCTGCGCCTGGTGCTGGCTCGCCCCGACGGTCATCGCGATCCGGCTTACCTGGTGCAGCTGGTCCAGGCTCGCCAGGTGACCACGATCAAGTTCGTCCCAGCGTTGTTGCACCAGTTTCTCGAGCAGCCGGGCGTCGAACGCTGTACGAGCCTGACCGACATCTTCTGTGGCGGGGGTGAGTTGACCCTGGCGCTGGCTGCCAGCGTGCGCCGGTGCCTGCCGCAGGTGCGCTTGCACAATGTCTATGGGCCGACCGAGGCTACGGTCGACAGCACGGCCTGGACGCTCGAACCCGATCAGCCGCTGCCGCGCACGCCACCGGCGATCGGTCGGGCGATCGCCAATACCCGGCTCTACGTGCTCGATGCCCACGACCGGCCGGTGCCGCTGGGCGTGGCGGGAGAGCTGCACATCGGCGGTGTCGGAGTGGCGCGCGGCTATTTGGGGTTGCCGTCGCTGCAGGCCGAGCGCTTCATCGACAGCCCGTTCGTCGAGGGCGATCGGCTGTACCGTACCGGGGACCTGGTGCGCTATCGCGAGGATGGCGAGCTGGAGTTCCTCGGGCGCAACGATTTCCAGGTCAAGCTGCGCGGTTTGCGTGTCGAGCTCGGTGAAATCGAGGCACTGCTGGGTGGGCATCCCGCGCTGGGCCAGAGTGTGGTCCTGGTGCGCGACGAGCGCCTGGTCGCCTATTTCACCTGCCGAGAGGGGCAACCCGCTCCGGCGCTGGATACGTTGCGTAGCCACCTGTTGGCGCGACTGCCGGAGTACATGGTGCCCTCGGCCTTCGTCGCCCTGGCCGAAATGCCGCTGAGCCCCAACGGCAAGATCGACCGCAAGGCACTGCCCGAGCCCGGCGCGGAGTCGGTGATCAGCCGCGCCTACGTGGCGCCACGCAACGCGCTGGAGCAGACCCTGGCGCAGATCTGGAGCGAAGTGCTGAAAGTCGAGCAGGTTGGGCGCGACGACAACTTCTTCGAACTGGGCGGGCATTCACTGCTGGCGGTGAATCTGGTGGCGCGCATGCGCCAGGCGGGGTTGCAAGCCGACGCACGCACCTTGTTCCGTCAGCCAACGCTGGCAGGGCTGGCGGCCAGTACCGGGTGGGAAAAGCCGCAGGTCGAGATCGCAGCCACTACCATCCCGGGGCTGAAGGCACGACGCAGGATCTGAGGCGGGCAGGGGCTGCGTCGCAGCCCCGGACTCACTGTGCCGGCGAATGACCACGCCACTGTGCTTGACCGCATGGCGCCAGGGCGCAAGGCTACCGGAGTCCGCATGGAGAAAAACGATGGACCTTTCGAGCCTGTTGCTGTTCATCCCCGCCTGCTTCGCCCTCAATATGGCGCCGGGACCCAATAACCTGCTGTCGTTGCACAACGCCAGCCGCCACGGCTTGCGCACTGCCTGCCTGGCAGGAAGCGGGCGCATCCTCGCCTTCAGCGGCATGATCGCCTTGGCGGCGATGGGGCTGGCGGTGGTGCTGCATACCAGCGAATACCTGTTCTTGAGCATCAAGCTCGTGGGCGCGGCCTACCTGTTCTATATCGCCTGGCAGTTGTGGCGGGCGCCCGTGGCAGAGGCGCCCCATGCCGGCGGGCAGCCCCGCGGTATCTGGCGCCTGGCACGGCAGGAGTTCTGGGTGGCGGCGGGCAACCCGAAGGCGATTCTCATATTCACGGCCTTCCTGCCGCAGTTCGTGTCGATCGGCAGTCCCACTCCCGTGGGCGAGCAGTTCCTTTGGCTGGGGTTGTGGTTCCTGTTGCTGGAGTGGGCGGCGATCGCGATCTATGCGGCGCTGGGTGCCTACCTGCAGCGCTGGTTCAATCAGCCGCGGCCACGGCGGCTGTTCAATCGGATCAGCGCCTCGTTGCTGGGGTGTGCAGGGCTTGGCTTGCTGGCTGCACGGCGATAACCCCTCAGCTGGCCTTCTCGCAGGTATCGGCAGGCAACGGGGCTTGCTCGCGTAGCGCCGATGCCACGACGAACGCCAGGGCCACCAATGTCAGGACCGGCAGCATCGCCAGGCGCAAGCCATGATGCTCGCCGATGAAACCCAGCAAGGGCGGGCCGACCAGAAACGCCAGGTAGCCCGCCGTTGCCGCCAGCCTTACCCGCTGATCGCTGTGTGCACCGCTTTCCCCGGCTGCCGAGATCGCCAGGGGGAAACCCAGCGATGCGCCAATGCCCCAGAGCATCACCGCGGCTGCGGCGATCCATGGCACCTCGCAGAACACCACCAGCGCCAGGCTGCCTGCACCCAGCAGTGCGCTGGCACGCAAGGTGAGCGCCCGGCCAAAGCGGCGTACCACCGGCGCTCCGGCGAATCGACCCAGGGTCATGCCCATGGTGAACACCAGGTAGATCAGCGTGCCGGTGGTTTCTGCGAATCCGTGGCCGTCGATCATCAGCAGCGGCAGCCAGTCATTGGCTGCACCCTCGGCCAGCGCCATGGCCAGCACCACGAAACCGATCAGCAACAGGCGCCGGTCGCTGAGCAGGGCGCCCCAGGCAAACTCGGCTGCCTGCGTTGTCGGTTGGTTCGTTGCCCGTTCACTGGCCCGAGGGGCGTGGGGGACGAGGGCCAGGGTCACGCCGGCCGAAAGCAGTGCCGCGACGACCAGGTGCAGGTCCAGGGGGACCTGCAGCGCAGTCATGCCCATGCCGGCCAGCGCGCCCACCAGGGTACCGAGGCTGAAGAATCCGTGCAGGGTGGTCATGATCGGCGCATCGATTTCCCGCTCCACGGCGGCACCTTCGATGTTCACTGCGATGTCCGCCCAGCCCATGCCGATGCCGTAGATGAACAGCCCGGCAAAGGCGCACCAGGCACTGGCCAACTCGCTGCTGCCGGCGAGCACCAGCATGCCGGCGGACAGGCCGAGCAGGCCGATGCGCATCATTCGGTGCGCACCGAAGCGGGTGATCAGGCGTCCGGCACTGAGAATCCCGCACATCGCTCCGGCTGAAAATCCAAACAGGATCATCCCCATCTGTTCGGTGGAGGCCGACAGGCCGTCGCGCAGGGCTGGGGTGCGGGTGACCCAACTGGCGAGGGTCAGGCCAGGAAGCAGAAACAGCAGATACAAGGCGTAGCGGGCCAGGCGGTGGGTGGCAGGCATGGTACAGACTCGCTGGAATAATTTCGTACGGATGTACGAATAAATCGTACGGATGTCCGAAAAGGGCGTCAATCCCGTATTGAGTCGTGTGCGGGCTGATTGTTCAAACCTTTCCACAGGCAACCGGCGCCCGGCCGGTTGCCTTCAGGAGAACAGGTCGGCGCCGGTGGATCTAGAGATCGCGTCCAGCTTGGCTTGCAACTCGGCCACCCGGCGTTGGTGACGGGCGATGGCCGTGAGGTGTTCATCGATCTGCTGACGAATAGCTACCGGATCTTCGACTTTCCTCGAGAGCCGTTCGATCCGCCTGGACAAGCCGACCTTCTTGTCGGCCTCCAGGCGAGCCGGCTCGTCCATCTGGGCGATGAGCGCCTGCAGATCGTCCAGACAATGGACGTTGCAGAACAATCCCGCGGCCTGACGGTAAACCACCGACTTCCGGGCTCTGTCCAGCAGTTCGAAGACGTTGCTCAAGGTGCCGGGGCTTTTGCCGTCCCAGATCATCAGGCCGAAATCGGCTGCTTCGGCCATTTCCAGGTCCTTGGCGGTGTAGAACGCGCGACCCCTGGCATTGGCGGGTGGGCAGACAGCCACGAGTGGCCATGCTCCAAGGTTGTGGCGAGGCGTGTCACCGGTGCAGTACACCGTAACGGCGGCGTACTGGCGATTGGCGAAATACTGCTGCACGCATTGGTCCACGCCTGCGGCATCACCGACCAGAACCTCATGGCCGCTAGCAACGATATTGTCGAGTCGCGCCTCGACCTGGGAGTCGAGACGCTTGAGCGTGATCGAGCCGGAGATGAAAACCTTCGGCATCAATGCCTCCGTGTAAGGGTGACGACTGCAATTGAGCGGATGCTAGCGTATCCGCGCAAGGCGGTACAGGCGGCTTCCAGCGAGGCGCCAGTGTCGAACAGGTCGTCGATCAGCAGGATATTGCACGGGTGGAGTTTGTCGTGGGTGATAAAGCAACCTTGCAGCGCAGCGCAACGCTCCTCATAGGTCGCCAGGTCTTTCATTGCGACGGTGCTGCTGTGCTTGATCAGTGTCTGGTCGCAGTACTCGAGCTCCAGCAGCTGGGCTACCCGTTCTGCCACCGCGTGCACGGGCTGGCGAGTACGCTGGCGGCTGGCGGGCATGGGCAGCACGACATCCACCGGGACATTCTGTATCGCATGGGCGACAGATTCTGCGAGGAAGTCCACCAGGTCGTAGTCGTCGCGGTACTTGAGCTGGAACACAGCCTCGCCGATGGCGGTGCGGGTGGTGTCGAACTGCATGTAGCCTTGGGCGTTTTCGCCGACCGGCACGCTGTAGAGGACATGTTTGTCGAGGCTGATACCGTAATCCCAGGCGTCGTTGCCCGGCAGTTCGCGTATGTCCATGTGGGGCTTCCTTGTCGTTGATATGCCAGAGATGTTCGAACGGCTATCAATCAGCCGCGGTGGCAATGTTGCGACGGGGAAGTCCCAATTTCGACTTCTCGCTTTCCGTTTCTTGCGTAGGAAAATTCCGAGTTTTCCGTGTGTCGCCCTCGTCAGCTACCTGTGACGGGCCCGGCTAGACTGCTCAGGATCATCCACCGATCCGGGAGCGCGCCATGCCCAGCAAGAACACCATCTGTCTGTGGTTCGACAGCGATGCCGAGGCGGCGGCGCAGTTCTACGCCGACACTTTCCCCGACAGCCGTGTGGTGGCCGTGCACAAGGCGCCGGGTGACTATCCCTCGGGCAAGGAGGGTGATGTGCTTACGGTGGAGTTCATCGTGATGGGCATCCCGTGCCTGGGCCTCAATGGTGGGGCCGCGTTCAAGCATTCCGAGGCGTTTTCGTTCCAGGTGGCCACTGACGACCAGGCCGAGACCGATCGCTACTGGCACGCGATCATCGATAACGGTGGCCAGGCCAGCGTGTGCGGCTGGTGCAAGGATAAATGGGGGCTGTCGTGGCAGATCAGTCCGCGGGTGCTGACCGACGCGGTCGGCGGTAGCGACCGTGCGGCAGCCAAGCGGGCGTTCGAGGCGATGATGAAGATGGACAAGATCGACATCGCCACGATCGAGCGCGCGATCAGGGGCTGACAGGCCTGGCCCGCCAGCCCGCGAGGGTCAGAAGCTGTACTTGGCCGTCAGCATCAGGTTGCGTGGATCGCCGAAGGTGTCGCCGCCGTAGTCCACCGACTTCGAAATGGACGAGTAGTACTTCCTGTCGAAGATGTTGTTGGCGTTGAGCTGCAGGTCCAGATGCTGGTTGACCTGGTAGCCGGCCAACAGGTCGGTGACTGCGTAGCTACCTTGTACCAACCGATAGTTGCCGCCATTGACCGGGATGTCGTTGTACATACGGCTCTGCCAGGTGATGCCGCCGCCCACTCGCAGTTTTTCCAGTGGGCCCTGGAAGCGGTAGGTGGTGAACAGCTTGAACTGGTGTTCGGGTGTGTCGGAGTTGAGCGGCTTGTTGACGCTCGCGGGGTTCTTCTCGTCCTTGATGGTGTGCACGCGGGCGTAGGTGTAGCCGGTGCCGATCTGCCAATGGTCGGTCAGTGCGCCCTGGAGTTCGAAATCGATACCTTGGCTGCGTACCTCGCCCGAGGCTTCATAGCAGGTCATCTGCGGGCAGTTGGCCGCGCCGATCTGGACCTGACGGTTTTCCTGGTCGATACGGAACACCGCAAGGCTGGCGTTCAGGGCACCGTCGAAATATTCGCCCTTGATGCCGACTTCATAGTTCTTGCCGACGATCGGGATGATCGGCTTGCCGGAGACGTCCTTGCCGCTCTGCGGAGTGAAGATGTCGGTGTAGCTCACATACACCGAATGATGCTCGTCCAGGTCATAGATCAGGCCGCCGTAGCGAGTGACGTTGCGGGTCACCTTGTAGTCGCCGTCGTTGTTGTCTCGCTGGTCGTAGTCGTACCAGTCCAGGCGTCCGCCGAGAATCAGCTTGAGCGGGTCTGCCAGGCTCAGGCGGGTGGTGGCGTAGACGCCTTCCTGGTTGATCAGGTAGCGACTGTTGCCAGTGTGCAGGAAGTTCGGCTTGCCGCTATCGAGCGGATAGTCGGTGTCATAGGGGCTGTATTCGCGCTCGTTCATGTCGTAGATGCGCTTGCTGGCACCCAGCACCAATTCATGGCTGCGGCCCAGCAGCTCGAAGGGGCCACTGGCGAAGGCGTCGAGACCCAGTTGGTTCTCGTCGTGCGCGGACTGGTAGACCGTCCTGCTCAGGGTCTTGGCGGTGTTCCAGCGCGACAGATAAGAGCCGCGGAACAGCGCGTTCTGCTCGCTGTAGTTGGCGTTGACCTGCAGCTTCCAGTCATTGGCCAGGTGGTGGCGCACTTCGGCGAAGAGGGTGTTGATCTCCTGGTCCTTGTCTTCCCAGTCGGTGCCGGGGTTGTACGAACGCGACACATTCAGGTGATGGCCGCTGAGGTCGGTCGGGATGGCCCCCCAGAAGAAATTGGTCTTGTCCTTCTGGTGCGAAAAGCCCAGGGTCAAGGTGGTGTCGTCGCTCAGGTCGGCTTCGCTGATGGCATAGAACAGCCCATGATTTTCTTCCTGACCATCACGGAATCCGTTGGCGTCGCGGTAGGAGGTCACTATCCGGCCGCGCAGGGTGCCGCTGTCGTTGAGCGGGCTGGAGGCGTCGAGCTCGCCGCGGTAGTTGTCCCAACTGCCGGCCGCGCCGGTGACGGTGACTTTCTGTTCGGCCAGTGGGCGCTTGCGCACCAGGTTGATGGCCGCTGATGGTGTACCGGCGCCTGTGACCAGGCCGGTGGAGCCGCGAACCACTTCGACGCGGTCGAACATCGCCAGGTTGGGTTGGGCGCCAACCACCCAACCGGTATAGGCGCTTGGGATGCCGTCGTACATCAGGTTGCCGACGTCGAAGCCTCGGGCGGTGTAGCTCTGGCGGCCGGGGCCGCTGGACTGGTTGAGGAACAGCCCCGGGGTGTAGCGGGCCACGTCGTTGATGCTGGTCATGTTCTGGTCGTCCATGCGCTGACGGGTGATCACGGTGACCGCCTGCGGGGTCTCGCGCATGGTCAACGGCAGCTTGGTCGCGGTGTTCATGGCGCCGGTGGTGTAGGACGTGCTGCCTTCGGTGGTGCTGCCCAGCCGGTTGTCGCTGATCTCGGTGGCGCCCAGTTCCAGCGTTGCGGGTGGTTGCTGGTCGTCAGCCATGGCATGGGGCAGGGTGCTGACACAGACGGCCAGGGCCAGCAGGTTGAGCGCGAAACGACGAGGCGGAGCAGCAGGGGTCATGCCTGGATATCCTTGTTGCTAGTGCTTATGAGAATGATTGGCAATAAGTCTGTCAGTATTTGTCGCGCCCCGAAAGCGTGGTATGCCAAAAAATCGACAAATTTTTCACATCTGCCCGCGTGTTGCGGAATCGCCAGACGTCCCGGGGCTTGCGCAAAGCGGGTAGAATTCGCGCTTGATCAAGTGCGTGAGGTCCATGTGGAGCTGCAGCAGGGTTTTGTCCTGACCCGCCATTGGCATGACACCCCCGACGGCACGTGTGTGGAGTTCTGGCTCGCTACCGACCAGGGTCCCCGGCGTGTGCGCCTGGGCGCGCAGGTTTCGGTGGCGTTCGTGCCCGCGCAGCAGGCCGCACATGCACAACTGTTGCTCGGCGATGAGCCGGGCGCAGAGCTGCGCCCCCTTGAACTGCGCGACTTTCAGCAGCGGCCGGTGATGGGCCTTTACTGCCGCCAACACCGCCAACTGATGGCCTTGGACAAACGCTTGCGCACGGCCGGCGTCGAGGTGCTGGAAGCCGACATCCGACCGCCGGAGCGCTATCTGATGGAGCGCTTCATTACCGCGCCGGTCTTGTTCGGTGGTCGTATCGATGCCGAGGGAACGGTCGTGGATGCCCAGCTCAAGCCTCATCCGGACTACCGCCCGAGCCTGCGCCTGGTGTCTCTGGATATCGAGACCAGCGAACGGGGCGAGCTGTACAGCATCGCGCTGGAGGGATGCGGTCAGCGCCAGGTCTACATGCTCGGACCTCCCAACGGCCCAATGCAGGTGGAGGATTTCGACCTGCACTACTGCGCCGACCGTGGCCAGTTGCTCGAATGCCTCAACCGCTGGTTGGAGCGTCACGACCCGGACGCGATCATCGGCTGGAACCTGGTGCAGTTCGACCTGCGTATCCTCCATGATCACGCTCAGCAGTTGCAGGTGCCTCTGTGCCTGGGCCGCGATGGTGCGCCGATGACCCTGCGCGAGCATGGCAGCCGCACGCACTTCTTCGCCGATGCACCGGGGCGGCTATTGATCGACGGCATCGAAGCCCTGCGCTCGGCGACCTGGAGCTTCCCCTCGTTCAGCCTGGAAAACGTCGCCCAGACCCTGCTGGGGGAAGGCAAGGCCATCGACACTCCCTACCAGCGCATGGATGAGATCAACCGGATGTTCGCCGAGGACAAGCCGGCCCTGGCGCGCTACAACCTCAAGGATTGCGAGCTGGTCACCCGCATCTTCGAGCACACCCGGCTGCTCGACTTCCTTCTTGAGCGTGCCACGGTGACTGGCCTGCCGGTGGACCGCAGCGGTGGCTCGGTGGCGGCGTTCTGTCACCTTTACATCCCGGCCATGCACCGGCTGGGCTTCGTCGCGCCGAGCCTGGGCAGCCGCGAGGGCGAGGCCAGCCCAGGCGGGTTCGTCATGGACTCGCGGCCAGGCTTGTACGAATCGGTGCTGGTGCTGGACTACAAGAGCCTGTACCCGTCGATCATCCGTACCTTCCTGATCGACCCGGTGGGCCTGGTGGAAGGCTTGCGCGAGCCCGATCAGACAAGCTCGGTCGAGGGCTTTCGTGGCGCCCGCTTCTCGCGTACCCGCCACGCCTTGCCAGCCATCGTCGAGCGGGTCTGGCAGAATCGCGAAGCGGCGAAGAAAGCGGGTAACGCTCCGTTGTCCCAGGCCCTGAAGATCATCATGAATGCCTTCTACGGCGTGCTTGGCTCCAGCGGTTGTCGGTTCTTCGACCCGCGCCTGGCTTCGTCGATCACCCTGCGCGGGCATCAGATCATGCGCCAGACCCGGGCGCTGATCGAAGCACGTGGTTATGACGTGATCTATGGCGACACCGACTCCACCTTCGTCTGGCTCAAGGGGGCGCACGACGAGGAGCAGGCGGCGCGTATCGGGCGTGCACTGGTGGCTGAGGTCAACCAGTGGTGGCGCGAGCATTTGGATCAAGAGCTGGGGCTGCACAGTGCGCTGGAGCTGCAGTTCGAAACCCACTACCGGCGCTTCCTGATGCCGACCATCCGCGGCACCGAGGAGGGCAGCAAGAAGCGCTATGCCGGGTTGGTACAGCGCGCAGACGGCCAGGACGAGGTGGTGTACAAAGGGCTGGAGTCGGTACGCACCGACTGGTCGCCGCTGGCTCGGCAGTTCCAGCAGGAGCTGTATGGCCGGATCTTTCGGGGCCAACCCTACCGCGACTATGTGCGCGATTATGTACGACGCACGCTGTTGGGCGAACAGGATGAATTGCTGGTGTATCGCAAGCGGCTGCGTCGCCCTTTGCAGGACTACCAGCGCAACGTGCCTCCCCATGTGCGCGCCGCGCGCCTTGCCGATGAATACAACCTGCGCCTGGGTCGCCCGCTGCAATACCAGCGGGGAGGCTGGATCAGCTACCTCATCACCACGGCAGGCCCGGAGCCGCTGGAGAACCTGCAGTCGCCAGTCGATCACGAGCACTACCTGAGCCGGCAGTTGCAGCCGGTGGCGGATGCGATCCTGCCGTTCGTGGGGGATGATTTCGCCAGCCTGACCGATCGCCAGCTCCTGCTCTTCTGAGGGCCCCGCCGCACGCTCGGTGGGCCGCCGTCGGGGTGGCATCTATCTACTGCCCGAGCGGGGACCCTGCCACATAGCCTGCGCTTCTTTTTTCAAGGAGCGCGATGCCATGCCGACCCCCCGCGAACAGCGCGAAGAAGACGCCACGACCGTCCCCGATTTTCCGGCCTTGCATCAGGACGCCGTGATTGGGGAGCGTTTGCCGGACTGGCTGCGTCAGGCCTCCCCGGAACAGGTCAAGCAGTTGCACGAAGCGATGCAGCTCAGCGTGTACTTCCAGACGCGGGCTCAAGCCATCATGGGGCAGTTGGAACCCCTGGACAGCTTTGCCCAGGCTCGTCTGACCGAGGCCCTCAAGCCCCATGTCGACGAGCCTTTCGATGTCCGCACGTTGCAGTTTCGGCGTGGACACCGTGAGCCGGTGCTGACCTCGATACCCATCGGCTATCCGGTGACGGTGCCGGTGTACACGCAAATACCCCTGCTCGAGGCCGCGCTGGGCAACTTCCGCGAGGAGGAAACCGAGGACGGCGGGCAGTTACCCGGTAACCGGCTAGGCGATCCTGGCAATAGCTCTGCACGTCTGCCTAGCGCGCGTCATTTCGCTGTGCTGTGCCGGTCACTGGACCTGGGCGGTCAGTACCAGCGCCATTTGCACACGGTGCTGGAGCAGTACAGCGACTCGGAGGCTGGCGCCGACTCGGTGTTTGGCCGTGCCCATCGCTACGGCATGCTGGCCGATGCCTGTGTCGCTCGGCTGAAGGGCGTCCTGAGCGAGAACGAATATGTGCTGGTGAAGAATCTCTGCGCGCAGAAAGCCCCGTTGACCTTCGAAGGACGACCGGTGCAGTGCAAGCGCCTGAGCCTGTTGGCGTGCACCCTGGAGCAGATCGTGGTGCTGGATGTGCGCGATGAGACCTTCAGCCCCCTGTACAGCTCCAGCCACCGGGTGCTGGTCCATATTCCGGGCGATCCCGCGACTCCATGGAGCGCGTTCCCCAACCTGCGCTACTTTGCCAATGACCTGGGCAAGCGCTTGCGGCTGCCCGGGTATCAGCGTTTCTTCAGCCGCTTCGTGTTGCGCCGCGATGCGCAGTCGTTCTTTTCTGCTGTGGCTTCGGGCTACCAGGGCGTGTCGGACCTGGCGAACATTGCGTTGGAAGAGCACATGCATCCTTGGGAGATCAGCGACCAGGCCACCGCCAGTACCTTGGAGGGCTCGCTGTTCATTGCGCTGGGTCGTGCGCGCATCGCGCAGGTCAAGGCCGATGCGGCGATGATTGCCGTGCCCTCGGCTGCTGTGGATGAACAGGTCCGGCGTGAGCACGATCAGCGCTTGTCCGCAGAGGGCTGGGCTTTGCTCAGCATAGCGGGGCTTTTCGTGCCGGCCCTGGGCGCGGTGTTGCTCGCAGTGAGCGCATGGCAACTGCTGGGTGAGGTCTACCACGGTGTCGAGGCCTGGCACGAGGGTGACAGCAGCGAGGCACTCGATCACCTGCTCAACGTCGCCGGCGATGTCGCCATGATTGCGGTTACGGCGGCAGGTGCGCAGTTGGCGCGAGCGGCCTGGAGCCGTTCGGCACTCGTCGATAGCCTATTGCCGGTGCGGCTGGAGGACGGCAGCACGCGGCTGTGGAAAGAAGACCTCACACCCTTTCGCAGTGCGCCGCCTGCGGGGGCCGTGCGTGACGACCTGGGTGTATACCGGGCAGGTGAAGGCTGCTGGGTTGAAATGGATGGCCAGCACTATCGCGTTGCGCAGGGCAGCGATCAGCGCTGGCGCCTGCAGGGTGACGACAAGCATGCGCCGGTGCTCAGACACAATGGCGCGGGTAGCTGGCGGCTGTGGTGGGAGCAACCGCTGGAGTGGGATGACCCTCGGCGCTCTTTCCGGCGCCTGGGCCATGACTTTGCCGAGCTGGATGACGACCAGATCGATGAGATCCTGCTCGCCCACGACATACAGGCCCAGCATCTGCGAGCGGTACATGTCGAGGGGCGCGTGGCCCATGGCGAATGGCAGGACAGTGTCGTTCGGTATCGGCTGGACCTGCGCATCCGTCGAGTGGTCAGGCAATTGCGCGGCGGGGTCATGCCCACCGAAGAGGCCGTGCTTGATCAGGCGCGCTTACTGCCCGGCGCCGCTGGTGCTTCGGACCAGGCATTGGCGGAGTTGATCTGGTCCGAACGAAGGCGTCTGTTCGAGCAGCTGTATGCGTTGGAGCAGCCACCGGGGAACGCAGGCGTCCAGCGTCTGTGTCGGCAGTTCGCTTCATTGCACGGTCGAGCGGCTGCGCAACTGATGCGCGAAGCCAGTGTTGTGGATCGCCAGCGCTTGCTGGATGACGGCCGGGTTGCGATGGACCTTGCTTCAAAGGCGGGCGCTGCGGTGTGGCGTATCAGAGTGGCCCGAGTGTTCGAAGGGTTGTACCTGGACGCTAGCCAGAACGCCGACCTTGCCCGTGTTGCGCTGCAGGTGCTCGACACCCTGCCGGGTGCTTCGCACAACGTGGCCTGGCGCTTGTGCGAGGGCTCTGCGAACGGCCCGGTGCTGCTGTCGATAGACCGCACACAGGCCGTTCGCACACTGACACTGGTTCACACCGATGGGGACTTCCTATTGCTCGACGGGGCAACCGAGGCGGTGCTCGGGGAAGGGGAGTTGTTCGAGGTCCTGAGCAGTGCGATGGATGGCCCTCAGCGGGAGGCCCTGGGATTGGGCGAGCCCCTGGCCCACAACCTGCGTGTGACCCTGGCGCGCGCGACCGCGGCCCGTCGGGCGGACGTCCAGACGATGCTCGGCAGGCGGGCCTCCGCAGGCTGGTTCCGCGCGCCGCAACGTCTGGCGGATGGCCGGGTCGGTTACCCGTTGAGCGGTCGCGGAGGAGGACGGGGGCGAGGCCGGCCGTTGTTCGCCAGGGTGCGTAACCTCTACCCGAACCTGAGCGACAACGATGCACGGGCCTGGCTGGTGACGCTTGGCAACAGCGGCGGGAACATTCACACCGAGCTGAGTCGGCTTGAGGATGAGTTGGCCGTGCTGGAGACAGACCTGCAATTGTGGACCAATCAGCCCATGAGCCTGAGTGCCCGTGGCGAGAGGGTCTACATGCGTGACGCCTTGCTTGCGGCCTGGCGGCGCACGCTGCCCAGGGTGTACGACCAGAACGGGCGCGTGATCGGTCAACGCTTGAACCTGTGGACCGTGTCGCTGCAGTCGCTCCCGGAGCTTTCGCAACAGGTTCGCTTCGATCAAGTGGTGTCGTTGTCGTTGCGCGGCATTGGCCTGACCGAGATTTCCAGCACATTCATGCGGGCGTTCAGTCGCCTGGAAGTCCTTGAGTTACCCAACAACAGGCTTACCCGCCTGCCGCCCCGGTTACGTCACCTGTCGCGACTGCGTGAGCTGGACCTGACCGGCAATCAGATCATGCTGGACGATCGCCAGGCGACCACGCTGCTGCAACTGACGCACCTGAGGCTGCTGGATTTGTCGTACAACCCATTGGGGCGCAGTTTTTCCGTGGCGGGCATGCCGCACCTGAACTCCCTGCAACTGGCACACACCGGAATCAGCGAGTTGCCCGAGGGCTTGCTGAGTCGAGGCTCTTTGGTGGTCGCTGACCTGCGTCACAACGCAATTGTCGAACTTCCCGATCACTTCTTCAGTGCCCCGAGGTGGTACGCCCGCGCGGTGCTGTTGAGCGAGAACCCGCTGAGCGCCACGTCGACCCAGCGACTGCGCAGCTTCATGATTCGTCATCAACTGATAATTGAAGAGGAGCTGGAAGCCGAAAATGTCAGTGATCAAGCGGAGGAGGGTGCTGCTGCGCTCGACAGTGCCCGCAGTGCCTGGCAACACGTGATCGAAGCAGGCGCCACCGCACAGTTCGACGAGTACTGGAATGGGCTGGCCGAGGCGCCAGGCAGCGCCGACTTCATGGCCTTGTTGCGCCGCCTGCTGGAGACACTGGATTTTCGCAACCATGGCGCCGATCTCGGGCGGCGAGTGACCAGCATGATGCTTGCGATGCGCGAGCATGCCGAGTTGCGCGAGGAACTGTTCACCCAGGCGATGTTGCCCAGGACCTGCCAGGACAGTGTCATCGGTAACTTCAGCCGACTGGAAGTGCGCATGCTGGTCTGGAAGGCGCTGGTCGACGCCAAGGCGGGTGCCCAGGATGCGGCATTGGTTCGCCTGGGGCGGCAGCTGTGGCGCCTGGATGAAATCGAACGGATTGCCGTCGATGACATTGCCGCTCGTGTGGTCGCGGGGCGCGATCCCGATGAAGTCGAGGTGGAACTGGCCTACCGTGTCATGCTGCGCGATGACTTCGATCTGCCTGCACAACCGGCAGACATCGCCTATCAGCAGACTGCCGGCTTGACTCCCGAGCGTCTGGCAGCCGCCCGCCAGCGGCTGCGCGAGGGGGAAACCGAGCAGGCCATGGTCGAGTCGTTGTTCATGCGTGAATTCTGGACCGAGCATCTCAAGAACAGCCATCAAGCGGAGTTCGACGCCATCAAGAAGCCGTTCTTCGAGCGTATCGAGGTGGTTCAGGAGATGGCTGGCAATGATTCATCAGGCGCCCGATCCTATGACGACACCTTGCAAGCCCTGCGTGACGAGGTGCAGCGGCTGGAGGCGCAGTCCGGCCAACTGAGCCTTCAAGCCGACGGCCTGAGGGGGGACGCCCTGGAGGAGCATCAGCAGCGGCAGGCCGATATCGACCGGCAACTGCGCGAGCAGCTTGCCAGCCTTGAGATGCGCTTGGTCGATAGCGAATTCGCCGAGCGCATGCGCGCGCTTGGCACAGGCATGGATTCACAGACCTTTCGCCAGACGATGGACCTGCTGTCGACCGAGCACGATGCGGCGGTGCAGGCACGGATCATAGAACTGACCCGAGCCGCACTGGCGCAGAACCCATCCCAGCTGGAACCGGGTGCTTCCGAGCCGCAGCCTGGACCAAGCCGTGGCAGCGGCATGGGCTGAGCGGCGAAGGGGGCCGGCGTTCATTGTTGGGCTATGCTCTGCAGTGGGTGCCGGCCATTTCCGTACCTCCTGAGCGAAGGCCTGGACACCGGAAGTTACCTTTGCACAGCGCATGGTCCACCGCAGGTGGTTTAGGCTCCGTTTCGGATCTTTCTCTATGATCTGTAGTCATTGATATATCGAGAGAACAAGGAGATACACATGCTCGTCCGGTCACTGACCCTCGCCACCCTGCTTGCCGTCGCCGCCCCGCTATTGGCGGCCGACAGCGATGCGCCCCTGGCCAAGGAGCTGGGCAAGGCACGGCCACTGGTCGTGATCGCCCCCAGCAGCGCCGACCCGACCTTGCGCGGGCTGGAAGAGGCCATGAAGGATCCAGCTACCCAGGCCGGGTTCAAGGAGCGCAACCTGGTGCTGTTCAGCGTTGCCCAGATGATGGGCAAACGCGAAGACAAGAACCTCGAGCAGCAGACCACCATGGCCCTGATCCGCGAGCTCAAGCTTGGCGCGAGCAAAGGCACCAAGGTGATCCTGATCGGCAAGGATGGCGAGCGGCACATGCTCAAGGATGATGAAAGCGGTGAGAAGATCGACCCGCAGGCGATTTTCAAGGCGGTTGACGAATTGCCCGCCGCTGAGAAAGCCATCGCGACACCCGAGCCGGTAGCGGCCACCCCGGCCGCAGAGCCCAAAGCGAAAGAAACTGGCAAGGCCGCCAAACCAGCCAAGCCGGCAGCACCGCCCAAGCCACTGGACGACTGAAACCCCCGCGCCGGTCTTTGTAGACCGGCGTTTTTGTATCGCACTGTATCACCGGGCCCCGGTGACCGATTGCCATACAAATTCCGCCATTGCCCGATACACCAAGGACACACCATTGCGGCGAAATGAGCTGACCTTTCGACCGATGTGGAGCCTTGCCATGACCGCTATCTGCAATCTTCTCCCGCCGTTCTGCCGTTTCATTCGACAAATCTGACCTCTCGCCGGTTAGCGCGCGGGGCAAGCCATCTTCCATCGTTCAACGGAAGGCGGCTTGCCCCGCAGTCGTTTCCGGCCCCTGCGGAGACTTCTCTCATGCATTCCCAACCCTTGCTCACCGGCCTTGGTTTGCGCCGCGGCCTGCTTGCCGAACTGCTGAAACTGGAGCCAGGCACCGTGGACTTTCTCGAATGCGCCCCGGAGAACTGGATCAATGTCGGCGGCGCCTTTGGCCATGGCCTGGCGCAGCTCGCCGAACGTTTCGCAATCGCTTGCCATGGCCTGTCACTGTCGCTGGGCGGCCCCGAGGCGCTGGACCTGAAGCTGCTCGATAGCACCCGCCGTTTCATGGACCGATACCAGGTGAAGCTGTACAGCGAACACCTGAGTTATTGCAGCGATGATGGCCATCTCTACGACCTGATGCCTATTCCTTTCACCGACGAAGCTGTCCGCCATGTCTCTGCGCGTATCCGCCAGGCCCAGGATTGTCTGGGCCGGCGTATCGCGGTGGAAAACATCAGCTACTACGCCGCGCCTTACCAGGCGATGAGCGAGTTGTCGTTCATCCGCGCGGTGCTCGAGGAAGCCGACTGTGACCTGCTGCTGGACGTCAACAACGTCTTCGTCAATGCCTGCAACCATCGATACGACGCATTGGCCTTTCTCGAAGGGCTGCCGCGCGAACGGGTGGTTGGCATGCATGTGGCGGGGCACTACGACGAGGCGCCGGACTTGAAGGTCGATACCCACGGCGCTGCGGTGAAGGAAGACGTTTGGACGCTGTTCTCGATCGCTTGCCAGCGTTTCGGCAATCAGCCGACAGTGCTGGAGCGCGATTTCAACTACCCGCCCATGGCCGAGCTGCTGGCCGAGACGGCACGCATCCGGGCGCTGCAGCAGGCTGCCGGAGGGTTGCGCCATGACTGAGCTGCGCGAGCAACAATTCACCCTGGCCCGTCACCTGCGCGACCCGCAGCGCCATCCGGCGCCACCCGGTATCGAGGCGCGGCGGTTGAAGGTCTACCGCGAGCTGTTCTACGGTGCCATCGAGGGCTTGCTGGCCGGCAGTTTCCCGGTGATGCGCAGGACCTTGGGCGATCAGGTCTGGCATGCCCGGGTGCGCGACTTCTACGCCAACTATCGCAGCCAGACCCCGTTGTTCACCGAGATTGCCGAGTGCTTCATCGACTATCTGCAAGGTGTCGAGCTGGATACCCCCTGGCAACTGGAACTGGCGCATTACGAGTGGATCGAGGCGTACCTGAGCCTCACTGATGCGCAGGACCCGGCACACGATCCAGACGGCGACCTGCTCGACGGGGAGCCGCTGCTGTCCTGTGTGGCCCAGGTGCTGGCTTACCAATGGCCGGTGGAGCAAATCGGCCCAGGCTACCAGCCTGAACAGGCGCCAGAGATGCCGTCCCTGCTGCTGGTACACCGCGATGCAGGATTCAAGGTGCACTTTTCCCGCCTGGCGCCACTGGCGTGGCAGCTGTTGAACGCCTCGGGCAGTGGGCGTGAGCGTTTGCTGGCGCTGGGGGGCGAGGCGTCGCTCGAGGGCGGGAGAGCAATGCTCGAAAGGTTGCGCGCCCAGGGTGTGATCATTGGAACCCGGGCGCCCTGACGGGGCGCCTCAACCGGTGCCCGTATCAATCGTGCGGGCCCATCCACGGGTGTTTCCACTTCGCGAACAACACAAAGCCCACACCTGGTAACAGGCGTGGGCTTTGTGTTCTGCAGACCCTTGGTCAGCCGTGCTGCCAGCGGCGAGTCAGCCAATAATCCAGGCTCAGACGACCCGATCCCTTGAGCATCAGGGGCAGCAACGCCACCAGGTAGATCAGCGGAAGCTTGAAGTTGCCGAAGCCGCGGTCGGTAATGGTATAGCCCTGGGCCAGCTCAGCCAGCGAGGACCAATGTGCCGGCCAGTGCACGGAGGCGATCGCGACGACCGTCACGACGGCCAACACCGCCGAGGCCAGGCGTGTACCGAAGCCCAGCAGCAGGAGCAATGGACAGATCAGTTCGGCCCACATCGACACTTGCCAGTTGAACTCAGCGGGCAGCATGTTGAACGGGAAGGGGAAGTTGGCCTGCAAGTCGACGAACCAGTTGTTGCCATTGAACTTTTCAAGGCCCGACTCGAAGAACTCCCAGGCCAGGAACAGCCGCAGGGGCAGGTCCGCGCTCCAGTTGCCGGTGTTGTCGATACGTGCAAGGGTGCGATTGATCAGTGTTGTCATGGTGCAGGTCTCGCTTCAGCAGGAAAGGGCGGGTTTGGCGCGGCGCAGGTGTTGAGCGCGCTTTGCGGTGAGCTTGAGGACGATGGCGGCGAACATCAGGGCGAATGCCAGCGGGTACCAGCCGCCCATCGGGATGCGCTTGTAGAACGACAGGCAGAAGACCCCGGCCAGCACCCAGGTGCCGGTGCTGTGCAGGCCTCGCCACAGGCGACCGCCTAGCAGGCGCATGGCGCCTTTGAACGAGGTCAGGGTCAGCAGCAGGATGAACAGGTAGCCGACACTGCCGGGAATGTTGGCCACTGCGGTGCGGCCGGCCCAGAACAGCTCCGGGAAGCGTTGCGCATAGAGGTAGATCAGCACGCCATGAACCGTGTGGGAGAAGGCGAAGGCCAACCCGAGGAAACGTCGCTCACGCAGCACCTGGCGGCTGAAGGCGCCAGGCAACAGGGTCACCAGCGAGGAGGCCAGAAACGTCAGCAGGAACAGCGCGAAGGAGCTTCGCGCGGTGGCGCGGATGGCGGTGCGCAGGGCATCGGCAGAGCCGACGGGGTGCATCCACAGAGCCAGCCCGGTCATCAGCAGGGTCAGGGCGGCAAGGGCAGCGAACAGCTTCCAGCCGGAGGGTATCGCGAGGTTTTTCATGAGCAGCTCCCAGGTCGTCGACGGCGAATGCCGTCGCGTTGTTGTGGCTGGGAGTGTGTTGGGAAGGGGTATCTGCAGTGTGTCGGCGAGGCGCGGATTGTGTATCGGCGTGTACCGTTAGGCGGGTGTGCTACAGAACCGTACAAGACCCGAGGGTAGGAGGGCAGACCCCTCCTATAGGCAGGGTTATTCCTACAGGTGCGAGGGCGGCAGTTCTATCTGGGCGCACAGCCCACCGCTTTCACGATTGCTCAGGCTCAGTCGCCCACCCATGGCCTGGGTCAGTTGATGGGCAATTGCCAGCCCTAGCCCGGTCCCACCGGTACTGCGATTGCGTGAACCTTCGACCCGATAGAAGGGTTTGAGCACCTCGCCCAACTCCTGCTCGGGAATCCCCGGACCTTCGTCGAGCACCCGGATCAGGGTGTCGCCGGTACTCCGGTGGCTGACTTCCAGGCGCGCAGAGCCGGCGAACTTCAAGGCGTTGTCCAGCAGGTTGACCAGGACTCGGCGCAGGGCATGGGGACGGGTGTGCAGCACCGTGTCGGTGTCGCCGCAGCGTACGACCTGCGCACCGCTGTCCTGGTAATCGAATACCAGGCTGTCGAGAAACGCGTCGAGATTGACCTTGCATGGCTGTTCGGTGCTGCTGTCCATGCTGCGGGCGTAGGCTACCCCCTCGCGCACCAGATGCTCCATGGCGCTCAGGTCGCTCCACAGTTTGTCCTTCTCCAGCCCGTCGTCCATCACTTCCACGCGCAGCTTCATACGTGTGATCGGTGTCTGCAGGTCATGGGAGATGGCGGCCAACAATTGCATGCGCTCCTTGAGATAAGCGGCGATGCGTGCCTGCAGGGCGTTGAAGGCGACGGCCGCGTACTTCACCTCGCGCGGGCCGCTCTCATCCAGCTGTGGCCCCGGCTTGTCGGGGTCGAGGTGGTCGACGGCCTGGGCCAGGCGCGTCAGCGGGCCGATCGCCAGGCGTACCGCAAGCCAGGTGCACAGCAGCAGGATCGCCAGCTGGAACAACAGCACCACCGGTAGCCAGGTGGCCAGTGGCACCGGCGCCGGGGTGACGTCGATGGTCAGTGGCGCGCCGTCGGCGAACTTGAGGTGCGCCTGGAAGTGCGGGTTCGGCCCAGGGATATCCTGGAAGGTCAGGTGATAGTCCTTGCCGATCGCCTTGACGATCGACTCTGCTGCCATGGGCGGGTCGGCGCTGGGCATGCTCTGGCCGACAAGGCCTTGGTCGAGGCGGTAGCGGTAGTTGTGACGCTCCAGGCGCGCAAGCCACCCAGCACGTTCGGCGGCGGGCAGGCGATCGAGGATGGCCACCGAGGTGGCGACGTCCATTTCCAGGTTGCTCAGCATCATCGAGCGGCTGCTGACATAGCGCTCGTAGAACTGAAGGCCGAACGAGGAGCCGTAGGCCAGCACCAGCCCCGTCAGGAAGATCAGTGCCAGGCGCGAAGCGAGGGTGCCCGGCCACTTCATGTCGGCGACTCGATCAGCGAGACCGGCAGCGAGAACACATAGCCCTCGCTGCGCACGGTCTTGATGCAGGTCGGTTCGCGCGCGTCGTCGCCCAGGCGCTGGCGCAACCGGCTGACCAGCAAGTCGATGGAACGGTCGAAGATGTCGGCTTCGCGGCCCTGGGTGAGGTTGAGCAGTTGCTCGCGGCTGAGCACCCGCTGCGGATGGTCGAGGAATACCCGCAAAAGGCGATACTCGGCGCCGCTCAAGGCCACGAGGGTGCCTTCGTCGTCGAGCAGGTGACGGGCGGTGGTGTCCAGGCGCCATTGGCCGAAAGCGATCAGCCGGCTGCTTTCGCTGATGGTGAGGTTGGGCGGCAGCATGCGCGTGCGGCGCAGCACTGCATTGATCCGCGCCAGCAGCTCGCGGGCGGAGAACGGTTTGGTCAGATAGTCGTCGGCGCCCATTTCCAGGCCGATGATGCGGTCGGTTTCGTCGTTGCGTGCAGTGAGCATCAAGACTGGCGTGTTGCGGTGCTTGCCAGCGCGCAATTCGCGGCACAGCAACAGGCCGTCGTCGCCGGGCATCATGATGTCGAGCACGACCAGGTCGACGGAGTTGCCCTCGAGAAAGCTGCGCATCTGCCGACCGTCAGCGACGATGCTCGTGCGCAGACCGTTCTTCTTCAGGTAGTTGCCGACCAGCTCGCGAATTTCGCGGTCGTCGTCGACGATCAGGATGTGATCGACGTGTTCCATCATGGTGGTCCTGTAATGAGTGCGGTGGGCACAGTGTAACGAGGCTCGGCTCGCTTGCCTGCGGGTGTTTGTATTGCAGTGTATCTGTCTGCGACACAGATACAGAACGAAGCAGCACGCGCGTTTCTCGACACACAGGCGATACCTGGCGGGCTTCAAATGGCTCTCGACCGGGGAGTGAACTGCTCTCCACCTAAAGCCCCGCAGGAGATACACCATGAACTTCAAGACCCTTGCCAGTGCCAGCCTGTTCGCCGTACTCAGCTTCGGCGCCATCGCCGCCCAGGCCAGCACCCAACCGATGCCCGACAGCCAGGCCATGCAGTACCGCTACGGTGATCACCTGGACGTCAAGCGCGTACTGTCGGTGAAGAACGATCGCAGCAACGCCTGTGGCGTGGTCAATACCCGCATGGATTACCTGGACTCGCAGGGTCAGGCACAGAGCGTCGAGTACCGTACCTATGCCACCGGTGGTTGCCATGACAACTGATCGCAGCCAGGCTGAGCCAGGCAGCCCCTGGCGACGCCGCTGGCTCAAGGTCGGCGGTGTGGTCCTGGCGCTCGCAGGCCTGGGCCTGGCCGGGCACCTGCTGGCGCGCGACGACCTGGGGCCGATGCCTTCGCTGGCAGGTGCCCAGGCGTGGATCAACTCGCCGCCGTTGGATGCGCCTGCGCTCAAGGGCAAGGTCGTGCTGGTGGACTTCTGGACCTGGGACTGCATCAACTGCAAGCGCAGCATGCCGTACGTCAACCAGTGGGCCAAGCGCTATGCCGACCAGGGGTTGGTGGTGGTGGGCGTGCATACGCCGGAGTACGACTACGAGCATGATGTGGGCAATCTCAGGCAGAAGGTACGCTCGCTCGACATCGGCTATCCGGTGGCGGTCGACAACGATTACCGGATCTGGAATGCCTGGGGCAACCAGTTCTGGCCGGCGCATTACTTCGTCGATCGCAAGGGGCAAGTGCGCCATGTGCATTTCGGTGAAGGGGACTACGCTGGCCAGGAACAGGTGATCCGCGACCTGCTGGCCGAGCCGTCGACGTAGGCGCCGGCCAGCGCCGCTGCAGCGGGCCACTCAGCGCAAACTGGCAAAGTGCGCCTGCATCCGTATCGGGTCGGCCTTGCGACCGCTGAACAGCTCGAATGCCTTGACTGCCTGGAACACAGCCATGGTGCCGCCGTCGAGTGTCTGGCAGCCCAGCGCCCGGGCGTGGCGCAACAGCTCGGTTTCGAGTGGGAAGTAGATGATCTCGGCCACCCACAAGCGGCTGTGCAGCAGTTCGACCGGCAACGGCGTACCCGGCAGCTTGGCCATGCCCACCGGCGTGGTATTGACCAGCCCGTCGGCGGTCGCCAAGGTGTGGGCCAGGTTTTCGCCCAACTGCGCGCGGCCGGCCCCGAAGCGTGCGCTGAGGTTGTCCACCAGCGCTTGCCCGCGTGCGCGGTCTACTTCGAACAGCACCAGGCTCTCGACTTCCTCGGCCAGCAACGCATGAGCCACCGCAGCCCCCGCGCCGCCAGCGCCCATTTGCACGACCTGGCGCCGAGCAACGCCGGGCAGGCCTCGGCGCAGGCCTTCGGCGAAACCCAGGCAGTCGGTGTTGTGGCCGATGCGCCTGCCGTCCTTGAACACCACGGTGTTCACGGCGCCGATGCCGCGCGCCTCGTCCGATAGCTCATCGAGCAGCGGCAGGATCGCCTGCTTGAACGGGAAGGTGATGTTCAACCCGGTAAAACCAGTGTGCTGCGCCGCGTCGAGCAAGCGGGGCAGGGCGCTGTCGTCCACACCCAGCTGGTCGGCATCGATCAGCCGGTACAGGTAGCGCAAGGCCTGGGCGTCGCCTTCGTGCTCGTGCAGCGCAGGTGTGCGCGAGGCCTGGATGCCGCGCCCGATCAGGCCGGCGAGGATGCTGTGCGGGGTCATGCTGCGACCTCCTGCAGCAGTTGCTGGAAGTGGGCAAGCGCTGCGCGGTAGCCCTGGCTGCCCAACCCGCAGATCACCCCCACGGCCACCGCCGATACGAACGAGAGATGCCGGAACGGCTCGCGCTTGTAGACGTTGGACAGGTGCACCTCGATCACCGGCAGTTCACAGGCGACCAGCGCGTCACGGATGGCAACCGAGGTGTGGGTCCAGGCGCCGGGATTGATCAGGATGCCGGCGCAGCGGCCACGGGCGCCATGTATCCAGTCGATCAGTTCACCTTCGTGGTTGGTCTGGCGAAACTCGGTTTCCAGGCCCAGCTCACGGGCGCTGGCAGCGCACAGATTGGCAAGGTCGGCGAGGGTTTCCCGGCCGTAGTGATCAGGTTCGCGGGTGCCCAGCAGGTTGAGGTTGGGGCCGTTGAGTACGAGGATTGGGCATGGCATGGCGCAGCATCGCTTTTATTGTTGGTTGCAACAAGTTTTGTACTATCCGGTTAGTTTTGTAAATCAGCTGGCGCCGCTCGGTATGAAAATCGGGGGCGATAATCGCCCACCGTTCCGGCTGGATTACAGAATCGTAATCTTCACGCCACCGCCACGATAACCGCCGCGTCCTAGAGTCCCTCGCCAGCAATCGCCAGCCGTCGAGGACCCCAGACCGTGCCGTTCAAACCCTCCCGCTTCCTCGCCCTGATTTGCCTGCTGTCGGCCAGTGCTGTCGCCCAGGCAGGACAGGGCCTGACCCTGAACCAGGCGCTCGATGCGGCGTTTGCCGATAATCCGGACCTGGCTGCCGTGCGCCAGGCGCTCGGCATTGCCGAAGGCGAACGGCGCCAGGCGGGTCTGATACCCAACCCGGAGCTTTCCTGGGAGCGTGAAGACACTCGCCGCGATACCAGCACCACCACGGTCATGCTCAGCCAGGCGCTCGAGTTGGGTGGCAAGCGTGGCGCGCGTGTCGAGGTGGCCAAGGCCGGGCAGGATATCGCCCGATTGGAGCTCGAGCGCCAGGGCAATGGCCTGCGTGCCGATGTGACCCAGGCTTTCCATGCTGCACTGCGGGCGCAGACTGCGGTGGAGCTGGCCGAGCAGTCCAAGGCCTTGACCGAACGGGGCCTGCGGGTGGTAAAGGCGCGGGTTGCGGCGGGCCAGTCATCGCCGGTCGAGGCCACTCGCGCCGACGTGCAGTTGGCCCAGGCTCTGGCGCAACTGCGCCGTGCCGAAGCGGATCGCACGGTGGCCTGGCAGGCGCTGTCGCGCTTGATTGGCAGCGCCGATGTGGCGTTCACGCAGCTTGATGGCAACGGCTTGTTGCCTGGCCCGGCGCCACAGGCCGAGGTCTTGCTGGGCAAGGTCGAGCAGACCGTCGAGTGGCGCCTTGCGGCCGCGCAGATCGAGCGTGGAGACGCCGCGCTGGGTTCGGAAAAGGCCCAGCGGATCCCCAACCTCACGGTCAGCCTGGGCAGCCAGTACAGCCGCGAGGACCGTGAACGGGTCAACGTGGTCGGGCTGTCCATGCCGCTGCCGCTGTTCGACCGAAACCAGGGCAACGTGCTGGCGGCCTCGCGTCGCGCCGACCAGGCCCGCGACCTGCGCAACGCAGTGGAACTGCGCCTGCGCAGCGATACCCGCAGCGCACTGAGCCAGTGGGCCATGGCCATGGCCGAGGTCAACGCCTACGACCGCACCATCCTGCCCTCGGCACGCCAGGCGGTAGATACCGCTACGCGTGGCTTCGAGCGCGGCAAGTTCGCTTTCCTCGACGTTCTGGACGCCCAGCGCACGCTGATCGAGGCCCGCGGGCAGTACCTCGACGCCCTGGCGTCGGCAAGCGATGCCCGGGCACAGGTCGAGCGGATCTATGGCCAGCTGGATGCCGGGCGCTGAGGCGCGAATCGAGCGTTCTACCTTCTTCATTTGCAGCAGGAGCCCCCATGAACACCACCCGCAAGTTCGCCATCCTTGCCACTCTGGTCGCCGTGATCGGCGTCGGTGGGCTGGCCTGGACCGGCAATCTCGCACCCGCAAAGACCAGCGAATCAAACCATGACGAGCATGGCGATGACGGCCACGACCACGGCAGCGCGCCTGCTGCGTCCGGCGAGGAAGGTCACGATGAAGAGGGCGAGCTGCATCTTTCTGCAGCGCAGATCGAGGCGGCCGGGATCCAGTTGGTGACCGCCGGCCCGCGTGCCCTGGGTACGGCGATCAGTTTTCCTGGCGAGATTCGTTTCGATGAGGACCGTACCGCCCACGTGGTGCCGCGTGTTCCGGGTGTGGTCGAGTCGGTGCAGGCCGACCTCGGCCAGCCGGTCAAACGTGGCCAGGTGCTGGCGGTGATCGCCAGCCAACAGATCTCCGAGCTGCGCAGCGAGCAGCAGGCGGCGCAGCGGCGGGTCGAGCTGGCGCGGCTGACCTTCGAGCGTGAAAAGCAGCTATGGCAGGAGCGCATCAGCGCCGAGCAGGATTACCTGCAGGCTCGCCAGGTTTTGCAGGAAGCTGAGATCGCCTTGGCCAATGCCGGGCAGAAGGTTGCGGCCGTGGCCCCGGCGGGGGTGGGTAATCGCTACGAGCTGCGTGCACCGTTCGATGCGGTGGTGGTGGAAAAACACCTGACCGTCGGCGAAGTGGTGAGTGAGGCCAGCAATGCCTTCACCTTGTCCGATTTGAACCGAGTCTGGGCCACGTTCGCCGTGACCCCGCGCGATCTGGACAAGGTCACCAGCGGCCGCGCCGTGACCGTGAGTTCGCCGGACCTCGATGCGCAAGTCGAGGGCACCATCAACTATGTCGGCAACCTGCTCGGCGAGCAGAACCGCGCCGCCACTGCCCGCGCCACGCTGACCAATCCCAAGGGGGCGTGGCGCCCCGGGTTGTTCGTCAATATCGCGGTGACCGTCGAGCAAGCAGAGGCGGCAGTGGTGGTCCCACAGATGGCCCTGCAGACCCTCGAAGAGCGCAGCGTGGTGTTCGCTCGCACCCCTGATGGCTTCCAGGCGTTGCCAGTCAAGACTAGCCGCCGCGATGGCGGCTTCGTCGAAATCTCCGAAGGCCTGGCCCGCGGCACCCAGGTAGCGGCGGCAGGTAGCTTTGTCCTCAAGTCCGAGCTGGGCAAGGGCTCGGCCGAGCACAGTCACTGATCCGGGAAACCCTCATGTTCGAACGCCTGATTCAATTTGCCATCGAGCAACGCCTGGTGGTGATGCTCGCCGTGGTGCTGATGGCTGCGGTGGGCATCCACAGCTACCAGAAGCTGCCGATCGACGCGGTGCCCGATATCACCAACGTGCAGGTGCAGATCAATGCCGCTGCACCAGGCTATTCGCCGCTGGAAACCGAGCAGCGCATCACCTACGCCATCGAAACGGCCATGGCCGGCCTGCCCGGGCTCAAGCAGACCCGTTCGCTGTCGCGTTCGGGTTTGTCGCAGGTGACCGTGATCTTCGATGACGCCACCGATATCTTCTTCGCCCGGCAACTGGTCAACGAGCGCCTGCAAGTCGCCCGCGAGCAGTTGCCCGAGGGCATCGAAGCGGGCATGGGGCCCATCTCGACGGGCCTGGGGGAGATCTTCCTGTGGACGGTCGAGGCTCGGGACGGTGCACTCAAGGAGGACGGTACGCCCTATACCGCCACCGACCTGCGGGTGATCCAGGACTGGATCATCAAGCCCCAACTGCGCAATGTGCCGGGTGTGGCCGAGGTCAACAGCATCGGTGGACACGCCAAGCAGTATCTGATTGCACCGGATCCCAAGCGCCTGGCGGCCTACAAGCTCACGCTCGATGACCTGATCGCGGCGTTGCAGGGTAACAATGCCAACGTCGGCGCGGGTGCCATCGAACGCAACGGCGAGCAGTTGCTGGTGCGGGCGCCGGGGCAGGTGGCGTCGATCGAGGACATTGCCAACATCGTCATCTCCAGTGCCGATGGCGCGCCGATTCGTGTCAGCCATGTGGCCCAGGTCGGCCTGGGCGAAGAGCTGCGCTCCGGAGCTGCGACCGAAAATGGTCGCGAGGTGGTGTTGGGCACGGTGTTCATGCTGATTGGCGAGAACAGTCGCACGGTGTCCCAGGCCGTCGCGGCGAAGCTTGCAGAGATCAACCGCAGCCTGCCCGAGGGCGTGGTGGCGGTCACGGTGTACGACCGTACCAACCTGGTGGAAAAAGCCATCGCCACGGTGAAGAAGAACCTGGTCGAAGGCGCCATCCTGGTGGTCGCCGTGCTGTTCCTGTTCCTGGGCAACATCCGTGCAGCGTTGATCACGGCCATGGTCATTCCGCTGTCGATGCTGTTCACCTTCACCGGTATGTTCGCCAACAAGGTCAGCGCCAACCTGATGAGCCTGGGGGCGCTGGACTTCGGCATCATCGTCGACGGTGCGGTGGTGATCGTCGAGAACGCCATCCGTCGACTGGCCCATGCCCAGCACAAGCACGGGCGCATGCTGACCCGTGCCGAGCGGTTCCATGAAGTGTTCGCGGCTGCCCGTGAGGCACGCCGGCCCCTGATCTACGGGCAGTTGATCATCATGGTGGTGTATCTGCCGATCTTTGCCCTGACCGGTGTCGAAGGCAAGATGTTCCACCCCATGGCGTTCACCGTGGTCATGGCCTTGCTGGGGGCGATGATTCTTTCGGTGACCTTCGTGCCGGCGGCGATTGCGCTGTTCGTCACAGGCAAGGTCAAGGAGGAAGAGGGTGTGCTGATGCGCACGGCTCGCCAGCGTTACGCCCCGGTGCTCGCCTGGGTACTGCGTCGACGCGAGCTGGCCTTCGCTGCTGCCGCAAGCCTGGTACTGCTGTCGGGTGTATTGGCCAGTCGCATGGGCAGTGAGTTCATTCCCAGCCTCAGCGAGGGCGACTTCGCTCTGCAATCGCTGCGCGTGCCGGGCACCAGCCTGAGCCAATCGGTGGACATGCAGCAACGCCTGGAACGGGCGATCATCGCCCAGGTACCCGAAGTCGAGCGGGTGTTCGCCCGCACCGGGACCGCCGAGATCGCCTCGGACCCGATGCCGCCGAACATCTCCGATGCCTACGTGATGCTCAAACCGCGTGAGCAGTGGCGCGATCCAGGCAAACCGCGCGAAGCGCTGATTGCCGAGGTGCAGCAGGCTGCCGCCAGTGTGCCGGGCAGCAACCATGAACTGTCGCAACCCATCCAGCTGCGCTTCAACGAGCTGATTTCCGGGGTGCGCAGCGATGTGGCGGTGAAGGTCTTCGGCGACGACATGGACGTGCTCAACGCCACGGCGGCGAAAATTGCCACCACCTTGCAGCAGGTGCCGGGGGCATCGGAGGTGAAGGTCGAGCAGACCACCGGGCTGCCGGTACTGACCATCGATATCGACCGCGACAAGGCGGCACGCCACGGTCTGAACGTTGCCCAGGTGCAGGATGCGGTGGCCATCGCTGTCGGCGGGCGCAAGGCGGGGACGCTGTATGAAGGTGACCGGCGCTTCGACATGGTGGTGCGCCTGTCCGAGGCCCTGCGCACAGACGTCGACGGCCTGGCGAACCTGCTGATACCGGTGCCGGCCAGTGCTGGCGCCACTCAGATCGGCTTTATCCCGTTGTCGCAGTTGGCAAGCCTCAACCTGCAATTGGGGCCGAACCAGGTCAGCCGCGAGGATGGCAAGCGCGTGGTGGTGGTCAGTGCCAACGTGCGTGGCCGTGACCTGGGTTCGTTCGTCGAACAGGCCGAGCAGACCCTGATCGACCAGGTGCAGGTTCCGCCTGGGTACTGGACACGCTGGGGTGGGCAGTTCGAGCAGTTGCAGTCGGCTGCCGAGCGGCTGCGGGTGGTGGTGCCGGTTTCACTGCTGCTGGTGATGGCGTTGCTGCTGATGATGTTCAACAACCTGCGTGACGGCTTGCTGGTGTTCACAGGCATTCCCTTTGCCCTGACCGGAGGGGTGCTGGCCCTGTGGCTGCGGGATATTCCATTGTCGATTTCGGCAGGGGTCGGGTTCATCGCGCTGTCGGGGGTGGCGGTGCTCAACGGCCTGGTGATGATCGCCTTCATTCGCAGCCTGCGAGAAGAGGGGCGATCGCTGCGGGTGGCGGTCGAGGAGGGCGCGTTGACCCGTCTGCGGCCGGTACTGATGACCGCGCTGGTGGCGTCGCTGGGGTTCATCCCGATGGCGCTGGCCACCGGCACGGGCGCCGAGGTGCAGCGGCCGCTGGCGACAGTGGTGATTGGTGGGATCCTGTCGTCGACGGCCTTGACCTTGCTGGTGTTGCCCGCACTCTATCGCTGGGCGTACCGGCGGGAGGAAGATTGAGAGGGCTACCAGCCGGCTCGGGTGATGTCAGACCGAGGCTGGCTGGCTCCCCAGCGATTCCTCATGCAGGGAGATGCGTGAAGTCTCCGGTAGCGCCAGCCCGCCAACCAGCGCCACCAGGGCGATAACCACCAGGTAGAAGGCCGGCGCCAGGCTGCTGCCGGTCTGGCCGATAAGCCAGGTCGCCACCAGCGGCGCGGTGCCGCCGAAAAGTGTATAGGCGACGTTGTAGGTGATGGCCGAGGCGGTGTAGCGGGTGCGGGTCGGGAAGCTCTCCGACAACAAGGCCGCGGTGACCACCCCGCTCGACAAAGCGCCTACCGCCAGCAGGATCACCCCCAGCAACGCGCCCGCCATCGAGCCGGAGCTTGCCAGCCAGTAAGCCGGGAACACGCAGACCATCACCCAGAGGCATGTGAAGCCAATGGTCCGGCGGCGTCCGATCCAGTCGGAAAAGGCACCTGCCAGCGGGCAGCCAGCCGCTGCGAACAGCAGCGCCACGGTGGTGACCAGTAGCGACTGGGCGCGGCTGAGGTTGCCGACCAGTTGCAGGTAGGTGGCGAAGTAGGTGGTGAACATGTAGAACGACAACGCCGTCAGTGAGATGAAGGCGCCCAGGTTGCGGATCGCCCGGCCATGGTGGCGCAGCGTTTCCTTGAGTGGCGAATGTTCGTGCTCGCGGCCCTCGGCGATGGCTTCGCGGAAGGCCGGTGTTTCCTCCATGCGCCAGCGCAGGTAGAGCCCGACCAGACCCAGCGGCGCGGCGATCAGGAAGGGCACGCGCCAGCCCCAGGTGTTCATGGCGTCCGGCGTCAGGCTGGCTTCAAGGGCATAGGCAATGACCGCCGCGCAGGCGAATGCCGAGAAGGTCGAGACCGGCACGAAGCTACCGTAGAACGCACGTTTTTCCCGAGGCGCATGCTCCATCAGGTAAGCGCAGGCCCCGGCGTATTCGCCACCGGCGGAAAAACCTTGCAGGCAGCGCGCCAGGGTCAGCAGTACGGGCGCGGCGATGCCGATGCTGGCGTAGGTCGGCAGCAGCCCGATGAGCGTGGTGGAGCCCGCCATGAGCAGGATGGTAAGCGACAGGATGCGCTTGCGTCCCAGGCGATCGCCCAATGCGCCGAACACGATGCCGCCCAGCGGACGCAGGGCGAAGGCCACGGCGAAGACGGCAAAGGTCTTGAGCAGGGCGACACTGGCGTCCTGGCTGGCGAAGAACTGGCTCGCGATCAGCGTGGCGAGAAAACCGTATACCGCGAAATCGAACCACTCGACGAAGTTGCCGATGGCCGAGGCGGCAATCACCCGACGCAGGGTGGCGGGGGATACTTCATGGGATACAGACATGCGAATGCTCTCCGGTTGTCATAGGCAGCCTGGCGGGGGTGGACACGGTCGAGCCGTGTCGTCTCATTGTCAGGGCCAGTAGAGCGGAGGGCGGGGGTCGGTGCATCCTTGAGGGCGACACCGGGATATCTGTTTCAACCGGTAATCCGTCGCGCACGGCAGTCCTCGCTCAGACGGCGAATACCACCCCGGTACGCGAGGCAGCGTTGCGGATATGCTCCTGCATCGCTCGCTGCGCCCCGGCTTGCGACCTGCGCTCGAGGGCCTTGAGGATCTTGCGATGTTCCTGCCAGGTCTCCATGGCCCGCTCAGGGCGAATGAACGGCAGCTTCTGGCTCTCCAGGAAAATTTCCTGGCTGGTGGTGATCACCTGCAGCATCGCCTGGTTGCCACAGGCCTGCAGCAGCAACTGATGGAACTCGAAATCGAGCCGCGCCGCCTGCTCGAAGCGCCCGTTGCGCAGCTCCTGGCGCATGGCCTCGACGTTGGCCTGGAGCCTGTCGATGTGATCGGCGGTCAGTGCCAGCGCAGCCTGCCCGGCGGCGAAACCCTCCAGCGCATAGCGCAGTTGGAAGGTATCAGCCGCCGACACCTGTTCGGCATAGGGCCAGGAAAATCCGCTGGGTGTCGGGCTCAGCACGAAGACGCCTTTGCCCGGCTGCACGCTCACCAGCCCCAGTGCACTGAGCGACGACAGCGCCTCGCGCAGTGAGGCGCGGCTGACACCAAGCCGTTCGGCCAGGTCGCGTTGCGAGGGCAGGGCATCACCCGGCTGGTAACCGCCTTCATCGATAAGCTTGCGGATGGCCTGCAGTGCCAGTTCCGGGACGGCGCGGGGGAGGGTGTCGAGCATGCTGTTCAGACCAGTCAGAGGGCTATGACGCTGACGTTTTACGGTGAACGGACCGTGCTGGCAAGCGTTGCGCCAACCTGGCGCAGCCCCTCAAGGCCCTGCACGAAAGCGGGGCGCATTGCGGTGCAGAGGATGACCATGCGCTGCAACTGTTCAGACCAGTAAGACCTTGCAGTCACGGGCCTGGCAGCGTTTCGCAAAGGGGTGGGGCGCAGACTGGCATGCCCCCTGCAATGGCCAGGTCAGTCCCATCACCCGAGTTCCTGCGAGGCCTACCCATGACGTTCCGCTCCCTGCTCCTGGCAACCCTGTTCTGTGGCACCTCCTTGGCCCTGCCGTTGGCTCAGGCCGACGCGCTGGCCGATATCAGTGCCCGTGGCGTGCTCAAGGTGGCCGTGCCCCAGGACTTCCCCCCGTTCGGTTCGGTCGGCCCGGACATGAAGCCCCGTGGCCTGGATATCGATACCGCGCAACTGCTGGCCGACAAGCTCGGTGTGAAGCTGGCCCTGACCCCGGTCAACAGCACCAACCGCATCCCGTTCCTGACCACGGGCAAGGTCGACCTGGTGATCTCGAGCCTGGGCAAGAACCCTGAGCGTGAGGCCGTGATCGACTTCTCGCAGCCCTACGCGCCGTTCTACCTGGCCGTGTTCGGTCCGGCCGAAACGAAGATCGATGACATCGGCGCGGTCGCCGGCAAGACCATCAGCGTCACCCGCGGTTCGATCGAAGACATGGCCCTGACCGCCGTGGCACCCAAGGATGCGGTGATCAAGCGCTTCGAAGACAACAACTCGACCATCGCCGCCTACCTTTCCGGGCAGGTCCAGCTGATTGCCAGCGGCAGCGTGGTGATGTCGGCCATCGCCGAGAAGAACCCGGCCAAGGTGCCGGTGGTGAAGGTCAAGCTGAAGGACTCGCCGGTCTACGTAGGGGTGGCCAAGAACGAGGCGGCGCTGCTGGAGAAGGTCAATAGCAGCCTGGCCGCGGCGAAGGCCGACGGTAGCCTGAACCGCAATGCCGAGAAATGGCTCAAGCAACCTCTCCCTGCCGATCTTTGAGCGGCAGCGGATACCTCTAGCCATGGCTTATCAATTCGACTTCGCCCCCGTGCTCGCCCAGGGTGACCTGCTGCTCAAGGGGGCCTTGTTCACCCTGCAGCTGACCGCCATCGGCACCGTGCTCGGCCTTGCCATCGGCGTGATCGGTGCCGGTGTGCGGGCCTGGCGCCTGCGCCCGTTCGACCTGCTGTTCGGCCTGTATGTGGAACTGATCCGCAACACGCCGTTCATTGTGCAGCTGTTCTTCATCTTCTTCGGCCTGCCCGCATTGGGCGTGCGGCTGAGCGAATGGGAGGCGGCAGTGCTGGCGATGGTGATCAACCTGGGGGCCTATTCCACCGAGATCATTCGCGCCGGCATTCAGGCGATTCCCCGGGGGCAACTGGAAGCCGCAGCGGCCCTGGCCATGAGCCGGTTCGAGGCGTTCCGCCACGTGGTCCTGCGGCCTGCGCTGGCCAAGGTCTGGCCGGCACTGACCAGCCAGATCGTGATCGTCATGCTCGGCTCCGCAGTATGCTCGCAGATTGCCACCGAGGAACTGTCGTTCGCCGCCAACTTCATCCAGTCGCGCAACTTCCGTGCGTTCGAGACCTACCTGCTGACCACCGTCCTGTACCTGCTGATGGCCATCCTCGTGCGCCAGTTGCTGAGCTGGATCGGGCAGCGCCTGCTGATGGGGAAACGCTGAATGGACTTCACCTTCTGGGACATCCTGCGCAACTTGCTGACGGGCCTTCAATGGACACTGGCCTTGTCGCTGGTGGCATTCGCCTGTGGCGGCCTGGCCGGGTTGCTGGTACTGATCGGGCGCATTTCCGAGCGGGCACTGCCAAGGCGCCTGGCCCGTGGCTACATCGAGCTGTTTCAGGGCACACCGCTATTGATGCAGTTGTTCATGGTGTTCTTTGGCATTGCGCTGTTCGGCATCGACGTCTCGGCATGGATGGCGGCGGCGATCTCCCTGACCTTGTTCACCAGTGCGTTTCTCGCCGAGATCTGGCGGGGGTGCGTGGAGTCGATTCCACGTGGCCAGTGGGAGGCCTCCGGCAGCCTGGCGCTCAGCCGTATGGAGCAGTTGCGCCACGTCATCCTGCCCCAGGCACTGCGCATCGCCATCGCGCCGACCGTGGGCTTTTCGGTGCAGGTGGTCAAGGGCACGGCGGTGACCTCGATCATCGGCTTCACCGAACTGACCAAGACTGGCGGCATGATCGCCAACGCCACCTTCGAACCCTTCATGGTCTATGGCCTGGTCGCGCTGGGCTATTTCATCCTCTGTTATCCGCTCTCGCTGAGCGCCCGTTATCTGGAAAGGAGGCTGCATGCCCCTGCTTAGAGTATCCGCGCTGCACAAGTACTACGGCGACAATCACGTTCTCAAGGGCGTCGACCTGAGCATCGAAGAGGGCGAAGTGGTCGCGATCATCGGCCGCAGTGGCTCGGGCAAGAGTACCTTCCTGCGCACGCTGAACGGCCTTGAGTCGATCAGCGACGGGGTGATCGAGGTGGACGGTGAATACCTCGACGCCAGCCGTGCCGACTTGCGCGCCTTGCGGCAGAAGGTCGGGATGGTGTTCCAGCAGTTCAATCTGTTCCCGCACCTGACCGTGGGCGAGAACGTGATGCTGGCGCCGCAAGTGGTGAAGAACACCGGCAAGGCGCAGGCGCGTGAGTTGGCCGAGCGCATGCTGGCCAGGGTGGGGCTGGCGGAGAAGTTCGACGCCTACCCGGATCGCCTCTCGGGCGGGCAGCAGCAGCGGGTGGCGATCGCCCGCGCGCTGGCGATGTCGCCCAAGGTCTTGCTGTGCGACGAGATCACCTCGGCGCTGGATCCGGAGCTGGTCAACGAGGTGCTGGGTGTGGTGCGGCAACTGGCCAGCGAAGGCATGACCCTGATCATGGTCACCCACGAGATGCGCTTCGCCCGTGAGGTGGGCGACAAGCTAGTGTTCATGCATCAGGGCAAGGTGCATGAGGTGGGCGATCCCGGCGAGCTGTTCGCCGCTCCGCGTACCGCGGAGCTGGCGAACTTCATTGGCATGACGGTACCGACCTGAAGGCCTCGGGACCAGACACAGCCTAATCACGGCCGACTTTCCAGGGCGCGTACTCGAGCAGCCCGTTACCGGCGAAATTGCCATGCGCGTCTGGCGCGAACCCTGGCATCTGCCCCAGGTCGAGGTTCAGGCACTGCCGGTTGAGCCGGGCCTGGAGGGCTCCGTCCATGCGAAACGCGTCCTTGCGCACCGGGTGCGGAGCAAGCTCAACCAGGCAGCCTGTTACCCGGCCTGCGGCATCTGCCTGGTAGCGGATCAGGGCCAGGCCTACGCTGTCGACTGGTTCATCGCGCATCAGCGTCCGCCACAGAAACTGATTATCGGCATGCTGCTGGCGTCGTTGCTGCTCACGCTCCGACACATAGGGCGGCCTGAGCAGGACCAACGGCGCGACCAGTTGCACCTCTCCCTTGTCACCCTGCATCCCGGCGGGCACTTTGGGGTAGACAGTTTTCCAGCACTGGCTCTGGACGGTACTGGCCAAGAGTTTGCGGTCGGTGGCGGTCATGTCTTGAGGGAACTGCACGGCCAGGCTCGCCTTGGCACGATGGGTACTGCAGGCGATCGGGCGGCTGTCGCGATCCAGGGTGACTTCCAGGTTGAGCACTCCAGCCATCTGGCCGCCGGTGGCAGCCAGCATGTCGTGGTGCAGCATGCCCATGGTCTGCTCGATGAAGGCCTGGCGAGCCTTGGGGTCGACAGGTGGCGCAGCGTCGGCCTTGGGCCCGCTCTGGCAGCCACCGAGCAGCAGGATAGTGGCAAGGCCGAGCAATGCAAGGGACAAGCGTGGATCTGGCACGAACACATCCTTGATAGCAGGACGGAACCGTCATGGTCCGTTTTGGAGGGGCAGCATATCGAACGGACGAGCTGAGGCAAAATTCAGGGTTGGCGAAGATTTTTCAGGGTGTTGCGGGCCCTTCCGAGCCCGCAGCCACGAGAGTCATGGCACAACCATCAATCTTTTGGGCTTTCAACGATCCTGCAAGTCGTGCAGCAGATCCTTCAGCACGCCACGACCCTGCTCATCCAGCCCGAACACTGGCCGCCGCGGCTCGCCCACTGCCAGCCCGGTCATGCCCAGGCCGGCCTTGATGGTGGCCGGCAGACCGCCTTTGAGAATGAAGTCAAGCAGCGGCAACTGACGATAGAACAAGGCTTTCGCCTGCTCGAGATCGGCATTGCGCACGGCTTGGTAAAGTTGCTGGTTCAATCCTGGAATCAGGTTGGCCGCAGCGGTGCACCAGCCCTTGGCTCCGGCCACGAAGGCCTCCAGCGCCAGCGGATTGCAGCCGTTGTAGAACGGCACCTGGCCTTCACCGAGCAGTTGCAGCCTGTGCATGCGCTGGATGTCGCCGGTGCTTTCCTTGACCATGGTCACGTTGTCCACCTCGCTCACGATACGCAGGATCAGCTCAACCGGCATGTCGGTGCCGCTGGTGGCGGGGTTGTTGTAGAGCATGATCGGAAGGTCGATGGCGGTACCGATGCTGCGGTAGTGCTCGAGGATCTCGCTTGGGCTGAGCTTCCAGTAGGCCGACGGCAGCACCATCACCGCATCGGCACCGTGCTGCTGGGCGAAGCGGGCGCGGCGGATCGCGCCAGCGGTGGTCAGGTCGGAGACGCTGACGATGCTGGGCACGCGCTTGGCAATGCGTTCGAGGCTGTATTGAGCGACTTGATGCCATTCGCCGTCGCTCAGGTAGGCGCCTTCACCGGTGCTGCCCAGTGGGGCGATTGCGTGTACGCCGCTGTCGATGAGGCGATCGATGGACTGGCCCAGGGCAGGCAGGTCGAGCTGTTCGCCGTCCTGGCTGAATGGGGTGATGGTGTAGCCGATGATGCCGTGGAATTCTGTGGTCATGATGGGTGGCTCCGCAAGCAAGGCATTCAGGGGTCAGTCAAGGCAGTTGGCGTGTTTGCGCAGGCTCTGCCGGGCGAAGTAGTTGAACGAGGCGCCGTGGCGCTTGGGGCGGTCGATCCAGTCGTGGGCTTCACGACCAAGCTGCGGGTCGATGGGTTTGATGCTGCCGGCGGACATCGCCAGCAACTGCAGGCGCGCAGCACGTTCGATCAATTGGGCATAGACGCAAGCCTGCTCGATACTGGTGCCGGTGGACAGCTGGCCGTGGTGCGAAAGCAGGATGGCGCGCTTGTCACCCAGGGCCTGGCTGATGATCTCGCCTTCTTCGTTGCCCACCGGTACGCCAGGCCAGGCGCCGAGGAACGCGCAATCGTCGTACAGCGGGCAGAGGTCCATGTGCGAGACCTGCAGCGGCACCTCCAGCATCGACAGGGCGGCAACGTGGGTGGGATGGGTGTGGATGATGCAGTTCACATCTGGCCGGGCGCGGTACACCCAGCTGTGAAAGCGGTTGGCGGGGTTGGGCATGCCTTGGCCTTCGAGCACCTCCAGGTCTTCGTTGACCAGCAGCAGGTTGCTGGCACTGATCTCGTCGAAGCCCAGGCCCAGTTGCTGGGTGTAGAACGTGCCGGGTTGCGGGCCGCGGGCGCTGATCTGCCCGGCCAGGCCCGAGTCATGGCCATGGTCGAAGAGAATTCGACAGGTCAGGGCCAGCTTTTCGCGTACAGTCCACGTATTATCGGCGAGTGAGCCTTGCATCTGTGCCAGCGCTTTGTGCACCAGTTGCTCTTTGCCGAGTGTCAGGGTGTTGGCCATGGGGATATCCTCTGTGGCGTGCTGATGATGCCAGTGCTTGCCCGCCCCGCTGCTTTGATCGGGAGAGGGGCGGTCAATCACATGACACAAAACAATCTACATGACACAAAGTGTCATTAGCAAGGCCGTTCACACGGGAAAACCGCGCCGCATGTCTATCCGCTTGAAACTGCTGAGAAAGAAACTGGGCATTACCCTGGAGGTGCTGGCTGAGAAATCCGGCATGACCAAGAGCTACCTGTCGAAGGTCGAGCGTGGGTTGAACACCCCTTCGATCGCGGCGGCGTTGAAGCTGGCCAGGGCATTGAACGTCAATGTCGAAGAATTGTTTGCCGAAGATCACACTCTCCAGGCGCGCTACAGCCTGGTGCGCAGCGGTGAGCGCCAGGCCCTGGTAGGTGATGGTGCAGGCCCGGGTTATACGGTGCTGACGTCACAGATCGGGCAGCGCAGCCTGTTACCCTTTCTTGTTCAGCCACCCCGAGATTTCAGTGATCCCACGTTCAAGGAGCACCAGGGCGAGGAATTTCTGTTCGTCCATGCGGGCCAGGTCGAGGTCGATTTCATGTCTGAGCGGGTGTTGCTGGAGCAGGGCGATGCCCTGCATTTCAACGCGCAGACACCGCATCGGCTGCGCTCGGTCGGTGAATGCCAGGCGCAGTTGCTGGTCGTGGTACAAGGCGGTGAGGCGTGAGGCGCGGACGATGATCGAGGTGTCGCGGTTCTGGCGCGATCCAGCGCTGCCCTTCGTCGAGGCGCGGCGGGTGGGAGATGGGCGCCAGGTCTGCTATGGCCCGCATTCGCATGAAGGTTTTTCCGTGGGTGTGGTGACGGGCGGGCGCAGCAGCTACCTGTCCGGCGATACCTGGCGCGAGCTTTCGGCCGGCGCCACGGTGTTGATGAACCCCGGTGTGGTACATGCGTGCAATCCGATCGAGGGTGAAGTCTGGTCGTACCTGATGTTGTACGTCGACCTGCCCTGGCTTGAGGCGCAGGGCTTCGTCCTGCCCCAGGCAACCTACAGCGAGTCGCCAGCGCTCTATGCGCGTCTGTTGCAGCTCTTCGCCGGGCTGTTCGATGGCGATACCGACGCCCGTGAAACGATGCTGAAGGCGTTCTTCAAGGCACTGCCGGGATACCTCGAGGCAGCGCCCGGCGCGCATTCGCAGGCACATCCGCGTCTGGAAGCGGCAGCGGCCTTCATTCGTGCCCATCGCCTCGACCCTTTGAGCCTTGACGATATCTGCGCCGCCGCGGGGTTGTCGCGGGCGTATCTGATTCGCGCGTTCCGCCGACGCTTTGGCTTGACGCCCCATGGGTATCTGGTCGACCAGCGGGTACAGCACGCCCGGGCGCAATTGCGTCGCGGACGCGGGATCGCCGAGGTGGCGCTGGAGGCGGGCTTCGCCGATCAGGCGCATCTGCAGCGGGCCTTCAAGCAGCATCTGGCCGCCACGCCAGGGCATTACCGCAGCGGCGGTTGAGCGCGTTAGCCCAGTACCAGGTACACCGCGCTGGCGACCAGCAGTACCGCCAAACCGCGATTGAACAGACGCATGTGACGCGGGTTTCCCAGGTACTGACTGATCACGCTGCCAGCCCACGCCCAGCTGGCCACTGAGACGAAGCAGATGGGTGCATACAGCCAGGTGAACAGCCACAGCAGTTGCTGATCGCCGCCGGTGTAGGCGCCGATTCCGGCCACTGAAGCCAGCCAGGCCTTGGGGTTGAGCCATTGCATCACAGCACCGTGCCAGAACGACGGCGCCTGCGTCTGATGGCTGGCGTTCAGCTGGCCGTTGTCGCTGGACAGCTTCCAGGCCATGTACAACAGGAACAACACCCCACCCCAATGCAGCAGGCGGCCTATCACTGGCCAGCGCAGCAGCACTTCATGCAGCCCCAGGCCGATCAGTACCAGCAGTAGGCAGAACCCCAGGCTGGCGCCTGCAGCATGGCCCAGGCTGGCACGCAGCCCATGACGTGCACCACTGCCGAGGGCGACTATATTCACAGGGCCAGGAGAAATCGAGGCCGCCAAGGCGAAGGCGGCCATGGACAGTGACAGGCTCATGAAGGGCTTCCTTGATGTTGAATGAGGTCACGCATCCTGGCTCACCGTTGAGGCCCTGGTATTGAATGAAAGTGCTCAATTGGAGCTGTTACAGCTTTTGTAATAGTTTCACACTGTCAGGAAAACCTGCTTCGATTGTAGGATCACCTTCCCAAATTTCTATCAAGGTATTTATGAGCACCTTCGCGGAGCCCCCCAGTCTTCGGCCGTCCTGGCCATCCTTTCCGCGTCTTCGTGACGTTTCTCCCGAGAGTACCCGCTAATGGAATGGCTAGCTGACCCCACGGCCTGGCTAGGCCTGTTGACGCTTATCGTCCTCGAGCTGGTACTGGGTATCGACAACCTGGTCTTCATCGCCATCCTCGCCGACAAGTTGCCGCCGCATCAGCGCGACCGTGCCCGGGTGATCGGTTTGACCTTGGCATTGCTGATGCGCCTGGGCCTGTTGGCCTCCATCTCGTGGATGGTGACCCTGACCGCGCCGTTGTTCGAGGTCTGGGGCAAGAGCTTCTCTGGCCGTGACCTGATCATGCTGTTCGGTGGTGTGTTCCTGTTGTTCAAGGCCACCATGGAGTTGCACGAGCGCCTGGAAGGGCATGTGGCCCAGAGCACCGGCGCTGTGCGTCACGCTGCCTTCTGGCCCATCGTCGCGCAGATCGTCGTACTCGATGCGGTGTTCTCGCTGGATGCGGTGATCACGGCCGTTGGCATGGTCGAGCAGCTCTCGGTGATGATGATCGCAGTGATCTTCTCCATCGGTATCATGATCGTTGCCAGCAAGCCGCTGACCCGTTTCGTCAACGCTCACCCGACCGTGATCATGCTGTGCCTGGGCTTCCTGATGATGATCGGTTTCAGCCTGACTGCCGAAGGCCTGGGCTTCCATATCCCTAAAGGCTATCTGTATGCGGCGATCGGTTTCTCGATCCTGATCGAGCTGTTCAACCAGGTGGCTCGGGCCCGCCGCAAACGCAGCCTGCAGCAGCACAAGCCGCTGCGCGAGCGCACGGCGCATGCTGTACTGCGCTTGCTGGGGGGGCGACGTATCGAGGCCGATGAAGTGGGCGAGGAGATCGCCGACCTGGTCGAAGGGGGGGAAGAGCATGTGCTGTTCGACCGCCGCGAGCGGGTGATGATCAGCGGTGTGCTGAACCTGGCCGAGCGACCGATACGCACCGTGATGACTGTGCGTGCCGAGGTGGATGCCATTGATCTGGCGCTGTCGGATGAAGCCATTACGCAGGTCCTGGTCAACTCTCCATACTCACGACTGCCGTTGATTCGTGACGGTCGTATCGACGAGCCACTGGGCTTCGTGCACAAGAAGGAGTTGCTCAAGGAGTTGCTCTCGGGCAACCAGCCAGACCTTGAGAGCATGGTGCGTACACCGCTGAACCTGCTGGAGAGTTTCAGCATTCTCAACGCGCTGGAGCAGATGCGTGGTCAGTCCACCCACATTGCCTTCGTGGTCAACGAATTTGGTGACTTCACCGGCGTACTGACCATGACCGACATCCTCGAGTCCATCGCCGGCGAATTGCCGGACGCCAGTGAGGTGGAAGGGCCGGGGATCGTCGAGGAGTCGGGCGGTTTCGTGGTCAGTGGTGCCCTGAACCTGAGCCAGGTTCAGGCGCGTACCGGCTTCGTCGCCCGCGCCACCGAGGATTACCAGACCCTGGCGGGCTTGGTGATGAGCCTGCTGGATCGCCTGCCGGTGGTAGGCGATCGACTGGCCTGGAACGGCTGGACCATGACGGTGGTGGCGGTGGAGGAGAGGCGGGTGCGCCAGGTGCGTCTTACACCGAGCGACGACGCTGACGCAGCAGGTGCTTGATGCCTTCGAGCACCAGCACCAGCACCGCAGCCCAGATCGGCAGGTAGGTCAGCCACTGGTCAGGCGCGATGCTCTCGCCCAGTAGCAGGGCTACGCCGACCAGCAGCACCGGTTCGACGTAGCTGAGCAGGCCGAACAGACCGAACGGCAGCAGGCGACTGGCGAGCACGTAGACGATCAGCGCCGAAGCGCTGATCGCTCCCAGCAGTGGGATCAGGGCGTACAGGCCTGGATGTGCAGCCAGGTCGGCACTCGACAGCGGGCCTTGGATCACGAAGTACAAGGCCCATGGCAGCAACAGGCACATGTCGCACCACAAGCCGCCCAGGTGGTCGGTGCGGCAGCGTCGGCGCAGCACGAAATAGATCGGGTAGCCGATCACAACCACCAGCGTCTCCCAGGCGAAACTGCCATGCTGGTACAGCTCGTGACCAACGCCAAGCGCGGCGCAGCCTACCGCCAGCTTCTGCAAGCGTGACAGGCGCTCGCCATAGGCCACTCTGCCGGTCAGGACCATGGCCAGCGGCAGCAGGAAATACCCCATCGACACCTCAAGGCTACGCCCGTGCAGCGGCGCCCACAGGAACAGCCATAGCTGGATACCCAGCAGCCATGACGTGCCGACCATGCCCAGTAACAGGCGAGGGGTCTGGCGAACGCGCGCCAGCAGCTCGCCGACATGCTTCCAGTCCTTGCTGAGCAGCATGAACAGGGTGAGGCACGGGAGGGTCAGCAGGGTGCGCCAGCCGAAGATCTCCTCGCCGTCGAGCGGCGCGAGCATGGAGGTATAGAAGTACATCACGGCGAACAGACAGGATGCCATGACAGACGAGATGATGCCTTTTGACACGAAAGCCTCGGTTGCAGAAAGTAAACGGACGAATCAGCCGGGCATGATCTCAGGGGGGACGCCCTGGGGCAACCGCAAGCTGGCGGGCTGTGCAGCGAGCGCCTGAAGGAATTCTTCCAGCGGCATTGGCCGCGCGTACAGGTAGCCTTGCTGGAAATCCACCTGTTGTCGCGCAAGGTAATCACGCTGAACGTCGGTTTCCACGCCCTCGGCGACAATGCCCAGCTCCAGCTTGGTCGACAGGTCGATGATGGTGTCGAGGATGTGCTGTGACAGTGCATCGCTGCCGATCATGGCGACGAAACTCTGGTCGATCTTCAGGTAGTCGATCTTGAACTGCCGCAGGTAGTTGAGGCTGGACTGGCCGGTGCCGAAGTCGTCCAGGGCAATCATCACGCCCATCTGGTGAAGCTTTTCGAACAGCTCCAGGGTGATCGGCGTCGCTTCGATCAGTTTGCGTTCGGTCAACTCCAGGGTCAGGATCACCCGGCCAGGTGGGAAGTGCTGGAGAAAGGTGCGGCAATCGTCAAGCAGTCCCAGGTCGCGGCAGTGGTCGGCGGTGATGTTGATGCCGATGTGGAAGCCGTCCTCCATCAGCGCCGAATAGGGCGCCAGGCCTTGGGCGGTAAGCAGCATCAGGGCACGGGTCATGGGCACGATCTGCCCACTGTGCTCGGCGTAGGGGATGAACAGGTCGGGGCGCACCAATCCCTCGTGCGGGTGTTGCCAGCGCATCAGTACCTCGGCGCCGGCCCAGCGGTAGTCACCCTTGCGCACCACCGGCTGAAAGGATGGGATGAACTCGTTCGCCTCCAGCGCCCGGTTCAACTCGGCCCTTGACGACGAGGCACGTCGCAGTTGCCAACGACAGGCCAGACCGATCAACGCGCCAATGACCAATAGAAGGCCCAACAGCGCCGGATACTGGCTGCGCAGCACTTCCATCGGTTTGTCCGGACCATAGCCACCGTGGACGCTGAACGGGTAGCGTGCCGAGTATTGGGAGACGTGTGCGCTGGCGGCTGTCGGAGGGGTGCCGGTATGCACGAGGCCGTCGGCACCCAACCAGTGCCTGCCGATCTGAATCCCCAGCGTTTCGTCATCGGCAATCAAGCGCAGGGCCGTGAGCAGATGGTCGCCATCGACCGTGGCGATGGCTCCGCGGCCCTCCTGACCGGTGCGATACACCAATAGGGGATGGCCGGGCGTGATCGAATTGCCATCCATCAGCCACAGCTGACCTTCGGTGTAGTCGAGGGGGTTGACCGGTTCGTCGTAATCGCCCAACAGCGAGGAGCAATACAGGGTGTCGTGGTTGAACAGGTTGGTGGAGCGTACGAACGCATTGCGCGTCACCTGCTCGCGCAAAGCCAGTGTGACTTCGCTACACGGGCGTCCGGCCAGAGGCAACAGCGCTTGCGCCGCCGTGGAGACACCATCCAGGATACGCTCCACGTGGTTGACGACCTGCTGGACGGTGGCCTGGCTGTTGTCTCGCAGATCGCGTTCGATCTGCCAGTGCATGATCGCCAGGCCGCACAGGATTGGCAGTGTGCCGACCGCCCAGGGCAGCAGGCGGCGCCAGCTCCAGCGAGCAGGGCGTTTAACCGTAAGAGGCATGCGGGTCTAGACTTGTATGACTGGTGGTTGCACAAGGATAGCTCGGACCTTCGGCGGAGTACCGAACTAATGCGCGACAAAGGAAATTACGCACTGTAGAATCAGTTTACGAATACAAGAATAAGGTCTTTCCCTTCTGGAAAGCCGACCCAGCCGAGACCAGGTTCATATGGCATACCACGGGTTCAAGCTTCTCTATGGCGATTTCCTCTCCCGCAGCGTGAGGGGTATTCCCTGCTCACCACCTCGTCTGTCCGACATCCCAAGCGTTTGACACCGTTTTTTTTGCTGTAGATGAGGACACGAACATGGCTGATATCTTCGACAACCCGATGGGCCTGATGGGCTTTGAGTTCATCGAGTTCGCTTCGCCCACTCCTGGCGTGCTGGAACCGGTATTCCAGGCATTGGGCTTCACCAAGGTGGCCACTCACCGCTCCAAGGATGTCCACCTTTATCGCCAGGGTGGCATCAACCTGATCCTGAACAACGAGCCCAAGAGCATCGCTTCCTACTTTGCAGCCGAGCATGGTCCGTCCGTTTGCGGTATGGCATTCCGCGTGCGCAATGCGCATGAAGCCTATGCCCGCGCACTGGAGCTGGGGGCTCAGCCGGTGGAAATCGAAACGGGCCCGATGGAGCTGCGGCTGCCAGCGATCAAGGGCATCGGCGGTGCGCCGCTGTACCTGATTGATCGTTTCGAGGAAGGCAGCTCAATCTATGACATCGACTTCAACTTTATCGAAGGCGTCGACCGCAATCCGGCAGGCGCGGGGCTGAAGATCATCGATCACCTCACGCACAATGTCTACCGTGGGCGAATGAGCTATTGGGCAGGCTTTTACGAGAAGTTGTTCAACTTCCGCGAGATCCGCTATTTCGACATCAAGGGCGAGTACACCGGGCTGACCTCGCGCGCCATGACTGCGCCGGACGGCATGATCCGTATTCCGCTGAACGAGGAATCGTCCAAGGGCTCGGGCCAGATCGAAGAGTTCCTGATGCAGTTCAATGGAGAAGGTATTCAGCACGTGGCCTTTCTGACCGACGACCTGCTCAAGACCTGGGATGCTCTCAAGGCCATCGGCACGCGTTTCATGACCCCGCCGCCACAGACCTACTACGAGATGCTCGAAGAGCGTCTGCCGGGGCATGGCGAGCCCGTCGATCAGCTACAGGCTCGGGGTATTCTGCTCGATGGTGCGTCCGCGCCTGGCGACAAGCGCCTGTTGCTGCAGATCTTCTCGGAAACCCTGCTGGGGCCGGTATTCTTCGAGTTCATCCAGCGCAAGGGCGATGATGGCTTTGGCGAAGGTAATTTCAAGGCTCTGTTCGAGTCCATTGAGCGCGACCAGGTTCGGCGCGGCGTGCTTAACGTCGACTAGCCTTGTGAACAGGGTGTTACCGGTCAATGACCGGCAACACCCCTTTGACAGGGTATTGTTTACGCAAGAGGCTCCAAAGTACGAGCACCGAGGTGAAGAGGCCGATGAGTACGAGGGAGGGCATGATATTTGTCCTGATATATTGTGACTCGCGCGCCGTAAAACCATCAGGATAACCCGCTCTGACGAGGTAACCGTACTTTTCCGATACGCCGCTCTGCGAGAACTCCGACAGCGAGGGGCGTACTTCGTTACGGCTGTCACCGTTGGCCGAGATGTAAAGGCCGCCAAACTCTAGTTCCAACACGACCCCGTCCTTGAAGCCGCGCAGTTCGTTGCGTAGCTCGAGCCCGTAGGTGCTGGCGATAACTGAATGGTTATTGGCGACCAGACGGTACTCCACGAGAATACCGTTGGGGATGGTCGGTGAATTCATGTTGAGTTGCAGGTATTCGCCCTTTGCGAAGTGAGGCGTGTACAAAGGCTTTGTGCCCAGGCTACTGCAAAATCCGATGTCGTTGCGGGTCAACACCAACGAGTGAATCCGCGGGTTACGCCTGGCCTGGTTCTCGAGTTCTTGTTGAACTTCACTGCATGGCTGGGTACTCAGTGGCTGCGCCTGCAGTGCCGCGCCATGTAGGCTATCGAGTACACGATCGATAGCGAACACGGCTTCTTCGATGGAGACCTTCGATTTTTTCTCAAGTTGTCTGTGCATTTGGTAGTCCATGACCACCAATCCCGAGATCACGGGGGTTGTGCCGATCAATACGGAGAGCATGAGATTGGTCACGCGGTGGTTCAGATACCTGGAAATGCTCATTGACTTCTCCCTATCGTTTTGATGAATGAAGAAGCTTGCTCTTGCGTATCGAGTGACGCTGTAAGTCATGTCGTGAATGGGTGGAGACAAACCACCCCTTGCCTGTGCGATTGATTACGGTTGATGGAGTCGCTAGATCACTTGCTCCTTGACCAGTGCCTTGAAAAAAGCCTGCTGGCCGATACAGGTGCAGGCTGATCAGCGCAATCGTCCTCGGGCTGTTCTCTATAGCGATGTGCTAGCCTTCAGGTATTTCATGATCTTCAGGAGTTGCCATGGATTCGGAAACCCTGCCAGCCAACGTGCTCATGCCACTTGGTGCCTTTGCCGGGAGCATTGTTCGTGGCTGCCGATGAGGCGCGAAAGGGCGCCACACAAGTCATACACCTGGTTTCGCCGTCACCCTCGGTCGAGGTGCGCGCTGAACATCTTCTCCACTTCGATTGGGGCAGCACTCCGTTGGGCCCATTGTCGCAGTGGCCTCCCTCGCTACGTATCGCGGTGGATATCATGCTTTTGTCGCCCTTTCCGTGCGCACTGGCCTGGGGCAAGGAGCTGACTCTGATTCCCAGCCAGAGCTACCTGGCGTTGCTGGCTGACGACCAGCGCCAGGTAGGGAAAAGTTTTGATCAGCTGTGGCATGTTGAATGGGAGCGAATGGGCCCACGGGTCTTCCAGGCGCTGGAGGGGAGGGCCAGTTTTGTCGACGAGTCGCCCATCCAGGTGCGTTATCGTGAGAGCGGTGAACATGCCTGGTTCGCGTTCGGTTACGCCCCCGTGCGCGATGAGGAAGGTACGGTTGCCGGTTTTTTGCACACCGCGATCGATACCACTGCCAGCTTGGAGCAAATCCGCCAGTGGCGTGAACTGGCGCAGAGCTTCGAGCAGCAGATCGGGTGTCATCTACCCAACAGTGATCCTCTCTGGCGCCTGTCACGGGATGCGATGATCATCGTCAGCCGCGATCTCGAACTGCTGGCCGCGAACGACGCATGGCATCGGGTGCTGGGATGGGAACAGCAGTCACTGAACGCGATTGCGCTCGTCGATCTTGTGCATCCCGCTGATCGTGCGGAGGTTCGCCTGGCGATCAATGATCTGCTGATGGGCAAGGTGATCGATCAGGTGGAGTCGCGGCTCAGGCACAAGGATGGGTACTACCGTTGGATGAGTTGGAGTGCGCGGCCCGAGGGCGACGCGCTGATTGCAGTAGGGCGGGATATTACCGAGGAGCGCACCACGATCTTGCGCGAGGCCCAAAGCCTGCTGCGTGATAGCCAGCGAATGGAAACCGTTGGCCAATTGGCGGGCGGCATGGCGCATGAGATGAACAATCTATTGGCGGGCATTGGCGGTAGCCTCGAGTTGCTCCAGCGTCGCTTGGGCCAGGGACGCTTGGAGCGCATCGACGAGTACGTGCATGTGGCGCGCGAGTCGGTACAGCGTGCGATGGCGCTGACCCATCGGCTGCTGGCATTTTCCAGCAGCCAACCATTGCAACCGCGACTACTCGATGTGAACGGCCTGTTGCAAGATCTTGAGCCATTGATCCATCAGGCTCTCGGGCCAGAATTCGCATTGAACTGGCAACTGGACGTAGCGCCCTGGCCAGTGCAGGTCGATCCTGGGCAGTTGGAGGTTGCGATTCTCAACCTGTGTAGCAATGCCCAGGATGCGATGGTTGAAAGGGGCTGCTTGACTATTCGGACGGCCAACGAACGATTTGTGAACGGGGTGGAGCACGATGAAAGCATCCCTGCCGGGGATTATGTCGCCATTCACGTCCAGGATGATGGGCAGGGCATGCCGGCAGACGCGGTGAGCCGTGCTTTCGAGCCGTTCTTCACCACCAAGCCCAAAGGTCGTGGCGCCGGGCTTGGTCTGCCGATGATCTACGGATTTGCTCGCCAGTCTGGGGGTTATGTGTGGATCGAGTCGACGCCAGGGAAGGGTACTCAGGTCACACTCCTGTTCCCGCGCCACCCAGGCGAGCTGCCGGTAGTCAGTGAAGAGGGAGAGGTGCCTGCGTTGAAGCAGGGCCGGAGTGAGCGAATACTGTTGGTCGACGACGAGGGCAATTTACGGTCATTGATGAAGGAGGTGTTGGTAGAGCATGGCTTTGACGTCATCGAAGCCAGTGATTCCGGTATGGCGCTGGAGCACTATCGTGAGAGTGGTGTATTCGACCTGGTGATCACCGATATCGGTTTGCCAGGTGGTATGAGCGGACGCCAGGTGGGCAAGACGATTCGCCAGGCCAAACCCCTTCAGAAAATCCTGTTCATTACCGGATATACCGCGCAGCCTCTCGAACGCAGCCTTCTCGACCAGCCAGGCACCGCACTCATGCTCAAGCCGTTCTCGCTGCAAAGCCTCACAGTCCAGGTTCAGCGGATGCTCGAGCCCTGACTGCGATCATGCTTCCCCGAGCATCTGTGCCACGCGCTGGCTCAACTGGTTCAGCTCGAAGGGTTTGCAGATCAGTTGCATGCCAGGGGCGAGGAAGCCTTCGCGGGACATTGCCGTTTCCGCGTAACCGGTAATGAACAGGACAGGCAGGTTCGGTCGTAGTGTGCGAGCAATCTCGGCGAGCTGTCGACCATTCATGCCTGGCAGTCCGACATCGCTGATAAGCAGGGCGATGGGCTGTGGGGAACGCAGAAGGTGCAGCGCCTGCGTAGCGTTGCAGGCGCTTTGGCAGGGGAAGCCGTCATCACACAACGCCTGGCAGAGCAGCTCGCGCACTTCGCGATCGTCCTCGACGATCAACACCTCGCGGCAGTTCCCCGCCGTCGGCGTACTTGCAGCCTCCAAGGCCTGCGGCGGGATGCCCACGCAGCGCGGCAGGTAGAGATCCACCCGCGTGCCCCGGCCAATCTGGCTGTCCACCGTGACATGGCCGTGGGACTGCTTGCTGAACCCATAGACCATCGACAAGCCCAGGCCTATGCCTTGGCCAACGGGCTTGGTACTGAAAAAGGGTTCGAAGGCATGTTCCAGGGTGCCTTGCGACATGCCCTGGCCAGTGTCGCTGATGGTCAGTTGCAGGTAGTCGCCGCTGCTCAAGCCAGCGTCCTGGAACTGTGCAGCGTCGATGTGCTGGTTGCTGGCTTCGATAGACAGCCGCCCCCCGCTGGGCATGGCTTCCCGAGCGTTGAGCAGCAGGTTGTTCAACGATTCGCGTAACTGTTTGTCGTCTGCCTCGACTGGCCAGAGTTCATCCGACACGCGCAAGGACAGTTTCACCGAGCTGCCCAATATAGCCTGCAACCGCGCGGGATGGAGCAGGGCATGCAGGTCCACCGCCTGACTCTGCAGCGATTGACGGGAAGAAAAGGCCAGCAGCCTGTGAGTCAGCGTCGCCCCGCGGGCTACGGCGTCTTGCCCCATGCGCAGGACTTTGTCGAGCCCTTCGGTGCGTCCTTGCTGCAGACGCCTGTCGATCAATTCGAAGCTACCGCCGATGCTGGTCAGCAGATTGTTGAAGTCATGGGCAACGCCGCCGGCCAAATGGCCGATAGCTTCCATCTTGCGAGTCTGGTGTCGGGCCTGGTCGCCAGTCTGTAGGCTTTCCAGGCGCTGGTGCAGCGCGCTCAACGCGTTGCGCGCCATGTACTGTCGACGCCGAGCGCGCAGAGCTTGGTTCGTCGTGCCCAGAAGTTGCTGTTCGTCGAAGGGGTAACTCAGGTACGAAAGATTACCCAACCCTTGAAACATCGACGCATTAACGGTCGTCGCATGGGTGTTGAGCAGCAATACCGGTAGGTCGGACCATTCGGGTTGACTATCGATGAACAGGTGCAGGGGTGACTGCGGGTCATCGGTCAAAGCCTGCGAGTCGACGATTACCACGGCGACACCCTCTGCCAGCCATAGGCCAAAGCGCTGCTTGTCGCTTGTACACAGGCATTCAATACCGCTGCCAGACAACAGTTTGGCGACGGTCGCTGCAACCTGCTCGGGTGCGAGGATCAGGGTGCGTTCGTCCAACGACAGCGAACCGGACAAGACGAATCTCCCAGGGCAGTGGCCTGGCCGGAAATGGCCGTGCGTTCAGCGTGCTACTACTCACTGGACCACCAGCGTTTTGTCGGGGTTCAAACGGGTTCTACAAACCTTGTTGCAAATAGGGATCGTCTGGGTTCTGTCGCTCTAGTTCGGCGAGCAAGACTTGTACATTCTGCAGCTGCCCGGTTTCCTTCCAGTAGCGAATCAGCAGTACCCGAGCTCGACGATTGGCAGGCTGGCGGTCGAGCAGGGTTTCCAGCTGTTTTTGTGCTGCTTCGACCTGTTCAAGGTCATGCAGGGTGACGGCCAACGTGTACCGGTAGTCGGCATTGTCCGGTTCCAGTTCCACGGCACGGGAAAAAGCCAGCAAGGCGTATTCCTGTTGATCATGGCGGGTGAGCCACAGGCCCAGTTCATATTGCAGAAACGCAGAGTCCGGGCGCAGCGCCAGGGCTTTGCCCAGCACCTCGCGGGAGGCGTCGTGCTGGCCTTGGCGTTCCAGCAGGCGTACCCGAGTTGCCAGCGCTTGCAGATCCTGCGGTGCCAGAGCAAGGCTGCGCTGAAGCGCCGCTTCGGCCTGCGGATAATCCTGCTCGTGAAGGTACAGGCGCGCCAGGTGGACTTGTGCCTCGGCATCGTCGGGTCGCTGTTCGAGTGCTTGTTGGTATTGCTCCAGGGCGGCCTGCAGCGGTCGGAAATACAGGCCGATGGCATCGGGGTCCAGGCCCAGCAATGCATCCACCACGGCGAACCGTACGTTCTGGTCGTCATCCTCGAGCAGAGGGCCGAGGACCAGACTGCGTTGGGCTGGTGGCAGCAGGCGCCGGATGCTGGTGATCGCCGCACGGCGTACAAGGGGATCGCCGTGGTCGAGGTCCTGCTGGGCCAGTTTCAGCGCCTGGGGGGAGGGGTAGTGAGGGAGTTCGGCGTAGAGCGCAGCGCGCCGGATCGGCGGCAGGTCATTGCGTTGCAACTGTTGGTAGAGCACCCGGGCTGCCCCCGGAAGACCTTCGTGGGCCTGGCGCAGTGCCTTGGCATAGCTCTGCGGCGGCAGGCTGGAGGGCACCGGTTTCGGCGCGCGCCACAAATAACCGATCACCCCTGGGATCGCCAGGATGAGCAGCAGTGCGATCAGGTAGCGGCTACGTTTGGGCATTAGTGGTACCGGGGTCAGGAAGGGCTGAGCTTGGGGCAGCCGGCGGCTAAATGCAACGGGGCCGGGCAAGCCTTCGGATTGGAAGGTGCAAGGAAGGATTGTCCTGCATATGAGACAAATAAAGCTATTTTGCCCGCCTAATGCATCATTGTGTTCATCGGTAGAATACTTGCCAGCCAAGAGAGGAGATATCTCGTGAAAAAGATTCTGGGTATTCACCGTAGCCCTCACGCCCATTGGGTTGGGGATGGTTTCCCCGTGCGCAGCCTGTTCACTTACGATCAACTGGCACGCCATATCAGCCCGTTCCTGATGCTGGACTACGCTGGCCCTCACACGTTCCCGCCGACCAACGCCCGTCGCGGAGTCGGCCAGCACCCGCATCGCGGCTTCGAGACCGTGACCATTGTCTACCAGGGAGAACTCGAACACCGAGACTCCACCGGCGCCGGCGGCTTGATCGGCCCTGGCGACGTGCAGTGGATGACCGCGGCCAATGGCATCATCCATGAAGAATTCCATTCGCCGGCCTTTGCCCGCAGCGGTGGCGTGCTTGAGATGGTGCAGCTGTGGGTTAACTTGCCTGCCCGCGACAAACTGACTCCGGCGGGTTACCAGACGCTACTGGATGCTGAGATTCCCCGGGTAGCGCTAGGCGAGGGTATCGGCAGCCTGCGGGTGATAGCAGGCGATTACCGTGGACATCGGGGACCTGCCCGGACGTTCACGTCCATGGATGTGTGGGACGTGCGTTTACAGGCTGGGGCAACGCTGCATTTGCCGCTTGCGCAGGGGCGTAATGCCGCGCTGGTTGCACTGCGCGGGTCGATACGGGTTAACGACCAGCAGGACGTCAGCCCGGCCAGCCTGGTGTTGCTGGAGCGCGATGGCGAACATGCCAGCGTGACTGCACTGGAAGACGCCACCTTGTTGTTGCTCAGTGGCGAACCGATCGATGAGCCGATCGTTGGTTATGGCCCGTTCGTGATGAACTCCCAGGCTCAAATCGCCGAAGCATTCGACGACTTCCACGCAGGGCGTTTTGGGCAGATGGTGAAATCCTGAACGCACGTCATGCGGGGTATCTGGCGCTGCCACAAGCCAATTTCAGCCAGAGGCGCGCCAGCTCACCTCGCTGATGCCATAGCGCTCGGCCATGGGTCTACTGACTTTCTTGATCTTTTCTCGGCCATAGCGGCCGATTTTGCCGACGCCGGCATCGCAACTTGCCCAATGCCAGGCCTCGGCATTATTCATACGTTCGGCGCGAATGATGAACGACTTGTGCTCGCCGTGCAGCGCATAGTCGATCACGAACAGTTTTGCATCAATCATCGCTACCCGATTCCTCAGCGCAACGCGCAATCCGACGGTCCATGGCTTGATGCTGTGAAATCGAGCCGGACGATAAAGTTTGCAACATCTTCGTCGCACACGACGAACGGTACTTTGCTGCCGTTTGTCGCATTGCCGAGGCAACCGATCGAACGAGCCATCGCGCCATGGTTCCACTCACTAGAGTGGATAAGGCTTTTGCGCGTTGGGCATCGCCTGGATGAATGGGCTGCCGCCGGGGACAGGAGCACTATCAATTGGCGCTACACCTGCACAGTGTGTAGTCACATCAGAGGCAATCCGTTGAAGAGAGGGTCATGACATGTCGTTGATCGGCGTTTCGATGCTGGAAATGCGTCAGTTGATCGAGCAGGCCTGTTTGCCCGATCGTTGCGAAGTGAGTAGCCCCGATGGCGTCAGCCTGACCATTCGCCTGGGGCGTGGTGAGAGCCTGGAGGATGGCTACACCCTGACAGGCGTACCGCTCGATAGCCTTAACAGTTGTCGTGACCTGGTCGGTTTGGTCGGGCAATTGCGTGGCGCGCAACGAGTGGGGCATGCGCCTGACCTCAAGGTGACTGCCCAGAAGGCTTTCATATAGCCTGGTCCCGGGCGGCCGATCGCTTCACTGCAGCTCAAGCAGCAGATTCAAACCACCGTCGCCGCATTTGCCGCAGTCGCGCACTACCCCCCGATAACGGCGTCCCTGCCAGACGAAGGCAACGCTATGGGCACGTTCAACCTTGTCCGGAAGTGGCGGATGGATGTGCAAACGCAGTGCAGGATGCCCTTGCAAATTAAGCGCGGCCAGTTGGGCATGGCATTCGACACTCTGCGCCACTGGGCCGAACAGTGTGTCGCGAACATAGTCGAGCTGCAGGCAGGAGCTGGGCGCGCGGCCGGGCATCTTCATGGCTGTTGCCAGAACGGCGGGTGATCCCGGTGATCGTGCGTACTCAAGGGCAATGACATGGCTAAGTCTCCGAGGGACGTAGGCATGTTGAGGGCGGCAGCCGGACTATGTTCCATTGGAATTTTCTACCAATGTCGAGGTTCATCATCCGACTGCTGGCGCCAGGCTGACAGACGCCGCTCCAGCCTGACGAGAAGGGCATCGAAGAGCAGGGCGCAGCAGGTGAGAACGATGATGCCCGCCAGCACGGTGTTGACGTCGAAGGTGGCCTCGGCTTGCAGGATGAGGTAGCCGATTCCGCGTGTTGATCCCAGGTATTCACCGACCACGACCCCGACGAATGCCAGGCCGATGACAGTGTTCAGGCTGGAAAACACCCAACCCAGGGCGGCAGGCAGATAGACGATACGAATGAGTTGCCAGCGGTTGGCGCCAAGCAATCTTACGTTGGCCAAGAGCGCAGGACTTACCTCGCGCACGCCCTGGTAGACGTTGAAGAAGACCGCAAAGAATACCAATGTGATGCCCAGCGCGACTTTCGAGGCGATGCCCAGCCCCAGCCACATCACCAACAAGGGCGCCAGCACCACCCTGGGGACCGCATTGGCAGCCTTGATGAACGGCGACAATACCCGCGCCAGCGTGGGCGTGAGCCCTAACCAGAGACCGAATGCCAGGCCTGAGGTGAGTCCGAGCAAAAAGGCCAGGAGCGTTTCGGTCAGTGTGACCAGCAAGTGAGGATAGAGCGTGCCGGGAAAGTTCAGCGTAGTCAGCAGATGATCCTGCCAATACAGCTCCAGCGAACCGTTGCCCGTGCTCAGCCAGCGCCAGAGTTGCTGCAAGACTGCGTGTGGGTGACCGACAAAGAACGCCAGCTCTTCGTCGGCAGCCAGCCATGACCAGAAGGAGAACAGTGCGAGCAGGAGGGCGGCGCGTAGTAGCCAGAGGGTGGTCCAGGACATGTCAGTCTCGGGCGATTGTAGTGGCGGGAGGCAGGTGCCCCAGCGTGTGCCATAGACGTTGGTACAGAGCTGCGGACTCGGGATTCTTGCGTAGTGACATCGTGTCACGTGGGCGTGGCAGGGGTATTCGAATGTCTTCGATGCACCGGGATGCAGGGCCGGCGTTGAAAACCAGTACGCGGTCGGCGAGGGTGATGGCTTCGTCGAGATCGTGGGTGACGAACAAGACCGACTTGCGTTGTTCGTCCCACAATTCGAGCAGCAATTGCTGCATGGCTTGACGTGTTTGGGCATCCAGTGCAGCGAAGGGCTCATCCATGAGCAGCAGCGAAGTGTCGTGAATCAGCGCCTGGGCAAGGGCGACACGTTTGCGCATGCCGCCAGACAATTGGTGAGGGTAGCGATCGGGAACGTCGGTCAGCCCGACTCGCCTCAACCAACACACGGCTTGTTGGTTGGCATGTTGCTTGTTCACACCACGCAGTTGCAGGGGAAGGCTGACATTGTCGAGCGCTGTGCGCCACGGCAACAGCGCATCGTGTTGAAACATGTAGGATGCGTGGCGGTTCAACCCGACCAAGGGCTTGCCATGGCAGCGGATCTGCCCGCTGTAGGCCGGTTTGAGGCCTGCGGCGAGGTCGAGCAGGGTCGACTTGCCGCAACCGGTAGGGCCCAATACGCAGACGAATTCACCTTCACGTACAGTCAGGTCGACCCGTGCCAATGCCAGCAAGCGATCGTGACGCGCTTCCACGCCGAGCATTTCCAGAGCGAGTGTGGAGGTCATGGTTGCGTGGCTTGGTCAACGAACTGATTGGTCCATGTCGCCCGGAGGTTGATCTGGCGTTGGGCCATGACCGGGTCGAAACTCTGCAGCGCCTGCAAAGCGTTGCGCGCCCCCTCTGCAGGGAAGCGACCGTTCACGCTGAGGGATGGTTGGATGTTGCGAAACGCCTGGCGATAAAGCTCTGCGTCACCCATCAGGTAGGGTGTCGGTACTAGGTCGGCGACTTCCGCATCCGTGGCGTCGTGCAGCCAGGTCAGCGCCTTGAGCATGGCATTGGTCAGGGCTTGAACGGTCTGTGGGTTGTTCTGGATGTAGGTGCTTTTGGCATAGAGGGTGTTAGCCGGCATGGGGCCGCCGAACAGCGCCGCGGTGCCGGCGGGAGTGCGCGCATCTGCGATCAGGCGTATCGCCTGTTGTTGCTCCAGCAGGCTGATCAAGGGTTCGGCGTTGACCAGCGCATCGATCTTGCCGCTCAGCATCGCCTGTACTGCTGTCGCACCGGTGCCGACGGTGGCAAAGGCAACGTCCTCGGTGCTTAGCCCTCCCTTTGCCAGCACGCGGTTGGCGAGCATCTGGGTCGAGGAGCCGGGCGCGCTGATGCCGATGGTCTTGCCTCGCAAGTCTGCGATCGACCTGTAGTTCGCCAGGGTTCTGGAGGAGACGCCCATGGCGAGCTGCGGGCTCTCGCTTGCCAGCACGAAGGCCTGAAGTACCTGGCCGCGAGCCTGCAGGCGCAAGGTGTGCTCGTAGGCGCCACTGACCACCTGCACGGCATCGGCCACCAGCGCTTGTGCCGCCTTGCCGCCACCAGTGAAGTCGATGACCTTCACATCGAGACCTTCATCGCGGAAATAGCCCTGTTCCAGTGCGACGGTCAGCGGCAGGTTGTAGATGACGGCCTGGCCACCGACGCCCAGGTGGACAGGTGTCAGATCAGGGGGTTGCTCTTTGGCCGTGGCAGGGGCTGCAACCAGCAGCATGAAGCAACTGAGAACAAATGCGCGCATGGCACCTCCTTGTTGGCAAGGTCCACAGGGTAGGGCATCAAGGGTAGGTGAGGGGCGCAGACGCTCCGAAGTGCGTGTAGGAACGCTCCTAAACCGCTTTGGCCAGGAGCGTCAGGGTTGGCGCTCGGCCACCGCTCTGAGTGTTTTCAGCGTGACCATTGGCGCATCGACCACAAAACGATTGGCCAGCCAGCCCGGTACATCACCGGCAGGATCGGCCTGCAGCCGATAGGTGACCTCGGTATCACGTTCGGCCAGCGGGTGCATGATCCACTCACCTTGCAATTGGCGCACGCGAATGAAGCCGGGGGCCTCCGGCACCTTGTCCGGGTCAGCGCCGAGCCTGCGGATCAGTGAGCCGTCGTCGAGCCGCTCGGTACGTACGCGCAGAACCATGTCCCGGGGTTGCGCCGGCCAGGGCAGCTCGGTGGTGAGGTAGACCCAGGTGCTGTCGCCATCCACTTCCAGCAGGCGCATCTGTGCGCAGGCGTACAACCACTTGCAGGCGATACGCAGGTTTTCCTGAAGATCGCTCAGGGTGCGGACACTGGCCTTGATGCGGACAACGCCGCGAAATTGCTGGTAGGGCGATCCCTGGACGTCGCCAAGATAAATGTCGATGCCGCTTTCCTGGTGCGTGAGGCGCCAGTTGTCGGCAGACAACGCAAGCGTCGGCAGGACAAGTGCGCAGAGCATGGCGAGGCGAATTCGGGACAGGAGCTGCGGCATGTTCAGGCTCCACGCAGAGGGTCACCTTAGTATGCGCGGGAACAGGCAGAACGATCATGAAGATGATGTTGCGCAGATCAGGGCCGTGGCCGACCCCGATCGGTTGATGCAGGTGGGCGCCTCAGCGCTGCGGATTGAGCGTCAGGTGCACGTGACGGTTCACGTCCTTGTACAGCAGGTAGCTGAACGGCCCTGGACCACCCGAGTAGCAGGCTTGTGGGCAGAACGCACGCAGCCACATGAAGTCACCCGCTTCCACTTCCACCCAGTCCTGGTTGAGGCGATATACCGCCTTGCCTTCGAGCACGTACAGGCCGTGTTCCATGACGTGGGTTTCAGCAAACGGAATCACGCCGCCTGGCTGGAAGGTCACGATATTGACGTGCATGTCGTGACGCATGTCGGCCATGTCGACGAAGCGAGTGGTGACCCAGCGCCCTTCGGTGCCCGGCATCTCGATGACCGTGGCGTTATCGCGGTGCGTGACGAACGATTCGGGAACCGCCAGGCCTTCGACTTTCTGGTAGTGCTTGCGCAGCCAGTGGAAAGTGACGTTGGCCTTGCTGTTGTTGCGCAGGCTCCACTCGGCCCCTGGTGCGAGGAAGGCGTAGCCACCGGGCACCAGGGTGTGGTGCTTGCCTTCGACGGTGATGTCGATCTCGCCTTCGACGACGAACACCACGGCTTCGGCATTCGGGTCCAGCTCAGGGCGTTCGCTGCCGCCTTCAGGGGCGACTTCGACGATGTACTGCGAGAAGGTTTCGGCAAAACCAGTCAGTGGGCGGGCGATGACCCACATGCGCATCTTGTCCCAGAACGGCAAGTGGCTGGTGACGATGTCACGCATCACGCCCTTGGGAATGACGGCATAGGCCTCGGTGAACATGGCACGGTCAGTCAGCAGCTCGGTTTGAGCCGGGTGCCCACCGTGGGGGGCGAAGTAGGAGTGATTCGACATGGACAGTCTCGACTTGTTGTTCTCTCCCCGTGCCGTGAACCGCACCGTCCGGTGCGGCGCAGGGGATGCACGGACAGCATAGGGGCGAGGCCCTGGCATCCACAAATTAAATGTTGGAATACCCGGTATTTGCCGGCTGAATGTTCAGCGGTCGTGCGGTCAGCGATTGCTGGTCAGCCGCTGCTGGGCCGCCGCGCAACCGTTGATCTCCACCGCCTTCTGCAGAAAAGCCTGACGCCGTTGCGGGTCGAGCTCGCCGAGCAGGCGGTAGACCTCCGCCTGGTAGTCGCGCTGACGCCCCCATTGAAGTTCCAGGCCTTGCGGGCGACTGCGGTTGCAAGCCAGTCGAGTGGCGGGTTGCGGATAGTAGGCGGCGTAAAGGGTCGCCATGCTCGGAATGGCTTCCAGCGCCTCGCGGTAGGCGGGAGTATGGTTGTAGGACGGGCACCAGTTAGCAATTGCCGTCGCTGGCGGGGCGAAGCCCTGGCGCAGGCTGGCTTCGAGCAATGGGCAGGCAGCGTCGGCAATTTTCCCGGCAGGCAGGTAGGTCATGTAATACAGCGCCAGGCGGTACTGCGCTACGGGATGGCCCAAGGCAACCGACTTTTCCAGCAGCGCTACCGCCGTTGGCAATGTGCGGGCCATGGCCTGGCCCTGGCGGCTGAGCTCAGGATCATTGGTCTCGGCTGTGCGCAGTGGGCTGGGGCTGTCATCCTCGGTGTCGGCCTGCTCGAGCAATGGCAATGCCTGCCGGTAGAGAAGATCGGCATGGGGGTCGATGCGAACGTCGAGGGCCTGGGCGGCAAACGGCGTCAGCGCTGCGAACAAGCCCGAAAGGAAGACGGCTGGACTCACGAGTGGGCCTCGCAGGCTGGCGCCCAAGTGGGACGAACCAGAAGCGTTTGGGCAGCAGGGGTGTTCATGACGAATTCGCGTTTGCCTCGGGCTACCGGGAGCGGTGAAGGGCTATTCTAGCCATCCCGAGGTGCTGTCGAAAGAGGCTTTGACGACTGTCAGACGAGCTTGAACGGCGTGACCTTGCGGTTGGCGTACTTTTCCTGGGCCAACCCCAGCTTTGCGGTGATGACCTTGGCCAGGGCATTGTTGCCCAGGTCGTTGAAATGCAGCCGATCGATGAACAGATGTTCGTTGAACACCGGTGAGCTGCTGAGCATACCGTTCATGTCATAGCAGGGTACGCTCTGCGCCTGACTCTTGATGCGTCGGAAGAAGGTTGAGTGCAGTTCGCTGTCGTAGACACCCTCCAGCAGCCGGTCGAAGTTGCCCGGCTGACGGTCCAGCGCCGAGAGCATGGCCTGCTCGCCGACGGGCAACTGCTCGCGGCACCAGGGCAGCAGTGGCTGCAGGATGAACGTCAGGGAGGTGTGGCTGTCGGCCAGTAATCGCTCCCATTGGCACAGGGTACGGCCGATGCAATCGGCGGCGCGAAGCAGGCGCTTTTCCGGCGCTGACAGCGGCCAGGCCCAGGGCGCTGGCGCCGAACGACGGGGCGCCAGGCTTTGCCCCAGACGCTGCCAGAACGAGGCCCGTCCGGGTTTGGCCAGTTGCACGCCCTCGTTGAAGCTGTTGAGAAAACGCTGGTATGGCCGGGCCCCTTCAGGTTCCTGGTCACCTGAAAGAATTTCGCCAAGCCCTTCCTGGGCCAAGGTGTTGAGGCCGCTGAGTACCACGACATGGCCGATCTGGCCAAGGCGATGCTGGTGGCTGAGGAACATCAGCAGCTCCTGGGTGGCGTTCAGGCCGCAGCCGGCCAGGTTCAACCAGATCTCGCCAGTGAGCATCGACAGGTAGGAGGCCACGGTGTGTTCATCGGAGCTGGCGCCGATACCCAGCGCAGTAGAGCCGCCCACCAGCAGGTTGATGCGCGCCGCGCCGCCGCGCTCGGCCAGTGAAAAGCGCTTGCCGGCGCAGTGGCTGTAGCGCAGGCCCAAGGCATCGGTATTGATGGTGTCTGAGCGGTAGCCGCGCTCGTGCACGTAAAGGGTATGCGGCGCGCGGCGTCCGCCGAGCAGCAGGAAGCGCTGGTAGTCTTCTCGCAAGGGAATGGCGCTGCCCACGTCCGGGGTGATGTCGATCGGTGTCATGGGCGCTCCTGGGAATCGGGCGGGCTCAGGCGGCCAGCTCCTTGAGGTTGTAGAGCAGGCCGCCCGCGGCGATGAGCAGCAGGGCGACGCCAGAGGCCAGGCTGATCAGGCGGTTGCTGCGCTGCGAAGCGATCTTGCCGATGGCGAAGATGTAGAGGCTCAGCACCGCGAAGTCGATGGCGATCCACAGCAGCGACAGCACCACCATGCTCTTCTCGAAGGATTCAGTGACCTGGATGAACTGCGGGAAGAAGGCGATGAAGAAGATGATGTCCTTGGGGTTGGAAATGCCCACCATGAAACCTTGCAGCAGGCCGCCTCGGCCGGCGCTGCGCGGCGTTTCGACGGTTTCGGCGGCGTGCTCCCGAGGTTGCTGCTGCAGAGCTTCGCGCAGCGTGCCCACGGCGATGTAGCCGATGAACAGGCAGCCCAGCAGGCTCATGCTGCTGAGCCAGGCTTTGTCGATGGCGGCGCTGGTCATGATGATCCAGGCGGCAGCACCAATCAGCACCAGTGACGCCCAGTTGGTGCCGACGGCGGTGAACAGGGCCTTGCGCGAACCAGAGGCGGCAGCGGTGTTGACGATCAGCGCCACTACCGGGCCTGGCGTGGCGATCAGCAGCAGGACGGTGAGGGCGTAGGTAGCGGTCAGTGCGGTATTCACATTCAGTTCTCGATCTGGTTTTCAGGCGTTGCAGCGGCATGGAAGGGGCAGCGCGACGGGTTGAGCGAGCCGGCCTCCTGGAGTTGGTACTGCTTCCATTCGAAGTTGTCGTCCTGGCCGAAGAACCCCAGGCTGTCGGGGATGACCCCGTCGTTGTACTGCGCAACCCGCTCACGTATCCGAGCGCGGATGCGCTGGCCACTTTCGGTGCCTGCACTGGCCACTTCGTCGAAGCTTTCCCGTGGGTTGATGACGAAGGCGATGCTGTTGCCCAGGTTGCGGCTTTTCATCTGGCGATGGGCGGGAAAGCTCATGTTGATGAATAGCGGCATGCCGGCAAAGCAGAACGACCACTGAGTGTCATGCGGGTCGCGTGGCACATCCTGTGGCCAAGGCTGAGGGTCGCGGGCGTGCACCTGCTGGAGGATCTTCCAGGCCAGGGCCTGCTGTTCGGCCAGCGTTGCGTCTGTGGTCGTTTCCAGAAACACCAGCAGCGGGTTGCCGATGCGCTGCTTGAGCGGGATCGGCGCTATGGTACTGACGTAGTCGGCGAGACCGCGGGCGATATCATTGGCCGGATCATCGGCGCGGGCGAAAATGATGTGGCAGGTGGCGGCAGCGACTGCCTTGCGTCCGAAGAGGCAGGGAAAGCCGGGGTTGCCGAGGATTTCCTTGAAGTGCTCTATGGTCTTGTACGTCCAATGCTGCCTGTTCCGAACATGTTCATCGGCCAGCTCTAGCGCATCCAGGCGATAGCAGTTTCCATAACCCGTAAACATGGTTTCCCCAGGAAGTTTCTATAAGGTGGTTTTTCTGCCTTATCGCGGCGTGTTGGTTAGCTGTAATTGTTATTTAACGGCATTTTCGAAGAACCTCCCAAGGTTGTAAAACGCCTGGAACTATGACCTACTATTAGTTTCACTCATGCTTTGGACGGCGACGATGTCAGAACGGATTCCAGCCCTGCACGCCTTGCGTGCCTTCGAAGTGGCTTCTCGTTACGGCTCCTTCACCCGCGCAGCGGAAGAACTGGCCCTGACCCAAGGGGCGGTAAGCCACCACATCAAGACCCTCGAAGCCATGTTCGGTTGCGATTTGTTCGAGCGCCGTGGCCCCAAGCTGCGCTTGACCGAGCACGGTCGGTTGCTGGCCCAGGAGCTCAAGGTCGGCTTCAAGATCATCGAGAATGCTTGCGCATTGTTGCGCCAGGACCGTTACGGCCTGCGCCTGAAAGCCGCCTCCACGCTCACCGTGCGCTGGCTGCTCAAGGCACTGGACGGTTTCAAGAAGATCGACGACAGCTGCAGCGTGCAACTGTCGAGCGTGTGGATGGACATCGACACGGTAGATTTCTATTCCGAGCCCTACGATTGCGCCATCCTGCTGGGCAGCGGCAATTTCCCTGCCGATGTGGAGAGCTTGAAGCTGTTCGATGAATGGCTAATTCCGGTCTGCCACCCCGACTACCTCAAGGATCCTGAGCCAGACCTGTCGGTGCTACGCGACTGTGAATTCCTGCATCCCTCGTCTGACCGCCGTGATTGGCGGCGCTGGCTGGCGCGGGTCGATGCCCTGGACATCAGCATCGATCAAGGGCAGGTGTTCGACACCCTTGACCAAGGGATCTCCGCGGCCCAGCAGGGGCTGGGCATTTCGGTGGTCGATCTGGCACTGGCCAGTGCCGACCTGGCCGCCGGGCGCCTGATCACACCCTTCAAGCAGGCCGTGGCGACAGGCGATGGCTATTACATGACGTGGCTCAAGGCCAGCCCCAAGGCTCGGCAGATGAGCAAGCTGCGCGATTACCTGCTTGGCCAGGTGCCACCGCTGGCGCTCAAGGACATCAACTACCTGTACGGTTGAATACCGTAAAAGCACTTCGCCCAGGCCTGTCACGACAGGCCTGGGCGAATGCGTCTGCAAGATCAGAAACCGAAGCTGCTCAGCCCCGGATGGTCATCCGGACGACGCCCCAGCGGCCAACGGAACTGGCGTTCTTCTTCCGTGATCGGCATTTCATTGATGCTGGCGTGACGGTTCTGCATCAAACCATCGGCGGCGAACTCCCAGTTCTCGTTGCCATAAGCGCGGTACCACTGGCCGCTGTCATCGCGGTACTCATAGGCATAGCGCACGGCGATGCGGTTTTCGGTGAAGGCCCAGAGCTCCTTGATCAGGCGGTATTCGTGCTCACGATTCCACTTGCGGGTCAGGAAGGCCTGTGCCTCTTCGCGGTTGGTGGCGAAGTCGACCCGGTTACGCCAATGAGTGTCTAGGGTGTAGGCGAGGGCAACCTTGGCCGCATCGCGGCTGTTCCAGCCATCCTCGGCCAGGCGGACTTTCTCGATAGCGGTTTCGCGGGTGAACGGGGGCAATGGTGGGCGGGACATCGCGGGACTCCTCATGTGCAGGTCCGGAAGAAGTGGCCTGATGGATGAAGCGTAGGCTCAAGCGTGTTCGCTGGGAATCAGTGCAGGCGGCAGTTCATAATTGCGGCAACTGGAATAATCATGGACCAGCCTCAGGTTTCGACTTCGTCCACATAGGCCTCAAAGAACCAGTCCGGGATCTCCTCGGTGCGATACTCCAACTGCGTGCCATCGGTGATCTCTGCGAGCCATAGCGCGCTCTGCTGCGAGTTGTCGAATACATAGGCCCGGTTGCTGGCGGCGATGGCCTCCGGCAACAGGTCGAGCGAACGTCCATAGCGACTGCGCACCAGGTCCGGCCTGACCGGATGCCCGCCCTGGCGGACACGGATGGCCACCCGATCGATGTTGATTTCCGGATTCTCCGTCGAGACGAAGTAGAGGTAGGTGCGGTAGCCACTGGCTTGTGCCTGGCGCATGAACTCGATCTTGCTGCCATGGGACATGACGGTTTCGAAGGTGAAGCTGGCCCGGGCTTCGAGCAGGCGCTGGCGGATGAAGTCGGCGATGACCGAGGCGAAGTAGGCATCCATGCGTACCGCACGGTAGTCGATCCGCTGCTCCTCGAGCCCCAGTCGCCCGACCTGCCCGGCAAGTCGCTTGCTGATGATCAAGGGATGCTCTAGGTGGAACGCTAGCACGTCAGGCAGCGTGGCCTGGATGCCGAAGAGGGAGAGGTCGATGAAGCCGCTGGCCTTGGCCTGGGTTTCCAGCTCGTCGGCATTGACGAAGAGGCGGGTCAGTGCGGCGGGCAGGCTGGCCTTGATGGTGCTCTTGCCGGAGCCGTTCGGACCGGCAAAGACCCGCAGCCTAGGCACGCTCACTGGCGCTGCTGTCGTCGACCTTGCGAACGGTGACAACCTCGCCGAGCTTGACCCTGCGCCGTGGGCCGGCCTTGGCCAGGACGGTCCGGGCGCCATCCGCGTTGACCCTGACCAGTTCGCCGTCGTCAGTGGTCAGCACCCCCTGCTGGCTCATCTGCAGGGCGCGCTGATAGGCGCTGAGTGTCGCCTCACGGGCATGCTCGGGTACTGTCTGCTCAAGGGCGTCGAGCTCAGGTTCGGAGACTTTCCTGGCTTTTGCGGTCATCGTGATGTACCTCCGGTCAGCCACGAAGGGGCTGTGTGCATGAGGAGCATCATAGCGCTGGCCGCGCAGGAAAACATCAGCAGGTGGCATGGCGAAGGTCCTGAAGAGGGGCCATTCGATACTGGCAGAAGACGCGGTTCAGCGTTTCCCCATTACCTGTAGTCCCTCTCCGAAGAGCCCTGTACGGTGCTTACAGCGCTTCGCTGATGGTGCTGTTCGCCACCTTGTTGCGTCCACCCAGCCATACCAGCAGCAGCGCGGCCGCCGACAGCAAACCGCCGGCCATCGGCACCGCGGCGTAGCCCAGGTCCAGGCTGATCACCGCGCCGCCCAGTGCGGCACCGACCGCATTGCCCAGGTTGAATGCACCCACGTTGATCGACGAGGCCAGGCCTGGGGCCTCGGCCGCCGCGATCATCACCCGCATCTGCAGCGGCGGTACCACGGCGAAGGTGAATACCCCCCAGACCAGCAGGGCCAGCGCAGCACCGACATGGCTACCCAGCACCAACGGCATCAGCAGCATGATCACCGCCAGGGTACCGAGGAAGATCCGTGCCGCGCCGTCCAGCGACCAGTCGGCCAGACGACCTCCAAGGCTGTTGCCGAGGGTGAAACCGACACCGATCAGTACCAGGCCCAGTGTGACGAACGCATTGGAGGCACCGGTCAATTCCGCAAGCACCGGGGCCACATAGGTGTACAGCGTGAACATGGCGCCTGCGCCGAGCACCGTGGTGGCCATCGCCAGCAGCACGCTGGGGCGGCCGATCACCGCCAGTTCCTTGCGCACATGCGGCACGCTGCCACGCTCGCCTTTGGGCAGGGCGTACCACAAGGCACTGATGGCGATCAGACCGAGCACGGCGGTGCCGGCGAAGGCCATGCGCCAGCCAATCTGCTGGCCGATCCAGGTGGCGGCCGGTACGCCGCCGATATTGGCGATGGTCAAGCCCATGAACATGGTGGCAATGGCACTGGCCTGCTTGTCCTTAGGTACCACGCTGGCCGCGACTACCGCGCCCAGGCCGAAGAATGCGCCGTGGTTGAGGCTGGTGATCAGGCGCGAGGCCAGCAGGGTGTAATAGTCCGGCGACAGCGCCGACAGCAGATTGCCGACGGTGAAGATGCTCATCAGCATCATCAGTGCAGCACGCTTGCCGAAGCGGCTGAACAGCAGGGTCATGATCGGTGCGCCGACCATCACGCCGATGGCGTAGGCGGTGACCAGCATGCCGGCAGTGGGGATGCTGGCGTTGACACCTTCGGCGATGACCGGCAGCAGGCCCATGGGGGCGAATTCGGTGGTGCCGATGCCGAAGGCGCCGATGGCCAGGGCAAACAGGACCCGTTTAGGGGAAAGCGCGCTCATCGGAAACTCCGGGTTATGGCGAATTCAGGAATGTCGGGTGTGGCGTCGACCGCAGTCGACGCCCAAATGCGGCGAGGGATCAGTCCCAGGCCGGCGCCAGGCCGTCCGGGCTGACTTCGCGGCCATTGCGCTCCAGGTCTGCGATCTGCGCCATGTCCTCTTCGTCCAGGTGCAGGTCACGGGCAAGCAGGTTGCTGGCCAGGTTCTCGCGCTTGGTAGAGGAGGGGATGACGGCATAGCCCAGTTGCAGCGCCCACGCCAGGGCGACCTGGGCCACCGTGGCCTTGTGCTTGGCAGCGATCTTGGCCAGTACCGGGTCCTTGAGCACCTTGCCGTAGGCCAGGGTCATGTAGGACGTGACGGTGATGCCCTGCTCCTTGAGGAAGGCCGCGAGCTTGCGGTTCTGCAGGTAGGGGCTGAGCTCGATCTGGTTGGTGGCGATCTCGCCCTTGCCAACCACATCGATGGCCTGGCGGGTCAGCTCGATGTTGAAGTTGGAGATGCCGATCTGGCGGGTCAGGCCGAGTTTCTTGGCTTCGGCCAGGGCGCCCATGAACTCGCGCAGCTCGACACCGTTGCCTGGGGCGGGCCAGTGGATCAGGGTCAGGTCGACATGATCGGTGCGCAGCTTGGCCAGGCTCTCGCGCAGGCTGGGGATCAGCTTGTCGGCAGCATAGCTGTCGGTCCAGATCTTGGTGGTGATGAACAGCTCGTCACGAGGCACACCGCTTTCGGCGATGGCCTGGCCCACGTCGGCCTCGTTCTTGTAGATCTGCGCGGTGTCGATGACCCGGTAGCCGAGCTCCAGCGCGGACTTGACCGAGTCGATGACGGCTTGGCCGGTGAGGCGGAAGGTGCCGAGGCCGAAGGATGGAATGCTCATGGATCTGCTCCTGCTATGGGGGAATTCGGGATCGATCGGGAGGCGTTGGCGCCTAGACACATCGACCATTCGAGTGGGGAGCAGTTTGAAGGTTGCAGCGGGGTTGATTAAGAGGGGCGGGGGGCAAGGTCTTTTGACCTGGAGTCATGAATGGCGGGTGATTGCTTCGTGTGGTGGGCGTTTCGATCGCGCCAGAATGGATCGGGCCTGACTGGCAGGCCCGAGGGTGCAGAGGTTACAGCGTCCACCTCATGGTGACGGTGAAGTTGCGTGGATCGCCGAAGATGTTGGCCCCGGCCGGGTTGCTGATGTTCTGGTAGTAACGCTTGTCGAACACGTTGTTCAGGTTGCCTTGCACGGTGAAGTGCTTGTTGATCCGGTAGGCGGTCATCAGGTCGGTCACGCTGTAGCCGCCCTGTTGCACACCGAAGCTGGTATAGGCCCGGCTCTGGGTACGGAAGCCGCCACCGATGCTCCACTGGTTCAGGTCACCCGGCAATTGGTACACGGTGTTGACCTTGAACAGGTTGTAAGGGGTGTCGCTGTCGAAGCGGTCGCCCTTCTGTTGAGTACCGGTTTCCTTGGCGTACTTGGCGGCGGCATAGGTGTAGCCGACCGACGCCTGCCAGCCCTCGGCGAGCATGCCTTGCACTTCCAGCTCGACGCCCTTGGTTTCGACTTCGCCCGCCGCCTCGTAGCAGCCGTCGGAGAGGTCCGGGCAGGACGACTGGGGCAGGGCCTTGGCGAGGTTTTCCTGGTTCAACTGGAAGTAGGCCAGGCTCACGTTCAGGGCGCCGCCGAAGTATTCGCCCTTGATCCCGGTCTCGTAGTTGGTGCCGGTGACCGGGTCGAGGATGGAACCGGTGGCCGAGCGGGATTCCTGCGGCTTGAAGATACGCGTCCAGCTGGCGTACACCGAGTAGGTGTCGTTCAGGTCGTAGACCACGCCGGCATAGGGCGTGAACTCGCGGGTGGCCTTGGAGCTGCCGCCAAAGGCGAAGTCGCCGGACTGGGTCTGCTGTTCGTATTCATACCAGTCCAGACGCGAGCCGAGGGTCAGCTTGAGGTCGTCCTGGATGTTGAAGCGAACGGTGGCGTAGGTGCTGGACTGCTCGACCTTGCCCTTGCGCGACCAGTTGAAGTCGATCTCGGGCTTGGGCACCGAGCCGAAATCGAACGACAGCGGATCGACCGGGTAATCGAAGGTGCCCAGCGGGCCGCCGCCAGGGCCGTCGTCGGTGCGGTCGTGGCGGTAGCTGCCACCGAGCACCAGTTCATGGGTGCGACCGAACAGGCTGAACGGGCCACTGACATAGCCATCGACGCTCTTCTGGGTGTGCTCGTAGGTGTAGCGGCCTACGTTGAGCTGCAGGGTGTCGGCCGCCTGGTCGAGGCGATAGAAACTGGTACCGAGCATGTCCATCTCACCGCGCAGCCAGGTGGTGTTCAGGCGCAGCTTCCAGTCATTGTCGAAGCGGTGCTCGATCTCGGCGAAGACGCTCTTGTTCTTCTTGTCCCAGTAGGTCCAGGACGGGCTCATGCGGTGCGAGCGAGAGATCGGCAGGAAGTTGCCGTTGGCGTAGGTCGGCAGCCCGGACCAATCGGCGCCAGGGTTGTCCTCGCGGTTGTAGTAGCCGCCCAGGGTGAGGGTGGTGTCCTCGGTCAGGTCGAATTCGGTGATGCCGTACATCAACTGGCGTTTGTTGCTGTAGTCGTCGACGAAGCTGTCCTTGTCCTGCAGCGCGACGACGGCGCGACCCCGTACGCTGCCGCTGTCGTTGAGCTTGCTGCTGGCGTCGAGTTCGGTACGAAAGTTGTTCCACGAGCCTGCGCTGGTGGTGATCGACATCTGCGGCTCGATGGTTGGTCGCTTGCGGATCAGGTTCAACGTCCCCGAGGGGTTGCCGGCACCGACCATCAGGCCGGAGGCGCCGCGCACCACTTCCACGCGATCGAACATCGACAGCATCGAGGTGCCGAGGGTGTCGGTATCGTAGGCCACCGGCAGGCCGTCGATCATGATGTTGTCCACCGAGGTGCCGCGCGAATAGAAGGTCGGACGTTCACCGCCGGTCTTGCGCAGGGTGAGGCCAGGGGTGTACAGCGAGACGTCTTCGAGGGTCTGCATGTTCTGGTCGTTCATGCGCTGGCGGGTCAGCACCGTGACCGACTGCGGCGTGTGGCGCAGCGACGTCGGCAACTTGGTCGCCGTGCTCATGGAGCCTGTGGTGTATGAGCCTGTGCCTTCGGTGGTCTCGCCCAGCACGCCGGCATTGACGTTGGTCGCCCCCAGTTCCACCGCGCCGCCTTCCCTACGGCCGCTGATGGTCACTGTGGTGCCGTTGACGCTGTAGCCAAGGCCCGTGCCGCCGAGCAATTGGCGCAACGCGGCATCGGGCTCCAGCGAACCCTTGACCGCGGTGCTGCGCAGGCCGCTGATCTGGTCGGGAGAGTACAGCAGTTGCCACTGGCTCTGCTGCCCGAAGGCAATCAACGCGCTACCAAGCGCCTGCTGGGGAATGTTGAAGGCCACTTGCTGGGCCTGGGCAACCATCGGCGCTGCCAGCATCATGCCGACAGCGGTGGCGGGCAAGCCGGACGCCATGAGGCGCCGGACAAGCATGGCCTTTGACAACGGGCGAAGGTTAGGGAAGACGTGCATTGGCAGACTCTATGATGGTGTTGTAGATAATGATTTGCATTACATCTAGTGAGACGCACACACACAGCAGAACCGGAAAAATCCGGTTCTGTTTTTTTCAGGCGGGTGTCAGCTCCTCGACGACCTTGCCGGCCTCCAGCCTCACGAGCTGGTCGGCCATGTCGAAGTAGCGGTCATCGTGGGAGATCACGATGATGGTCTTGCCCAGGCGCTTGAGGTCCGGGAGCAGCTCGGTATAGAAGATGCGACGGAAGGTCGGATCCTGGTCGGCGGCCCATTCATCGAAGACCAGCACCGGGCGTTGTTCGATCCAGGCATTGACCAGCGCCAGGCGCTTGCGTTGCCCGGTGGACAGGTCGGTGGTGCTGAACTGGCCATCGCTGACCTTGACCTTGTGGGCGATTTCCAGGCGCTCCAGGTACTGGTTGGCATCCTCGGGAATCGCCTGGTCGCCCTGAACCAGGTCGTCGAACAGGTAGTAGTCGGCGAAGACCGTGGTGAACAGCTGGCGGTAATCGTCGCGCGATTCGGCATCCACGGCCTTGCCATTGACCTTGATCTGGCCCTGCTGGGGGGCATAGAGCCCCAGCAGCAGCTTGATCAGAGTGGTCTTGCCGCAGCCGTTCTCGCCGACGATGAACACGATGTCGCCCTGGGCAATCTTCAGGTTGACCGGCCCGAGGGTGAAGGGGCGGGCATCGCCGACTGGCGGGAAGGCAAAGCCGACATCGCTCAGTTCCAGGCTATGCACCTGTGGTGCGGCTTGACCGGAGTCGGCCAGCAACAGGTGAAGCTCGGGGGTGGCGAAACGCTCCGACAGCTCGGCAATGCGCTGGAAGGCAATGCGCGCCCGGCCAATGATCGGCAGGGTGCTGATCAGGTGCTCCAGCGGCCCTTTCATGTACAGCAGCACCAGCACGAAACCGCTCATGACGCTGGCATCGGCACTGGGCCAGAGCGATTGCAGTACCAGGGCCAGGCCGATGACCACGAAGAACAGCATCGAGCCCAGGCTCTTGGCGACCACGAAGGTGTTGATCGAGCGTGTCTGCAGATCGCGGATCCGTTCGGCCGTGTCGCTGATGCCATGCTGGAACATGCGCTGGCGGCGCGGACGGTGAATACGCAGCTCCTTGGCACCGGCGGCGATTGCACTGTAGTGCTTCTGCAACTGGTCTTCGGCATCGCGCGCTGCCATGAACCCACGAATACCGCGGGACTGCGCCACCGACTGGATGGCGATGCCAATGGCCAGCGCAGCCAGCATCATCAGGAACATCGGCCAGGACAGCATCGCCAGGTAGCCCAGGCAGCCCAGGGTGACGGTCAGCGAAATCGCCAGTGGCGCGAAGGCGAAAGCGAAGTCGCTGATGGTGTCCACGTCATGGGTCAGGACCGGGATCAGGCGGTGGCTGCGAAAGCGCTCGATCTGTTCGATCGGTGCCGCCAGCACCTTCTCGCCCAGCTCCTTGCGCAGCTTGGCGATGATGTGCTGGCCCACCTGGTTGGTGCCGATGTCGGAGAGGATGCTGCTGACCAACGCCAGGGCACACAGCCCGACGAAGCCCAGCACCAGCCCCTGGCTCAGCCCGCCTTCGGTGTGCAGCCCGGTGTTGATGGTGGCCAACAGGGCGGTGACGCTCAGGCCACCGACCATGCCCAGGGCAATCGACAGGGCGACCACCGGCCAGAAGGGCCGCAGCAGCGTCAGCAGCTCACGCACGGCCCCACGGGGTTGTTTGCTCATCGGAAGGTTCCTGTCTTCAGGCGCTGGTCATGCGCAGCGCGGCCGGGGCGTTGCTGGCGTGCTTGCCCAGGTGCTGGTAAAGCGACTGACCGATTTCTGCGGCACGTGCCGGCAGCACCGACAGCAGGGTGTCGCTGAGCCCGTGCGAGGCTTCGCAGAAGCCTTGCAGGTAGACGCTGGCGCCGAACTCGGGGCTCGCCAGGGCACGGTAGTCGCGGTCGACCTCGAAGTCTTTCAGGTGCTGCTGCAGCGGAGCCAGCAGGTCGCGGTGGGAGCGACGCTCGTAGCCGGTGGCGAGGATCACCGCGTCGTAGCGGTGGGTCTGGCGAACGTCGGTGGCCAGGTCGCGCAGGGTCAGCTCGATACCTTCGGCGGTGTCGACAACCGTTTCGATGGTGCGCCGGCACAGCACGGTATGGCGATACTGGTGGGCGACCTTCTGGCGATACAGGATGCCGTAAATGCGTTCGAGCAGGTCGACGTCGACCACCGAGTAGTTGGTGTTGTGGTACTCGCCGATCAGTTTCTCGCGTTCGGCGTGCGGCTGGTTGAACACCAGGTCGGTGTACTCGGGGGCGAAGATTTCATTGACGAACGGGCTGTCGTCGGCAGGCTTGAGTGCCGAGGCGCGCAGGATCATGTCGACCTTGACCGACGGGTAGCTGTCATTGAGGTCGATGAATGCCTCGGCAGCGCTCTGGCCCGAGCCGATCACGGCGATGCGCATGGGCTTGCCGCTGTTGCACGGCAGCTGCTGCAGGGCGCTCAGGTACTGGGAGTGGTGGAACACGCGCGGGTCGTTCTTGAACGGGCGGAAAGCATCGGGAACCTTGGGCGTGCCGCCGCTGCCGACCACCACCGAGCGGGCCCGGCGCTGGTGCTCCTGGCCGTGCTGGTCACGCGAGACCAGGCGCAGGTGATCGACCCGGCCATCACGCAGTTCCGGCTCGATGCGCAGCACTTCCTCGCCATACACCGCCTGGGTGGCGAAATGTTCGGCGGCCCAGCGCAGGTAGTCGTTGTACTCCAGGCGGCAAGGGTAGAAGGTGCCCAGGTTGATGAAGTCGGCCAGGCGCTGCTTCTGGTGCAGGTAATTGACGAAGCTGTAGGGGCTGGTGGGGTTGCGCAGCGAGACCAGGTCCTTGAGGAAGGAGATCTGCAGCTCGCTCTGGGTAGCCAGGGTATTGCCGTGCCAGCGGTAGTCGCTCTGCTTGTCGATGAACAGCGCGTCGAGGGCGTGGCCGTTGGTTTCGGCGAGCTCTTCCAGGGCAATGGCCAGTGCCAGGTTGGAAGGGCCGAAGCCGACGCCGATAAGGTCGTGGATTTTGTCGGGCGAAGAGGTCTGGCTCATGGTTGCGGTTCCTTGGATGGTCGAGTGGGGGCGCCGCGTGGGGCGCCCCGAGTCCTGCGCAAGTACACCGATAGGAACGAGCCGAGGGTGGGAGAATTTACCGCCGCGTAGCGCCTCAGAGCTCGCGGACTACCCGAAAACCGAGCCAGTCGCCACGGTCGTCGCGAACCGTGGTGTTGCGGTTGCCCGAACGCGAGAAGATCGGCGCTTCACCCCAGTCGTTGCCACGGATGGAGATTTGCGTGCAGCCCGCCTCGGTGCGCGCGCTGCCATCGGCGGGGGCGCCGACATAGCTGTCGTGGTAGCAGTCGGCGACCCATTCGTAGACATTGCCGTGCATGTCGTAGACGCCGAAGGCGTTGGCCGGGAAGCTGCCGACCGGCGAGCTGAAGCTGTAGCCATCCTTGGGGCCGTAGACGTTGGCGTTCTTGCTGATCTCGAGGTTGGCGTCCGGCTCGAACGGGAACATGCCGGTGCTGCCGCCGCGTGCGGCGTATTCGCGCTGGGCTTCGCTGACCATGGCGTAGTGCTTGCCGGTCTTCTTCGACAGCCAGGCCACATAGTGCTCGATGTCGCCGTAGCTCATGCACACCGCCGGCTGGCGAGGGCCTTGCGGGTAGCTGGGCTTGCTATTGGTGCAGCGCCGTCCGGGGCGGTCGTCGCCGTCGGCGATGACGACGCCGGTGGCCTTCTGGTAGTCGGCCCATTCACCGGCGGTGATCTGGAAGCGGCTGATGGCGAATGGCTTGGCGAAGGTCACAGGGTGCTGCGGACCTTCGTCGTCCTGGCGGCCCATCTCGTCGGGCGGAGTGCCCATGGTGAAGGTGCCGGCAGGCAGTACGACCATTTCCGGGCAGGTCCTGGCGCAGTCGCGGAACACTGTGCCGGGCTTGTCCGACGGCTGCGCGGCCAGGGCCGGCAGGCTGCAGGCGGCCAGCACGGCGGCCAGGGTGAGGCGGTGCAGAGGTGTGCTCATGGGAGATGCCTTGTTCAAAGTTGCTGGGTAATCAGGTGCATGACCCGGTCGATCTGCTGTTCGTCGTTGAGCAATCCTGGCGCCAGGCGGATGACGGGGCCAACGTCGCGCTCCACGGCATCGCACATCACCTTGCCCGCGATCAGCTTGGCGGCGAAGGCATCCGGGTCCTTGCCGGGCACGCGGAAGAAGGTGAAGCCTGCCGAGAACTGCGCGCTGCGCGGCGTCACCAGTTCGATGCGGCGGTCTTCGAGCAGGCGCTCCTTGAGCAGGGCATTGAGCTGGTGGATGCGCGCCTGCACATCGGCCTTGCCCAGTTGCAGGTGCAGTTTGAACGCCTCGCCCAGTGACCAGCGGTGTTCGAAGGCGTGGTAGCCGCCGGGGGTCATGATGGTGGCGAAGTCTTCATCGCGGGAGAAGGTCGCCACGCTGGGCGTGAGGTGATCCATGCCGGTCGAGGCGGCGCAGATGATGCCGGTGCCGCGCGGGCCGAACATCCACTTGTGGGTGCCGGCGATGAAGTAGTCGCAGTTGAAGTCGGCGAAGCGCTGGTTCTCCACGCCGAAGCCGTGCACGCCGTCGACCACATAGAGGATGCGCTCGGCTTCACTGCGGTCGCGGTTGTGGCGGCGCACCAGTTCGCCGATTTCGCCGACCGGCAGCTTGACGCCGCTGCTCGAGTGCACCCAGGTCATGCCCAGCACGCGGGTCTCGGGGCGGATATTGCGCTCCACGGTGGTCAGCACCTGGTCGGTGGACACTTCCCATGGGTTGTCGAACAGGCGGATCTTGCGCACCTGCGTACCCTCGCGCTGGGTGCGGAAGGCCAGGGTCTTGTGGGTGGAGTAATGCTCGTGCTCGGTGGTCAGGATCTCCTGCTTCACGCCGACCTGCAGGCCGCCATAGATCATGGCCAGGCCTTCGGTGGTGCTGCCGGTCAGGGCGATCTGCCGCGGACCGACCTCCAGGTAGCGTGCGGCCCAGTCACGCACTTCGTCCTCGCGCTGCCATTCGTACTGGCTTTCCCAGTCCATCAGGGCGGCGGGGTTGCGGTCGAGGTCGGCGCGGTGGCGGTCGATCGCTTCCTGCACCGGCCGCGGGTGGGCGGTGACCAGGAAGTTGGCGAAGTGGGCGATGTCCGGGTCCAGCGGGAACAGCGTGCGCAGGTTGCGCCATTTGTCCGTGCCGGTGAGCGTTGCTGGCGACGAGGTTGCAGCCAGCGCGCCAGGCAGCAGCGGCAGGCTCGCGGCGACCAGGCCGGCCTGCTTGAGAAAGGTACGACGGTTGCTCATGCGGGCAGGCCTTGATCAGTGTTGGGTGGACGCGACAGGTTGACCGGCTTTTTGCACCTGGTCCCAGACCCGCAGGAAGTTGCCGGCCCAGAGCTTGGCGATATCGGTTTCGCTGTAGCCACGGCTGAGCAGCTCGGCGGTGACGTTGCGGATCTCGCTGACGTCCTTCCAGCCATCGAGGCCGCCGCCGTCGTTGAAGTCCGAGCTGAGGCCGACGTGGTCGATACCCACCTTCTTCACCGTGTAGTCGATGGCGTCCGCGTACTGCTTGAGGGTCGCCTTGGGTTCTTCTTCAAGAATCCCGTACAGGCTGCTGGCGTACTCGCCGAAACGCGATTCAGGCCAGATGGCGATCACCGCATCGCCCGGCATCAGGGCATTGGCCAGGCCCTGCAGGGGTTGCAGGTCGAAGCGCGCACGCAGCGCCTCGAGTTTTTCCAGCACCGGCTTGCCCAGGGGCTTGAGGTATTGGCCAAAGCCCACCACCTGGATCACGCCGCCGCTGTCCTTGATCAGCTGCATTTCCTTGTCGGAGAGGTTGCGCGGAATGTCCACCAGCGCCCGCGGCGCCGAATGCGAGGCCACGATCGGCGCGCGGCTCAGGCGCACGACGTCTTCCAGGGCCAGGGTCGACATCTGCGAGACATCGATGATCACGCCCAGGTCGTTGAGGCGCTTGACCGCCTGTTCACCCAAGGGCGACAGGCCGCCCAGGGCGTCGGCGGTGTCGTTGAAGAACGGCAGCGGGCGCGAGGAATCGGCCCAGTCGTTGTTGCCGGTGTAGCTGAAGCCGAACATGCGCATGCCGCGTGCTGCCCACAGGTCGAGCTGCGACAGGTCATGGCCCAGCGGGTAAGCGTTGAGCATGCTGATGAAGATAGCGAACTTGCCTTCGCCGTTCAGGCGCCGGAAGTCGTCGGGGGTATAGGCGATACCGACCTGGTTGGGGAAGTCGCGGACCATGCCGCTGATGATCTTGTAGCGCACTTCCTGCTGCTGGCGCGCCTCGTCGACGAAGCCTGGGGTAGGGCGGTGCGGGGCGTTGGGGCCGTTCCAGATTTCCGGCCAACCGAAGATGGTCAGGGCCGCACCGGAAAGACGACCGCGGTTGGCCTTGACCAGGTCGAACTGCCCCGGGCCGTCCTTGTCGATCTCGTTGCCGGTGCTGCCCAGGTCCAGCGGCACCGTGATGTGGCTGTCGAACGAGAGCATGTGCTCATGCAGGGCGTTGGCCTGTTCGACGATCTTGTGCGGGTAGCCAGCATCCTGGCGTTGCCAGTAGAAATAGCCGGCGGCACTGCCCAGGGCGGCCACCAGGGCCAGAGGCAGGCCTATGTACAGGGCTTTGCGGGAACGGGTCTTGGTCATTGCCATCTCGTTGCAGGGCTGATCGCAACCGCCTGGCGGGCAAAGGAGCCGCCGGGCAGGGTTCGGGTATCAGGTGGACGAATGGCATGGGGCGAGATTTACGTGCAGCAGCGGCTTTGCCCGCGAAAAGCGCGCCTGGGTGGGTGACACAGGCCATGACGCGCTCAGATCGACAGGCGCACCATCCGGTTGTCCAACGGCTGCTCCGGTGCGCGGCGCTTGTTCACCACCAGCTCGCCGATGGCGATCAGTCGCGTGCGCGTGACGTTGCGCGACAGACCCAGCAATTGCGCAGTATGCACCTGGTTGTAATGGCAGAAGTGATAGGCCGAGCGCAGCAACGCATTCTCCACCTTCTCGTACAGGTCTCCCGGCTGCTCCTCGTACAGCCGGCTGAACGCCTGTTGCAGCAGTTCATCGATGCCGCCGTCCTTGCTGGCAGAGGCCGGCGAAGGCAGATCGTCCTGACGTTCCAGGCGCAGGTTCGACAGGCGCAAGTCGCGGGCATGGATCAAGCCGTCGCCGCAGGTCAGCAGACTGTGATGAATCACGTTCTCCAGCTCGCGGATGTTGCCCGGCCAGCTGTAGGCCACCAGCTTGGCCTGGGCGTCGGCTGCCAGTTCCACCGGGCCGTAGCCCAGGCGCTCGCTGTAGCTGCGGATGAAGTGGCGCGCCAGCGGCAGGATATCGCCCGGCCGCTCGCGCAGCGGGTGCAGCGAGAGGGTGACGACGTTCAGGCGGTAGTACAGGTCTTCGCGAAAGTGCCCGGCGTTGATGGCCTTTTCAAGTTGCACGTTGGTGGCGGCCAGCACGCGCACATTGATCGGGATGCTCTTGCGTGACCCCAGGCGTACCACTTCGCGTTCCTGCAGCACACGCAGCAGCTTGACCTGGATGGGCAGCGGCAGGTCGCCGATTTCATCGAGGAACAACGTGCCGCCGTTCGCCTCCTCGAACCAGCCGGCCTTGGACGCAAGGGCGCCGGTGAAGGCGCCTTTCTCATGGCCGAACAGTTCGGCCTCGACCAGCGACTCGGAAAACGCGCCGCAGTTGACCGCAACGAACGGGCCGTCGCGGCGGGCACTGAGGTTGTGGATGTGGCGTGCGACCAACTCCTTGCCCGTGCCGGTCTCGCCAATGATCAGGACGCTGGCCTCGCTGGGAGCGACCTGTTGCAGGTGTGCGAGCAGCGCCTGCGACCTGGGGTCTTCGAAGACCTGTGCGGTCGCCCTGATCGAGGTAGCCAATGACGGTGAAGGGGGGAGGGTCAGCAATTGCATGGACGTGCCTTTAGGAATAGAAGGACGGGGCAGGGCGTTTGTCGTTCAGCGCCCACTCGCCCAGTTCATGGATGCGATAGTCCACCGGGTCGTGCAGGGTCTGGGTCCTGAGGTTGCGCCAGTGCCGGTCGAAGCGCAGTGAGGCATGGGTGGCGCGGGCGCCGGTGACTTCGAACAGACGGTTGCAGATGTCCAGCCCATGGCGCGTTGCGGCAACCTTGGCGGTACCGATGGCCAGGGCCAGGTCGCCACGCGCCTCGGCGCTCAGGTCGTGCTCAAGGGCCCAGGCCGCATCGAGCTGTTCGCAGGCGCGGCGGATCAGCAGGCGCACGCTTTCCAGGCCGACCCAGAACTCACCATAGTGGCGCAGCACATAGGGGTCTTCGCGGCTCTCACTGGCGCTGGAGCGGAACCAGGGGCGACTTTCCTTCAGCGTGTACTGGCGCGCTTCGTCGAAGGCGCCTTCGGCGATACCCAGGAACAGGTTGGCGAAGTGCAGTTGCGCGATCAGCGGACGCAAGGCGGCGAACGGCGTGCTCAGCGGGCCGGGATCGAGCAGCAGTTCGTTGTGCTCGACCCGCACCCGTTCGAAGGTGGCGCTGCCGCTGTCGGTCTGGCGTTGACCAATGTTGTCCCAGTCACCGTGCAGGCTGATGCCGGTACGACCACTGGGGATTGCGGCGATCAGCAATTTGCCGCCGGCGCGTTCGTCCACCGCCGAGGCGATGAGCATTTCCGAGTCGCTGGCGCCGGAGCAGAAGCTCTTCTTGCCGGAAAACTCGCACCACCCCTCGAAGTGCTTGACCTGGGTGCGCGTGTCCAGCGGGTTGAGGGCGTTGCCCCAGAACCAATGCTTGCGCGCAGTCTGTTCGAACCAGGGTTGCCATTGGTCAGGACGCGAGAACAGGCGCACGGTGGCCAGCATCAGGTGGTGGAAACCGAACACGTGAGCAATGGAGCTGTCGACCCGGGCGAACTCACGCACCACATCGAAGGTTTCACGCCAGGTCGCCCCTTGGCCACCGAAGGCCGTGGGGATGGCCAGTGACAGCAGGCCGCTGTCGCGCAGGGCATCACGCTCGGCCTTGGGGGTGCCGCCGCGTTCGTCGCGTTCGACAGCGGTGAGGGCGAATTGGGCGGCCAGGTCGTGGGCAATGGCCAGTGCCGGGCGCGTGGTGGGTGTCACGGGTGCATTCATGGTGGTCACTCAGGCACTCTTGCGCAGCTGATGGTGAGGGGCGAACAGCGGTACGGCACGCTCGGCGGCCAGACCGATGCGCGCAGCCAGGGCATCACTGGAAACGCGATAGTCCTGCAGCTCGGCCTGGCTGGCATAGACGCCGATGGGCAGGGTCAGTGCCTGCAGGAAACTGAACAACGGGCGCAACTGATGATCCAGCACCAGCGCATGGCGCTCGCTGCCGCCGGTGGCTGCCAGCAATACCGGGGTGTCCACCAGGGCGTCCTGGCCGATCAGGTCGAACAGGTGCTTGAAGTGCCCCGGGAAGCTGCCCCGGTAGACCGGAGTGGTCACCACCAGCAGTTCGGCCTGTTCGATGTGCTGCAGTTGCTGCTCGACGGTGTCGGGCAGTTCGCTACGCCACAGTGCAGCACCCAGTGGGCGGGCAATATCGCCCAGCTCGATGAGGTGCGGCCGGATGTGCAGATGCTGGCCAAGCTCGGCGAGGATGGCTTCGGTCAGTGCCAGGGTGCGCGAAGGGCGGGAAGTACCACCGGAGAGGGCAACGACGTTCAAGGGGGTGCTCATGGCGAGTCTCCTGTTCGGGTGAGCGGGGGACTTTGCTTGAGCAATCGTCGTGCCGAAGTTTCGATTCCTTTTGAATCAACGGGTTGCCGCGATTTCTGCGACAACGGCCGTGTTGCCAGCGCAGCGGGGTGTTGATCAGGTGTTGCGCTGCAAACAGTTGGCCGGTGTTGGCTGCTGTACAGTTCGAAACGTTATAGAGGAAGTTCTAAACGCGTAAAAGAAATAAGAATTCATATTCTTATTCCTGTTTTGGCAGTCCGTGCTTTGTCCCCCCTTACCCTGTCACCCCTCGCACCCCCGATCCTTTAGCGTGGCGCCATTTCCGACTGGCAAAAGCAGGATGCTTACCCATGCGCTTCAGCGAACTGATGGCTGTGCTCTCCACCCGTGCGATCCGACTTCAGCGTGACGATCAGGACCTCGTCGTCCATGGTGACGACGATGCCCTGGATGACGCCCTGTGGGACGCATTGGCCGCACACAAGCCGGCGTTGCTGGAGATGCTCGCCCGGCAGCACGACGACTGGCTGAGCCCGGCGTTCAAAATTACCCCGCAGATGCTGCCGCTGGTGGACCTGGACCAGCAGGCCATCGACCGCATTGTCGCCAGCATTCCCGGCGGCGCTGCCAACGTACAGGACATCTATCCCCTGGCGCCGCTGCAGGAGGGCATGCTCTACCACCACCTGTCCGCCGATGCGGGCGACCCCTATCTCTTGCAGGCACAACTGCGCTTTGCCGACCAGGCACACCTGGATGCCTTCGCCGATGCGCTGGACTGGGTGATCCAGCGCCACGACATCCTGCGCACCTCGATGTACTGGGAGCGCCTGGACGAGCCGGTGCAAGTGGTCTGGCGCGAAGCACCGCTGGTGCGCGAAGCACTGCAACTGCCTGGCCAGGACGAGCCGCTGGCGCAATTGCGCCGGTTGCACGACACCCGCCACTATCGCCTCGACCTGCGCCAGGCACCGCTGCTGCGTCTGGTGCATGCCCGGGGCACAGGCGAGGAGGTCGTCGCCCTGTTACTGTTCCACCACACGGTGATGGACCACACCGCACTCGACATCGTGCGCCGCGAGATCGGCGCCTGGCTGGCTGGCAATGCCGAGCAGGTTGGGCCGGCGGTGCCGTTTCGCAACCTCCTTGCGCAGGCGCGCCAGGCGCTGGACGTGCCGGCGCATGAAGCGTTCTTCACCGCGATGCTGGCCGATATCGACGAACCTACCCTGGCCTTCGGCGTGGCCGACGTCGAGGATCAGGCCGTGGAGGAAGCCCGCCTGACCCTCGAGCGCGGGCTGAGCCTGCGCCTGCGCGCCCAGGCACGCCGCTTGGGTGTGAGCCCTGCGGCCATCGCTCACCTGGGCCTGGCCCGGGTCCTGGGCCAGTTGTCCGGGCGCGAAGCGGTGGTGTTCGGCACCGTGCTGCTCGGGCGCATGGAGGTCGGCGAGGGCGGCGAACAGGCGCTGGGCATGTTCATCAACACCTTGCCGCTGCGCATTGACGTTGGCGAGCACAGCGTGCGCCAAGGGCTGCAGGCGACTCACACGCGCTTGACCGGCGTGCTCGGCCATGAACAGGCGCCGCTGGCACTGGCCCAGCGCTGCAGTGCGGTGGCGGCGCCTGCGCCGCTGTTCAACACCGTCCTCAACTATCGCCATAGCGATGCCGCCGACGCTGCCGAAGTCATCGACATCGCCCCTGGTATCCAGGTGCTGGGCGCCGAAGAACGCACCAACTACCCGCTGACGATCAATATCGACGACCTTGGCGAAGACCTGCGCATCACCGCCCTGGTCGCTGGCGGGCTGGGTGCCCAGCGTATCGCGGGTTACCTGGCGCGGGCGCTCGAGCAGATCGTCGAGGCTCTGGACAGCAATCCAGAAGCGCCGCTGAACGGCATCGATATCCTGCCCGCCGACGAGCGCGAGCAACTGATCCATGGCCAGAACCGCCCCTTGCTTGAGTTCGCCCTGACGCCGTTGCTGCACCAGCGTTTCGAGGCCCACGCCCAGGCGCGTCCGCAGGATACGGCGCTGATCTTCGAGCAGCAGAGCCTGAGCTACGGCGAGCTCAACCAGCGTGCCAACCAGCTCGCTCACCGCCTGATCGCACTGGGCATCGGCCCGGATGACCGCGTGGCGATCTGCGTCGAGCGTGGCCTGGGCATGCTGGTCGGCCTGTTGGGCGTGCTCAAGGCCGGTGCGGGCTATGTGCCGATCGACCCGGCCTATCCTGCCGAGCGTATTGCCTTTACCTTGAGCGACAGCGCCCCGCGGGCCATCCTCACCCAAGCGGACAGCCTGGCGCTGTTGGGTGAGGTGACGGCGCCGGTGATCGACCTGGACGACCCGTCGCTGGAGCTACAGCCCACCGGCAATCCGATGCTCGCCGGGCTGCTGCCTTCGCACCTGGCCTATGTGATCTACACCTCCGGCTCCACCGGCCTGCCCAAGGGCGTGATGGTCGAGCATGGCAATGTCTCGCGCCTGTTCTCGGCGACCCACGACTGGTTCGCCTTCAACCGCCAGGACACCTGGGCGCTGTTCCACTCCTTCGCCTTCGATTTCTCGGTCTGGGAAATCTGGGGAGCGCTGGCCTTCGGTGGCCAGTTGCTGATCGTGCCGCAACGCATCAGTCGCTCGCCGGACGAGTGCTACGCCTTGCTTTGCCGCACCGGCGTCAGCGTCCTCAACCAGACTCCCAGCGCCTTCCGCCAACTGATCGCGGCGCAGGAACGCAGCGAACTGCAGCATTCCCTGCGCCAGGTGATCTTTGGCGGTGAGGCGTTGGAGCCCGGGCTGCTCAAGCCCTGGTATGCACGCATCGGCAATGCCGGCACGCGCCTGGTGAACATGTACGGCATTACCGAAACTACCGTGCACGTCACCTACCGCCCGCTGCAGGCGGCCGATGCGCAACTGGTGGGGGTAAGCCCCATCGGTTCACGTATTCCCGACTTGCAACTGTATGTGCTCGACGCCTGCCGTCAGCCTGTGCCGACCGGTGTTACCGGCGAGCTGTACGTGGGGGGTGCCGGTGTCGCCCGCGGCTATCTGAATCGTGAGGCGCTCAGTGCCGAGCGCTTTATCGCCGACCCGTTCAACCCTGGCGGGCGTCTGTACAAGACCGGCGACCTGGCGCGCTGGGCCGCCGATGGCAGCCTGGATTACCTGGGCCGCAACGACGACCAGGTGAAGATCCGCGGTTTTCGCATCGAGCTGGGCGAGATCGAGGCACGCCTGGCGGCCTGTGAAGGTGTGCGCGAGGCCGTGGTCATGGCGCGTCGCGACAGCGCCGGCGAGCAGCGCCTGGTCGCCTACTGGCTGGCCGCCGCAGGCGCCGAGCCCGATGCGGCGGCACTGCGTGACAGCCTGCTGTGCCACTTGGCCGAGTACATGGTACCGGCGGCCTTCGTGCGCCTGGAGAGCTTCCCGCTGACCGCCAATGGCAAGCTCGACCGCAAGGCCTTGCCCGAGCCCGATGGCGAGGCCTTTGCCCGTCGCGCCTTCGAAGCGCCGCACGGCGAGGTGGAGCAACGCATCGCGGCCATCTGGCAACAGTTGCTGGGCCTTGAGCAGGTCGGTCGGCACGACAACTTCTTCGAGCTGGGCGGCCACTCGCTGCTGGCGGTCAAGCTGGTGGAGCGCATGCGCCAGCAGGAACTGGCGGCCGATGTGCGCGTGCTGTTCGGCCAACCGACCTTGTCGGCACTGGCGGCTGCGGTGAGCGCCGATCTACCGGCGCAGGTGCCGATCAATCGCATTCTGGCGAACTGCCCGCGCATCGAACCGCAGATGCTGCCACTGGCCAACCTCAGCCAGGACGAGATCGACGCATTGACCGCCGGTATCCCGGGCGGTACTGCCAATGTCCAGGACATCTACGGCCTGGCACCACTGCAGCAGGGCATCCTCTACCACCACCTGGCCAGTTCCGGGGCCGACCCTTACGTGCTGCGGGCACGCTTCGCCTTTGCCGGTGAAGTGGAGCTGCAAGGCTTCGTCAAGGCGCTGGATGCGGTGATCGCCCGCCACGATATCCTGCGCACCAGCCTGCACTGGGAGGGGCTGCAGGAAGCGGTGCAGGTGGTGCATCGCCACGCGCAGCTGCGCGTGACAGAGCACGCCGACCTGCAGCGCCTGGACCTCACGAGCGCGCCGTTGCTGCAACTGGTGCGCCATGCCCAGGGTGAGCGCCTGGAGGCGACCTTGTTGCTGCACCATATCCTGCTCGACCATACCGCCGTCGAACGGCTGGTGGCCGAGGTGGGTGCTGCACTGCAGGGCCAGCCAGTGCACATCGACAGCGTGCCGTACCGCAACTATGTGGCGCGTGCGCGACTGGATGCCGATCCTGCGGCCGATGAAGCGATGTTCCGCGAGATGCTGGCAGATATCGACGAGCCGACCGAGGTCTTCGGCCTGCGCGATGTGCAGGGCAATGGCGTGGAGGTGATCGACCGCCATCAGGCGCTGGACGCCACACTGGCCGGGCGCCTGCGCGTGCAGGCCCGCGCGCTGGGGGTGAGCGTCGCCAGCCTGGTGCACCAGGCCTGGGGGCAGGTATTGGCGCAACTGAGCGGGCGCAGCGAGGTGGTGTTCGGTACTGTGCTGCTGGGACGCCTGCAGGGTGGCGCCGGGGCAGATCGGGCGCTGGGCATGTTCATCAACACCTTGCCGCTGCGGGTCAGTGTCGATGCCGTTGGCGCCGCCGAGGGTGTGCGTCGTACCCATCAGCGCCTGGCACGCCTGCTCGGTCACGAGCAGGCATCGCTGGCGCAGGCCCAGCGTTGCAGCGGTGTGCCGGCGTCCCAGGCGCTGTTCACCAGTTTGCTCAACTTCCGCCACAGCAGCGCCAAAGGCGCAGGGGACGGCCTGGGTTGGTCGGGCATCGAGCTGTTGGCCTCGCGTGAGCGCAGCAACTATCCGCTGGTGGTCAACGTCGACGATCTGGGGCAGGGCCTGGAACTGACCGTGCAGGCTGTGCCGCAGGTCGATGGCGCTCAGGTGTGCGCCTTGCTCGGCAGCGCCCTGGCGAACTTGGCCGATGCCCTGGAGACTGTTCCGGAAACACCCCTGCATGCGGTGTCCTGCCTGTCGCCCGAGGCGCGCGAGCAGGTGCTGCACGGATTCAACGCCACCGGCCGCACCTACCCACGCGAACACGCGGTGCAGAGTTTGTTCGAGGCGCACGCCGCCCAGACCCCGGACGCGGTTGCCGTGGTGCACGGTCAGCGCCAGTGGCGTTACGGCGAGCTTGATCAGCACGCCAACCGGCTGGCTCGTCACCTGCTGGAACTGGGCGTGCGCCCGGGGCACCGTGTGGCGCTGCTGCTGCCGCGCTCCTTCGACCTGCTGGCCAGCCAGTTGGCCGTGATCAAGTGCGGCGCGGTCTATGTGCCACTGGATGCCAATGCGCCCGCCGAGCGTCAGGCGTTCATGCTCGAAGACAGCCGCGCCACGCTGTTGCTGACCCAGGCCGATCAGCCGCAGGTCGGCGCCACGCGCCGGGTAGAGCTGGATACGCTGGAGCTCGCAGCCTATCCCGCCCATGGCCTGGACATTGCCGTGGATGCGCGGGCTGCGGCCTACATCATGTACACCTCCGGCTCTACCGGCCTGCCCAAGGGTGTGCTGGTGGCCCATCGCTCGATCGTGCGGCTGGTCATCAACAACGGCTTCGCCGACCTGCAAGGCGATGACCGCGTAGCCTTTGCTTCCAACCCGGCATTCGACGCCAGCACCCTGGAGGTCTGGGCGCCGCTGCTCAACGGCGGGCGCGTGGTGGTGATCGATCAGCATCAGGTGCTGTCGCACGAGGCCCTGGGCCAGGCATTGCTGGAACACGAAGTCACAGTGCTGTGGTTGACCGCCGGGTTGTTCCATCAGTACGCCGCGCACCTGCTGCCGGTGTTCCGGTCGCTGCGCTACCTGATGGTCGGCGGGGATGTGCTCGATCCCCAGGTGATTGCCCGTGTACTGCGCGAAGGCGCCCCGGCGCACCTGCTCAACGGTTATGGCCCGACCGAAGCCACGACCTTCAGTACCACCCATGAAATCCTCGCAGTAGGCGAGGGGGCGATCCCGATTGGCCGGCCGATCGGCAACAGCCTTTGCTATGTGCTCGATGCCCGGCGCCAGCCAGTGCCGATCGGTGCCGTCGGTGAGCTGTATATCGGCGGAGATGGGGTTGCCCTGGGTTATCTGAATCAGCCGGCGTTGACCGCCGAGCGCTTCTTCGAAGACCCATTCAGCGAGACGCCAGGCGCGCGCCTGTACCGCAGCGGCGACCTGGTCAGTTGGCAGGCTGATGGCTCCTTGCGTTACCTGGGTCGTAACGACCAACAGGTCAAGCTGCGCGGCTACCGTATCGAGCTGGGTGAAATCGAAGCGCGTCTCGCAGCGTGCGCCGGGGTACAGGAAGCCGTGGTACTGGTGCGTGAAGAAGCCCCAGGCGACAAGCGCCTGGTGGCCTGGTTCAGCACTGAAGGCCGCGTCCCGCCGATCACCGAGCTGCATGCGCAATTGCAAGGCCAGTTGCCCGACTACATGCTGCCGTCGGCCTATGTCCATGTTGGCCAGTGGCCGTTGACCGCCAACGGCAAGCTCGATCGCCAGGCGTTGCCGCAACCAAGTCAGGCCGCGGTGGTGAGTCGTGCCTTCGCCGCGCCTGAGGGCGAGGTGGAGATCGCGCTGGCGGCGATCTGGGCCGATGTGCTCAAGGTCGAGCGTGTTGGCCGGCATGATCACTTCTTCGAGCTGGGTGGCCATTCGCTGCTGGCCGTCAGCCTGATCGAGCGCATGCGCAAGGTCGGCCTGGCCGCCGATGTGCGCGTGCTGTTCGCCCAGCCGACCCTCGCCGCACTGGCCGCTGCGGTGGGCAGCGGGCGCGAGGTGCGGGTGCCGGATAACCGCGTACCGGCCGACGCGTCGCAGATCACCCCCGAGATGCTCAGCCTGATCGAACTGGACCAGGCCACCATCGAGCGCATCGTCGCCACGGTACCGGGCGGGGCTGCCAATGTGCAGGAAATCTACCCCCTTGCCCCGTTGCAGGAAGGCATCCTCTACCACCACCTGAGTGCCGGCCAGGGCGATCCCTACCTGCTGCAGTCACGCCTGGCCTTCGACACCCTCGAGCGCTTGCAGACCTGGGCTGATGCCTTGCAGCAGGTCATTGACCGGCACGACATCCTGCGCACCTCGCTGATCTGGGAAGGCCTGGCGCAGCCGGTGCAGGTGGTGTGGCGTCAGGCGAAGCTGGCCGTGGTGCCGGTCGAGCTGGAGGGCGAAGGCGAGGTCATCGACCAATTGCAGGCGCGCTTCGACGCCCGTCAGCATCGGATCGACCTGTCCCAGGCACCGTTGATGCGCCTGGTCTACAGCCAGGACCTGCGCAACGGCCAGGTCGTGGCAATCCTGTTGTTCCACCATCTGGCCCTCGACCACACCGCGATGGACGTGGTTGGCGCCGAAATGCACACCCTGCTGTTCGGCGATGTGGCCAAGCTGAATGCGCCGGTGCCGTACCGCAACTACGTGGCCCAGGCGCGCCTGGGCAGCGATGCGGCGGGCGCCGAGGCGTTCTTCCGCGACATGCTCGGTGATATCGACGAGCCGACCCTGCCATTTGCCCAGCAGGATGTGCAGGGCGAAGGGCACGGCATCGCCGAGGCGCACCAGGCCCTCGATGGCGCGCTCGCCCGACGCCTGCGCGACCAGGCGCGTACCCTGGGCGTGAGCGCCGCGAGCCTGATGCACCTGGCCTGGGCGCGCCTGCTCGGCGTGCTGGCCAATCGCAGTGAGGTGGTGTTCGGCACAGTGCTGATGGGCCGCCTGCAAGGCGGCGAGGGTGCCGACCGGGCACTTGGGGTGTTCATCAACACCTTGCCGCTGCGGGTCGACACCCAGGTGGCGGTGGCCGAAGCGGTGCGTGCCACCCATGCCCGTTTGTCTGCACTGCTGGGCCATGAGCATGCGTCGTTGGCCATGGCCCAGCGCTGCAGTGGCGTACCGGCCGGGCAACCGCTGTTCAGCGCCTTGCTCAACTATCGCCACAGCGCTGCCGATGCGCCACGCGATGGCGAGGGTATCTGGCAGGGCGTTCGCCTTCTGGGCGGCGAGGAGCGCAGCAACTATCCGCTGACCTTGAGCGTCGATGACCTGGGCGAGGGATTCACCCTGAGCGTGCTGGCCGTCGCGGACATCGGCGCCGAGCGTGTCGCGCAGTGGATGGCCAACAGCATCGCGCAACTGGTCGAGGCGCTGGAGCAGGCGCCGAGTACACGGCTGGATGACCTGTCGGTGCTGGGCGCCGATGAACGTCGCCGCCTGCTGGTCGATTTCAACCCTCGTGCCCGTGAGTATCCGCAGGGCCAGACCGTGCATGCGCTGGTCGAGGCCTGCGCGGCCCGCTCACCCCAGGCTCAAGCGGTGGTGCAAGGCGAAGAAGGGCTCAGCTATGGCGAACTCAATCGTGCCGCCAACCGCCTGGCCCACCACCTGATCGGCCTGGGCGTTCGGCCTGGCGCCCGGGTTGCCTTGTGCCTGCCGCGCACGCCGCAGCGCCTGGTGGCACTGCTGGCGGTGCTCAAGGCCGGCGGCGCCTATGTGCCCGTCGACCCTGGTTACCCTGCCGAGCGTATTGCCTATCTGCTCGAGGACAGCACCCCGGCACTGGTGCTCGCCGACACGCACCAGCACGGCTTGCCGCCACACGTCGCACGCCTGGACCTGGACCAGGGCGACTGGCAGTCCGCTGCCGAGCATGACCCGCAGGTGCCGGGCCTTGCCGCGGATGCGCTTGCCTATGTGGTCTACACCTCCGGCTCTACGGGCCAGCCCAAGGGCGTGATGGTCGAGCACCGTACCCTGGCCAACCTGGTGCACTGGCACTGCGAGGCCTTTACCCTGCGCGCCGGTAGCCACACCTCCAGCGTGGCCGGCTTCGGTTTCGACGCCATGGCCTGGGAAGTCTGGCCGGCCTTGTGCGCCGGCGCCGTGGTGCACCTGCCGCCCGCAACACTTGCCAACGAACAGGTCGATGCCTTGCTCGACTGGTGGTTGCAGCAACCGCTGCAGGTCAGCTTCCTGCCAACCCCGGTAGCCGAGCAGGCCCTGCGTCGGGAGCGTCAGCACGCCAGCCTGCGGACGCTGCTGATCGGCGGTGACCGTCTGCGCCAGTTCGAGCGTGATCCAGGCTTTGCCGTGATCAATAACTACGGTCCGACCGAAACGACCGTGGTCGCCACCTCGGGTCAGGTGCAGGTCGGTGGCGCACTGCACATCGGCAGCGCCATCGCCAATACCCAGGTCTATGTGCTCGACGAACGTCGTCAGCCGGTCCCGGTCGGCGCGGCGGGCGAGCTGTACATCGGAGGCGACGGGGTTGCCCGCGGCTACCTGAACCGGCCCGAACTGACCGAGCAACGTTTCGTCGCCGATCCGTTCAGCTCAAGGGCTGGAGCGCGGATGTACCGCAGTGGCGACCTGGTGCGCTGGAACGCCGATGGCACCCTCGACTACCTCGGGCGTAACGACGACCAGGTAAAGATACGGGGTGTGCGCGTAGAACTTGGCGAGATCGAAGCGGCCGTGGCCGCCCAGCCTGGCGTACGTGACGCCGTGGTACTGGTGCGCGGCGAGCGGCTGCTGGCCTGGTACACCGCGAACGCGCCGGTCGATGGCCTGCGCCAGGCCTTGCAGGCCAGCCTGCCGAGCCACCTGGTGCCGTTGGCGTTCATCCGCTTGGAGGCCTTGCCGCTGACCAGTCACGGCAAGCTCGACCGCAGGGCGCTGCCAGACCCGGATCCAGCCGATCTGCCGGTGGCGGCCTATGCAGCCCCGCAGGGCGAGACCGAGCAGGTCATGGCGCAGGTCTGGGCCGAGCTGCTGGGCCTGGAGCGGGTAGGGCGGCATGACAACTTCTTCGAACTGGGTGGGCATTCGCTGCTCGCGGTCAGCCTGATCGAGCGCCTGCGCCAGCAAGGCCTGGAGGCCGATGTGCGCTTGCTGTTCAGCCAACCGAGCGTGGCGGCGCTGGCCGCAGCGCTTGGCCAGGGCCGTCAGGTACAGGTGCCGGCCAATCGCATTGCACCCGGCTGTACCCTTATCACACCCGACCTGCTCAGCCTGATCGAACTGGACCAGGCCGCCATCGACCGTGTGGTGGCAAGCGTACCCGGCGGCGCGGCCAATGTGCAGGACATCTACCCCCTCGCGCCGCTACAGGAAGGCATTCTCTACCATCACCTGAGCGCCGCCGGAGCCGACCCGTACCTGCTGCAATCGCAGCTGGTATTCGACAGCCAGGCGCGACTGCAAGCGTTTGCCGGCGCGCTGGAAAGCGTCATCGCCCGTCACGATATTCTGCGCACCGCAGTGCTGTGGGAAGGACTGGCGCAGCCGTTGCAGGTGGTCTGGCGCCATGCCCAACTGCCGGTGATCGACATCGCCAACGAGCCTGCGCAGCGTTTCGACACCCTGGCGCTGAACCAGGCGCCGCTGGTGCGCCTGCTCTATCGCCGTGCAGGGCAGCGCATCGAGGCGACCTTGCAGTTCCATCACCTGGTGCTCGACCACACGGCGCTTGAGGTGGTGCGCGCAGAGATGCTCGGTTATCTCCACGGGCTGCCCGCGCCGAGCGAGCCGGCCGTGCCGTACCGCAACTACGTGGCCCAGGCACGCCTCGGTGTCAGCGAGGCCGAGCACGAGGCGTTCTTCCGCGAACAACTGGCCGATATCGACGAGCCAACCCTGCCGTTCGGCCTGCGTGACACACAGGGTGACGTGCGCCGTATCGAGCAGGCCCAGGTGCATCTGGACCCTGACCTGAACCAGCGCCTGCGCAGCCAGGCACGCCAGCTCGGCGTGAGCACTGCCAGCCTGCTGCACCTGGCGTGGGCACGTCTGTTGGGCAGTGCCAGTGGTCGCGACAACGTGGTGTTCGGCACGGTACTGCTGGGACGCATGCAAGGTGGTGCAGGCAGCGGGCACGGCCTGGGCATGTTCATCAACACCTTGCCACTGCGCGTTCACCTGGCGGGGCTCGGCGTACGTGAAGGCGTGCGTGCCACCCACGCACGGCTGAGCGCGCTGCTGACCCACGAGCATGCCTCGCTGGCCCTGGCCCAGCGTTGCAGTGGTGTGGTCGCACCCATGCCGCTGTTCAGCGCCATGCTCAACTACCGGCACAGCGCCAGCGCTGCCGAGACCGAAATCCAGCGTCAGGCCTGGCAGGGTATAGAGACACTGGCCAGCGAAGAACGCACCAACTACCCCTTGAGCCTGAACGTGGATGACCTGGGCGATGGCCTGCGTCTGACCGTGCAGGTACTGCCTGCGGTAGGGGCCGAGCGGGTCTGCGGGCAGCTGCAGCAGGTGCTCGCGGGCCTGGTGGATGCCCTTGAGCGTCAGCCCGACCTGGCGCTGAACCAACTGCCGGTGCTGGAACACGAAGAGCGCCAGCGCCTGCTGGTTGGCTTCAACGACACCGCCGTAGGCTACGACCTGGAGCAGACGGTGCACGGGATGATCGAGGCCCAGGTCGAGCGCACGCCTGAGCGCATCGCTCTGATCGCCGAGCAACGCCAACTGAGCTACCGCACGTTGAACGCCGAGGCCAACCGTCTGGCCCATCACCTGATTGCACTCGGGGTGCAGCCGGATGATCGCGTGGCGATCTGCGTCGAGCGCAGCCCGGCGATGGTCATCGGCTTGCTGGCGATCCTCAAGGCGGGCGGCGCCTACGTGCCGGTCGATCCGGATTATCCGGCCGATCGTATCCATCATATGCTCACCGACAGCGCGCCAGTTGCGGTGTTGGGGCATGCGGCGACTCGCGAGATGCTGGCGGCGTTCGAGGTGCCGCAAGTCGATCTGGATATGCCGGTGTGGCAATCCCTTTCCAGCGACAACCCCCAGGTTGCGGGCCTTACACCGCAACACCTGGCCTACGTGATCTACACCTCCGGCTCCACCGGCCTGCCGAAAGGCGTGATGAACGAGCACGCCGGGGTGGTCAACCGCCTGCTCTGGACCCAGGACGCCTATGGCCTGGGCGCTGATGACGTAGTGCTGCAGAAAACCCCGTTCAGCTTCGACGTATCGGTGTGGGAGTTCTTCTGGCCGCTGCAGACCGGCGCACGACTGGTGATGGCGTGCCCGGGCGGCCATCGCGATCCGCAGTACCTGGCCGACGTCATCGCCGAGCGTGGCATCACGACCCTGCACTTCGTGCCGTCGATGCTCGATGTCTTCCTCGCCCACGGCGACCTGCAGGCCGCACGCCTCAAGCGCGTGCTGTGCAGTGGTGAAGCGTTGCCCGGCAGCCTGGTGCGGCGCCTCAAGGCGCAGTTGCCCAGCGTCGAGCTGCACAACTTGTACGGCCCGACCGAAGCTGCAGTGGACGTCAGTGCCTGGCATTGCGCCGAGCCACTGGAACAGACCCCGGACAACACCCCGATCGGCAAACCGATCGCCAACACTACGCTGTACGTGCTCGACGCCCAGGGCCAGCCAGTGCCGCAGGGCGTTGCCGGCGAGCTCTACATCGGCGGCGTGCAGGTTGCTCGTGGCTATCTGAACCGCGAGCAACTGAGTGCCGAGCGCTTCCTCGAAGACCCCTTCAGCACCCGTCCTGGCGCACGCCTGTACCGCACCGGGGATCTGGCCCGGCACCTGGCCGACGGCACCCTGGAGTACCTGGGGCGCAACGACGACCAGGTGAAGATCCGCGGCCTGCGCATCGAACTGGGCGAGATCCAGGCCTGCCTGACCCGCATTGCGGGGATCAAGGAGGCGGTGGTGCTGGCGGTGGATCAGCGCCTGGTCGCCTATTACACCGGTGCCGTACAGCCCGTCGAGGGCATGCGCCAGCAGCTGTCGGCGCAACTGCCGGAATTCATGGTTCCGACGCTGTTCATGCACCTGGACGCCTTGCCGCTGAGCCCCAACGGCAAGCTCGACCGCAAGGCGCTGCCGGTCGCCGCCGTGGCCGATGCGCGTCCCTACGAGGCGCCACAGGGCGATACCGAGCAGCTGCTGGCCGCGCTCTGGGGTGAGCTGCTGGGCGTGGAGCGAGTAGGGCGGCACGACAACTTCTTCGAACTGGGTGGCCACTCGCTGCTGGCGGTGACCCTGACCGCCCGCCTGCGCCAGGAGGGCCTGGAGGCCGATGTGCGCGCGCTGTTCGAACAACCAACCTTGGCAGGCTATGCCGCCATCACAGACAGAATGGAGATCGTCCTGTGAGCATCAACGACCTACTGGCGACATTGTCAGCCAACGATATCCAGCTGGCGCTCAAGGATGGCCAGCTGGTGGTCCAGGGCAACCGCCAGGCGCTGACCGATGCGAGCCTGGTGGCGCGCCTGCGTGAACACAAACCGGCGCTGATCGCGCTGCTCGAGCGCGGTGAGTACGTGGCCAGGGCCGGCAATGTCGGCGCTCCGGCCAACGCCATCCCGGCCGACTGCACGCGGATCACCCCGGCACTGCTCAACCTGGTCGAGCTCGACCAGGCGGCCATCGATGCGCTGGTCGGGCAGATTCCCGGCGGCCATGCCAACGTGCAGGACATCTACCCGCTGGCGCCCTTGCAGCAGGGCATTCTCTATCATCACGCCAGCGCAGAGGGCAGCGATCCTTACGTGATGCAGTCGCGCTTCGCCTTTGCCAGCCAGGCCCATCTGCAGGCGTTCGTCGATGCGCTGCAGGCGGTGATCGACCGCCACGATATCCTGCGCACCTCGGTGCACTGGCAGGGGCTCGAGGCGCCGCTGCAGGTGGTCTGGCGCGAGGCCCGGCTGCAGGTGTCCCGCGGCCTGCCCCTGGACGAGCGTATCGACCTCGGCCAGGCACCGCTGATCCGCCTGCATTGCGAGCCTGCGGCCAGCGATGGTCGTGTGCAGGCCACGCTGCAGTTCCACCATATCGCTATGGACCACAGCGCCCTCGAGGTGGTGCGTCACGAAATGCAGGCCGTGTTGCGCGGCGATGGCCACCTGTTGGGCGCGGCAGTACCGTTTCGCAATTACGTCGGCCAGGCCCTGCTCGGCGTCAGCCAGGCGCAGCACGAGGCGTTTTTCCGCGAGCAACTGGGGGATATCGTCGAGCCGACGCTGGCCTACGGCCTGCAGGACGTGCAGGGTGACGGCAGCGCGCCGCACGAAGAAAGCCTGAGCCTGGCGCCGGCCCTGTGCGACGGCCTGCGCAGCCAGGCACGGGCGCTGGGCGTGAGCCTGGCAAGCCTGTTCCACCTGGCCTGGGCGCGGGTGCTGGGTGGCCTGACCGGGCGCGAGCAGGTGGTGTTCGGCACGGTTTTGATGGGCCGCCTGATGGGCGCGGAGGCCAACGACCGTGCACTGGGCATTTTCATCAATACCTTGCCACTGCGGGTGGACCTGGCTGGCCTGGACCTGATCACGGCGGTCAAGGCCACTCACCAGCGCCTGACCACCCTGATGCGCCACGAGCACGCGCCGCTGGCCCTGGCCCAGCGTTGCAGCGGCGTGGCCGCGCCGACGCCATTGTTCAACGCCTTGCTCAACTACCGGCACAGTGCGCCGGTTGCCGATGGCCAGGCCCGTGCGGCGTGGGAGGGCATCGACGTACTGACCAGCGAAGAGCGCACCAACTATCCGCTGACCCTGAGTGTCGACGACCTGGGCGATGCCCTGCGCCTGACCTTGCTGGCAACGGCCGAAGTGCCGAAGCAGCGGGTTTGTGCCTATCTCGAGAAAACCCTCGAAAGCCTGGTACAGGCCCTGGCACAGAACCCAGGGCTGAATGTCGATCGGCTGGACATGCTGCCCGCTGTCGAGCGCGAGCGAGTGCTCGAGACCTTCAACGAACGCCCGGGGGACACCGAAACCGTGCTCACGGTGCACCAGCGCATCCAGCTCCAGACCCGCCAGCAGCCCGATGCCGTGGCCGCCACCTGCGCAGGCATCGCGCTGAGCTACGGTGAGCTGGAACTGCGTGCCAATGCACTGGCTCAACGCCTGGTCATGCTCGGTGTGCAGCCTGAAGACCGCGTGGCGATACTGGCCCGGCGAGGTCTGGACACCCTGGTCGGCCTGGTGGCGATCCTCAAGGCCGGCGCGGGTTACGTGCCGATCGACCCCGCGCATCCCGACGAACGCATCGCCTATCTGCTCGATGACAGCGCCCCGAGCGTGGTGCTGACCCAGCACGATCTGCGCGCGCGCCTGGGCCAATGCCCGGTACCGGTGCTCGAACTCGACCGGGCGGACTGGCCGTCGAGCGAGCACGCCCCGCAGGTCGATGGCCTGGCTGTCGACAACCTGGCCTACGTGATCTACACCTCCGGTTCCACCGGCCTGCCCAAGGGCGTGATGGTCGAACATCGGACCCTCAACAACCTGATCGACTGGCATTGCCGCGCCTTCGACCTGTGCCAGGGGCGTCACACCTCGAGCCTGGCCGGCTTCGGCTTCGATGCCATGGCCTGGGAAGTCTGGCCGGCCCTGTGCGCCGGGGCGACCCTGCATATCGCGCCGCCAAGCGAACAGGGCGAGGACATCGACGCTTTGCTCGCCTGGTGGCGCGGCTGCCCGCTGGATGTCAGTTTCCTGCCGACGCCGGTGGCCGAATACGCCTTCAGCCACCAGCTCGATCACCCGACCCTGCGCACCCTGCTGATCGGTGGTGACCGCCTGCGGCAGTTCACACGTCACCCCGGATTTGCCGTGATCAACAATTACGGGCCCACCGAAGCCACGGTGGTCGCAAGCTCCGGGGCGATGGTGCCTGGCGGCGTGCTGCATATCGGCGCACCGGTCGATAACGCCCGGCTCTACGTGCTCGATGCGCACCACCAGCCGGTGGCGCAGGGGGTGGCCGGCGAGCTGTACATTGGTGGCGCCGGGGTTGCCCGTGGTTACCTGAACCGTGCACAGATGACGGCCGAGCGTTTTCTCGATGACCCGTTCAGCCCGCAGCCGGGCGCCCGCATGTACCGTACTGGCGACCTGGTGCGCTGGCTGGATGACGGCACCCTCGACTACCTCGGGCGCAACGACGACCAGGTGAAGATCCGTGGCGTGCGTATCGAACTGGGTGAGATCGAAAGCCGCCTGGCAGCCCTGCCAGGCATCAACGAAGCCGTGGTGCTGGCCCGTGAGGACCAGCCGGGGCAGCCGCGGCTGGTGGCCTACTTCACTGGCCAGGACAGCGTCGAGGTGGCCGCGCCTGCACAACTGCGTACACAGCTGCAGGCGCACTTGCCCGATTACATGGTGCCGGTGGCCTTCGTGCGGCTCGAGTCGCTGCCGCTGACGGCCAACGGCAAGCTCGATCGCCGGGCGCTGCCGGCACCCACTCGCGCCGACCTGTTCGAGCGTCGCTTCGAGGCGCCCCAGGGCGAGTTGGAGCAGACCCTGGCGCAGATCTGGCAGGGGTTGCTGCAGGTCGAGCGGGTCGGGCGGCATGATCACTTCTTCGAGCTGGGCGGTCACTCGTTGCTGGCCATGCGTCTGGTTGCCCAGGTTCGTCAGCGACTCGGCGTGGAGCTGACGCTGGGGACGCTGTTCGCCCAGGCCGAACTGGCGGCGATGGCCGAGGTGGTGGCGGGGGCTGCGCGCAGTGAGCTGCCGCCGGTGCTCGCGGTGGCACGCGAGCAGGCGCTGCCGTTGTCGTTCGCCCAGCAGCGCCTGTGGTTCCTGGCACAGATGAACGGTGCCAGCCAGGCCTACAACATTCCCCTGGCGCTGGAGCTGTGCGGCGAGCTGGATGCCGACGCCTTGGTACAGGCCCTGGTGGCACTGGTCGAGCGTCACGAGGCGCTGCGCAGCGAGTTCTTCGAGGTCGATGGCGAGCCGCGGGTGCGGTTGTCGGCGCAGCGCCTGGTGGTGCAGCGCGAGCAGGTGCTGGGGGCCGATGAGCAGCGCCTGCGTGCGCTGGTGCGTGAAGAAGCTGCGCGGCCGTTCGCGCTTGGCGAGGCATTGCCGCTTCGCGCTCGCCTGCTGCAGGTGGCGCCACAGCATCATGTACTGCTGCTGACACTGCACCATATCGTCGCCGATGGCTGGTCGATGGGCGTGCTGACCCGTGAGCTGAGCGCGCTGTACCAGGCCTTGCGTGAAGGCCGCGAGGCGCGGCTTGCGCCGTTGCCGATCCAGTATGGCGATTACGCGATGTGGCAGCACCGTTGGCTGCAGGGCGAGGCGCTGCAGCGCCAAGGCGAGTTCTGGCGCAACAACCTGGCCGGTGCACCTGCGCTGCTGAGCCTGCCGACCGACCGACCGCGTCCGGTGCGCCAGGATTACGCAGGCGACAGCGTGCGTATACGCCTCGACGCCCGACTGGCAGACGATCTCAAGGCCCTGTGCAAGCGCCACCAGGTCACGCCGTTCATGCTGTTCATGGGCGCCTGGTCGGTGCTGCTGGCTCGTTTGTCGGGGCAGGGCGAGGTGGTGATCGGTACGCCGGTGGCCGGACGTCGGCAGGCTGAGGTCGAAGGGGTGATCGGGCTGTTCGTGAACTCCCTGGCCATCCGCCTGGACCTGGCGGATGCGCCGGATGTCGGCACCTTGCTGGCGCGGGTCAAGGCCCAGGTACTGGCCGCACAGGAGCATCAGGACCTGCCGTTCGAGCAGGTGGTGGACCTGATCAAACCATCGCGCAGCCTGGCCCACACGCCGCTGTACCAGGTGTCGCTGGAGTGGGAGGGCGGTCATGATTTCGCCGCCGGGCTGGATGGCCTGAGCCTGCGCAACCTCGGCCAAGGGCAGGGCTTTGCCAAGTTCGACCTGAGCCTGAGGCTGGGCGAGACCGCAGATGGTTTCGGCGGCGCATTGAGCTATGCCACCGCGTTGTTCGACCGGGCCACGGTGGAGCGCTACTGCGGCTATCTGGAGCAACTGCTGTGGGCCATGGCCGGCAGCGACGGCGCGGTGCTGGCAAGCGTTGCCCTGCCGGATGCGCAGGAGCGTCGTCGACTGTTGGTCGACTACAACGACACCGCCGTAGGCTACGACCTGGAGCAGACGGTGCACGGGATGATCGAGGCCCAGGTCGAACGCACGCCCGAACGCATCGCCCTGCGTGCCGAAACCGGACAGTTGACCTACCGCGCACTGAACGCCGAGGCCAACCGTCTGGCCCATTACCTGATTGCACTCGGGGTGCAGCCGGACGATCGCGTGGCGATCTGCGTAGAGCGCAGCGCTTCGATGGTCATCGGCTTGCTGGCGATCCTCAAGGCCGGCGGCGCCTATGTGCCGGTTGACCCGGATTACCCGCCCGATCGTATCCGCCATATGCTCACCGACAGCGCGCCGGTGGCGGTGCTGGGGCATGCGGCGACTCGCGAGATGCTGGCGGCGTTCGATGTGCCGCAAATCGATCTGGATGAGCCGGTGTGGCAAGCGCTTTCCAGCGACAACCCCCAGGTTGCGGGCCTTACACCGCAACACCTGGTCTACGTGATCTACACCTCCGGCTCCACCGGCCTGCCCAAGGGCGTGATGAACGAGCACGCCGGGGTGGTCAACCGCCTGCTCTGGACCCAGGACGCCTATGGCTTGGGCGCTGATGACGTAGTGCTGCAGAAAACCCCGTTCAGCTTCGATGTGTCGGTGTGGGAGTTCTTCTGGCCGCTGCAGACCGGCGCACAACTGGTGATGGCGTGCCCGGGCGGGCACCGTGACCCGGGTTACCTGCGCCAGGTGATCGCAGCCGAATCGGTAACGACCCTGCATTTCGTCCCTTCGATGCTCGATGTGTTCCTCGCCTATGGTGATGCCGAGCCTGCAGCGCTACGCCGGGTGCTGTGCAGCGGCGAAGCGTTGCCCGGCAGCCTGGTGCGGCGCTTCAAGGCGCAGTTGCCGAGCGTCGAGCTGCACAACTTGTATGGCCCGACCGAAGCGGCAGTGGACGTCAGTGCCTGGCATTGCGCCGAGCCACTGGAACAGACCCCGGACAACACCCCGATCGGCAAACCGATCGCCAACACTACGCTGTACGTGCTCGACGCCCAGGGCCAGCCAGTGCCGCAGGGCGTTGCCGGCGAGCTCTACATCGGCGGCGTGCAGGTTGCTCGTGGCTATCTGAACCGCGAGCAACTGAGTGCCGAGCGCTTCCTCGAAGACCCCTTCAGCACCCGTCCTGGCGCACGCCTGTACCGCACCGGGGATCTGGCCCGGCACCTGGCCGACGGCACCCTGGAGTACCTGGGGCGCAACGACGACCAGGTGAAGATCCGCGGCCTGCGCATCGAACTGGGCGAGATCCAGGCCTGCCTGACCCGCATAGAAGGCATCAAGGAGGCCGCTGTACTGGCCCTGGACTTGCCGCCCGCCGGCAAGCGCCTGGTGGCGTACTACACCGGAGCTGTGCACACGGCAGACACATTGAAGGGGCAGTTGCAGGCTCAACTACCCGAGTTCATGGTGCCTGCACAGTTCGTGCATCTGCCTGCACTGCCGCTGAGCCCCAACGGCAAGCTGGACCGCAAGGCCCTGCCGATTCCCGCCGTCGAAGCCTTGCAAGGCCAGGCCTACCAGGCCCCCGAAGGTGATAACGAGCGCCTGCTCGCCGAGTTGTGGGGCGAGTTGCTGGGTGTGGAGCGGGTAGGGCGACACGACAACTTCTTCGAATTGGGCGGCCATTCGCTGCTGGCCGTGACACTGGTCGCTCGCCTGCGCGCCCGCGGGTTGGCCTTGGATATCCAGGGGCTGTTCACCGAGCCGAACCTGGCGGCCCTGGCTGCGACGGTCGAGACCCTCGACCAGGTGCAGGTGCCTGCCAACCGCATCACCGCCGACTGCCCGCACATCACGCCTGAGCTGCTGCCGCTGGTGACGCTGACGCAAGAGGCGATCGATCGTATCGTCGGCCAGGTGGCTGGCGGTACCGCCAATGTCCAGGACATCTACCCGCTAGGGCCGCTGCAGGCGGGCATGCTCTATCACCATCTGGCCGGTGAAGGTGAGGCGGCCGACGTGCTGGAGGTGCGTTTCCTGCTCGCCGATCGTGGTCGTTTGCAGGCGCTGCACCGCGCCTTGGACCAGGTGATCGCGCGCAACGATATCCTGCGCAGCGCCTTCCACTGGGACGGCCTGGCTGAGCCTGTGCAGGTGGTCTGGCGCCGTGCTCCGCTGGATGTCGTGCAGGAGGGCGATGCCATCGAGCCTCGTCGCTTCGACCTGGCCCGCGCACCGCTGCTGCGCCTGGTACATCGTACCGAGCCGAGCACCGGCCGAATCAGCGCCACGCTGCTGTTCCACCATCTGGTCATGGATCACGTGGCGCTCGAGGTGTTGCGCAGCGAACTGCAAGCCTGCCTGCTAGAGCAGGCTCATGCCCTGCCAGCGGCGGTGCCTTACCGCAACTACATCGCCCAACTGCAGCGTGGGGCGGGCGAGGCGGCCCATGAAGCCTTCTTCCGCGAGCAACTGGCCGACATCGACGAACCGACCCTGCCTTACGGCGGTTATGCAACGCCACACCAGGACGCCTTGGCGCAGCACCATCAGCGCCTCGACCATGCGCTGAACCTGCGGATCCGCGAACAGGCGCGACGCCATAACGTCAGCGCTGCAAGTCTGATGCACCTGGCCTGGGCACAGGTGCTCGGGCAACTGAGCGGGCGCGACAGCGTGGTATTCGGCACCGTGCTGCTCGGTCGGCTGAAGGGTGGCGAGGGCGCCGAGCGCGCCTTGGGCGTCTACATCAATACCTTGCCACTGCGCCTGGACCTTGCCGGACAGCCCGTGTTGGCAGCCTTGCAGCAAGCCCACCGACGCCTGACCGGCCTGCTGGCCCATGAGCACGCTCGCCTGGCGCTAGCCCAGCGCTGCAGTGGCTTGCCTACGGGTGCCGCGTTGTTCAATGCATTGCTCAACTATCGCCATGGCTCGCTGGCCGGGCAGGGCGAGGCGGCGCGCCAGGCCTGGGAGGGCATCGAGCTGGTCGAGGCGCACGAGCGCAGCAACTACCCGTTGGCGTTGAGCGTCGATGACCTGGGCCTGGCGTTCGAGCTGACCGCGCAAACCGCGCAGGGCATCGACGCCCGGCGGATCTGCAGCTACGTGGAGCATGCCCTGCACCTGCTGCTGCAGGCGCTTGAGACCAGCGCCTGCGAAGGGCTCGAGCGCCTGAGCGTGGTGCCGCTGGCTGAGGCCCGGCAGTTGCGCGAGGCCTTCAACGCGACCACGCGCGACTACCCGCGCGACTTGCCAGTGCATCGTCTGTTCGAACAACAGGTAGCACGGCATCCATTGTCCATCGCCGCCCGTGACGGGGCGCATAGCCTGACCTACGGCGAGCTCAACGAGCAGGCCAACCGCCTGGCTCATCACCTGATCGAGCAAGGCGTGGCGCCGGGCGATCATGTGGCGATCCTGCTGCCGCGTTCGTTGGGATTGCTCCAGGCCCAGCTGGCCGTCGCCAAGTGCGGTGCGGCCTACGTGCCGCTGGACATCCATGCGCCGGCCGAGCGACAGGGCTTCATGGTGCAGGACTGCCAGGCCGTAGCGCTGATCTGCGACAGCTCGGCGACCCTGAGCTACCGCGCGCGCCGCCTCGATCTCGATCGCCTGGACCTTAACCGTCAGCCCGGTCATAACCCAGGGCTGGCCCAGGGTGGAGATACGGTCGCCTACGTCATGTACACCTCCGGCTCCACCGGGACGCCCAAGGGCGTGCGCGTGCCCCATCGTGGCATCGCTCGCCTGGTGCTCAACGATGGCTACGCCGACTTCAGCGCCCAGGACCGTATCGCTTTCGCCTCCAACCCCGCGTTCGACGCCAGCACCATGGATGTCTGGGGTGCGCTGCTCAATGGCGGCCAGGTGTTGGTGATCGACCATGACACCTTGCTCGACCCTGTGCGTCTGGGCGTGGCCCTGCGTGAAGGGGGCGCGACAGTGCTGTTCGTCACCACGGCGTTGTTCAACCAGTACGTGCAGATGATCCCTGACGTGCTGGCAGGGTTGCGCGTGCTGCTGTGCGGTGGCGAGCGAGCCGATCCGGCAGCGTTCCGCAGCTTGCTGGCGCAGGCTCCGGAGCTGCGCCTGGTGCACTGCTATGGGCCGACCGAAACCACCACCTATGCCACCGCCGGGCGCGTTCGCCATGTGCCGGCCGACGCCGAGCTGGTGCCGATCGGGGGACCGGTCGGCAGTACCCAGGTGCATGTGCTGGACGCGCACCTGCGTCCGCTGCCGCTGGGGGCGGTAGGTGAGTTGTACATCGGTGGCGACGGCGTGGCGCTGGGCTATCTCAACCGCCCGGAACTCACGGCCGAGCGCTTTATCGACGACCCGTTCAGCCCGCAGCCTGGCGCACGCCTGTACCGTACCGGCGATCTGGGCCGCTGGCGCGACGACGGCCAGTTGGAGTGCCTGGGGCGCAACGACGACCAGGTGAAGATCCGCGGTTTCCGTATCGAGCTGGGCGAAGTCGAGCAGCACCTGGCGCTGTGCCCGGGTATTGGCGAAGTGGTGGTCATGGCGCTGACCCTGACGCAGGGGCCGGCTCACCTGGTGGCTTGGTTCACCCGCACAGACCCGCACCTTGATGCCGCCGCTGTGCGGGGTTGGCTGCAGGGACGCCTGCCGCCATACATGGTGCCGTCGGCCTGCATCGTGCTCGATGCGCTGCCGCTGACCAACAATGGCAAGATCGACCGCAAGGCGCTGCCGCGTCCAGCGATGCAGGACCTTGCCGAGAGCCGTTATGAGGCACCATCCACCGCGCTGGAACAACAGCTCGCGGCGCTCTGGGCGCAGGTGCTGGAGATCGGGCAGGTGGGGCGGCATGACAGTTTCTTCGCCCTGGGCGGTCATTCGCTATTGGCCATCCGCCTGGTGGGCCTGTTGCGCGAACAGGGGCTGCAGGTATCGCTCGCCGAGCTGTTCCAGCATGCCAGCGTGGCGGCATTGGCCGAGCATCTGCAGGCGGCGACACCGCAAACGGACTTGGTGTGCGTGCGCGCGGAGGGCGACGCACCGGCACTGTTCCTGATCCACGAGTTCAGCGGCATGGACTTCTACTTCCCGGTACTGGGCCAGCAACTGGAGGGTGACTTCCCGATCTATGGCGTGCCGGGCCTGGCCCTGGGCGAGGCGCAGCCGGACACCCTGGAGGCCCTGGCCCGGGCGCAACTGGAGCGCATCCGCCGGGTTCAGCCTCACGGGCCTTACCGGCTTGCCGGCTGGTCGTTCGGCGGCTTGCTGGCCTATGAAATCGCCGCGCAACTGCTGGGGGCGGACGAGCAGGTCGAGTTCCTGGGCTTGATCGACACCTGGCAGCCGCGTCTGGTCGACCAGGGCAAGGGACGCTGGCAAGGCGCGCGCCTGTTACAACAGCAACTGCTGCTGCACTGCGCCGGACACTGGCAGGGGCTCGGCACGGCAGGCGCGCAGCAACTGGCCAGGGTCAATACCTTGGACGATGGCCAGGCCGACTTCACCACCTTGCTCGCCGCCTGCCGTGAACAGGGCTTGCTGTATGCGGAACTTGCCGCTGCAAGCGATGACGAGCTGAAGCTGTTCTTCGAACGCGAAATTGCCCACGGCCATGCCATGGCCCATTACCGTCCCGAACCGCTGGGCATCGCCATCCACTTGCTGCGCGCCGAACAAGGCGTGCAGCGTCACGGTGAGCAGCCATTGCTTGGTTGGGAGCGCACGGTGCCGGCCGGTCAGGTGCGGTGCATCGAGGTGCCGGGCGATCACCTGAGCATGATGCAGGCGCCGCACGTGCAGGTGCTGGGCCGCGCGCTCGGCACGGCGCTGCAGGCGGCCCGCGCGGGTATCGGCGAGAAGTCGCCGGCGGCGTATCAGCCGCTGGTGGCGATCCAGAGCGGGCAGGGCGGTCATGCGCCGCTGTTCTGCGTGCCGGGGGCCGGCGATAGCGTGACCAGCTTCATCGGCCTGGCCGAGGCCCTGGGCGGCGACTGGCCGGTGTACGGCCTGCAAGCGCGTGGCCTGGATGGCACCGCCACACCGCACAGCAGCATCGACGCCGCGGCGGCCTGCCATGTCCAGGCCATCGAAGCGCTGTACCCGCAGGGGCCGTTGAACCTGGTCGGGCATTCCTTTGGCGGCTGGGTAGCGCATGCCATGGCGGTGCGTTTTCAGGCACAGGGGCGGGAGGTGCGCTCACTGACCTTGATCGACAGCGAGTCACCCGGTGGCAACAGCGTCTGCGGTCGGCCCTACACCGCAGGAGCAGCGTTGGACCGGCTGATCGAATCGTTGCAGCTGGCCAGTGGGCGCTCGCTGGAAATCGACCGCCAGGCCTTTGCCGCACTGGACGATGAGCAGCAACTCGAACGCTTGCACCAGGCCATGGTTCGCGGCGGGCTGATGCCGGCGCGTTCTTCTGTCAGGGCGTTGCACGGGATCGCCCGCACCTTCTCCAGCGCGCTGCGTACGCCGTACCCGGCGCAGGTCGGCTACAGCGGCCCGGCCAGCCTGGTGCTGGTGGCCGATGCGACTCTGGATGCGGCCGGCAACAAGCGCGAACAGGCGGCGATGCTTGTCGGTTGGCAGCGCCTGCTGCCGCAACTGGCGGTGTGGCATGGGCCTGGCAACCACTTCAGCATCCTCAAAGCCCCGGATGTGTTCAGCCTCGCGGCCTGGTGGCACGACGGGCAGGCGCTGCAGCGGGTCACTCATTGATTTGGCGCGAACCTTGTGGGTGCGGGCTGGGCCCGCGATTGCAGCACCGCAGTATCTGGCACCGGCTTGCCCGGTGATTGCGAGGCCAGCCCGCCCCCACAAGGGGCGGTGTGCCACGCAGGCCTTTGGAACGGATGAACGAGCATTTATGGACAAGAGCAGATTTCGCAAGATAAGCCTGGGCTGTGCCCTGGCGCTGGTAGCAGGGATCACGTTGTACGCGGTACAGGCCCCGGCTACGCCGCCACGCTACATCACTGCCACGGTCGAGCGTGGTGACATCGAGAACGCGGTGCTGGCCACCGGCGTGCTCGAGGGTATCCGCCAGGTCGATGTCGGTGCCCAGGTTTCCGGCCAGTTGCGCTCGCTGAAAGTCAAGCTGGGCGACAAGGTGACCAAGGGCCAGTGGCTCGCCGAGATTGATCCACTGGTGCTGCGCAACACGCTGCGCCAGGCCCAGGTCGATGAAGAAAAGCTGCAGGCCGAGCGGCGCTCGACCCTGGCCCGGGTCAACCAGACCCGCCGGGTCTACGAGCGTTACAGTGCGTTGCAGGACGACGAGTCGATCTCGCGCCAGGACTTCGAGAACGCCGAGTCCGAGTACCAGGTGCAGCAGGCGACCCTGCACTCGCTGGACGCGCAGATCAAGAGCGCCCAGGTGCAGATCGACACCGCCAAGGTCAACCTCGATTACACGCGCATCAGTGCACCCATCGACGGCGATGTGGTGGGTATCGTCACCCAGGAAGGGCAAACCGTGATCGCCCAGCAACTGGCGCCGGTGATCCTCAAGCTCGCCGACCTGGATACCATGACGGTCAAGGCGCAGGTCTCCGAAGCCGACGTTATTCATATCAGCCCCGGCCAGCAGGTGTACTTCACCATCCTGGGTGAAGACAAACGCTACTACGCGACCTTGCGCGGCACGGAGCCTGCGCCGCAGAACTACCTGGAGAGCACCGACAAGAGCGGCGCTGCTGCGCCAAAGCAGAACACCGCGGTGTTCTACAACGCCTTGTTCGAGGTGCCCAACCCAGACCACCGCCTGCGCATTTCCATGACCGCTCAGGTACGCATCGTGCTGGCCACCGCCGAGGCGGTGCTCAGTGTGCCGGTGGCGGCGCTCGGGCCGCGCAGTGGCGACGGCAGCTTCCCGGTGCGGGTAGTCGACGCCAAGGGCTTTGCCCAGGTGCGCCAGGTGCAGGCCGGGATCAACAACAATGTCAGGGTCGAGATCAGGCAGGGGCTGGACGAGGGCGACCGGGTAGTGATCGGTGAGCCCATCGGCGATGCGGCGGGGGCATGAGCATGAACATGAACGTCGAACTGGCCTCGCAGCGCACCACCGCCGTCGAAGCCGGCCAGCCGCTGCTGCGCCTGGAGGGCGTGAGCCGCAGTTTCATGGCGGGAGACCGCGAGTTTCTCGCCCTGCGCCATATCGATCTGGAAATCGACGCGGGCGAGTTGGTGGCGATCATTGGCGCGTCGGGCTCGGGCAAATCGACGCTGATGAACATCCTTGGCTGCCTGGACCACGCCAGCGCCGGTTCCTATCAGGTGGGAGGCCAGGAAACCCGCGACATGGACGATGAGGCGCTGGCCGCGCTGCGCCGTGACCATTTCGGCTTCATCTTCCAGCGCTATCACCTGCTGCCGCACCTGGACGCCCTGCGCAATGTCGAGATCCCGGCGGTGTATGCGGGCACGCCCCAGGCCCAGCGCCACGAGCGGGCCCAGGAACTGCTCAAGCGCCTCGGCCTGGCCGGGCATCTGACGCATCGCCCCAGCCAACTGTCGGGCGGCCAGCAGCAGCGGGTGAGTATCTGCCGAGCCTTGATGAACGGCGGCGAGGTGATCCTCGCGGACGAGCCTACCGGCGCCCTCGACACGGCCAGCGGCAAGGAAGTGATGGCCATCCTGCTGGAGCTGCACGCCGCCGGGCACACCGTGATCCTGGTGACCCACGACCCCAAGGTCGCAGCCCATGCCGAGCGCATCATCGAAGTCAGCGACGGGCAGATCGTCAGTGATCAGCGCAACACGCGGCAGACTGCGCCCGATGCGGCCATCCCCGAGCCGCAACGCAAGGCCCGTCCGCCTCGGCGACTGGTGGCCAGCCTGGGGTTGTTCCGTGAAGCGTTCAACATGGCCTGGATCGCGTTGATCTCGCACCGAATGCGCACGTTGCTGACCATGCTCGGCATCGTCATCGGCATCACCTCGGTGGTGTCGATCTCGGCGATCGGCGAGGGCGCCAAAGGCTATGTGCTCAAGGATATTCAGGCGATCGGCAGCAACACCATCGACATCTATTCGGGCAGCAACTTTGGTGACAGCAGGGCCAAGGCCATCGAGACGCTGGTGCTGGCCGACGTCACAGCGCTCAACCAGCTGTATTACGTCGACAGTGCAACGCCGGTAATCGGCCGCAGCATGCTGGTGCGCTACCGCAACCTGGACCTGGACGTACAGCTCAATGGCGTCAGCGAACGCTACTTCCAGGTACGCAACATCAACCTGGCCGCCGGCATCGCCTTCAGCGAAAGCGATGCCCGGCGCCAGGCACAAGTGGTGGTGATCGACCACAACACGCGCTTGCGGCTGTTCGGCGAGGGGGTAGACCCGCTCGGGCAGGTGATCCTGATCGGCAATCTGCCGTGCACGGTGATCGGCGTGACCACCGAGAACAAGAACCTGTTCGCTGCCAGCAACGCGCTGAACGTCTGGGTGCCCTACGAAACCGCTGCCGGGCGCCTGCTGGGGCAGCGCCACCTGGACAGCATCAGCGTGCGGATCAAGGACGGCATGCCAAGCAAGCGGGTGGAGCAAGAGGTCAACACCTTGATGCTGCAGCGCCACGGCACCAAGGACTTCTTCACCAACAACCTCGACAGCATCATGCAGACGGTGCAGAAGACCAGTCGTTCGCTGACCCTGCTGCTGTCGTTGATCGCGGTGATTTCATTGGTGGTGGGGGGGATCGGGGTGATGAACATCATGCTGGTGTCGGTCACCGAACGGACCCGTGAGATCGGCATCCGCATGGCCGTCGGTGCCCGGCAGTCGGACATTCGGCAGCAGTTCCTGGTGGAGGCGGTGATGGTCTGCCTGTTCGGTGGGCTGGTGGGGATCGCGTTGTCGTATGGGATCGGCTATCTGTTCACGCTGTTCGTCAAACAGTGGGAGATGGTGTTCTCGCCGGCCTCGATTGCCACCGCGTTCGCCTGTTCGACGTTGATCGGCATCGTGTTCGGCTTCGTGCCCGCACGAAACGCCGCACGACTGGACCCGATCGAAGCCTTGGCGCGGGATTGAACTGAACGGCAGTCGCTGACGCCCGGGGTGTGAGTCAGCGGCGCGTTCAATGGAGGACTTAATCGAGGACTTTGAACATTAGAGGCAATTGGGTCGAAAAATCTTTGCCTGCGCCACGGATCTCATTACCGTTCAAAAACATGTGTTTGAATTGCACCACATTATAATGTACGAACCTGCCGGCGTCGCCAAACGACAGGTCCGCGTTGCCCGCCCAGTTGAAGCGATAGATCATAACGGCAAAGGGCGTAGGGGACGAATTGAAGTTCATACTACTGGTGAAGCCGACGAGGATACGGTTCGTCGCATCGACGGCGATATGTGGTGAGGTAATAATCACCGAGTCTGTTACCACCTCGCTTTTACGCTGGAATGTACTGTCAGGTTGTCCTGACAAGAGGTAGGCATCCAACGTCAATAGCGGCGCAGCTTGTATTGCCGGCTCTACGGAGGCGATCAGGATTCGGTCTTGATGCACGTACATGCAACTATTGTCATAAGCAAGATCCGGCATTTCAACGTAGCCCGAATTGTTGAATGTCTTGTCGAGCATCCCGGTGTCGGTAAACTTCGTCAGGAAGGCTTGTTGTTCTATGTAGGCCAACATGATGAATCCACCTTCCTTGAGGAAATGGACATCCACCGGCTCCCATGTCATGCCCCCAAGGGGCTGCAGCGGGTAAATCGACAGCAACTCCCCTGTGTCTGGAGCAAATCTGGAAATCCAGCTCTTGAACGGTGGATCTTCAAATTCGTGATAGCTGCTGGAGACTGACCACAGAGCGCCATTGATGAGTTGGGCCTCTCCACTGTTCACGTTGTAGGCTCGCGTTGCTGGTGTCTCGGCATGGTCGGCGGCGAACGCTTCACGCTTGGGCGTCGCGCGGCGATTGGCGCTGTTCTTGCCCAAGTCTGCAGGTGTAATTGTCGCAATGCCATTTTCGCCAAACCCTGGCTGCGGTTGTAGATCCGTCAGGAAACAACCAACGGCTGAAGTGTGGATGATGGGATCTTCTACATTTTCGGATGGCCAACGTACGCCCGGCAAGTAACAGGCTACCCGGTCAAGCTGGCTGTATTTGAGTCGGAAGAAATAGTGGGTGTTCGGCTGGATTTTATCGGGCAAGATGACCTGTTTCCGATGGATCAGTTCGCCGCCGTGATCAAAGCTGACCAGGTAGTTCTCTCCCTCGTCGTATGTCCGGATAACATGCACGCTCCCGCCATCTTGCAGGCCCGCAGAGTCGATGATTTCAAAACCGCGATCCTCATCGAATGGACGCAACTCTACGAGGCCCCCAACTCCGAAATCCGGGTCCAGTTTCCCTGCGTTATCACCGGTATTAGCTGTCGCTTTCATGAGACTTACTCTCGTGGGTTGGTAAGCGGTAGGAACTATTCACGGTACTGGCAAGAGTCTGCGGTACGCAGGGTGCTGCAGAAGCCGGTCAGTCGTGCAGCTTGAGCACCCTTTCCAGGAAGTAGGGGCCGCTGGTAGGGAACAGCGTCAGGATGTGTATGCCGTGCCCACTGGCAAACACCTTGTTCGCCGTTCTGAAGTCAGGGCCGCCGTCAAAGAGGCCCTCGTTACCGAAGGTGCTGTCGAACTCTCCGGACCGTGTCAGGCGATACACATGCAAACGGCCGACGTTGATGGTGGTCAGCAGGGCGCCACCGAGCAAAATGCGATCCTGATCATCGATGTGAAGCTCGCCCAGCGCCAGGCCATGGCTGTCGCTGCCGAGGGTCAAAGGTTGGCCGCGATTGAAGGTCGTGTCGTTCGTACCGGACTCGGTCAGTACGAACACTGTCGTGGGTTGTTGGAGCTGGAACTCCACGCCCCGGGAAACAGCGATCCGGCCGTTCCTTGCGAACATGCCGAGGCGCATGCTTCCTTCAAAGGCGAACAGTTCCCGCTGGCCCTGGTCATCATTGAAGCGTTCATCGGCGATGGCGTGTCGGTCGTAACGCCTCACGATGACTCGCTGGCTGGCGTTTTCTGCCAGCACCAGGAAACTACCGTCGGCGAAGAAGTGCGCACGCAAGACCCGCAACGAAAAACCGGCTTTGTCGGTCAGTGGCAACATGCCGAGATCACGCGCCTCGCCGAGCTCAGGTGCCAGCTCGCCAGTCACGGGGTTGAAGACCGCCAACCAGCTTTCGGTGTGCTCGTCGTTCCCGTCGCCGAGGGTGTAGGGGAAGATGGCTCGCAACAAGCCGTTCGCGAATACCAGTGGGCGCTCCTCGGACGACAGAAGCGCTTTGGTCGAGTGCTTCACCCGATGCTTTCTGGTGTCGCCCACGTCACCCTTCTGCCAACCTTCGCCCGGGTCTGGTAAAGCATGACCGTTTTCGCCAAAGGACGTTACCGGTTGGAAGCTTTCATCAAAACGGCTGATACCGACGAAGTTCAGATAGCGTTCGAAGTCGGCATCGAAATAGGTGGGCACGCCAACGGCGAAATAGGTCTGCTGGCCATTGATCGTGGCGCCGACAAGCCCTTTGAAGTCCAGTGCCTCATCGGGCAGATTCGCAGCGTCTACGACCACATGGCCGGTGCTTTCGTCCCACTGGCCATCGGCGTTGAGCCGGGTGAGCAATCCTGGGCTGGAGTCTGTGGGGTTACGGCCGAATACCACCAGCCGCCCTTTGGCGTCGCGGGTTGATGGCCCGACTTGGAGAGAGGCCACGTCCGGGTTATAGGGAGGTTCGGCCGGAATATTGGCCACTCCTTGCGTGCCGTAGGCATGGTCAGGCGTGCCGGAAGATTGCACGGACATGGTGGTGAGCTCCATCGTGTCAGGATGGCGTCGAAACTAGCGCAGTCGATGTGCTGCTCCAACTGGCAAAAATGATAGGCGGCACTGCGCCACATCGACTGCGGGGGTTGAATGCCCCGGTAGCGGGGCGCTCAGGGGTGTATCGAGGAATGGGCGCCATACATCCAGCGCATCAACGAATGCCGCCCGCTGATCCCCAACTTGATCGCCGCGCGACGCAGGTAGCTTTCCACCGTATTGACCTTCAACTGCAGCAGTTCGGCCTGTTGCGGTGCGGTATGACCGGCCAGGAGGCCCAGGCAGACCTGCATTTCCCGTTCTGAAAGGGCAAGGCCGGTCTGGCTCAGGCGCTCGCGGAAACGCTCCTGCAGGCTGTCGCCTGTCGGGCGTTCGCTGATGCTGGCCTGCAAGGCATCCAGGTGCTTTTGCAGCATGGGCAGCAACAGCGGCGAGATGTCCTGCAGGCAGTCGCGCTCGCGCGGCGAGAAACTTGCGCGATCAGCGCGCAGGACGTGCAGTTCGTAGTGATAATCGGCAGTGCGGCGCACCAGATGCAGACGGGCCGGGTCGAGAAGCTCGTCGCAGGCAGGTTCTCTGGCGCTGAACACGGTTTCACTGAGCAGGGTGGTGCTGTCGTGCAAACCGGGGGAGGCCAGGCGCACCTGGCGGATATGCGTTGCATCGATGCTCAGGTGGGTCTGGATCAGGTCATGCAGCAGGCGCGGGAATTGGCGGCTGCCGGTGCTGGCAATGACTTTGCCGATCTGCGGAAAGAGCAGGTGCGAATTCATCGTATCGTCCATGAGTAGCGGTCATCCGAAAGTCGCGATATGGCTTTTGGCCAGTATATGGGCGCGACTGCTTGCTATCCTAGTACAACGATTCAGCTACCGTCTGATGAAATGGTTATAACCCCATGCCCGAAAGTGAGGTGCCTGTGCGCCTGCGACGCCGTGCTGGGGTATCATGGCCGCCTTTTCCCTAGGAGGCCGGTCCCATGTCCCTGAACGCTGAGCAGATCGCAGAGTTTCGTGCTTTTGCCGAGCAACTGGCCGACGCCGCTGCGCTGGCGATCCAGCCGTATTTTCGCGCGAGCCTGGAGGTCGAAGACAAGGGCGGGCGCCTCTACGATCCGGTGACCGTGGCGGACAAAGCCGCCGAAGACGCCATGCGTGCGTTGATCCAGGCGCGATATCCGACGCATGGCATCCTGGGCGAGGAGCAGGGCGTGGCACAGGGCAGCAGCCCGCTGACCTGGGTGCTGGACCCGATCGATGGCACCCGGGCCTTCATCACCGGCCTGCCGCTGTGGGGCACGCTGATTGCGCTGAACGATGGCCAGCAGCCAGTGGTGGGGGTGATGAATCAACCCTTTACCGGCGAGCGTTTCGTCGGTACGCCCGAGGGCGCCTGGCGTAGCGGTGCGCCGCTGAAGACCCGTGCCTGCGGGTCGCTCGAGACCGCCACGCTGATGTGCACCACACCGGACATGTTCGACACCCCGGCGCGCAAGGCGGCCTTCGAGCACGTGGCCGGGCGGGCGCGGCTGATGCGTTATGGCGGCGACTGCTACGCCTATTGCATGCTGGCGTCGGGATTTGTCGATGTGATCGTCGAGGCGAGCCTTCAGCCCTACGACGTGCAGGCACTGATGCCGATCATCGAAGGGGCGGGCGGTGTGATCACCGCGTGGGATGGCAGCTCGGCGCAGAACGGCGGGTGCATCGTGGCCTGCGGCGACCCGGCGCTTCATGCCCAGGTCGTGGAGATGTTGCGCGCAGCGATGTAACGCTCAGTCGCGGTAGAACACCTGCACCAGGTGATAACCGAACTTGGTCTTGATCGGCCCATGCACCACGCGCAGGGCCTTCTTGAAGATCACCTGGTCGATGGCCCCGACCAACTGGCCAGGACGTACCTCGCCCAGATCACCACCGCGCTTGCCTGACGGGCAGGTCGAGAACTTCTTCGCCAGCACGTCGAACGCCTCGCCCTTGGCCAGGCGTTGCTTGAGTTGTTCGGCCTCATCGGCGGTCTTGACCAGGATATGGCGCGCTTGTGCTTTCATGTGACACCTGTGCTTCGGGCAAAAAAGGGCGCCATTATGCCTGATCGCGCAGCTCGGCGCGGTCACGGAAATGCGCCAGCGCCTCGGGGTTGGCCAGGGCGTCGGTGTTCTTCACCGCCAGCCCGTGCACCACGTTGCGCACCGCCAGCTCCACCAGTTTGCCGCTGACGGTGCGTGGGATGTCTGGCACCTGGGCAATCACCGCTGGCACATGGCGCGGCGTGGTGTATTGGCGGATCACCTGGCGGATGCGCCGACACAGGGCGTCGTCCAGTTGCAGGCCCTCGCGCAGACGCACGAACAGCACCACACGCACGTCGCCTTGCCAGTCCTGGCCGATGGCGATGCTCTCGACCACCTCCTCGACCTTCTCCACCTGGCGATAGATCTCCGCCGTACCGATGCGCACGCCGCCAGGGTTGAGCACCGCGTCGGAGCGTCCGTGGATCACCAGCCCGCCGCTGGCGGTCTCTTCGGCGTAGTCACCCTGTGCCCAGACGCCGGGGAACAGGCTGAAGTAAGCCTCGTGGTAGCGGCTGCCGTCGGTGTCACCCCAGAACCCCAACGGCATCGACGGGAAGTGGCGGGTGCAGACCAGCTCACCTTTCTCGCCCACCACCGCCTCGCGTCGTTCGTTCCACACCTGCACGGCCATGCCCAGGCCCCGGCATTGCATTTCACCGCGCCGTATTGGCAGGGTCGGGTTACCCAGCACGAAGCATGAGACGATGTCGGTACCGCCGGACATCGACACCAGGCGCACATCACGCTTGATCTGGTAATAGACGTAGTCGTAGCTGTGCGGCGACAGCGGCGAACCGGTGGAAAGCAACAGGCGCAGGCTGTCGAGACGATGGCTGCGCATCGGCACCAGGCCTTGCTGTTCCAGGGTGGCCAGGTACTTGGCGCTGGTGCCGAATACCTGGATGCCTTCGGCGTCGATCAGGTCGAGCAGAGTTTCTGGGCCCGGGTGCAGCGGCGAGCCGTCGTACAGCACCAGGGTGGCACCGACCGCCAGGCCGCTGGCCAACCAGTTCCACATCATCCAGCCACAGGTGGTGTAGTAGAACATCACGTCATCGGCCTTCAGATCGTTGTGCAGGCCATGTTCTTTCAGATGCTGCAGCAGTACGCCTCCTGCACCGTGGACGATGCACTTGGGTACGCCGGTGGTGCCGCTGGAGTAGAGGATGTACAGCGGGTGGTCGAACGGCAGGGCGGTGAACTCAGGTTCGCCGCCGGCCTGATAGACGTCCTGCCAGAGGCTGACCTGGGGGCCGACGAACTCATCGGTGCGCGTCTGCTCGCGGGTGTAGGGCACGACCAGCAGGTGCTCCAGCGCCGGCAACTGGGCGCAGACCTGGTTGATCTTCTCAACCTGGTCGATCACCTTGCCGGCATAGTGATAACCGGCACAGGCGATCAGCAGCTTGGGCGCGATCTGGCCAAAACGGTCGATGATGCCGTGCAGCCCGAACTCGGGGAGGCGTTGGACCAGACCGCCCCCAGGCTGGCGCTGGCAAGCATGGCCACCAGCGTTTGCCAGGTGTTGGGCATGATCGCGGCGATACGATCGCCTGGCTGGATGCCGAGGGCCTTGAAGGCGCGTTGCAGGCCGGCGACCTCGGCGGCCAGTTGGCGGTGGCTGAGTACCTCGCGTGTGCCGTCCTCACGCACGGCGATCAGCGCCGGATGCGTGTCGCGCCGGCGCAACAGGTGTTCTGCATAGTTGAGCGTGCCACCTGCGAACCAACGCGCGTCCGGCATCTGCGCGCCTTCGCTGAGCACCTGCGAGGGCAGACTGTGCCAGCGCACTTCGAAGAACGCGCAGAGGCTCTGCCAGAACGCTGCGCGCTGCTCGATGCTCCAGCGGTGCAGGTCTGCGTACTTGGCGAGCTGCAGCCCAAGGTCCTGGTTCACCTGGCGGCGGAAGTGGTCCATTCGGCTGGCCTGGACCTGCGCGGGGCTGGGGCGCCACAGTACGTCGCTCATGCGAACCTCCTCGGTCGGTGGGGCATCGACACGGCCTGCCAGGCGCCGTCTTGAAGGTACATTCAAGACGGTCCCTGATTGAACTCTAGACCTTACTGCGCCAACCAGCCGCCATCCACGTTCCAGGCGGCGCCACGCACCTGGCTGCCGGCCTCGCTGCACAGGAAAAGCGCCAGCTCGCCCAGGTGCTCGGGGGTGACGAAGGCCAGCGAGGGCTGTTTTTCGGCCAGCAGGTCATGCTGGGCCTGCCGAGGGTCGCCGCCTGCCGCTGCGCGGTCGTCGATTTGCTTCTGCACCAGCGGGGTCAGCACCCAGCCGGGGCAGATGGCATTGCAGGTCACGTTGCTGGTCGCGGTTTCCAGCGCCACCACCTTGGTCAAGCCGATCACTCCGTGTTTTGCCGCCACGTAGGCGGCTTTGCCGGTGGAGCCCACCAGGCCGTGCACCGAGGCAATGTTGATGATGCGCCCCCAGCCGCGTTCGCGCATGCCCGGCAGGGCCAGGCGGGTGCCGTGGAACACGGCCGAGAGGTTCAAGGCGATGATCTTGTCCCAGCTCTGCACCGGGAAGGCTTCCACCGGCGCGACGTGCTGGATGCCGGCGTTGTTGACGAGGATGTCGACGCCGCCGAACTCGCGCTCCGCCAGGGCGAACAGGGCCTCGATCTGCGTCACCTCGGACAGGTCGGCCGGATGGTGGGCGACCTTCACGCCGTGGCGGGCAATCTCGGCGAGCGCCGGTTGTGGATCGCCGAAACCGTTGAGCAGGATGTTGGCACCTGCCCGGGCCAGTACCTGGGCGATGCCCAGGCCGATACCGCTGGTGGATCCGGTGATGAGTGCCGTCTTGCCGTCTAGAGTCATGTGCCGCTCCTTACACGATGCCGATAGCGTTGAAACGATCAGGGTGTCTTTCAGTCGAGGGCCGGATCAGCGCCGCGGGTCGAACGCCTCGCGCAGCGCATCGCCGATGAATACCAGCAGCGACAGGATCACCGCCAGCGCGAAGAATGCGGTGAAGCCCAGCCAGGGGGCTTGCAGGTGCTGCTTGCCCTGGGTGACCAGCTCACCCAGCGACGCGGTGCCGGCCGGCATGCCGAAGCCGAGGAAGTCCAGCGCTGTCAGGGTGGTGATGGCACCGGTCAGCATGAACGGAATGTAGGTCAGTGTGGCGTTCATGGCATTGGGCAGGATATGCCGCAGCATCACCTGGGTGTCAGGCAGGCCCAGTGCACGGGCGGCCTTGACGTACTCCAGGTTGCGCCCGCGCAGGAACTCGGCGCGTACCACGTCGACCAGGGTCAGCCAGGAGAACAGCGCCATGATCCCCAGCAACCACCAGAAATTCGGTTCGACGAAGCCGGACAGGATGATCAGCAGATACAGCACCGGCAACCCCGACCAAACCTCCAGCAGGCGCTGGCCGAGCAGGTCGACCCAGCCGCCGTGGTAGCCCTGCAGCGCGCCGGCGGCGACGCCGATCAGCACGCTGACCAGGGTCAGGGCGAAGGCGAACAGCAAGGAAATGCGTGTGCCATACAGCACCCGCGCGAGCAAGTCGCGGCCCTGATCGTCGGTGCCCAGCCAATTGCTCGCGTTGGGCGGGCTGGGGGTGGGCACCTGCAGGTCGTAGTTGGGCGTGTCGGCGCTGAAGGGGATGGGGGCGAACAGCATCCAGCCGCCCTGGCCTTCGATCAATTGGCGCACATAGGCGCTGCGGTAGTCGGGCTGGAAAGGCAGCTCACCGCCGAACTGCTGCTCGGTGTAGCGCTTGAGTGCGGGGGTGTACAGCTCGCCCTTGTACGAAAGCAGCAGCGGCTTGTCGTTGGCCACCAGCTCTGCACCCAGGCTCAGCAGCAGGAGGGCGGCGAACAGCCACAGCGAAACCCAGCCCAGGCGGTTATGGCGAAAACGCTGCAGGCGGCGCCGGGCGACAGGCGAGAGCATCAGTGCGCCCTCGTGTCGAAGTCGATGCGCGGGTCGAGCAAGGTGTACGACAGGTCGCCAACCAGACGAATCAGCAAGCCTGCCAGGGTGAAGATGAACAGGGTGCCGAACACCACCGGGTAGTCCCGTGAGACGGCCGCCTCGTAGCTCATGCGCCCGAGGCCGTCGAGCGAGAAGATCACTTCGATCAGCAACGAACCAGCGAAGAACACCGTGATCAACGCCTGCGGCAACCCGGCCACCACCAGCAGCATGGCATTGCGCAGCACATGGCCGTACAGCACCCGGCGCTGGCTCAAGCCCTTGGCCCGGGCGGTGACCACATACTGGCGCGAGATTTCATCGAGGAAGGCGTTCTTGGTCAGCAGGGTGAGGGTGGCGAACCCACCGATCACCAAGGCCCCGACCGGCAGAACCAGGTGCCAGAAGTAATCGGCGACCTTGCCCAGCAGGCTCAGTTGGTCGAAGTCTTCCGAAACCAGCCCGCGCACCGGGAACCAGTTCAACGACGTGCCGCCGGCGAACAGTACGATCAGCAGCAGGGCGAAGAGGAACGAGGGCAGTGCGTAGCCAACCACGATCAGCGCGCTGCTCCAGGCATCGAAACGGCTGCCGTGGCGCACAGCCTTGCGGATGCCCAACGGGATCGAGACCAGGTAGGTGATCAGCGTCGCCCAGAAGCCCAGCGAGAGGGTGACGGGCAATTTGTCGAGAATCAGGTCGGTGACCTTGGCGCCACGGAAGAAACTCTGGCCAAAATCGAGCCGGGCGTACTGGCCGAGCATCAGCCACAGGCGCTCCGGGGCGCTCTTGTCGAAGCCGTACTGGCGCTTGATCTCCTCGATCAGCTTGGGGTCCAGCCCACGACTGGCGCGAGACTCGCCCTGCATCACCTCGACCCGCGCGCCGGGGGCGCCGCCGCCAATGCCTTGCAGGCGCGCCACGGCCTGCTCCACAGGGCCGCCGGGAGCCGCCTGGACGATGGCGAAGTTCACCAGCAGGATCGCCAGCAGGGTCGGAATGATCAGCAGCAGACGCCGCAGGATATAGGCGGTCATGGCGCAACCTTCGTACGTTCAGCCATCTGCTGATTGGTCAGCGCCGTGGGGCTGAGCTCCCACCAGGTATCCAGGCCTTCGTCGTAGGCGGCCTGCACCTTGGGCAGGCCGAAGCGGTTCCACCAGACGGTCGAGCTGCCGGGCGGGTAATAGTTTGGAATCCAGTAGTAGTTCCACTGCAGTACCCGGTCCAGGGCGTGGGCATGGCGCAGCATGTCAGCCTGGGTCGAGGCGCGTACCAGGCCATCGAGCAGGTGGTCGACCGCCGGGTCCTTGAGCACCATGAGGTTGTTCGAACCAGGGTCGTTGGCGGCGGCCGAGCCAAAGTAGTTGTATTGCTCCGAGCCGGGTGACAGCGTCACCGGGTAGCCGGTCACGACCATGTCGTAGTCGCGCGCCATCAGCCGGTTGATGTATTGCGCCGAGTCGACGTTGCGGATATTCAGCTCGATGCCGATTTGCGCCAGGTTGCGCTTCCAGGGCAAGAGCAGGCGCTCGAGGCCCGATTGCCCGTTGAGGAAGGTGAAGCTCAGCGCTGTGCCATCGGCGTTTACCAGGCGATCGCCTTCGGGGCGCCAGCCCGCAGCCTGGAGCAGCTCGAGTGCCTGCAACTGCTGTTTGCGGACGATGCCCGTGCCATCGGTCACCGGTGCCGTGAACACTTGGCTGAAGACCTCGTCGGGGATCTGGCCGCGTAGCGGTTCGAGCAGTTTGAGTTCCTCGGCGTCGGGCAGCTCGCGTGCTGCGAGCGGGGTGTTGGAGTACAGGCTTTGCTGGCGGATGTACAGGTTGCGCATCATCTGCCGGTTGCTCCACTCGAAGTCCCAGAGCATGGCCAGCGCCTGGCGTACACGGCGGTCGCGAAACACCGGCTTGTCGAGGTTGAATACGAACCCCTGGGCGTTCTGTGGCTTGGCAGGGCCCAGATGGGCGCGCTGCAGGCGGCCATCGTCGAGCTGGGCGCCGTTGTAGCCCAGGGTGTAGGCGGTGGCGGAGAACTCGCGGTTGTAATCGTAGCCGCCGCCCTTGAGTACCTGGCGGGCCACCTCGGTGTCGCCGAAGTACTCGACGCGCAAGCGCTGGAAGTTGTAGCGCCCGCGGTTGACCGGCAGGTCCCTGGCCCACCAGTCGGCGTCACGCTCGAAGGTGATGCTGCGGCCGTTGTCGATCCGGCTGATGCGGTAGGGGCCACTGCCTACCGGTTTCTCGAACCCGGCGCCATTGGCAAAGTCGCGTGCCTGCCAGTCGTGTTCCGGCAGTACCGGCAGGCTTGCCAGGTCCAGCGGTAGGGTGCGGCCATGGGGTTGCTTGAAGTCGAAACGAACGCTGCGCGGGCCTTCCACGGTGACTCCGGCAACCTCGGCGAACTGCGTGCGGTATTTGAGGCTGCCCTTGCTCATCAGCAGCTCGAAGGTGAAACGCACATCCTCGGCGCGCACCGGTGTGCCGTCGGCAAAGGTGGCACGCGGGTCGATTTCGAAACGCAACCAGGCGTCGTCCGGACCACGCTCCATCCGGCGGGCGATCAAGCCATAGACCGTGTACGGCTCATCGAACGAGCGGACTGCCAGCGGTGCATACAGCCAGCCATCGACCTCGCTGACGCCGGTGCCCTTGTCGATATACGGCAGGATATGGTCGAACTGGCCAATCTCGATGGCCGAGCGCCGCAAGCTGCCGCCCTTGGGGGCGTGCGGGTCGACGTAATCGAAGTGCGAGAAGTTGGCGGGGTAGCGCGGCGCTTCACCGTAGACGGTGAGGGCGTGGGAGGGCGCGGCCTGGGTGGTCAATGCCAGGCATGACAGGAAGCATCCGACCAACAGACGGCTCAGCCCCCGGCAGGAGCGGGCTTGCCCCGCGATCGGCAGCTGCGAGACGCAGGAGGTGACGGTACTGGCCCTGTCGCGGGACAAGCCCGCTCCTACAAGGGCGCTGCAGGGGCGGGCGGACAAGACCGAATCAGTCCTGGCGGCTGGTCACTTCCAGCAGGTGGTAGCCGAACTGGGTCTTGACCGGGCCCTGCACGGTGTTGACTGGCGCGCTGAACACCACGGTGTCGAATTCCTTGACCATCTGGCCTGGACCGAAGGAGCCCAGGTCACCGCCCTGGCGGCTGGACGGGCAGGTGGAGTTGGCCTTGGCGATTTCGCCGAAGTCGGCACCGGCTTCGATCTGAGCCTTGAGTTCGTTGCACTTCTCTTCGCTGCTGACGAGGATGTGGCGGGCGGTGGCACGTGCCATGGGAACTGCTCCTTGATGTGAAACGGCAAGCCTAGCGCAATTGGCGGCGAAATGTCTCGCAAGGCTTGCCGTAAGCCTCCTACAACTGATCTGCCGCCTGGCGCAGCAAGGCGTCGGTCGAATCCCAGCCCAGGCAGCCATCGGTGATCGACACGCCGTATTTCAACGCGCCCTTGCCCAGCGCCTGGCAGCCATCGAACAGGTGCCCCTCGAGCATCACCCCAACGATCGAGGTGTCACCGGCCAGGCGCTGGTTCAGCACATCCTCGAATACCGCGGGCTGACGCGCCGGATCCTTGCCGCTGTTGGCGTGGCTGCAATCGACCATGATCCGCGCCGCAAGCCCGGCCTTGGCCAGCCCCTGGCGGGCCAGGGCGATGCTGTCGGCATCGTAGTTCGGGCCCTTGTGGCCGCCGCGCAGCACCAGGTGGGTATCCGGGTTGCCGAAGGTCTCGATGATCGCCGGGTAGCCTTGCGCATCCATGCCGAAGTGGCGGTGCGGCGCCGCGGCGCTGCGCATGGCGTCGGTAGCGATGGCAACCCCACCGTCGGTGCCGTTCTTGAAGCCGACCGGCAGCTCCAGGCCGCTGACCATCTCGCGGTGAATCTGTGATTCAGTCGTGCGCGCGCCGATGGCCGCCCAGCTCAGCAGGTCATCGAAATAGCCCGCGGCCATCGGTTGGAGCAGTTCGGTGGCGATCGGCAAGCCGCGTTCGAGCATGCCCAGCATCAGGCCTCGGGACAGGGCGATACCGGCATGCATGTCGTCGCTGCCGTCCAGATGCGGGTCGTAGGCCAGGCCTTTCCAGCCGACGGTGGTGCGCGGTTTTTCCACGTAGGCCCGCATCACCAGCAGCAGCTTGTCATCGACTTCGCGGCTCAGGGCCGCCAGGCGGTCGGCGTACTCCAAGGCCGAGCGTGGATCGTGGATCGAGCAGGGGCCGACAATCACCAGCAGCCGTGGGTCGCGGCCTTCGAGAATGGCGCGCACGGCCTGGCGATGGGCGTGGACTTGTTGGGCGAGTTCGCTGGAAAGCGGCATCTGCTGCTTGAGCAGATGGGGGCTGGGCAGGCGCTGGCTGACGGAGGCGTTGGCAGCGGCAGGTTGGGTCAGGGGCAGAGCGAGATTCGAAGCTTGCATGGCGTTATTTCCCTGGGCGGACGGCGGGTGCATCCCGCGCGGTCGGCCCTATCGAGGTGTTCGACAGGTATTCGGATGATTACTGTGTGCAGCGTCGCCACCAGTGATGGACCGTACGGAGGCGGCAGGCTGGCCCGAACGGGATTGGCTAAATCGCCAGGCGTAGGTGTCTGCGTAGGGGTAGCTGGTGTAGTTCATGAATCTGTCCTCGGAACGAATGAATGTTTTTCAGGGCCTGGAAACGCAAAACCCCCGGTCGGGGAGCCGACCGGGGGTTTGAGTATTCTCATGTTCGGCGGCCCCTCGAAGGTGGGCGCCGTGTGGGTATCGGCGCCTAGTGGCTAAACCAATACCCAAAATAGGAGCAGGCGACGGTACGACCGGCAACGGCCAGCACAGGGCGCGAGATGCGACCGGTGGTGTTGGCGTGATTGCAGGTATGTTTCGACATGTTGCTCTCCAGTGAGTGGGGTCGAGCTTACTGCACCTGTAACGCTGTGTTCAATGGATAAATGCTATCGCGGTGATAATCCGGGGCAGCGACGCGGCCCCGGCGGGGTGCGATCACAGCGGGTAGTGCTTGAGTTCTCGCGCAATCAGCATCCGCTGAATCTCGCTCGAGCCCTCGTAGATCTGCGTGATGCGCGCATCGCGGTAGTACTTCTCCACCGGATAGTCCTCAAGATACCCATAGCCGCCATGCACCTGGATGGCCATGGAGCACACCCGTTCGGCCATTTCCGAGGCGAACAGCTTGGCCTGCGAGGCTTCCGACAGGCATGGCTTGCCGGCCGTGCGCAGGCGCGCGGCGTGGAGGATCAGCAGGCGTGCAGCGTTGACCTGCACCTGCATGTCGGCCAGCAGGTTGGCGATGCTTTGGTGCTCGTTGATCGGTTTGCCGAACTGGATACGCTCGCGCGAATAGGTCAGCGCGGCCTCGAACGCGGCACGGGCAATGCCCAGGGCCTGGGCGGCGATGCCGATGCGTCCGCCTTCGAGGTTGGACAGGGCAATGGCCAGGCCCTTGCCGCGCTCACCCAGCAGATTGGCGGCCGGGATGCGGCAGTTGTCGAGGGTGACTGCGCAGGTGTCGGAGGCGCGGATGCCCATCTTGTGTTCGCTGCGATCGACCTTGAAGCCTGGGTTGTCGGTCTCTACCAGGAACGCCGACAGGCCTTTCTTGCCCAGCTCCGGATCGGTGACGGCAAAGACGATGGCCAGCCCCGCACGGCGGGCGTTGCTGACGAACTGCTTGGCGCCGCTGATGACCCAGTGGCCGTCCACCAGCTCGGCGCGTGTGCGCAGGTTATGGGCTTCGGATCCGGCCTGCGGCTCGGTCAGGCAGAAGCAGCCAATCACTTCGCCACTGGCCAGGCGCGGCAGCCATTGCTGCTGTTGTTCAGCGCTGCCATAAGCCAGCAGCGGGCCGCAGCCGACCGAGTTGTGGATGCTCATCATCGCACCGGTCGCGCCGTCGCCAGCCGAGATTTCTTCTACCGCCAGGGCATAGGCGACGTAGTCGGTGTAGCTGCCGCCGAAGGTGTCGGGCACGACCATGCCCAGCAGGCCCAGCTCGCCCATGGCGCGGACCACGTCATCGTCGATCCAGCCAGCCTTCTCCCAGGCCTGGGCATGGGGCGCGATCTCGCCACGGGCAAAGTCCCGGGCCATGTCGCGGATCATGATCTGTTCTTCGCTCAGTTCCAGGTCTTGCATGCTGTGTACTCCCGGGCTCACAGGCCTTCGAAGAATTGATCGACCCGCTGGCGCGACAGCGCGGCGAGTGTGGGCGGGTTCCAGCGGGGCTGCTTGTCCTTGTCGACGATCAGCGCACGCACGCCCTCGATGATGTCGCCATGGGCGAACCACTGGCGGTCCAGGTGCAGCTCCATGGCGAAGCATTCTTCCAGGCTCAGGCGGCGACCGCGACGCAACATCTCCAGGGTAACCGCCATCGCCAGTGGTGAACGGGTTTCCAGCTGATCGGCGGTGGCCAGCGCCCAGGGGCGGCTGTCGCCGATGCTCACGGCGCGCAGTTGCTCGATGATGCTGGTCAGGTCGGGCAGGGCGAAGAAGTGATCGATGGCCGGGCGCAGTTTGGCCAGGGGCGCGTCTTCCAATATCTGCGAGCCAAGTTTGGCGAGCAGACCTTGCAGATCCTTGAGTGGCTGGTCGCCGAAGTTCAGATGGTCCAGGCCTTCGTCCAGCGCGGCCAGCTTTGCGCTGTCCACATACCAGTCCGCCAGCCCGCAGTACAGCGCATCGGCGGCCTGGATCTGCGCACCGCTGACACCCAGGTAGATCCCTAGCTCGCCAGGGATGCGCGAAAGGAAGTAGCTGCCGCCGACATCGGGGAAGTAGCCGATACCGACTTCGGGCATCCCTAGACGACTGCGTTCGGTGACGATGCGCAGGTCCGCGCCCTGGGCCAGGCCCATGCCGCCACCGAGTGTGAAGCCGTCCATCAGTACCAGGATGGGTTTGCGGTAATGATGGATGCACAGGTCGAGGGCATATTCCTCGACGAAGAAGCGTTCATGCAGGTCGCTGCCGGACTTGAAGCTGTCGTGCAGCGAGCGGATGTCGCCCCCTGCGCAGAAGCCCTTGGGGCCTTCGCCGCGCAGCACCACGGCCTTGACTTGCGGATCTTGCGCCCAGGCGTCGAGGTGATGCTGCAGGCTGCGCACCATGTCGAGGGTAAGGGCGTTGAGGCCGGAGGGACGGTTGAGTGTCAGGTGGCCGATGTGATTGCGGGTGTCGGCCAGAACATGATCCGTGGCCGTTGGTTGAGCGTGCGCGGTCATCGCGGTCTCCCTGCTTTGTTATTGATTTTCCAAGTTAAGTCTGGAAATACGCTGGAGGATCAACGGATCCTGCCATGCGTATTTGCCTGACACAATTGGTAAATCTGCAGGGGAAGGGTGCATTTTTGTGGCAGATGATCAGGCATCTGCCGTGTGGGTGCTGGCCCTTTCGCGGGCAAGCCCGCTCCCACAAGCTCTGGTGTGATCCTTGGTGGGAGCGGGCTTGCCCGCGAAAAGAGCGACGCGCACTCGCCTCAGTTACGATCCAGCCACACCGTCTGCACGTTACAGAACTCGCGCACACCAAAGTGCGACAGCTCACGCCCGAAACCGCTCTTCTTGACGCCGCCGAACGCTACGCGGGGGTCGGAGGCACAGTAGCCGTTGATGAACACACCGCCGGTGTCCAGCGCCGAGGTCATGCGCTCTGCCTTTGCCAGGTCGGCGGTGTAGATCGTCGCCGCCAGGCCGAACTCGCTGTCGTTGGCCAGTTCCACCGCGTGCTCGGCGTCACGGGCGCTGATGATCGCCGCCACCGGGCCGAACAGCTCCTGCTTGAAGGCAGTCATGTCGCGGGTCACGTTGGCGAACACGGTCGGTTCGTAGAAGTTGGCGTTGCCTTCAACCTTCTTGCCGCCCAGCAGCAACGTGGCGCCTTCGGCGAGGGTTGCCTGAACCTGGCCATCGAGCTCGTCGCGCAGGTCGAAGCGGGCCATCGGGCCGATGTACGTGTCGTCCTGCAGTGGGTTGCCGATTTTCAGGGCGCGGGTCGCTTCCACGAACTTCTGCGTGAAGGCATCGACGATGCTGTCTTCCACGATGAAGCGTTTGGCCGCGGCGCAGACCTGGCCGGTGTTCTGGTAGCGGCCGATCACTGCAGCCTTGACGGCGGCATCGAGGTCGGCATCCGCCAGCACGATGAACGGATCGGAGCCGCCCAGTTCGAGCACGCACTTCTTCAGCGCTGCGCCCGCTTGGGCACCGATGGCCATGCCGGCACGCACGCTGCCGGTGAGGGTAATGGCGGCGATGCGCGGGTCATTGATCGCGCGGGTGACGCCATCCGGAGTGACGTTGATCACTTCGAACACGCCTTGCGGCAAGCCAGCCTGCTTGAACAGCTCGGCCAGCAGGTAGGCGCTGCCCATCACGTTCGGCGCGTGCTTGAGCACATAGGTGTTGCCGGCCAGCAGGGCGGGGACGGCGCCACGCAGCACTTGCCAGATCGGGAAGTTCCACGGCATCACCGCGAGGATAGGGCCGAGCGGGCGGTATTCGATACGCGCTTTCTCGACCTGGGTGGCCTCGGGAGCGAGCATGGCCGGGCCGTGTTCGGCGTACCACTGACACAGGCCGATGCACTTGGTCACTTCGCCACGGGCCTGGGCGATCGGCTTGCCGATTTCGCGGGTGATCATCACCGCGAAGGCCTCGTGGTTGGCCTGCAGTGCGTTGGCCAGAGCGATCAGGTATTCGCTGCGCTGACCCAGCGACACCTGGCGCCACTGGGCGTAGCCGGCCTTGGCGCGTTGCAGGGCTGCGTCCAGTGCGGCATCGGTGTCGTAGGGGTAGGCGCCAATCTGTTCGCCGCTGTACGGGTCGACTGAAATGGCATGGGTCAGGCTGCTGATCTCGCTCATGGCGGGTCCTCTTGTTGTCTTGGCGGTGTCGTATTCGACTGAAGGCCAGACTAATGGCGTGCGCCTCTACTGAAAACTGAATAATAATGAGCGAAACATTCACGAATGGAGAAAGGCTGTGGACCTGGTGCAACTGGAGATGTTCAAGGCCGTGGCCGAACACGGCAGCATCAGCGCTGCCGCCCAACACATCCATCGGGTGCCGTCGAACCTGACCACCCGTATCAAGCAGCTCGAAGAAGACCTGGGGGTGGAGCTGTTCATCCGCGAGAAGAGTCGCCTGCGCCTGTCTCCGGCGGGCTGGAACTTCCTGGAGTACACCCGGCGCATCCTGGAACTGGTGCAGGAGGCGCGCTCGACCGTGGCCGGCGAAGACCCGCAAGGCACCTTTGCCCTCGGCTCGCTGGAGAGCACCGCAGCGGTGCGCATTCCTACGGTGCTGGCGGCTTATAACCAGCGTTATCCGAAGGTCGATCTGGACCTCTCCACTGGCCCGTCGGGGACCATGCTCGAAGGGGTGCTGTCCGGGCGGCTGGTGGCAGCCTTCGTCGACGGCCCGGTGCTGCATCCAACCCTTGAGGGCATGCCGGTGTTCGAGGAGGAGATGATGGTCATCGCACCCTTGAACCACGCCCCGGTCAGCCGCGCCCAGGATGTCAACGGCGAAAGCATCTACGCCTTCCGTGCCAACTGCTCGTACCGGCATCATTTCGAGAGCTGGTTCGTCAAGGACAAGGCCGTCCCGGGCAAGATCCACGAGATGGAGTCGTACCACGGCATGCTCGCCTGTGTCAGCGCCGGTGCAGGCCTGGCACTGATGCCCCGCAGCATGCTCGACAGCATGCCCGGCGCCAGTACGGTCAGCGCCTGGCCGTTGTCCGAGGATTTCCGTTACCTCAAGACCTGGCTGGTGTGGCGTCGCGGTACGGTGTCACGCAGCCTGAGCATGTTCATTCGCCTGCTGGAGGAGCAGGCCGGGGAAGGGATGCAGGGCGACAAAACAGACACTTTCTGACTTTTTCTTAGGCAATAGTGGCAAATGACTTTCATCTTTTATCGCGGCTGATGATAATCAGAAAAGTATTACTACTTGTGACCCCAGGTGGGATGGCCTGGGGCGCAAGTGAAGAACGAGAGGCCAAGCCTCCACTTGCTGCAGGCACGACCCACCAGGGCACCTGCCCGTGAAGACCTTCTGGAGTAGTCATTGATGAAAACCCGTCTTGCCACCTCGCTGGCCGCCGCAGTACTGGCTCTGGCCGGTGCCAACCTGGCCCAGGCCGCGCAAATCTCCGGTGCCGTGGGCGCCACCAGCCAGGGCGACATGACCTATCGCATCGGCCTGTCGTTCGACTGGGACAAGAAATGGCTGCAGAGCAGCACCGGTCACCTGACCGGTTATTGGGATGGCGCCTACACCTACTGGGAGGGTGGCGACTACAGCGGCGCGCACTCCCTGTCGTTCAGCCCGGTATTCGTCTATGAGTTCGGCGATTCGGGCTACGTCCCGTTCATCGAGGCCGGTATCGGCCTGGCCGCCTTCTCCAAGACCGACGTCGGTGATCAGAAGCTGGGCTCGTCGGTCAACTTCGAAGACCGCATCGGCTTCGGCCTGAAGCTGCCGGGTCAGCAGAAGATCGGCATTCGCGCCACGCATTACTCCAACGCCGGCATCAAGCAGCCGAACGACGGCATCGAGTCGTACGCGCTGTTCTACAGCGCCGGCTTCTAAGCGCTGCCTGTGCACCGTCGGTATCGGTCCGACGGTGCATCACGCCGCGCCATGCTAGCCCTGGCCAAAGGCGTGGCTTGACGAGCCCTCTGCCAGGGCTGGCGAGCAGTACGCAGGTCTCGTTCATCTCAGGTCTTGCGTCGCAGCAAGAGGATGAAGAACAGCCCGCCGATGGCTGCCGTGGCGATGCCGATCGGCAGATCCTGCGGGGCGATCAGCGTGCGTGCGCCGACATCGACCCAGATCATGAACAGCGCCCCGAGCAAGGCACAGGCCGGCAGCAGCCGGCGATGCTCGGCACCCACCAGGCGGCGAGCGACGTGGGGCAGCATCAGGCCGACGAAACCGATGGCGCCCGACAGTGACACCAGCACACCGGTCAGCAACGCCGTGCCGACGAACACCTTGGCCCGCACGCGCCGGGTGTCGAAGCCCAGACTGACAGCAGTCTGCTCACCACTCATCAGCGCGTTCAGCGCCCGCGCCAGGCTCATCAACAGCACGAAGCCGGCCAGCACGCAAACCGCCGGCAGCCACAACAGCGACCACTGCGCCAGGCCCAGGCCGCCGAGCATCCAGAACATCACCGAGGCGGCGGCATGCGGGTCGCCGGTGTAGAGCAGCAGGTTGGCGGCGGCCATCACCACGAACGACACCGCCACCCCGGCCAGCAGCAGGCGATCGCTTTCCAGGCGCCCACCACGACTGGCCACGCCGAGCACCAGCAGCATGCTGCCCAACGCGCCGATGAACGCGGCCAGGGGCAGGCTGAAGGCACCGGCGAACGGGCCGAGAAACAGCACCACCAGCACTGCGCCGAACACCGCCCCGGAGCTGACACCCAGCAGGTGCGGGTCGGCCAGAGGGTTGCGGGTCACTGCCTGCAGGGCGCCGCCGACCAGTGCCAACCCTGCACCGACCAGCGCTCCCAGCAGCACGCGCGGCGCGCGGATCTGCCAGATGATCTGCGCCTGGCCGCGGCTCCAGTCGCCGCCTTGCTCCAGCCCCACCTGCTGCAAAACAATGCCGACGACCTTGCCCAGTTCGACCTGCGCCGAGCCGAACCCCAGTGACAGCAGGCACGACAGCAGCAAGGCCAGCAGCAGCGAAACGATCAGCAGGCGATAGCCCGCAGGGCTGCGAATCGGCATCAGCGGCGGGCCTCGGCGAACGGCTGCGGATGCAAGGCCGTGGCCAGGGTCTCGATGGCCTGGGCGTTCTCCACCGACGGTGTCACCTCCAGGTACGACAGCACCACGAAGCGCTGCTTGCGGATCGCCTCGACACTGCCCAGCGCCGGGTGCTGTAGAAGGAAGTCGCGTTTCTGCTGCCAACTGGTGGGCCCGTAGTCGACGATGACGATCACCTGCGGATCGCGTTCCACCACGCTTTCCCAGTTCACCTGGGTCCAGCTGGCGGCGACATCGCTCATGACGTTATCGCCCCCCGCAGCGCTGATCAGCGCCTGCGGCATCCCGAGGCGCCCGGAGGTAGTGGGGCGGTCTTCGCCGCTGTCATAGAGGAATACGCGCGGCCGTTGCCTGACCTCGGCCATCTGCGCTGCGACGCGCTCGACGCGTTGGCGCAACTGGTTGACCAGCGCGGTAGCGCGCTCGCGCACATCGAAGATGCGGCCAAGGTTGTCGAGGTCGCGGTAGAGGTCGTCGAGGCTGGCCTGGCGTTGCGGCATGATCCAGGAACACGACTCGCTCAGTTCGTACACCGGGATATCGAAGGGCGCGAGGGTCTGTGGGGTGACCGGCCCGCCGATTCGCATGCCGTAGCTCCAGCCGGCGAGGAAGAAGTCGGCGTTGGCATCGAGCAGGTTTTCTACCGACACGTAGCGCGGCGCCAGCTCTGGCAGCCCTTGCAGTGCTTCGCGCAGGCTTGGGTCGAGGGTTTTCCAGCCGCTGATACCGCTGTAGCCGGCCATGTGGTCGCGCAGGCCGAGGGCCAGAAGCATGCCGGTGAGATTGATATCGTGGCTGACGGCATGCTGCGGCGCATGGGTGAAGGTGACGTCGCGTTCGCAACTGCGTACGGTCAGTGGATAGTTGTCGGCCTCGGCGGCCAGCGGCAGGGCGGCCAGCAGGGCCAGGCTGGTGAGCAGCGATTTCATGCGGGGCTGATCCAGGTAATGCGTGGATGGGAGGCCAGCGGGTGGCGGTCGACCAGTGCCTGTACGCCAAATACCTCCGCCAGGCATTGCTCGGTGAGTACCTGCCCTGGCGTGCCGTGGACGACGATGCGCCCGGCATCGATCACGTACAGCCGATCGCAGAAGGCGGCGGCCAGGTTCAGATCGTGGAAGCTGGCCAGCAGGCTCAGGCCGGTGTTGCGCAATTGCTGAAGTAGCGCCAGCTGGAAGCGTGGGTCGAGGTGATTGGTCGGCTCGTCGAGGATCAGCAGCCGAGGTTGCTGGACCAGCGCTCGGGCCAGCAGCACGCGCTGTTTTTCACCGCCCGACAGGCAGATGAAGGCATCGAGGGCGCGCGGCAGCAGGTCGAGCCTGGCCAGGGTGTCGTCGATCAGACTCGCGTCGCCATCACCGTCGAACCAGCCCAGGTGCGGGGTACGGCCCATGGCAACGACGTCACGCACACTCAAGCCGAAGTCTTCAGGGAACTCCTGCAGCATCACCGCGATGCGCTGGGCGACCCAGCGTGGGTTGCGCTGCCAGATATCCTCGCCATCGAGGTGCACCTGGCCTGCGCAGGGGCGATTGAAGCGGTAGGCGCAGCGCAGCAGGCTGGTCTTGCCGCTGCCGTTGGGGCCGATCAGGCCGACGAATTCACCGGCGCCGATCTGCAGGTCGATGCCCTCCAGCAGCGGCTGCCCACCGCTGTGCGGTGACCAGTGCAGGCCTTGGATATGCAGGGTAGGGCATGACATGGATGAACCAACCGTCGCAGGGTGAGTGAAACCCGAACGGTGGAGGTGCGCGCAGCTGTCGCGGGCGTGCGGCAGCCGCGAGAACCGGCCTGCGCCCGCCCACCGCGGGAGTTGCCAACTGCTGTGACAGGCCGGTCTCCGGGCTTGCGAGGGGCATGAGGCATTCACCTTCCCATGCCGTTGGCACAGTGGTGTATCGAATGCATCGCTCGCTTACCGTTGCGGGGGCAGCGCCGGACTGCTCGCATGGGCGAGGCACCGGCTTCCCGTTTAATCCCCGGCTCGGCGGCAGGGGACACCTGAAACAAGGGGCGCATCTGAGCATTTATGGGGTGGGGAGTCAACCGGCCCTGTCGCGGGGGGGCGCCCGCGCCAGGGCCGACACGTTCAGGCCGGCAATGATCAGCTGCGCTTGAGCACCAGCGTCAGGATGTCGTAACTGGCCACCAGTTCACCGAGCTGGTTGGTCACCTCCACATCCCAGGCCACCACCCCTTGCGGCTGCCCCAACGGGCTGGTCTTGCCCTGGTCGATCTTGCGCTTGCAGGTCAGGCGCGCCTGGATCGTGTCACCGATCCCCACCGGGTTGATGAAGCGCAGGGTGTCCAGCCCGTAGTTGGCCAATACCGGCCCTTCACCTGGCGACACGAACAGCCCGGCCGCCGCTGACAGCACGAAGTAGCCATGGGCGATGCGCTTGCCGAACTGCGACTGCTTGGCGGCGATTTCGTCGAAATGCATGTAGAAGTGGTCGCCCGACAGGCAGCCGAAGTTCACCAGGTCCGCCTCGGTGACGGTACGTCGGTGAGTCAGCAGCGATTCGCCGATGCGCAGTTCATCGAAGTAGCGACGGAACGGGTGCACCTCGGTCTCGATCACTTCGGCGCCGCGCACGTGCTCGCCGGTCACCGCCGCCAGCATGCTTGGCGAGCCCTGGATCGCGGCACGCTGCAGGTAGTGCTTGACCGCCCGCAGGCCGCCGAGCTCTTCGCCGCCCCCCGCACGCCCGGGGCCGCCGTGCTTGAGCTGTGGCAGCGGCGAGCCGTGCCCGGTGGACTCCGGCGCGGCCTCGCGATCGAGCACCAGCAAACGTCCGTGCCAGGCGGCGGCCGCGGGAATGGCCTTGGCGGCGATGGCGCGGTCGCGGGTCACCAGGGTCGCCACCAGGCTGCCCTTGCCACGCGCGGCCAGGACCAGGGCTTCGTCCAGGTCCTCGTAGGCCATCAAAGTGCTGACCGGGCCGAACGCCTCGATATCGTGGGCGCCGCCTTCGGCGTGTGGGTCGCGTGCGTGCAGCAGGGTCGGGGCAAAGAACGCACCTTCGGTTACACCTTCGCCCACCGGCGAGAAGCCGTCGTCGGCGCCGAACAGCTGGTCGCAGCTTTGCAGCAGGCTGCGCACGCGCTCACCGACGTCACGCTGCTGGTCATGGGAGGCCAGCGCGCCCATGCGCACGCCTTCGACCGAAGGATCGCCCACCACCACCTTGGCCAGGCGCTCGCGCAGGCGGGTGGCGACGGCATCCAGGTGCCTGGCCGGCACGATGGCCCGGCGAATGGCCGTGCACTTCTGGCCTGCCTTGGTGGTCATCTCGCGCACCACTTCCTTGACGTACAGGTCGAACTCCTCGTCGTCGGGGGTTACGTCCGGCCCGAGGATGGCGCAGTTCAGCGAGTCGGCCTCAGCGGTGAAGGGCACTGAGTTGCGCACCAGGTTCGGTGTCATGCGCAGCTTGGCTGCGGTGTCGGCGGAGCCGGTGAAGGTCACCAGGTCCTGGCCCTGCAGGCGCTCGAGCAAATCGCCGGTGCTGCCGATCACCAATTGCAGGCTGCCGGGCGGCAGCAGGCCTGATTCGTCGATCAGGCGCACCACCGCTTCGGTCAGGTAGCTGGTAGAGGTCGCAGGCTTGACGATGCACGGCATGCCGGCGAGGAAAGTCGGTGCGAACTTCTCCAGCATGCCCCAGATCGGGAAGTTGAAGGCATTGATGTGCACCGCCACGCCTGCTCGCGGCACCAGGATATGGCTGCCGGCAAAGCGCCCTTGCTTGCCCAGCGGGATCGCCGGGCCTTCGTGCAGCAGGTTGCCCGACGGCAACTCGCGGGTGCCGATGCCGGAGTAGGAAAACAGCGTGGCATTGCCGCCTTCGATGTCGATCCAGCTGTCGGCACGGGTCGCGCCGCTGTGGTGGGAGAGGGCGTAGAGCTGTTCCTTGCGCTCGGCCAGGTACAGCGCCAGGGCCTTCAGGCGGACGGCGCGCTGTTGAAAGTCCAGGGCCATGAGCCCGCCAAGGCCCTGGCGGCGGCCGAAGTCCAGCGCTTCGGCGAAGTCCGGGCGTTCCTCATGGCTATAGGCCAGGACCTGCCCATCGAGGGCGCTGCGCAGGGCCTGGGCGCCGTGCTGGCCGATCCAGCGACCGGCGATGAAGCTCTGCAGGGTGTGGGCTTCAGACATGCTGTTCTCCTTTGAGGGGCGCGGTTACCACAGCGCCAGGGTGTAGCCGATGATCAGGCGGTTCTCGTCCACGGCGTTGGTCAGGCCATTGCCGGAACGGAAGGTGACGTTGCGCCAGCGCAGGCTGACGTCCTTGAACGGGCCGCTCTGGATGACGTAGGTGATGTCGGTGTCGCGCTCGCGTTCGCGGCCATTGCTGAGGGTCGCGGTTTCGGCGTGGCGACCGTCGGTGTAGCGAGTCATGAAGCTCAGGCCCGGAATGCCCATCGCGACGAAGTCGTAGTCGTAGCGCACTTGCCAGGAGTCGAGACCTGCGCGGGTGAAGGTGTTGTAGGTGACCAGGTTGACCGTGTAGGGGTCGCCACCGTTGAGAAACGGAAACGCGCTGTCGCCGGACATCTGCTGCCAGGTGGCGGTGAACTTGTGGGCCTTCACGCCCAGGGTGAACATGGCGTTGAAGTTGCGGTTGTCGATGCGGCCTGCGCGTTCGGCGCCGTCGCCGCGGCTGTCGAAGTAGCGCAAGTCGCTGCGCAGGCTCATCCCTTCGCCCAGCGGCTGGGTGTGCAACAGCCCCAGGTATTGCTGGCGATAGATCTCGTCGAGCTTGGCGTAGTAATAGCTGACGCTGGTCTGCGGGGTGATCGCGTAACTGCCGCCGCCGAAGTCGAAGTGGTCGCTGCTGGCCGCGCCGTAGCCGATGTCGTCGCGCCCGGATGAGTCGCGCAGGTTGGCCTTGGTCAGCCGTCCGGCGTTGACGGTCAGGCCCTCGATCTCCTGGCTGGTCAGCAGGCCACCCTGGAAGGTCGATGACAGCAGGCGGGTGTCGTTGTACACCACCACCGGCAGAATTGGCTGCAGGGTGCCCAGGCGCAGGGTGCTCTTCGATATGCGCAGCTTGCCGGTCAGCCCCAGCTCGCTGTAGTCGTCCACCGGCTCCAGGCTGTGCGGGCCGAAGGGCAGCAGGCCGGTGTTGCGCCGGTCGCGACTGGAGTCGAGCTTGATCCCCAGTTGCCCCATGGCGTCCACGCCCAGGCCTATGGGGCCTTCGCTGAAGCCCGATTCGAAGCGCGCGGTGAAACCCTGGGCCCATTCCTCGGCCTTGGCTTGCGGCGCGTTGGACTGGCGGAAGTCGCGGTTGATGTAGTGGTTGCGCAGCTCGACGCGGGCGTGGCTGTCAGCGATGAAATCCGCCATGGCCGGCAAGGGCAGGGCGAGGGTGGCCAGCCAGGCGGCCGACTTGAGACGAGTGTGGTTCATTGTTGTTATATCCGACATTCGAGGTTCAAGGGTTCAGTGCTTGCTGGCGCCGGCAGCGCCGATCCCGGTCATGGAGCGAATGAACTGGCCCAGGTAGCGACCACGCTCTTCGCTGGCCCGTTGCGAGCTGTCGGTGACCGAGAAGGCCCAGGCACCGAGGAAGGCCAGGCTCATGGAGAACAGCGCCGGGTTGCTGTAGGGGAACAGCGCGCGCTCGTTGTGCAGCACGTTGACCCACACCGCCGGGCCCAGCACCACCAGCACGATGGCCGAGACCAGCCCAGCCATGCTGCCGGCTACCGCGCCGCGGGTGGTCAGGCCTTTCCAGAACATCGAGAGCAGCAGCACCGGGAAGTTGACCGAGGCGGCAATGGCCAGCACCAGGCCCGAGAGGAAGGCGATGTTCTGCGATTCGAACAGCAACCCCAACAGCACCGCGAGCAGGCCGATCAGCAGGGTGGCGATACGCGACATGCGCATTTCTTCCTGCTCGCTGGCCTGGCCCTTGCGCACGACGCAGGCATAGAGGTCGTGGGAGATCGCCGAGGCACCGGACAGCGCCAGGCCTGCGACCACGGCAAGAATCGTGGCGAAGGCCACTGCCGAGATGAAGCCCAGGAACAGGTTGCCCCCCACGGCCTGGGCCAGGTGCACGGCAACCATGTTGCCGCCGCCGATGATCGCGCCGCTGGCGTCGCGGTAGGCCGGCTCGGTCCCCACCATGACGATGGCGCCGAAACCGATGACGATCAGCAGCAGGTAGAAGTAGCCGATGAAACCCGTGGCGTAGAACACACTCTTGCGTGCTTCCTTGGCGTCACTGACGGTGAAGAACCGCATGAGGATGTGCGGCAGTCCGGCGGTGCCGAACATCATGCCCAGCCCCAGCGAGATGGCGTCGATGGGATTGGACAGCAGTGCCCCGGGAGCCATGATCGCCTGGCCCTTGGCATGCACCGCCACGGCGCTGGCGAACATTGCCTCGGTGCTGAAGCCGAAATGCTTGAGCACCATGAACGCCATGAAGGTGGTGCCCGACAACAGCATCACCGCCTTGATGATCTGCACCCAGGTGGTGGCGAGCATGCCGCCGAAGGTCACGTACAGCACCATCAGTACGCCCACCAGGGTGACGGCGTAGAGGTAGCTGATACCGAACAGCAACTCGATCAGCTTGCCGGCGCCGACCATCTGCGCCACCAGGTACAACAGCGCGACGGTCAGCGTGCCGAACGCGGCGCTCAGGCGTACCGGGGCCTGTGCCAGGCGGTAGGAAACCACGTCGGCGAAGGTGTACTTGCCCAGGTTGCGCAGTCGCTCGGCAATCAGGAACAGGATGATCGGCCAGCCGGCGAGTACGCCCAGGGCATAGAGCAGGCCGTCGTAGCCGTTCATGAACATCATCGCCGAGATGCCGAGGAAGGACGCAGCGCTGATCATGTCCCCGGCGATCGCCAGGCCATTCTGCATCCCAGTGAGGCCACCGCCTGCGGTGTAGAAGTCACTGGTCGAGCGGGTGCGGGCCGCGGCCCAGCGGGTCACCAGCAGGGTGAAGCAGACGAACACCATGAACATCGAGATGGCAGTCCAGTTCATTGCGCGCACTCCTGGCGAACCTTATCGTTGAGTGGATCGATGACGCGGTTGGCGCGGTGCATGTAGATGCCGGTCAGGGCGAACGACAGCAGCACCATCAGCACACCCACCAGCATGCCGACGCTGGTGACGCCGCCATTGAGCGGCTGGCCGAGCAAGCCGGGTGCGAAGGCCACCAGCAGCACGAAGCCGTAGTAGGCGGCAAGCATGGTCAGGGTGAGGCTGCCGTTGAGGCGGCGCTTGCGGCGGATCAGTTGCTGGAAGTCGGGGTGCTTGCTGATGGAGTCGATGTGCTCGGGTGTCATGGGAAGCGGTCCTCTGTCTTGTAATTGTTTTTTCAGGTCACGCAGGGTGTTGCAGGGTTGCTGGCGGCCTCATCGCGGGACGAGCCCGCTCCCACAGGTACAGCAGTGACCATGGGTCTTGTGGGAGCAACGGTCTTGCTCAAAATTTGAAGTCCAGCCCAATCCCTGCGGGAGCAGGCTTGTCCCTTTAAAGTCCAGCCCAGTCCCTGTGGGAGCAAGCTTGTCCCTTTAAAGTCCAGCCAATCCCTGTGGGAGCGGGCTTGTCCGGCGATGAGGGCGCCGCGGTCTCAAAGTTGATCGAAATCCAGCACCACGCGGTCGCTCAGCGGATACGTCTGGCACGACAGCACATACCCCGCCGCCACCTCGTAATCCTCCAGCGCATGGTTGCTGTCCATTTCCACCTCGCCCTCGATCACCCGGCACTTGCAGGTCGAGCACACGCCGGCCTTGCACGAATAGGGCAGCTCGGCGCCAATGGCGTTGCCGGCATCGAGAATGTTCTGGCTGTTGCGCGGCAGGTCGAAGGCCAGGGCACGGCCATCGCTGATCACGGTGATATGGCTCAGCGCCGAGTCCAGCTGGCGCTGAGCCTCGCGGGCTTCGCGCCTAGCCTCGTTGCCAGCGGCGGCAAACAGCTCGAAATGGATGCGTTCGCGCGGCATGCCGTTGTCTTCTAGGCTGGCGCGCACGGTTTCGGTCATCGCCTGCGGCCCGCAGATGAAGGCGGCATCGAGGGCTTGCACGTCGAGCCAGCGAGAGAACAACTGGCCGCACTTGTCAGCATCGATTCGGCCGTTGTACAGGTCGACATCCTGCTGTTCGCGGCTGAACACGAAAATCAGGTTCAGGCGGTCCAGGTAACGGTTCTTCAGGTCTTCCAGGCGATCGCGAAACAGTGCGCTGTTGCTGGCGCGGTTGCCGTACAGCAGGGTGAAGCGACTGTTGGGCTCGCAGGCCAGGGTGGTGGCGATGATCGACAGGATCGGGGTGATACCGCTGCCGGCGGCGACCCCCAGGTAATGGCCATGGCGCTCGGTTTGCAGTGGAACGAAGAAGCTGCCGCTGGGCGGCATCACGTCCAGTTGCTGGCCGACCGCGAGCACATCGTTGGCGAATGCCGAGAAGCGCCCGCCCGGCACGCGCTTGACCGCCACGCGCAGCTCGCCGTCCTGCACGGCACTGCAAATCGAATAGGAGCGGCGCACTTCCTCATCGTCGAGAAAGGTGCGCATCACCAGGTACTGGCCCTGGGTGAAGCGGAACGCGTCCTGCAGATGGGCGGGCACGTCGAAGGCGATGGACACGGCGTCGCGTGTCTCGTGACGCACTTGCTTGATGGTCAGGCTGTGAAACTGGCTCATAGTCGTCTCCACGGCTCAAATACATTTGAAATAGTCGAACGGCTCCAGGCACTCGCGGCAGCGATAAAGCGCCTTGCAGGCCGTGGAACCGAACTGGCTGAGCAGTTCGGTGTGGGCGCTGCCGCATTGCGGACAGCACACCTTGGGGGCTTCGCCGAGCAGGCTGCGCTTGCTGGCATTGCCCTGGGGCGGGGCGATGCCATAGACCCGCAAGCGTTCGCGGCCTTGATCGCTGATCCAGTCGCTGCTCCAGGCCGGGGTCAGGCGGCGTTCCAGCGCTGGCTGGGCAAAACCGGCCTGTTCCAGGGCCTGGCGGATGTCGCCCTCGATCACCTCGGTGGCCGGGCAGCCGGAGTAGGTGGGGGTCACCACCAGGTGCAGATGGCCGGCGCGCCAGTCCAGGTCGCGCACGATTCCCAGGTCTACCACGCTGACCACCGGCACTTCCGGGTCCATGACCTGCTCCAGCACCGCCCAGGCCCGCGCCAGGTCGCCCTCGCGCAGGCTGCGGGCGCCCCGGTCGCCAGCGATCAGCTCACCAGATCGCATCGGGGTAGGCCCGTGGCAGGAACTGCATCTCGGCCAGCAGCAGGCCCAGGTGTTCGGTGTGCAAGCCCTTGCGACCGCTCAGGTAGAAATGACTGGCGGGCGTGGGTTGCGGGAGCTCGACCGAGGCGAAGATGGCACTGACCTGGGCGAGCCAGGCTTGCCCTACTTGCGTCGGGTCAGCGGCAATACCCGCGGCGGCCAGGCGCGTCTCGCTTTCACTGCCCTGGCTCAGCTCCACGGTGAAACGCCACAGTGCCGGGATTGCCGCGACCATGCGGCGACGGCTTTCGTCGGTGCCGCCGCCCAGGCGCTGCACCCACTCACCGGAGCGGCGCAGGTGATAGGTGACCTCCTTGAGCGCTTTGGCCGCGATGCCGGCGATGCGCGGATCGCTGGAGGCGCACAGGCCTTGGAGCATCGCCAGGTGCCAGGCGTCGTAGAGGAACTGCTTGGTCATGGTCACGGCAAAGTCGCCGTTGGGTTGCTCGACCAGCAGCAGGTTGTGGAAGGCCCGTTCGTCGCGGCAAAACGCCAGGGCGTCGGCATCGCGGCCGTCGTCGAGCAGTTCGGCGGCGTACTCCAGCCAGTTGCGCGCTTGGCCGACCAGGTCGAGGCCGACATTCATCAGTGCCAGCTCTTCTTCCAGTGCCGGGGCGTGGCCACACCATTGGCACAGGCGCTGGCCCTGGACCAGGGCGCTGTCGCCGAGCAGCAAGAGGTAGGGGATCAGATCGTCGTTGTGCATGGCGGGCCTCACATGTGTCCGACTTCGTCAGGCAGCTCGTAGAAGCTGGCATGGCGGTAGACCTTGTCGTCCGAAGGGGCGAACAGCGGGTCTTTTTCATCAGGCGAGGAGGCGGTGATCAGCGCCGAAGGCACCACCCACAGGCTCACGCCTTCGCTGCGCCGGGTGTACAGCTCACGGGCGTTCTCGATGGCCATGGCCGCGTCGGCGGCATGCACGCTGCCCACGTGCTTGTGGTTCAGGCCGTGCTTGCTGCGCACGAATACTTCGTAGAGGGTCCAGACAGACATGTTCGATCTCCGCATCGGTCGCCGCTTCAGGCGGCGTTCTTGTTCTGTTGCTTGCGCGCATAGGCCACGGCGGCCTCGCGTACCCAGGCCCCGTCTTCGATGGCCTGGCGACGGGTGGCGACCCGCTCCTGGTTGCAGGGGCCGTTGCCCTTGATCACTTCGTAGAATTCGTCCCACTGGATTTCACCGAAGTCGTAGTGACCGCGGTCGGCGTTCCACTTCAGTTCCGGGTCCGGGGCGGTGCAACCGAGCAGCTCGAGCTGCGGCACGGTCTGGTCGATGAAGCGCTGGCGGAGTTCGTCGTTGGTCTGGCGCTTGATCTTCCAGGCCATCGACTGGGCGCTGTTGGGGGAGTGTTCGTCGCTGGGGCCGAACATCATCAGCGACGGCCACCACAGGCGATTGATTGCATCCTGGACCATGTCCTTCTGCGCCTGGGTGCCGTGGCGCATCATGGTCAGCAGCAGCTCGTAGCCCTGGCGCTGATGAAAACTTTCTTCCTTGCAGATACGGATCATCGCGCGCGCGTAGGGGCCGTAGGAGGTGCGTTGCAGTACCACCTGGTTGACGATCGCCGCGCCGTCGACCAGCCAGCCCACCGCGCCCATGTCGGCCCAGCTTAGGGTCGGGTAGTTGAAGATGCTCGAGTACTTGGCCTTGCCGCTGTGCAGCTTGGCGATCTCTTCGTCGCGGTCGGCGCCGAGGGTTTCCATGGCGCTGTACAGGTACAGGCCATGGCCGGCTTCGTCCTGGATCTTGGCCATCAACTGCAGCTTGCGCTTGAGGCTCGGCGCGCGGGTGACCCAGTTGCCCTCGGGAAGCATGCCGACGATTTCCGAATGGGCGTGCTGGGAGATCTGCCGGATCAGGGTCTGGCGATAGGCCTCTGGCATCCAGTTTTTCGGTTCGATCTTGATCTCGGCGTCGATCTTCTCCTGGAAGTGGCGCTCTTCGGGCGACATCTCTTCCAGTGACTTGACACGTTTGACGCCGGTTTCGACTAGCTGTGCGTACATGTTCGGACTCCCGCCGCAGGGGTGGTTGGGGTATGGAGTCTTTTATAAGCGATACGTGATCTAACATCAAACATAAAATCATGTATCAGATAAAATTGTATATCACGTTGCGCCCCTATCGCGGGACGAGCCCGCTCCCACTGACTCCAAGATCAGCGAGCCGCCTGTGGGAGCGGGCTCGTCCCGCGATAGGGCCGGCAAATCCGGCGCAAAAAAAGCCCCGGACCAGGCCGGGGCAGAAAGAGGCAGCCGAATCGAAAGTCAGCTGGCCAACCGTTTGTCGTAGACGTGGCAAGCCTTGCCCTCTGAGCGCTTCAGCGTTCCGCAGGGCTGCAGGCGAATCTGCGTGCTGATGCCGATGTAGGTCTTGATCTGCTTGCTCAGCTCACCCACAAGCGCCTTGCGCGTAGCGTCGTCCAGGTACTGGCTGTCGGCGCGCAACTCCACGTGCACTTCCACGCTGTCGAGATTGCCATTGCGATACAGATGGATCTCGTAAAGCTCGGAAAGCTGTTTTATTTTCAGCACCTGCTCTTCGATCTGCGTAGGGAACACGTTGACCCCGCGGATGATCAGCATGTCGTCGCTGCGCCCGGTGATCTTGCCAATGCGCCGCATCGGCCGTGCCGTGCCGGGCAGCAGACGGGTCAGGTCGCGGGTGCGGTAGCGCACCATCGGCAGCGCCTCCTTGCTCAGCGAGGTGAACACCAGCTCGCCCAGCTGCCCGTCCGGCAGGACCTCGCCTGACACCGGGTCGATGATCTCGGGGTAGAAATGGTCTTCCCAGATGGTCGGGCCGTCCTTGGTCTCGATGCACTCCATGGCCACGCCTGGCCCCATGATTTCCGACAGGCCATAGATGTCCAGGGCGTTGATGCCCAGGCGTTGCTCGATGGAGCGGCGCAGCTCGTCGGTCCAGGGCTCGGCACCGAAGATGCCCAGGCGCAGCTTGAGGTCGTTGGGGTCGATGCCCTGGCGCTCGATCTCATCGGCCAGGTTGAGCATGTACGAGGGCGTGACCATGATGATGTCGGGCTGGAAGTCGCGGATCAGTTGCACCTGCTTCTCGGTCTGACCGCCGGACATGGGGATCACCGTGCAGCCCAGGCGCTCGGCGCCATAGTGAGCGCCCAGGCCACCGGTGAACAGGCCGTAGCCATAGGAAACATGCACCTTGTCGCCCTTGCGTCCGCCTGCGGCGCGGATCGAACGGGCGACCACGTTGGCCCAGGTGTTGATGTCGTTCTGGGTATACCCGACCACCGTTGGCTTGCCCGTGGTGCCGCTGGAGGCGTGCAGGCGTACCACTTCTTCCTGGGGGACGGCAAACATGCCGTAGGGGTAGTTGTCGCGCAGGTCGCTCTTGCCGGTGAAGGGGAAGCGCGACAGGTCTTCGAGCGACTTCAGGTCGTCCGGGTGGGCGCCGCAGGCGTCGAAGCGCTGACGGTACAGTGCCACCTTGTCGTAGGCGTGGCGCAGGCTCCAGCGCAGACGTTCGAGCTGGTGCTGGCGCAGCGCATCGACACTGGCAGTTTCCATGGGGTCAAGCAGGGCGCGTTCGGCATCGTGGTACATGTTCATGGCTTCACTCGAGTTGTTCTTGTACGCCGGCCCGTCGAGGGGCCGTGAGTGTCATGGTGGGCAGCATACTGCCCGTTGCAGCGTGGGTCGCGGTCCGTTGGTCGAAGTGCCTCAAAGGCGTTCGATCACCATGGCGATGCCCTGGCCGACGCCGATGCACATGGTGCACAGCGCGTAGCGGCCGCCGGTCAGTTCCAGCTCATGCAGCGCGGTGGTGACCAGCCGAGCGCCGCTCATGCCCAGCGGATGCCCCAGGGCGATGGCGCCACCGTTGGGGTTGACCCGTGGATCGTCGTCGGCAACACCCAGCTCGCGCAGCACTGCCAGCCCTTGGGCCGCGAAAGCTTCGTTGAGCTCGATCACGTCCATGTCGGCCAGGGCAAGACCGGTCAGCTCCAGCACCTTGCGCGTCGCAGGCACCGGGCCGATGCCCATGATGCGTGGCTCGACACCTGCTGCGGCCATGCCGACGATTCGCCCGCGGGGCTTCAGGCCGTGGCGGCGGGCTGCGCTGCTGCTGGCCAGCAACAGTGCGCACGCACCGTCGTTGACCCCCGACGCGTTGCCGGCAGTGACGCTGCCACCTTCGCGAAACGGCGTGCCAAGGCGCGCCAGCTGCTCCAGGGTGGTGTCGCCGCGCGGGTGTTCGTCTTGCTCGACCAGCTTGGGCGGGCCCTTGCGCTGGGCGATCTCGACCGGGACGATTTCCCGCGCCAGGCGGCCATTGGCCTGGGCGGCAGCGGCCTTGTGCTGGCTGCGCAAGGCAAAGGCATCCTGGTCGGCGCGCGAGATGCCGAACTGCTCGGCGACGTTCTCGGCGGTCTCGGGCATCGAGTCGATGCCGTATTGGGCTTTCATCAGGGGATTGACGAAGCGCCAGCCGATGGTGGTGTCGAACAGTTCCGCACTGCGGCCGAAGGCCTGTTCGGCCTTGCCGATGACGAACGGCGCGCGGGACATGGATTCGGCGCCGCCGGCCAGCATCAGCCCGGCCTCGCCACAGCGCAGGGCGCGGGCGGCGTTGCCGATGGCGTCCAGGCCGGAGCCGCACAGGCGGTTGAGGGTGGTGCCCGGCACCTCGACAGGCAGCCCGGCCAGCAGCGTGGCCATATGCGCAACGTTGCGATTGTCTTCGCCGGCCTGGTTGGCACAGCCGAGGATCACATCGTCGATGGCCTGCCAGTCCAGTGTCGGGTGGCGGGCGATCAAGGCCTTGATCGGGATCGCCGCCAGGTCGTCGGCACGCACGCTGCTCAGGGCGCCGCCGTAGCGGCCGATGGGCGTGCGCACGGCGTCGATGATCAGGGCGTCGTTGAGGGTCGGTTCAGTCATCTTGCGTCTCCTGCGTCAGCACGCTGCCGCGCAACTTGTAGGACTTGCCATGGAACAGCGCCACCAGCTCGCCACGCTGGTTTTCCAGGCGAACGTCGTAGAGGCCAGTGCGGCCCTTGCGCACCAGCTCGTGGGCGGTGGCGGTCAACTGGTCGCCGAGCAGCGCCGGGGCCACATAATCGATGCTGCAGCCTAGGGCCACAGTGGCCTCGTCGTGGCTGTTGCAGGCAAAGGCGAACGCCGAATCGGCCAGGGCGAAGAGAAAGCCGCCGTGGCAGGTGCCGTGGCCCTGGATCATGTCGGCGCGTACGGTCATGCGCACGGCAGCGCTGCCGGGGCCGGCCTCGAGCAGTTCGATGCCCATGCCTTGAGTGGCCCGGTCACGGGCGTACATGGCGTCGGCACAGGCGCGGGCCAGCGCTTCGGGCGTGCGAGGTGTGTCAGTCATGCAGGCGGCCTCCTTCGGCATGGGTGCGGCGCAGCAGCAGGGAAGGGCGATAGCGTTCTTCGCCGTAGGCCTGCTGCAGGTGTTCGAGGGTGTGCAACGTGTGGGCAAGGCCGATGCGTTCGGCCCAGGCCAGCGGCCCCAACGGATAATTGACCCCGGCGCACATGGCCAGGTCGATGTCGGCCGCCGAGGCGACACCTTGCAGCACCGCATCGGCGGCTTCGTTGGCGAGCATGGCCACCGTGCGCAGCACGGCCAGGCCCGGCAGGTCGGCCAGGGCGCTGACGTTGAAACCGGCACGCTGGAGCAGCGCGACAACCTGATCGCGGGCTTCGATCGTGGTGTTCCTGGCCCAGGTAATCGCGATGCGTGTCGCGCTGCTGTAATCCAGGGCAAGGTCGATCAGGACCAGGTTCTGCAGGCCGTCGTCGCGGGCGCGCTGGCTGGCCAGGCGACCGTCGGACAGGGCCAGGGTGGCATCACCAATGCGCAACAAGCCCTGGCCGGCGCGTTGGGTCAGTTCGACGCCGCTGGCGTTCAGGCGCTGCAGCAGCGGCTGCATGACACCGAGGTCGCCCTCGACCACGCAGCGTGTAGCTTCGGCAGAGCTGCGCAATTCGGCAGGCTGCGGGCGTTCGGCGCCTTCGCGGTAGTCGTAGAAACCTTGGCCGCTCTTGCGCCCCAGGCGCCCGGCGGCCACCAGTTCCTTTTGTACCTGCGAGGGCTGGAAGCGCAAATCCCCGTAATAGGCGTCGAACACCGAACAGGTGACGGCGTAGTTGACGTCATGGCCGATCAGATCGGTGAGTTCGAACGCGCCCATGCGGAACCCGCCAGCCTCGCGCAACAGCGCATCGAGGCTGGCGCAATCGGCGGCACCTTCCTGCAGCAGGCGCAGGCTCTCGGCATAGAACGGACGGGCCACGCGGTTGACGATGAAACCGGGGGTGGAGCGTGCATGCACGGGCTGCTTGCCCCAGGCCTTGGCGGTGTCGTACAGCGTATCGGCCACCGCCGGTTCGGTCGCAAGCCCCGACACGACCTCGACCAACGCCATCAAGGGGGCAGGATTGAAGAAATGCATGCCGATCACGCGCTCGGGTCGGGCCAGCCCCTCTGCCAGGCGGGTAATCGACAACGACGACGTATTGCTGGCGAGGATACAGGTTTCAGCGCAGAGGGCTTCAAGCTGGCGCAGCAGTTGCTGCTTGATATCGAGGTCTTCCACGATCGCCTCGATCACCAGCGTCGCATCGGCCAGGGCCTCGAGCGACTCGGCAGGCTGCAGGCGGGCGACGGTCGACTCGCGCTCGCAGGCGTTCAGCTTGCCTTTGTCCACCAGGCGCGCCAATTGCCGGGCGATGCCGTCGATGGCCTGCGCTGCGGCGCCCGGGCGATTGTCATAAAGCCGGACCGCATGCCCGGCCTGGGCTGCAACCTGGGCAATGCCGGCCCCCATGGCGCCAGCGCCGATCACCGCAACCTGAGCTTCAATGTGCAGGGCACTCATCTCAGCACCCCTTGAACACGGGCGTACGCTTTTCCATGAAGGCGCTGACGCCTTCGCGGTAGTCGTCGCTGCGCCCGGCCAGACGTTGCAGGTCGCGCTCAAGCGTCAGCTGCTGGTCGAAACTGTTGTCGAAGCTTGCGTTGAGGCTGCGCTTGATCAGCGCAAGGCCATAGGTGGGTTGAGCGGCCAGGTGTCGGGCCAGGCGCAGTGCTTCGTCGCGCAACTCGGCGTCGTCGACCACGCGGTGAATCAGCCCCCATTGCTCGGCCTGTTCGGCGCTCAGGCGCTCGCCCAGCATGGCCAGGGCTTTCGCGCGGGCCATGCCGACTAGGCGTGGCAGCAGCCAGGTGCCGCCAGAGTCCGGGATCAGCCCGATGCGGCAGAACGCCTGGATGAAGCTGGCTGAGCGGGCGGCCAGCACCAGGTCGCAAGCCAGGGGAATATTGGCCCCGGCGCCGGCAGCCACGCCGTTGACCGCACAGATCACCGGCATCGGCAAGTCGCGCAGGCTACGGATCAGCGGGTTGTAGAACTGCTCGATCGAAAGGCCCAGGTCGGGCCGCTCGGCACCGGGCGCAACGTTGCGGTCGGAGAGGTCCTGGCCGGCGCAGAAACCGCGGCCTTCGCCGGTCAGCAGCAGGACCCGCACCTGTTCGCTCTGGCGTACCTGCTTGAGAGCCTCGCGCACCTCCTGGTGCATGGCGGTGTTGAAGCTGTTGAGTTGCTCGGGGCGGTTGAGCGAGAGGAGGGCGATGCCGTCCTCGATGGAAAACAGGATGTGCTGGAAGCTCATGGCAAGCGCGCTCCGTCAGTCGGTGGAATCGGGTGGGTCAGCGGCCGATGAAGCTGGCCGGGCGTTTTTCCTGGAAAGCGCGGATGCCCTCGTCGCGGTCGGCCGTGCCGGCCAGCAGGGTGAAGGCATGTCGCTCGAAGCGCAGGCCGCTGGCCAGGTCGGTATCCTGGGCCTTGAGTAGCGCCTCTTTGGCCAGGCGCACGGCCAGGGGCGCCTTTTGCGCGATGCTGCGCGCCACCTGCAGGGCGCGTTCAACGGTCAATTCGGGCTGGGTCATTTCGCTGATCAGCCCGGCCTGCAGGGCATGGCGGGCATCGAGGGTTTCGCCTGTGAGCACCAGCTGCATCGCCAGTGGCTTGCCGACTGCGCGAAGCAGGCGCTGGGTGCCACCGGCGCCGGGAATGATGCCGAGGTTGATCTCTGGCTGGCCGAAGCGTGCGTCGGACCCGGCGATAACGATATCGGCGCACATCACCAACTCGCAGCCGCCGCCGAGGGCGAAGCCGTTGACGGCGGCGATCAGAGGCTTGGGAAAGGCCGCGATGCGCTGCCAGTGGGCGACACGGGGATCGTTGAGGATGCCGACCAGGTCGCGCTCGGCCATCTCGTTGATGTCCGCGCCTGCAGCAAAGGCCTTGCGATTGCCGGTGATGACCACCGCACGGGTGTGCTCGTCATGGGCGGCAGCGTCGAGTTCGTCGGCGAGCTCTGCCAGAAGCTCGGTATTCAGGGCGTTGAGGGCTTGCGGGCGGTGCAGGGTGATCAGGCGGACACCGTCCGCCTGGGCCTGCACAACGAGGTTGCTTGGCATGGTGGTACCTCAGGCTGCACGTTTGGCGCCGGTCAAGGCCGGCCAGTTCTTGGAGTCGGTTGCAGTGGTGGCGCAAGTATAGGCGCAAAGCGATACGAAATATCAACATCAAAATTAACATGATGTATCTAAATCTTGACTACTGATCGACGGGATCGCTGAAACCCCTTGTGCACATAGGTTCCGAGCAACCAGTCGATGAGAGGGACGATTCAAGAAAGCGATACAGCAATTTCAAAATTGACTGATCTATTTGAAGTGATACATGATCCGTGAACATCATGAATCACATTGAGTCACTCCCATGCCCTGCTATCGCCTCGACGGCTTGACCCCAGTGGTCCATCCCACCGCCTACGTCCACCCCAGTGCCGTCCTGATCGGCGATGTGATCGTCGGCCCCGGCTGTTATGTCGGGCCTCTCGCTGCGTTGCGGGGCGACTTTGGGCGCATCGTCCTGGAGGAGGGTGCCAATCTGCAGGACACCTGCGTGATGCATGGCTTTCCGGGCGGTGACACGGTCATCGAGCGCAACGGTCATGTTGGGCATGGCGCGGTGCTGCACGGGTGCCGAGTAGGGGCGGATGCGCTTGTGGGCATGAATGCGGTGGTGATGGATGGTGCGCACATCGCGCCACGCTGCATCGTGGCGGCCACGGCATTCGTCAAGGCGGGGTTCACCTGCGAGGCGCAGAGCCTGGTGGTGGGCTCGCCGGCCCAGGCCAAGCGTACGCTCAGCGATGAGGAAGTCGCCTGGAAGCAGCGCGGCACGCAGGAGTACCAGGCGCTCGCCAGACGCTGCATGGCGTCGATGGTGGAGTGTTCGCCGCTGAGTGCGGTCGAGCCCGCACGCCCGCGCATGGGCGATACCGGCCTGCGGCCGAAGACGGGGCATGGCGCATGAGCATTGCCGTGTCGCGCCATGGCCAGGCGGGGCGGGGTAAAGGTATAGTCGGGGCTTTCTCCGCGCCCAGTTCCCCCATGAGCAGCCTCGCACCCCTGAACCACCTGATCACCCGCTTCCAGGAGCAGACGCCAATCCGCGCCAGCTCGCTGATCATCACGCTGTATGGCGATGCCGTCGAGCCCCACGGTGGCACGGTGTGGCTGGGTAGCCTGATCGGTTTGCTGGAGCCCTTCGGCATCAACGAGCGACTGATTCGCACGTCGATCTTCCGCCTGACCAAAGAAGGCTGGCTGACCGCTGAAAAGGTCGGTCGCCGTAGCTACTACAGCCTGACCGGCACCGGCCGACGGCGTTTCGAGAAGGCATTCAAACGGGTCTACAGTGCCATCCTGCCAGCCTGGGACGGCGCCTGGACGCTGGTGCTGCTCTCGCAGTTGGACGTTGCCAAGCGCAAGTCGGTACGTGAAGAGCTGGAGTGGCAAGGCTTTGGAGCCATCGCCCCTAACGTGATGGGTTGCCCGCGTGCTGATCGTGCGGATCTGGCGGCGACCCTGCGCGAGCTGGAGGCCGAGGAAGACAGTATCGTCTTCGAGACCCATGCCCAGGAAATTCTCGCCTCCAAGGCCATGCGCGCGCAGGTCAGGGAGAGCTGGGGGATCGACGAGCTGGGCCAGCATTACAGCGAGTTCATTCGCCTGTTCCGTCCGCTGTGGCAGGCACTGCGCGAACAGGAAACGCTGGAGGCGCAGGATTGCTTCCTGGCGCGCACCTTGCTGATCCACGAATACCGGCGTTTGCTGCTGCGCGATCCGCAGTTGCCCGATGAACTGCTGCCCGGCGACTGGGAGGGCCGTGCGGCGCGCCAGTTGTGCCGCAACCTCTATCGCCTGGTGTCGCCCAAGGCTGAAGCCTGGCTCAATGACATGCTGGAGACGGCGGACGGACCGCTGCCGGATGCCAGCGAGAGTTTCTACCGTCGATTTGGTGGTTTGAGCTGAAACATACGTGGTACGTATCACGGTATGTTATGACGACTGAGGTCGACCATACTTCTATGGCCACCCCTGAAAGCTGGCGAGCCCTGCAGGGCGGGCCAGCCAGGGAGTCATGCTCAACTTCGCTCGACCAACCCCGCCAATACCGTCTGCAGATCGGTGCGCGCCTGGCGCGGCGCCCCTTCGAAGTTGATCCAGCCTGCATTGAAGCCATCGAGCATTTGCATGCGCGGTACCGGATTCTCCATCCCTTGCTCAAGGAATAGTGCCTCCCAGCTATCGCGCGGGACTGCTTGCGCCTTCACTTCACGCCCGAGCACCTGGCCAAGCGTGGCAGCGAGCTGCAGCGGGGAGATCGCTTGCGGGCCGGTCAGCTCCACCACCCGCACGCCCTCCCAAGGCTCCTGCAGCAACTGCGCCGCAACGCGCCCGACATCGGCCGTGGCGACCATGTGCACCGGCTTGTCCAGCGGTTGCAGGAAGCTGTACAGGACGCCATGTTCCCGTGCGGGGGCGATGTCCCACAGGCTGTTCTCCATGAACCAGGCAGCACGCAGGAACGTTACCGGCATGGGCAACTGCCCCAGCACATGTTCCATTTCACCCAGCTGCGACAGCAGGTTAGGGTGGCTGGCCTGTGCGCCAACGGTGGAGAGGCACACCACGCGTTCCGGTTGGCTGGCCAGCAGTGCTGCGTGCAGGTTGGCGAGTATCGCGCGGGTTTCGGGGAAATCAGGGCGAGGGTCGAAGTTCGGCGGCAGCAGCACGAACACAGCGGTGGCGCCTTGGAGCGCACGAGTCAGGGCGACACGGTCCTGCATGTCGGCTACCGCGACGCTACACCCCTGGGCCTGCCAGGTTTCGCCCTTGGCGGCATCGCGCACCACAGCGCGCACCTCCTTGCCTGCGGCCAGCAGGTTGCGCGCCAGGGCGCTGGCGACTTGGCCGGTGATGCCAGTGATAACGTACATGGTATGTAACTCCTGAGTGGGAGGCGGCACAGCGCCGCGTTCGGGAGCCAGTCTGTGGTGCGTCGATTGATTAATCGATAACATGAAGCTCATTTCAATAATGACTGATTGGCATCAATATGAGTTTCGATGAGCGCAGCCTCGGTGGCATGAGTGTGTTCGTCGCCATCGTCGACAGTGGCAGCTTTGCCGCTGCAGGCGAGGTGATGGACATGTCCCAGCCGGGTGTCAGCCGGGCGTTGGCGCGCCTGGAGAAACGCCTGGGAATTCGCCTGTTTGACCGCACCACACGCTCGGTCACTCTGACCGACGAGGGGCGCCGCCTGTACGAACAGGTGGTGCCGTTGCTGGCAGCGCTGGACGAGGCGGCCAGCTCGGTGACCGAGGGGGCAGTGGTGGTCAGGGGGCGGCTGCGGGTCAATGTCGATCCGTTTTTCGCTCGTCTGATACTTGGGCCGCGCCTGGGCGGGTTTCTCGAGGCGCACCCACAACTGAACCTGGAACTGATCACTCGCGATCGCCTGGGCGACATGGTCGCCGAAGGTTTCGACTTGGCCGTGCGTTTCGGCGAGCCCCGCACGTCAAGCCTGGTGGCGCGCAAGCTGCTGGACACTCGTATCCTGACCGTGGCGGCACCGGCCTACCTCAAGCGTTTTGGCCGCCCGGCACAGCCGCAGGCCCTCAGCGAACATCGCTGCATCCAGTTCCGCGATCCGCAGAGTGGTCAGCCTTTTGCCTGGGAGTTTCACCGAGGTGCCGAGCGCCTGACCGTGGACACGCGCGGGCAATTGCTGGTCAACGATGTGGGCAGTCTGCACAGCACCTGCCTTGCCGGCTACGGAGTTGCGCAGGTGATGGCGCTGGGTAGCGAGCTGCTGCTGGCGGAGGGGCGCCTGGTCGAGCTGTTCGATGACTGGCCGGACGAGCGTTTTCCGCTGTATGCACTGTACCCTTCGCGGCATCACCCGCCGGCCAAGGTTCGCGCATTTCTCGACTTCGTCCTGGAGTTGCTCAATGCACCTCAGGGGTGAGGGCAGGGCGTAGCTACGTGCGCGTGAGCTTGTCGGCTTGCGTGCTGTCGGCGAGGGACCTGGGGGCGGACATAATGCGTGGCAAGCATAACTCAACTAAATAGTTATTTAGCGTAGCTATAATTTAGATGCCTATTAATCAGACAGGCGACGCCCAAGCCAAACCGTCTGGCCACCGCATTCCGCGTCCTCTGCGATGTGCTCCAGCAACTCAAAATCGTGGTTGGCGAGCAGTGCCGTGTATTCCTGAGGGTCGAGGCTCGCATGGTACAGCGTTTCACCCTCGAAAACGCCCAAGGCTTCGCCATGAGAAGGCCCACTGGTGAACATCAGCAGCGCTCCAGGTGCGGCATGACGCTGAAATATCGGGAACATCTTGCGCTGATCGTCGGGCTTGAGATGAAAAAAGCTGTTCCAGGCCAGGATGGCCGCGAACTGGCGATCGAGCGCCAATGTGCGCATGTCCGCGTGAATCCATTCCTGCGTTGGAAATTGCGCGCTGCACAGTGCGAGCATCTGCTCAGACGAATCTACACCGATGACAGACGCGCCGGCGTCGATCAGATAACGTGCCACGGGTTGGCCGGAGCCGCAGCCCAGATCCAGAACGGTCGCAGACGGCGGTAGCAATGAACGGAAGCGTTCGATCCATTTGCGGTCGATGAAATGGTTGACGCGCAGATCGTTCCACGTAGCGGCGTGGCGGTCGTAGAGACTGATGATCTGATCTGCGGATGGATGGTGAGACATGAACTGGAGCATCCTTGATCGGCTTTGAAGGGTGAAGGCTCATGAGGGGCTTGCTGAGAGTCGAATGTACCTTGGGTGTGGCTCGTATGGGAAATACAGAAATACGCATAATGTATATTATGTTAAATTGAGTATTGTGAGAGTTGATCTCGATCAGTGTCTGTCCAATCCCACATATCTCCGGTCAAATCCCCACAAAACCCCGTTTCCCAGAAATTCAAAAGCTTGGGTTCCATTCATAATCCTATCTCTGCGCATGGCCCTTCACTAACCTCCGGTTGACCCCACCCGACCCTGAACCCCATTCGACCACGACATCCACCATGGCAATGCTGCAGCTTTCTGCTACAGGTTAAAGGAGCCATCACTCATTCTAGCCCCCTGGTTCTGTCATGACTCGGCCGTTCATCCCATTCCCGATTTTCCCTCCCTACGTTTACTGGAGGCCAAATCAGCTTCGATCCTTTCCTACGAATCTGGCTGTGGCTGATCGGCTAGCCCAGATAGACCCGGCAGCCCATCCCTTCATCAACATCTGGTACGTCGACAGGTATGTGAATTGGATTGCTCACAATTGGGGTGCAGAAAATCCTCACCGCCAGTACCACAGCTGCATTATGGGTCTGGAGAAAATGCTCAATTGGAGCTTTGCTCATGGCCTGTCACTCGTTGACTGGCGCCGCAACGACTTTGAGAACTACGCAGAGTTTGTGCTCAACCCGCCAAAAGCTTGGACTGTGTACGGCAAACAGGCTCGCTTCGTGCAGGAACCCGGCGACGCAGTTTCTGGATTTTTACCTCAAGGATACTTCAGCCTCACGTGAAAACGTTGCCGCGCAGCCCCTTGCTGATCTTGCTTTCAAGCAACCCAAGGCAATCGGTTTTTTGACCGATGCTGAGCTGAAATGGGTCTTGAAGTCACTACCAAATTTCTTGGGCGTGCATGAATTCCGAATAATTGAGATGTACCTGATCATGGCTAGGTACTCGGGCCGCCGGCTCTGGAGCGTCATGGGAAACGCCAGGTCACCCAGCCATCTCGCTCAGTTCAATCGTAGGTCGACGGACGTTGGGTTGAGCTTCGCTCAGCCAAGGATGGCTGGCTGCCGTTGTCGCCCCATTTCGATGAAGTCTTTGGTCGTTACCTGCGTTACCTGAATATTGATCCGCTCCACCCTCTCCCATCGATTCCAATTTTCCCAAAGACGATCGGAGTTCTTACTATCCCAAAGCGCTGGGACGCATCCTTGTTTCCATCAGAGACGCTCTGGCAGACAGCGCAGCTGGGTCTGATGATCCAGAGATCTCCAGTGCCTCGGAAAAGATTCGCGGCTTGACGGTTATGTTGGTTAGTCGCAAGCCTGTTGGTGAGTGAGAACTGCTATTCGCATTCTAATGGATGCGTTAAGCGTGCCTCTGCGGGGACGGCTTTCGTTAACCGTGTTTCGGCCATCAGGCCTCGTCTTGGCTCTTCGGGCGTCCATGCTCACGTCTGCGCGCTCCTCGTGCAGTCGCCATCAAGGGATGCCTTTGCTTGTATGCTGTGACCCCTGCCCGCTTTATGGCCATCGCACCAACTCCAGTTCCTTGAGCCGGATGGCCATCGCCGAATCCGAGACGCCGAATTGCTGGGCAAGTGACACCAGGTTCTGGTTGTTGAAGCGGGTGCATCGCGCCAGAGCCAGTTCACGTTCTCCCGACTCTTTTGGGGCGTAGAGGAGCCGATCCGGATTGTTGGGGTCGAGGTGATAGGCAATCACGTCGCTGAAGCGCAGCTGTCCCTTGCAGCAGAACATAAATTCGAAGCGTTCCCTCACCAACTTTTGAGGCATGAGGAAGCAGGCCGCGAAGCGATCGGCTTGTCGCTCTGCGGGTGCCCGCGGTGTTTGCAACGGGCTGCCATCAAACGCGCGGTCACGATGCATGACGGTGTCCTCATGCAGCACAAGATGGCCGACTTCATGGGCCCCCGTGAAGAGCTGAACTTTGTCACCAAACTCGGTCGCGACAGCGATCTTATTGGATTGACGGTCAATCAGGCCCGCAATGCGAGTACCGGTTTTATGCCGGTTGAACTGGGTGTCTCCCAGGGTGGGATATTCGTGATAGTCGTAGCCGCAGACCATGGCGGCGATCCGGGGGCTGCGCATCATCATCGGTGGAATTTCTTGATCTGGCCAGAGGTACCGGCGATCACGGTAAATCTGCATGAGCAGGTCAGTCGCTGCTTTCTCGATTGAAGCTTCATTCATGGCAGAACACCACATGTAGGCTATAAAAAACAATTTAGCCCAATATGTAGTGGTTTCAATACATGACTAACCCTCCATATGGTTTTTTCAGATGAACGGTGGAAGAGTTTGGCACAAGAAAAAACGTGATTTCATTTAGCCATCTTTATGTTCGCCCTGCTCCAGGTTGTGTGCGAGGATTCGGCTACGGCGGTGGCCGATGAGGGCGTGCCAGACGCTATCCACACATCGAACCCTTGATGTCGCCCGCTGTAGCGTTGGGGGCCATCGAAAGGATTACCGGAGGTTTGACAAGAAGCATGGCATTGGATGTTGCGTTCAGCATTGAGGCTGGAGATTTTGTCGATCCCGATCGAGCCTATGACCTGTTTTGGGCAGGTGTAATTACCAATAAACGAGCCTTCGTTTGCCCTGGAGCGGACTGTGCGGCCCAGGTGACCTGTGCGAATTTGGACAAGGACGTGCAGAGCATGCGGGTCGTGCCGCACTTCAAGGTTTACGGAGAGCATAGTGAGGCATGCGGGATCATCAACGGGAAGGCGATCGACCTTGAGGTTGAGCCGAGCGGCCCCGATGGGCAGGAGCGCAAAACCGTCGATGAGTCCATTGTTGACGTGTTCAAGCTTGATCGACCTGACTCGTACTATGACGAACCGACTCAGGATCCCAGCGCTGATGTGCATGTGGCGAAACAACGCGCTAGAAACACAAGGCCTTACACGACCAAGCTGGGTGAATCCGGGATCGTAGGCCCCATTTACTCCGTGCGCTCTGTAGTAAGCCGGTATATCCGGTATCGAACCGACAACACCTTGGAGTTTCGCCGGCTCAATATTGCCGGCCAGGACGTGGCCTACGACAGCATTTTTAAATGCATCTGGGAGCAGGATCTGAATGACCTCCCCGACCACCCTGTCATTTACTATGGGTGGGCCTACATCGATCGCACTAGAAAAAATGACGCGTACCGGATCAAGTTCAAGAAATGCTTGATGCGCGGAACCGAAAGCCTGACGACCTCAAGCTTCGTTTCGGACACGCTCGTCGAGCGCTACAAACTCAAAAACCTCATGGCTACCAGGCTTGCAAAGATCTCCCAGCAGCCCAAACCCACTGCGTTTGTGTTTCTGTACGGACAGCCCACAGTACGGACGTCACAGGGGACGAGCTACGCCAATTTCGAGCTGAAGAACTTGGACATGGTTGACGTTAACTACGACTGCCCATTGCCTTCCAGGTACGACAAGTAGCCGGTGAAGCCTCAGCCACCCCGAAGCATATGCCGATGGTGGTTCGGGCCTGCCATTGATGCGGAGCGAGCGCTAACGGCTCAGACTATTCCGGGAGAAATAGTCCTAGGGCGTCAGGGCTGAGGGGCCTATCGAATTGGTTTGTATCCACTCTACAGCTCCAGCATCGCCCCCCTGCTGGCACAAGAACAGCCCCATGCTTCACGTCTGCACTCCCCTCGCCCATGCTGCTTTTACGAGCAGCTAGATAAGTCATGGTCGCTAAGCTGCTATCTTCAGCGCTCAGACTAGAGCCATCCGTTCTCAGAAGTCATTGACGAGGGCCTGGTGGTTGCGATGATGACGTCGTCCTCAGTGGTCACCGTTGCCAAATACCCTTCAGATTTCATCGCGTTGACCAACCTCCGATTTGACTCGGTGTTTCTCACCTTGATCTTCTTGACCTTCGCGCTCACGGTTTTGAAGTCCTCATCGTCGAGCAAGCCTAGAGCTGCAGCAATGTCCGGCCACTTCATCCCGGGAAGAGATTGTGTCAGCATTTCAGAGCGCTGCTCCGGGGTGAGGCTCGCGTTGCAAACCAGATGTCGCAGTACAGGCATCAGCGAATCAGCAAACCTTGCGCCGGCTTGATTGGCCAGCATGGATACACGGCCGAGCTCTGGAACCGCTTCCGGTTTGCTTTCAATCGTCTCCAGGCTAAGCCCTGACCACATCTGAATTTTCTGTGTGAGTGACAGCGCTTTGCTTTTGCTCAGCGTGAGCATCGTGTCGAGCTGGAGCGAGCTGATATCGATCTCTGCTTTTGCTAGATGCCACCGTTCAACCAGGTACTTGCCTTCGAGGTGAGGGCAAGTATTCAGTACGATCTCCCTGACTTCCGAGCTGTATGGCAAAAATGATGAGGCTACCAGCATGCCCCAGCGACCCTCAGGTAGCGCTGTTTTTATCATTGCTAAGTCTTGAAGCACGACGCCATCGAGCAATACCTGGAGCACGTCATTACTGATACCGGTGGAACTCAGAAGGTACTGTTGCAGCGACCAGTCTGCGCTCGTTGACTGCCACAGCGTGCCCTTGAGAGACGAAGCATTCCGAGCGATGAAGCCGGTGAATACCGCTGTGGGTTCCGATCCGATTTCTTCTTCCGAGACGTTGCCGTCTGGCCCAACGACTTTCTCAAAAAAAATCCACACTGCGTCAGCTTTGGCCACCAGGCGATCACTCTCAAGTGCCTTTGCCCAAAGATATCTCGGGGCGTCAGTGAGTGTGTGTAGGTCACAGGTCGTGTGATCGAAGAGTCTATTTGTCAGATCGTGATCTGCGTCCACTTCTGCTATTAAGCTGGTCAAGGAGTCGCTTGATTCATCCAGGACAGCAGACTGATCTAGCAATACGCTACCGAGCTCATCGGCGTGAGAGAGCAGATAATTACCGAGCCCATTGATGCCCAAAGCCTGTAGCCTACGCAAGGACACGATGCCCACATCTGCAGGTTCGGATTTGGCGTCTTTAGAATCCTGTCCAGCTTCTGACTTCGCGCATATCAGCGATAGCATAGGCAGGTTGATCTTGATGCAGCCCCAGTCGATCAGCCTTTCGAGGTCTGCGAGACTCATCGTATGGCCCAGTGAGGCAAACTGGACTGGGTGAGCCCTAAGCCATGCCCAGGCTCCCACATTGCTCTCTAACCCTGGCATCAGCCGTGAAGCATCTTCCAGCCCATCGATTGTAGGCACCAGATCCGTCGAGGAATCACAGGCCAGGGTCTTGAAGTCGGATTCCGGCAGGTTGTCGACGATTGCTTTGACGAAGGACTGACGGGCCTCGCTTCCTTCAAAAACGCCACCAGCATCCCCCGTTTCCCTAGCGTCGAACAGGCTACGAAACAGTTTGGGTTCGAGTCGGTACACGGCGCGAATAAATCCAGCCGCGTCTGTTCGACTCAAAAGCTCGCGCACTGCGATGGCCATTCGTTCGGTGTGCTCGTCCAGTCCGCTCCTCAGTATATGGCTTAGCTGTGTGTCTGCTGAGCCAGCCGCGAGCGAGGTTGGTCGGGCGCTGAGACAGGCGATCAAATCGACGATGATCCCCCTACCCTCGTCGAGCTCGTCGCTCTTAAGCTTCTCCAGCACGGTACTCGGGTTGTCGACAGGCGCGGAGACTTCAGGCAGCACACCACGTCTCAATGAAAGGATCAGATCTTTGTCACCAGGCGTCAGCGATCCCTGATAGAAATAACCTAGGTAGTCGGTGTAGTCGGCATCGAGAAAACCATGCTGCATCAGATAACTCACGACATCCAAGCCTGGAAGATTGCTCCTTACGACCTCTCCATACCCTTTCTTGACGGCGGTCGTGAACGACATCCTGATGACCTGATCCGATTGTCTCTGCACCGACGCGATTTCATCTGCGATTGTGCTAAGTCGCCGCCCAAGCAAAGCGTGGCGCCGCTCATAGGATGTAGCGGTGAGCAGCTCAGTCATTGAGACGTTCCGAGAGGCGTAACTAGTCGGCTGCCCATATTGCTGCACGGCATCCGTTGTGAGGATCGCGGCATTACTCTTCAAAAAGTCGAATACCTCGTCAGTTACGAACTGTTGTGGCGTGTACCGGTTACCACCACCTCGGACATGAGTCGCGATGCTGGATTCGGTCAATCGAAGAAGCGTGAACCAAACGTAGGCCCTCAGCTCAGTGACATTGTTGGCCAGTTCGGCGACCCGCTCATCCCGCTCACGTTGCAATTCGTCAAGCCGTCTGGCGTTGGCGCTGTTCTGCTGGATTTTCCAGGTCTCGAGGCCCTTGATGACCTCATAGATCGCCCCCCGCCGTTTGACCAGATCGGCATAAGCGCCGGGATGGAGATTTCGAATGGCGACAATCGCAAACAGCTTGTCTGGCTCCAGGCGTAGGCCGCTGGCAAGGATATTTGAAAACATATCGAATTCATTGACGATATTTTTCACCAACCGGAGGTCATCGATGTAGTAGCAGACCGTCTCCACCAGTCGACGGTCGAGGTGTTCGCCCAAGGGTTTCGATTTGAAGGTTCGAAGGTTCAGAAGCTCCATCATCTTTTCCTGGGAGTTTTCCGAGTTGATGACGGGGATCACAGGGACGATGAGGTCAAAAAATTTGGTTTTCTCCCCGACGACGAACATTTCATCGCGCAGCGCGTAGACGAAATAGACAGGTCGTTTCACCTGAGGTGATTGCTTGATGATGAAATTGATTTCCCGCAATCGGGTGAACACGTCATGAATGCCGAATCGGTCGAGATCCTCAATGATCACCACGTCGATGCTGCTTCGCTCAAAGCAGTAAATGATCTCATCGATATTTTTGTGCAGGACGGAGCCATGGTGGGTGGTCTCCAGCTTGCCTCCTTTGAGGGTCAAACCATCAATACTGAACAGCGAACTCAGACGCAGGCACGTGTGTAGCATGTGTATGCACCCTAACGCGGCGATTCCGACGGCGAGTGGGCTCGGGATCCACAGAAGCCATTCCAGGAGCCAGGCCGGTTCAATCTTTGGCAGCTTCTCTGCCACAGGAACGTACAGTCTCAGCGCCGCCAGAATAAGGAGGCCATAGCAGAGCGTTTTCCACCAGATTTTCAGGCCCGAGGCTTGGTCGATCCTCTTAAGGCGGGTCTTGGGAAGTGTCTTTGCAGGGACGGCGTACAGGAGCTGTTGGACGATCGTCTCCTCAATCCGGGCAACGAGATCAGATTCAGCCTTGTTTTCCTCGGGCTTAAAATCCTGCCCTGCCTTTGCAGAGGGTTCGGATGAGCGCGGTGATTCCGAGGTCGCGTCGGTATCGGTAACAAGTTCATACGCCCCAGAGATCTCGGTGTCCTTGCCGAATGTGGCTAGCGAAACAAACGCGTAGACGAACTCGGGGTGGCGATGGACGAAGGTTCGAAGCACGCTGCTCTTCCCTGCCCCGTACTCCCCCGTGATCGCGATGTTCCTGACTTGATCGTTCCTCAGCCCATTCAGTAACTCACGCTCATACCGCTGGATCTTCCCAGGCTCGATGAGTACTGGGGTTAGCGGCTGGAACAGATTCTCATGAGAGGGCGCGGCCAAGAACGCACGTGCGGCCTGATAGGCGCTGACGGCTGCACGTGGGTACCGCTTCAAAGCGGCTAGCTTGCTGCGGGACTTATTAGTCCAGGCGTTAGAGGCTTCTAATGCCCGGTTATAGAAGGCGCGCAAGCGAATGAACATCCGTGTCTCCAAGCAGGCTGGCGGCTACCAGGCATTCATCTGCCGAAGATTGAATGATCGATCTTGGGTCTGAGCGGGAAGGTGAACTTCCGGTGAGCCTGATACGAGGGTTGGGATGATAGCTCACGGCCTTCGTCGCCTGCGAACCCTTTGTTCACCTGGCAGGAACTTGGCGCTGGCTTACCTCTGCACGATCCGCATGCACGACCAGGCCGGGAGAGGATTAATCAAGTCGGTGTGCCGCTGCCGCCAACAGCAGCTGACCATCAGCATGCACGGGGAACGACGTGTTGCCCCGCGCATAGCCGTAGCAGATGTCACGCGCCGATCACATAATACGACTCAGATTTTGCCGCGACGTGAACTCGGCGGCACTCCCCAGTATTGTCCCCAGCACTCCTCAGGCGTCTGCTCAGTGCCTGGCCGCACATGGTTGTGATAGATGGCGATGCTATTGATGAGGCTGCGAGTCAAATCCTCCAATGAGAACACTGGTGATGATTGCCCCAAATTTTTCAGGTCTTGATTGTTGATGGTCAGTCGGGAGGTAACATTTCTCACAACCCTTTCTACTACTCCCCCCGATTGTCGAGGCGTGGACGTGAACGTGAGTCCAAGAGGCGGTTGGGGCTGCAAGAGCGGCTTGGTTCCAGGGCGAACCTGCCCGTGCAGTTTGATCTTGATCCGTTTTTTGACAAAGTAGTCGAGCGGCGTGCCGAGGATACTCGGGCCTTTGAAAGCACTGTTCACAACGTCCCGCGTCAATCTGTTCAAGTCATTATCCAATACCACCGAACTTCCCAGGATCGCACAGGTTTTCGAATCGATGACAAGTGCATACGAAGGCCGCCTGACCTTGCCGTCTGGCAGTGAAATTGTGACGTTCAGCTGGCCAGTTTCTACATAAAGGTCTATTTCATCGAGAGCAGTACATGTAGCGACACCTTCGTTGTACCTGAACCCTACCCGCCCAACCTTCGAGTAGTGCAACTGACAGGTGATGAGCCAGTTCTCTCCCTTGGACGACGCCCATACACCCTCTGCTTCAAGGAGGCATTCGTCTTCATCCCACAGATTCCGGCTTGCGGGTTTGCCCATTACGAAGTGGGTGCCCGCGTCCGAGCCTTCACCGATCTTGGTGGCAAGCGTCTGATCAGCAGCGACGACCTTTGTGACATCTACGGCTCGCCTGCAGAATATGCGAGCACATTCTGCAGGCTTACGACCGACGTACTTACAGGCGCTGCTTCGGCGGCTTGTATTTACATTTGGGAAAGGTTGAGCAGGATTGGAAATTTCCGTATGGCCCTAAACGCCATATCAACTCACCAACTTTACAGCCTGGGCACGATGGGCCTTTAGGCTTGGCTGGAGTTTGCTCAGCACCAGCTGCGGCGCTCCGCTCAGCGGCTACTGGTTGTTTAATCGTCTGTCCGTTCTCATCACAGGGAGCCACGACACCTTCGTCGATCAACTCTTGCAGGAAAGATGATCGGCGCCCTGCGACGGTGAACATTGCGACGCTGCGCCTGGCTCTCGTGAGTGCGACGTAGAAAAGCCGACGCTCCTCACTGGATGGAAAGGTATCGCCCTGCGGCATGACCAAGGACAGCAGTGGGTCATCAACTTTAACGTTTGGAAACCCACGCATGACCATGCCTGGGAGAATCACATAGTCAGCCTCGTCCCCCTTTGAGGTATGCACGGTCTTGAATCTGAATGCCATGCGCTCCCCAAACCGTTGCTGCCAATCGTTACTCAGGAATTTGGCGTCCAGCTTGTAGCGCCCTAGCACGAAGACGGTCACTTTGCCGCCTCGCCCCAAAGGCACTCTCCCCTCGCAGATCTGCTGGTAGAGACGCTCGACATACTTATCAACCGCTTGGGCTACCTTGTTTCGGTGTCCGACCTGTATAGCCTGGAAGGCCGGCCCAATGGGCGCCGTCACAGAGTTCACGTTCTTCTTGAACTGCGCAGGGTTCTTCGATACGAATCGGCTTGAGACGTCACAAATGGCCTGCGGGCATCTGAACGTCGTTTCAAGCCGGAGAACCTGGCCATGGCCGTACCAGGGTTTGAAACCTGTCATGACGGAAACGTCAGCGCCCGCGAAGCGATTGATCGATTGCCAGTCGTCCCCAACGGCGAACAGAAACCGATTAGGCTGCCGAACGAGGGCCTTGCAAAGTCGGGCTCGTGCTCGCGATGCGTCCTGATACTCATCGGCCATAACCAAGTCGTACGGCGACCGGTGCCCTGCCTCCAAATACCCTGCAGCCTTGTTAATCATGTCTTCGAAGTCGATTCCGTTCTCTGCGGCCAAGGCCTTGTCCCATTTCTTGAGCACCGGGATCAGCAGGTCAACGAACATGTTGAATCTGTACTTGAAGGCGCCGCTGTCCATCTCGGCCAAGCGAGCCTTCAAATCCTGTTCCGTGTAGCAGTTGCTTTTAAAATGGTTGATGAACGTACGGATCAGTCCGAGCAGGTCGGCATGCTTGATGGGTTCCAGACCATTGGGAGGGATTGGGCGATCAGGGTTTGGATCAAGCTTGATGCCCCTGCCGGTGAGCTCTTTCGCTAGATGAGTGAAGGCTTCCCCAGAGCGCACTTGATGAGAGAGCGTTTCGATCAGTTGTGTTCCCTTCTGCTTGTGGATCTGACGCTTCCAAGCCACCCCGTCCAGGTATTTTTTGAATTGCTCAGGCGGCTGGCCATCTTCATCCAGAGCAAAATGCTCGTGGTAAAGATTAAGACCTGGGTAGTAGAAATCCGGGAAGTACTGACGATGTTCTGACGTCGCGGTCGGGTGCTCGTATGCACGTTCGTACTGGTAGTCGACCCCGTTGTAAAAAAGCCAGTTGGCAATGATGCACTCTTCCTGGCTGGCCACCTCCTCGCCTTTTAGGGTGACCAGTTTTCCCTCGCCGTCCGAGTTTGTCGTATCGAAGAGCTTGTCGTTGCGTGAAAGCGGTAGGTGTCGTCCAAAAACTAAACGGAAAATATCCCAGCGGGTGCGGAACGCGGGGCACTCATCTTTGAGGTCGTCGACAATGTCGGATAGCTTTGCCAACACGAGTTTCTTTTTGCGAGCCCATGCAGGCACATGGGGTGTGCTTCCGGTAGCTGAGCCTATGATCTTCAGCCCTAACGAATGGAACGTCATGGCTGCAATCTCGATGCTAGGCTTGCCAAGGCGTTCAAGAGAGGCATTGGCCCGCGCTTGAAGCTCTTCAGCCGCATCCCTGTTGTAAGCCAGCATGACGATAGACTTGGGGCTGACAATCCCCCGATACATGGCATAGATGGCCTTGGCGACCATCGTGGATGTCTTGCCGGAGCCCGCTGACGCGACCACCTGAACTCGGTTGTCAAAGCACACCACCGCCTCTGCCTGCTCATCAGTCAAAGGCTTACTTTCTACCTTGTCGAAAAGCTGCCGGCAGTCACGAAGCTCTCGCTTCGTGTGCAGCTTGTTGCGCTCTTCCCATGTGCTCACCCAATCGGACGTCCACCGTTCGATATCGAGCTGAGCTTGGGTATACCCATCATTCAGATGAGCCCTCACCTCTGGGGTTTCAAGCAGCTCTTTCAGGGCCGCTACGCTCAACTCCAGGCTTGGTTTGCACCCCAGTAACGCTTGCTGATTTTCATGGGTAAGCCAGCGGTGCTTTTGATCAGCGGTAGCTAAGGCATGGTCAACTTCTGCGAGCCACCGGGACAGCTTGGCGTAGTAGGAATCGAAGCGTTGGCAGCGGGATCGTTTGAGGAGATCGCTCACCGCGCGGTGCAGAGCCGGAGCGCGTAGGTTCGAGAGTCCACCAAAGCGCACGCCCGTGCCTGCGGGCCACACGAGTTCCGACCAGAGCATGCGGCGTTTGATTTCAAAGCTTGGCAGCGTTTCAGGCGCTATGTGGTATTGCTCCCCACCGACGGCCACCACAAGACGATCGCTCTCGACGAGGAGGCGCCAGTTGGCTGATCTAGTCAGTAAGCGCCCTAGCCAAGATGGCGTCCATTCCAAAAACATGCACGATTCCTACGCTCAAATAGGCGCAATTCTACCCTAATCTTCAGGGCTTTCGGACGTGCGCATGGATAGGTTCAGATCTCGGATCTGGAAATATCCCGGCTGGTATCGCGTTGGCGAATACTGCGACCAAGCACTGATCCAGGTCTGTGATCATGCGCCTGCTGTTATGTACACCCGGCGCCCTCTACGCACGTAAACGTTTAATGCCCTCCAGGCTTCCCGGGCTGCGCACTCCGGATGTCCTGGACAGCGTTGCGGGCAATGGCATGGCGGCTAACTTCAGTCTTCCCTACCCTTCGAGTTCAAAGCTGATTTCCCGGAAAGCGGAAGTTATGATGCTCTCTACGCATCCGCCGACGTCGAGCGCCGCCGGGCAAGCATGGAGCTGTTCAAACGTGACAAACGCGCGGTATTTCTCTCGCCATCTACGTCTTGAAAACAACGAATCATCGGGCTGTCCAGCCATAGTTGATGAGGGTGGTCTTCTTGCCATTGCAGGCCCCAAGGTTATATTGGGGGAGCCGGGCATGGGTAAAAGCCAGCTGATTGGGGAATTAGGACGGCGCTTAGACGTCCGGCCAATCACCGCGCAACGGTTCATCGCCAGCGGCAACCCAGGGCGTTTTCATCTTCCTGGTAAACCTCTGTTGATAGATGGGCTCGACGAAGCCATGGCGCGGCGGGATAGCGATGCTGTGGATATGGTGTTAGGGAAGCTTGAGGATGCCGGGCATCCCGACTTCATCCTTTGCTGCAGGTCGAGAGAATGGCAGTCACGCAATGTTGTGAACCTGTCGCAAATTTATGGCTCAGAGCCCAGCATCCTAACCATCGAAGCGTTTACGAGGTTGGATGCCTTTGCTTTCATGCGCCAGCTCTATCCAGAGCTCGATGTGAATCACGTCCTTGATCACCTGGAGGATCAAGGGATCTCCGAGCTCTACCAGAATCCTCTGACTCTTAGCCTCATTGGCAAAGTCGCTGTTGCTGACAGGACTCTCCCTGCTACACGTGCGGGCCTCTTTGAACGGGTGTGCACTCTACTCTGGCCTGAGCATGACCCTCACCGTACTGACGGCGCGCTTGGCCTTCTTTCTGAAGAGCAAGCGCTTTCGGCCGCTGGGGCTCTCTGCGCAGGATTGCTGCTCGCGAGCGGGGACGCGATCAGTCGCTCCGGCCCTAATCATCTCGTAGTAGGGGATGTCAGGCTTGCAGAGCTCAGCGAGCTGCCTGAGGCGGAAGCCGCAGAAGCGGTTTTTTCCTCAAAGCTGTTCCAGACTGTTGGCCCGGAACGGGCAAAGCCCATGCACCGCGTGGTCGCAGAATTTCTCGGCGCGCGATGGCTGTCAAAGGTCGCAAGAACCACTCAAGCACAGAAGAGAGTGCTCGCTCAGTTTCGCATCGGCGGCAGCGTGCCTGCGAGTTTGCGAGGTCTGCACGCGTGGTTGTCTTACCACAGCCCAGCTATGTCATCTGCGGTGATTGCAGCCGATCCATATGGCGTGTTGCGGTATGGCGAGACGGCGAACCTCACGGCAGAGCAAGCTCAAAGCATGCTCGACGCGCTTTCATCCCTGCCACAAACAGATCCTTTTTTTAGATCCCATGACTGGGGCAGTCATAAGGCCAGTGGCCTGATGCATGAGCACTTGGCAAGCAAAATCGAGACGATCATTACATCGCCGGACAGCAATGTTCACTTAAGGGCCCTTCTGATCGAGGGCATCAATGGTACTCCGCTAGCCAGGTCGCTCGAAGACGCGCTTAACGGCGTGGTGTTCTCGGATCGTTATGCTTTTTCAGAGCGCAAGCATGCGGTGCAGGCGCTACTGCCAGCCTGTGACCGGGTACGCCGGCAGAGCATGATTGAACGCTTACATGAGCCCTACACTGACGTGTCGTTCGAGCTTGCGCTGTTCATTATCGAGGCTACTGACTTTGACGTAAGCGATGAGCTTCTTGCCACGAATATCCTGGCGTGCTCAGGGCTATATGTTTGTGCGCTGCCCAGAGCATCCTCACGGACATCTGGCGGATTGTACTGGCTACCGTTCAGCCAAAAACTGGCTCTCACTAGGATTCCAAAGCTGCTGAGCCTGCTCACTGAGCAATGCATGCCGGTCGACATCAGTGAGACTGAGCCACCAGGCTACCTGGTCGGTCTCATCGCGCTGCTTATAAGTCGGGTTATCGCTGAAAACGTACTCACCACCTGCGCAGAAGATGCAGCGCTTCTCTGGAACTGGCTAGGCGCTATGCATCGGCTTGATCTTTACGATGTACCAGAGAGGAAAACACTCAACGCTCACCTCGACAATGCCGACGACCTCAGGCGTGCCGTCCAGCAATATGTACTGCATGATCTGGAGCCTGCCAGTTCTGTCTGGTCACAGAATTGTGATCTGGAGGATCGCCTTTTGGGGCTTGCAAGCCGCAAGTCCGACTTGATCTTTTTTCTGGAGCAACTGGCCCTCTTTAGCACTCAGGATGAGAAAGCCCGGGCGCAATGGCGTGATTTGATGTTGATAGCGTGTAGAAATCGCACGTTTGACCCTGATGTTCGAGCTGTCAGTCGAAAATTTCAACGGGATGACCCTGAGCTGGAGGCCTACGTCTACACGCTCGAAAATCCAGTCAAATCCGAGCTTGCGATTCGAAGAGAATTGAGACAGGCGGAGCGATTAGAAGCGCTCCGCGTTCAGTATGCAGCCGATAGTGATCACTATTTTCAGAACCGTTCAGCTCTGCGAAATGGCGATCTGCGGGAAATACTCCCTGCGGCCAGATACTACCTGGGCCAGCACGACGTTCACGACATGCACCTTAACTCAGTTGAGGCCCTCACGGCGTGGCTTGGTGCCGAGTTCGCCGAGGATGCCCTTGTAGGCTTTGAAGCCGTGCTACACCGCGATGACCTTCCGTCTCCCCATGATGTGGCTCACAGTCCTGCTGAGGAGAAGGTGTGGAATTACTGCTTCCCTATGGTTGCCGGATTACTGGCTAGGCTGCGCGCGGGTAGAGATTTCCCAGACATCCCAACGCCCGTACTCCTATCCGCTTTGATTGCTTGCTTACACAATCAGATAGCGTTCGTCCCCGACAACCTTTCGTCCCTGTGCGAAGCTCTCGAAAACGAGTTATTTGGCAACCATGACTTGCCAAGGCGAGACACCCTGAGTCGTTATGACTTCGCTTGGCTTTGCCTTGAGCCCTGCATCAAGGCTGGTAAGCCACAAATCTCAGCGATGAATGCAATCTTCTACCAACCCCAGTGGCATGCAACAGCTGCTCACCTTTCTGCGGTTTGGCTCAGCGACCAACTCGTGATGGGAGAATCGGTTGAGAACAGGATGATCCATCTCTTGGTCACACCAGAACATCTGCACGAGATGGGCGCGATCGCGAAGCTTTACTCGGGCGTTGAATTCAGCTCCGTCAGTAGGATGCTCGTGTGGCGGGCCGTAGATTTTCTGGTCAGCTTCAATGAATCCAGGGAGGCTCTTGCGGTAATTCGCCAAGACCACCCGGATTTCATTTGGCCCATCATTAGGCTTGTACCCGGAGAGCGCCGAGGGCAAAAGCGTGTACTCGATACCGCTCAAGTCAAATGGATCGTATCCAATTTTCGAGGATCCTGGCCGCGCCAGAACAGGCCGTGGGTAAGTGACGGAAATCAATCTCCTTTTGAGGCTGCCAGTTTCGTTCGATCAATGATCCAGCGGCTCGCAGACGACACCTCGATCGAGGCAATTGAAGCCCTGCAGGAGCTGATTGCAGAGCCGGAGGACAGCTATACCCTAGATCTTTTACATATGGCGGCCGAGCAGCGGCAGAAGCGCGCAGAGGAAGACTTCGCTCCCCTTCAGCCGTGTGCTTTGAGTGCTCTGCTTCGTGAGGGGCCGCCGACAAACATGATCGATCTCAGAGCACTGGTGCTCGATGAGCTTTCCGTGATTCAGAAAAAATTGTTGGGTGATGACCTTGATCGGGTAAGCATGTTCTGGGGCGACAATGGTGTGCCCTACATTGAGAACATCTGCAGAGACCGCTTTGCCATGCTCATCAGCCCAGAGCTGGAGCAGTTCGGTATCCGGGAGCTCACGGAGGCCGACATGCCCAAGTCCAAGCGAGTGGATCTCGCGTTCGCCTGCGGTGACCTTCAGCTGCCAATTGAGATCAAGTGCCAGTGGCATGACGAGGTTTGGCAAGGTGCAATCCACCAATTGCATGATCGCTATCTAATTGATTGGCGCTCGCATGGCTGCGGGATTTATCTGGTGTTCTGGTTTGGGGAGCTGCCGTCCAACACAGGGAAAAGACTGCAGGCTCCGCCCTCGGGCGTCCCCACTCCCCGCACCCCTGAGGCCATGCGGCAAGCCTTGATAGAGTGCCTGCCGGAAGCATTGCGATCTCAGATTGATGTGGTGGTCATAGATATGGAAGCGGGAAGAACAAACCTCACGCCTTTATCGGATGCCGGATGAGGCTTCAGAACTGGGAGTGGTTCGGGGGCGAGAGCAGAACTGGCCTCAGCAGACCACCCTAGGTTCTACCGGTTTCGCCTGGAAGGCTTCACGGGTGGTTTGGGGACGTCCTGTGTGGGGGCGGCAGACTCCTGCTGCAGCTCTCCAGCAGAGGGCTCTGCTGGCTCGGCGTCCTGCCATTCGAGTTGAGCCTCTAGGTCGAGCAAGCGCCGCGTTAGATCACCTTCACGACTCGCGGCCAGAGCAGCGGAAATGTTGAGCGCTTTGACCTCCTCCCTGAGCTCCATTACCTGGGTCTTATGGTGTTCGATTATCGCAGCGGCCCGTGCATCGGATAGCGTCAAGGCTTGAACCTGGTTGGTGAGGAGCTCCACCTTATCGCTTTGCGCGTGCAGGGCTTTTGCCTGTTGGCGTGCCTCGCCAATCAAGCGCTCGTTGTCTCGACTCAAACGTGTCAGCTCATCCTGTTTGACCACGAGTGATTCTCTAACCTGACGCAATTCCCCTTGGGCTAGCTGAAGCTGGCTTTCGTGGCGACGCTGGTCTTGCTCGCGTTGCTCTTTTGTAGCTTCGCGGTAATGCTCAAGGGCGTTACGAGCATGAACATGCTTTTCCTCTAGGGTTTGAATCTGTTCATCCCGTTCCTGGATACGACGCTCAAGGTCATCACGCGCCTGGTTCAATTGAGCATTACGGCCAAGCTCTTCACGCAGGGACGTTTCACTCACCTGGAGCGCCGCAGTTTGAGCCTCCAAGGCCGACTGTTGAGCCTCGAATTGCTGCTTTAGCGTCGCGAACTCGCCCTCCAAGCGTTGGTTGCGCTCCTCAAGATCACGAACCTGTTCATCAAACTTTGCCTGGGCGACAGTCAACGCCTGACTGCCCTCCTCCATCACTTGGTCAAGAAGGCTCTCAACACTCGCCTTCAGCGCACTGCCTATGCGGTCGCGTAGCTCGATGACCGGACGCTCAGCCGCATCCAGCTCTTTCAGATAGCGAGAAATCGTGGACTTGGAGCCCGTATTTCCGAGCTCTACCCGCACGCTGTCGATGCTCGGGTGCATGCCTTTGGCTAGCAAGGCCTGTCTCGCCTTTTGCACCAGCGCTTTGTTGATTCCACCCCGAGCCATGGATCCACTCCTACGATTTCGTACTGTGTTACATGTCATGTAATTACGTGACACGATATTGAAATTTTAGCTGATTTTACGAGGAGAGCCTAGGAACCTATAATGGAGCCTTATGGCTTCTAGAAACCCCATTCCGTTATTTGAGCGTCCAGATACCCTGCTCGCGGCGCGAACACACCGACTTCAAGGTCAAGCGAGATGGACAAGGCGAATCGATACCTACAGGCGGGTACCCGGGAAAACACGCGTAAGAGCTACCGGGCTGCGATTGAGCACTTCGAGGTAACCTGGGGTGGCTATCTCCCTACGACAGCAGATGGAATCGTCCGCTATCTCGCGGAATACGCAGATAAGCTGTCACTCAACACGCTCAAGCAACGCTTGGCGGCATTAGCGCAGTGGCATATCACACAGGGCTTTCCCGATCCGACTAAATCTCCGAACGTGCGCCAGATGATCAAGGGCATCAGGGTTGTGCACCCTGCCAAGGTCAGACAGGCTGCCCCGCTGCTGATCAGGCACCTGGAGCAGGCAATCGATTGGCTGGAGGCTGAAGCAGCGGCCGCTCATGAGCGAGGTGACTACAAATCGCTTGTTCGCCACCGCCGATCGGTGGCGATTGTGCTTATTGGGTTTTGGCGAGGATTCCGTGGCGACGAGCTCACCAGGCTAACCGTCGAAAACACTGAGGCATCAAGTGGCGAAGTGATCAGCTTTTATTTGCCATACACCAAAGGTGATCGCGCACATGAGGGGCAGACCTTTCAAACGCCGGCGCTGACGAAGCTTTGCCCTGTGGAGGCGTACATCAACTGGATCACTGTTGCCGGACTCACCAATGGGCCCGTGTTCCAGCGGATTGACCGCTGGGGAAATCTCTCAGGTAAAGCCATTCAGCCTCATAGCCTGATCCCGCTGCTCCGTAGGATCTTCAAAGAAGCGGGCCTGCCGGAGGCCCTTTACACGAGCCACTCGATGCGTCGGGGTTTTGCGACCTGGGCATCGGCCAATGGCTGGGACATCAAGGCACTAATGGGTTATGTCGGCTGGAAGGATATGAAGTCTGCGCTGCGCTATGTGGACTCAAGCGTCTCTTTTGGCCACCTAGCAATCAAAGCTCAGCATGGGTACTGACGCCCAACTGACCCCTCTGGCGCCTATGCGGCTCAAATAGTTAAACCAGGCGACACCCAACCGTCAGCCAGATGTGATGCCTTAGCGACTCGGTAACAACTGCCGACGAGCATGCTCTACAACCTAGCGTGGTTCGTCGGGCGGTAGCTCAAGTTACCGCGTCAGGGTGAGCGCTCTACCGTTACGGGTTGGCGGACTGACCGTCCAAACTCCAGCATTAGAGCCGAGGGTGCCCCCGTTTTTTCAAGCGGACATGAGCACTCTCAAGCTAGGTTAGGGATAGAAATTCCAACCTGCCCCTTTCCAAGCCGTCATGACCTGGTTACGCCACGGATGCGGCGCCCTGCCCCCGCTGCTGAACAACCGCTCTTCAGTCTGATGAGCATGCCATCCCAGGTTTGTCGACAAGCTATCTACCTGATTGCAGTAATCTACGTAATCAGCAGAGCTCACCTTGTCATCCACGATCAATCGGAGCATGCCGGGGGCGTTGTGACGTAGCACCTTGGACGCGGACATGTAATCTTTGCGCACAGCCGGATACCGGCCCTGACCACTCAAGATGTGCATGCTACGAGCCGTCCATTGATCCAGGATGTATGCGTCCTGAAGCGGCGATGCAAAAAACAGGATCTTGGTAAAATACGCAGGGCCCATCCCTGGTAGCAGCTTCTTCCCCCTGAGCGCTAGAAAAGCGTCAAATCCAGATGCCCGGGTATGCTGACCTGTCCGTAAAGCGGTACAGAGGGTGAGGCAGTCACCGCGAACGGCCCAAATCCTGCGTCCGTTACCTCTTTGCATCCCACCCCAAGCCATGGTGCTGAGGAAACAGTTTTCCACTGAAAACGCTGGGCTCGCCCAAAGCGATCTCAACGCCGCTCGGGAAAGAGGTGTCTTCGCCAAGCCATGATGACGCCCGAGCCCTGGCTTTACTGATTCCGCCCAATCGTAAGGCGACGCTCCCACCCAAGGTCTAGGAGGAATTTTGTTCAGATGCTGGAACAGCGAAATTTGAGCGGGATCTAGTGTAGGGATCATTGGTGACCTGAATCGTCCTTATTCGGGGCCACCAGTATGCCACCCATCCACGTGAACAGGCTCCTTACCGCAGCAGCGAAATCGCCCTAGCGCTTTTGAAGACATGATCTATGGTCAATACGACTAGTAACAAATTGACCAAGGATCAATATTATGTCCAATGCAGCACTTCTTAAGCAGGCAATGCAATACCTCGACTTGACGGGCGTGGCGTTGGCAGAGCGAGTCAGCGCCTTGCGGGAGGATGACAAGCGGACGGCACCGGAAACGATAAGCCGCTGGCTGAACGGAACAAATCCTGTCGATCCATTCCTCATGGGCTGGATCACAGAGCTCGTGCGCTCGAAGGTTGGTGCCAACATCCAACCTATGGTGGAGCTGCCCAAAGACGGGCTCATTATCGCCGTGGTCAACCCCAAAGGAGGCACAGGTGTGACCAGCCTTTGCATGAACCTGGCGGCCACAGCAAAGTCGCTACACATGAAGACCACATACATGTATGCAGAGTACGAGGACGCACGGGGACGAGCCCAAATTGTCCCCAAGCTACTCGAACCATTGTGGATCAAATGTCCTAATCTGAGTCCTGAAAAAATCCTCGGATATAGGCCGTCTCTCGGGGAAATCGTACTCGTGGATGTGTCGAACCATCTAGCGTCGGACTCTTTTGTATGGCCTTCACCGCATGACAGCAGTGCGCCCCCCAAGGTAGATCCCAAAGGCTTCCTGGATCGCTTCCGTCCTGACCTCTACCTCATCCCTGCTGACCTGGAAAGCAGCCTCGATGTGCGGGCGACCAAGCGCTTTATCGACGGAGATGCTTTACATGCTCCGAAGTGGATCGTACACCGGCCGCGTACCATGTCTCTGAGCTTTGCATCCGTGGTCACCCGGGCAGGCCTGGATATCGAGAGCGAGATTTTCTACCCCTACTTCATCCCGCAAGCAGTCTCGACTTCGCCTCCTATTCCACGCGACATGCTCAGCGACTGGCAGGATGAAGATCAGCACCACCATCACTACCAACTACTCGACGCGGCGCTGAACAAGTTAGGTGGCAGAATCGTAGAGAGCTACGCGCTGCAACTGGAGATCGGAAGAATGGATTTGCCAGGGCTTTTGGAGCTAGTGGAGAAGACCTCTGCTCCCCGTCGGCAACCAGCTTAATGTAGGCAAAACGTAGCCCCGAACCCACTACCTAAGATCGGGATCTAAAAACTAAGGTTTACCTTAGTTTTTGCGGTTTTTATCACGGTTGGTTAGAGAATCTAAGCTATTGCTTAGTTTTTCCCCGGCTGCACCAAGGCGATGTCCCACAGGATTTAATAGGTCTCGCGGGCTGTGAGTGGTTTTGCTGCCAAACGAAAGGTACTTGTGTGTTCTGGTGCTTTAGGCCAGCTCGTACATGGCCTGGGGCGGGGTAACAGCATGGTAAATGAGATATTTCAGACAGAGCCTAGGTAGCAGCGAAGGAGCCCATCTCTATGGGCTCCATCTCGTTGCGTCCATCCAGTCTAGGGTTTGGCACCTGACCTGCACCGGCTCGTTAGAGCGAGTCTGCCCTTTTCGGCCATTCATGGGGAATCAGGGCATCCTCTGACTCCCTGTTCCACCGTTTGCGGGTGGCGGCGACGTAGCGAGGGTCATCCCCGAAGTAGGCGTGCTCAATCAGCAGCACTTGAAGCCCTTCCTGGGCAGCTGTTCTATTGAACAGGAAGTCTAAGTGCCGGCGCATCGCCGAGACCTCTTCATTCTCCTCGATGTTCGACTCATCTCCCCGCTGGGGGTAATAAGGTCGGCTGATCTGGTCGAACGCCAGGAACCCTGGTACCGGGGCGTCGATTTCTTCCAGGTATTTCTGAAGAGCAAAAGAGAGAGCGATGTGAATGGCCAGGTAGTTCTCATCTGACCCAGCATCCGGCAACCGCAATACAGCCTCGGAACGGTCTTCGATAATCGCTACATCCGGCGGTTTCGACGAAAACTCCAGATCAGCGCCGATGCATGGTGCGACCGTAGGGAGCTCTGCAAACGCAGCAGACAGATACTGGGAGACTTTGCGCTCAGCCCGCGACAACAACACCTGCTTAGCTGCACCGTTTACCAAGGCCTCCAGGCCTTGAATCTGCTCACGCAGGACGTTCAGATCCGGGCCCGCCAAAGGAGTTGCCGGGTTCATTTCCAAAAACTGGGATACCTTGCCCAGTAAGTGAGAATGGTACTGAGCCAGGCTGTCCAACCGTTTGGTTTCGGGTATCGGGCTTAGTGATGGCACTCCCAGACAAAAATGACCCGCCTGCGCCCCGTACCACGGGGTGATGAACCGCGTCGGCTACACCTGGCGCAACGCTTCGCCAACGGCTGGACGTTCAACCAGAACCTGCGCTGGCAAACGTTCCGACTAGATGGGCAACTGGTTTCCAACGCCAAGACGGCCGCCGACACAGGACCAGGTCTGGCGTCAGCCTGCGGCCTTGCAGCCAAGGCTGCGCATGAGGTCGCGCGCTGTTTCGAAGAACATCTGCTTGAGGTTTTGCGCACATTCTTCGGTCAAGCGACTGGCGGGCCCGGAAATGACCAGCGCCCCCATGGTCTCGCCTTGAGCGCCATAGATCGGCAGAGCCATGGAGGCGGCGTGGGGATCCGTGGCCCCTTGGGAATAGAAAGGGTTTTGCAGCGCAATGCCCACCTCATACGGCGCGCGCAGAGCTTGCGCACCCGCAGCCTCGTCCATCGGGCGCATATCGCCAGGCTGCATGATGAGCCGCAGCCGATGAGAAGAATTCACCCGATACTGGCACATGCGGTAGGCGCCGTGGCGCACATAGAAGGAGGCGGTCTCCCCCGACTGTTCGGCCAGGTGATGCAACCGTGGCATGACGTGTCGTTCCAGATCGAGCGCTTCCTGATACACAGCGTTCAAGCGCATCACCTCGCTCGCCAACTGATAGCGGCCGTCGGCCATGCGCGTGATGAAGCCATGATTTTCGAGCGAAACCATCAAGCGCATGATCGTGCTCTTGATAAGCCCGGTGCGTTCCACCAACTCGACCAGGCTCAGCGCTGAATCGCCGATCTGAAACGCTGTTAGCACGGTCAGGACTCGGTCTGCCGAAGCCACGCCATTTACCGCTGGACGCGGTCGCGCTTTCACCATTTGCAAAACCTCACATGAAGAGTGCCCTGAAGGTACGCACGGGCAGAAAGCGCCCATTATCAGACAATGGCTTGGCTGTGGCCAACTGCAGATGCGCCTCGCAGACGCAAAAATGCCAGCAGGCCGATGATTGCGCCTGCTGGCAACGGGTAGAACGGCTGTTACGGACCGGAGCTGCGCCGCGCTGCGATTACACCGCCAGGGCGCGGGCGCGTAGCTCGGTGTTGAGAATACGGTCGTTCTCGCTGTAGTCAACCGGGCAGTCGATCACATGCACACCCGGGTTGGAGATGCAGTGATCCAGCAGCGGCAGCAACGCATCGGCGCTCTCGACACGAATGCTACCCGCCGGACGGCCGGCATCGTTTTGCCGCTCCTGAGTGCGCGGTCAGGCCCTCCCCTCTGCAATCTTGTAAGTTGCCCGAGCAGTGCCGCTGAACAGCCAGTCTTTCTCGGCATCGGTAAAGTCCGCGACCACACGCTTGAATGCGTTCCATAGCACGCCGTAGCCGAACATGCCCTTGTCGACGGGAAAGTTGCTTTCGAACAGGCAGCGCTCTACACCGAAGCATTCTATGGCCAGCAGCAGGTATGGCCGCCACAACGCAGCCAGCAGGGCCGACCCCGGCGGCTGTGAGGCGATGTGGTGATCGAAACCTGACACTTTCATTCCCAGTCCTCCCAGCTTCAACCGCACGTTGGCACATTGCGCCAACTGCCGAAGGTCAGCCGACCAGCGCGCGAACACTTGCTCACGCTGGCCTGCATAAGGCCCGGCACCCAGCGGCCCGCCCAGATGGTCAACAACGATGACCAGTTCCGGGAATGACCGGGCCACCTCAAGTACCTCGCCGAGCTGGGTATGGTAGGCCCAGATATCCAGCACCAACTCACGCTGCTGAAGCTGGGCAAGCCCTTGCTGGAAGGCTGGCTCCAGCAGAATGCCTGCAGGCGGTGGTTTGGGATTGGACACCAGCCTTGGGTCTGCATGCCAGGCCGTTGTATTGCGGATACCGCGCAGGCGCGGGCCGGCACGCTGGAGCATTTCGTCGAGCACCGGCGCCACGGCATCGCCCAGCAACAGGTTGGCGCCACCCACGATGGCCTGGCACAGCCGTACGTCACCTAACACTCCGCTGGCACTGTACGCCGCCACACCGTTGGCGTACTCGACCTCCCCCACCGCCTGGAACGGCTCCGGACGGTCCACGGCCAGCATCGAACGGCACTGGATATACACCGAGGCCACCAGCCGATGTCCGCAGGCCATGTCGGCCAGATAATCCTCCATCATGTAGCGCTGACCGGGCCGATCCCACAGATGGTGGTGGGCGTCAATGATGGCCCTTTCGGGGTCCAAGGCTGCTTCACTTACCTGGGCAAGCCACTCCGGTCGAACCGGGGCATGGGGGGAATGCATGGTCAGCTCCTGCTACTGGCTCAGAACAATGCCACGGTATAGTTGACGATCAGGCGATTCTGGTCACCATTACGGGCCGCTTCGCTGTGGGACTTGCCGTTGCGCCAGGCCACTCCCAGGCCCTTGAAGGTGCCACTCTGGATCACATAGTCGAGGGAAAAATCCCGCTCCCATTCCGACTGCTCGGCGCCACCTGCGGTCTGTATATGCTCCCCTTTGAGGTACATCACCGAAGCCTTGAGCCCAGGCACGCCCAGCGCAGTGAAGTCATAGCCGTATTGCGCGAAGCCGGTACGCTCGCCGGCACGGGTGAAGCTCAGAAGCATCTTGTCGGTCCACAGATACAAGCTGCTGCCACCGGCGCCCTTGTCGATCGACCCTTGGTTGATCTGCACGAAGTTGCTGTTATCGGAAACACTCTGGTAACCCAGCATCAACGAATGGCCACCCAGGCGGTAGGTAAATGCCGCACTCCACAGGTCGCTGTCGATTTCGCCGTCGCCATTGGCGGTATAGCCGCCGACCGTATAGCCTCGCGCCCGTCCCGACGCACTGCCGTTAGCACCGTCCGAGCGGGTGCGGAAGTAGCGCAGGTCGGAGGTCAGCGAGCTATCGTCAGCGAGCGCCAGTGTGTGATTGAGGCCGGCGAAATGCTGCTGGTAATAATCCTGCAACTCACCGACGTAGTACTGCAGCATCAGGGCATCGCTAGCACGATAGTCCGCGCCGGCAAAATAAAACCGGTCGCTTTCCTGCGTACCGCCACTCACGGCCATTCCCGTCAGGTCAGTGGACGCCCGGCCTCTGGCGCGGTTGAGTGCACCCCCTACCAGGGTCAGGTTTTCGAACTCCTTTGACTGCAACTGCGCGCCTTGGAAGGTTTGCGGTAGCACCCGGCCATCAGAGGCTACCAGCACGGGGATCTTCGGCATCAATTGCCCCACTCGCAGCTCGCTCTTGCTCGCCTTGAGCTTCAGGGTCGCACCCGCACTGCCCCACTGGTCCGCTGCATGTTCACCAGCAGAAGGGATCATCGTGCTGCCCGCGTGCCGACCACGCCCGCTGTCCAGGGTGATACCCAGCATGGCGGTCGCATCCACGCCAACACCGATTGTCCCCTCGGTGAATCCGGAGCGCACGTCGAGCAGAAAGCCCTGCGCCCACTCTTCGGTCTTCGACGGCTGGGCGGTGCCATCCCGATTATCGCTGTTGAAGTAGAAATTGCGCATCGCCAGGTTGGCATGGCTATCCGTAAGAAAATCCGCTCGCGCAGGCAGCGTCAGGAGGCCAGCACTGGCCACAAGTGCAAAACCACAGAAAGAACGTGAGGATTTCAAGACAAAGGTTCCCTGGGCACCCGAGTACGGGTGCCTGTTTCTTGTTATTGGAATTGACGCAGACTTAGCCCTGCATGCCCCACCGGCGTACTGTGACCAGTTCGATGCTGCGGAACACCAGGCCTTCGACGACCAGGCCGATGACGATGACCATCAGCAGGCCGGCAAATACATGTGGCGTTTCCAGCGCATTGCGATGCTGGAACACATACCAACCCAGGCCGCCGGAATTACCGGAAACGCCGAATACCAGTTCGGCGGCAATCAAGGTACGCCAGGCAAACGCCCATCCAATCTTCAGGCCTGCCAGGATCGATGGCACCGCAGCTGGAATAAGGATGCGCGTGACCAGGCGCAAGCCGCGCAAGCCGTAGTTGCGCCCAGCCATGCGCTGGGTCTGGCTGACTGACTGGAAACCCGAATAGGTATTGAGCGATACCGCCCACAACACCGAATGCACGATCACCAGCATCAGGCTCTGGATGCCCAAGCCAAACCACAGCATGGCCAGCGGCAGAATGGCGATGGCTGGCAGTGGGTTGAACATCGCCGTCAAGGTGGCCAGCACATCGGTACCGAGCCGGGTCGAAACCGCCAGTGAGGTGAGTACCGCCGCCAGGGCGATGGCCAGTGCGTAACTCATCAACAGCACTTTGAGCGAGCTGACTACCGCCAGCGGCAGGACACCATTGAACACGTCCTGGGTCATGGCCTGCACCGTCTCGCTGAAAGTCGGGAACATCAGCGGGTTGTCCAGGTAACGGGCGTAGGCCTCCCAGAGCACGGCCAACACCACGAGCACCAGCGCCCGGCGTACCCCGGTATGTGCGAACAGCCGCTCGAACATGCCCAGTCGCCTGGCGACATCGCCCACTTGACCGGGTGGAACCGGTGCGTATTCGAAATCGGCACGTGGCAGGATGACAGGCTTATTCATGGGCAGTCTCACTGTGACCAAAGAGCATGTGGCTGATGCGCTGGTGCAGTTGGCCAAAGGCCTTGCTGCCCTGGTCGGCGAAGCCGAAAGCGCTGGCGTCGAGTTCGGCGCGAACCTGCCCCGGGTGCGGGGTCAGCACGAGAACTCGGGTACCCAGCACGATCGCCTCGTCGATCGAGTGGGTGACGAACATCAAGGTGAACGGGGCCTGATTCCACAACTCCAGCAATTCCTCCTGCATACGCCGGCGGGTCAGCGCATCCAGCGCGGCGAACGGCTCGTCCATCAGCAACATGGCCGGCTCCATCGCCAAGGCGCGGGCAATGGCTACCCGTTGCTTCATCCCGCCCGACAACTGGTGCGGGTAGGCGTCCCTGAACTTCTCCAGGCCAACCTTGGCGGCTGCGCGCGCCGCCCGCTCGGCAATTTCATTGCGTGGGAAGCGCCCGGTGACCTGCATGGGGAACATGATGTTGGCAATGACCGTTTTCCAGGGCATCAGTTGGTCGAATTCCTGAAATACCATCATGCGATCAGGGCCAGGTTCGCGGACCACCTGCCCATCAAGGCAGATCTGGCCAGCCACCGGCTCGACAAACCCGGCGACGCTCTTGAGCAGGCTCGACTTGCCGCAGCCTGAAGGGCCCAGCAAGACGAAGCGATCGTTGCGCTGCACGTCAAACGAAACGTGATGGGTCGCGGTGATCAACTGATCACGTGTTTTGTACTGCAAGGTGACGTTGTCCACATTCAGCAGCGCGCGTGCGCTGGCTTGCGCGGGCAAGGCGGTCGGGGACACCAGGCTCATCAGCTACCCTCCCCGTCGGCAACAGGGGCGAAGAACACCGCACGCCAATCGTCGGGGGCCTTTTTCAATGCACCGGACCGCACCATGAAATCGGCCAGGGCCATGACCCCGGTCGGCTGCACCGACCACTCACCACTGACCTGTCGCAACATAGCCTCGACCTGATCGAGCGACAGGCTTGACGGCTCGCTGGCCAAAAACAGTTCCGCTGCCTTGCGCGGCTCCCTGCGAATGTAGGCATTGGCCTCATCGATGGCCGCCACCACAGCAGCGCTTAACTGCGGGTTGTTCTCGACGAAGCGTCCGGTACTGGTCAGTACGCCGCTTGTCATGCGCATATCGAGCGCCGAAGAGAAGTCGAACAGCTTGCTGACCCTGGGATCCTGGGCCAGCTGATAGCTGTATGGGTTGGGGCCGATGTAGCCCTTGATGCCGGCTTTGTTCACCAGGCTGGAAGTCGCGTCGGGGTGAGGAAGACTGACCATCAAGCGGTCCAGCTTGTGGATCTGCTCGGGGCCAAACTGACGCTCGGCGGCCATCTGCAGCAGCAGGGCCTGTTGTCCGCTGGGCGAGCTAACGGCGATCTTGTCATCGGCCTTGAAGTCGGCCAGTGACTTGATCGCCGGGTCATTCACGAACAGGCCGTTGTCCCCGGCCACCAGCGCGCAAAGAGCCCTGACATCCAGCGAGCGACGCGTCTTCTCCCAGGCAATCAACGTCCCGGACAAACCATAGCCGCCAATATCGACATTGCCGCTGATGAGCGCGTCATTGATTGCCGGGGCACCACTGATGCGCTTGATTTCGAAGTCCGCGTTCGGGTGCCCATGCGCCTTGGCTTGCTGACGGAACATACCCAGCTTGTCGGCGACCGTGACCGGCAAGTAGGCATAACCGTACTGGATGGCAAGGGTAACGCGGTCTTGCTCGGCTTGCGCCGTCGCGCAGACTGCAGCCAGACCAAGGGCAATCGAGAGGCTTTTCAGGGGCAAACGAGGATGGCACAGCCTGCGCCATGGGCTTAGGTACATAGCAAACTCCACTTGTTATTATTTTAGAACGCCATTTCCTTTACAGAAGGTCATAAACATGCACCGTTCGTCAATAGCCAGTTTAAACGGGCAAAATCAATCGCATTTCCTATCGTCATGGTTTATTTTGCAACGGCATTGCAGTAAAAAAGAAAAGAAAAACAATTCGGACGCGCGTGCGTCCCTCCCCGCCAGGAGCGCCCATGAGCTTTTTCGCTGCCCCGCCGACCGTTGAAACCCGTGTTTTCACCCGCTTGCCCGAGCGCTTTCGCGACCCGCGCCCGACAAGCTGGGCCAATGCCAATCGTCAAGGCCGTGCCATCGACTCGTTCCTTGAGGGGCCCTCCTTCGACCGCCAAGGTCGCCTGTACGTGACCGATATCCCCAATGGACGGATCTTCCGCATTTCGCCACAAGGCGAATGGGAGCTGGTGTGTCAATACGATGGCTGGCCCAATGGCCTGAAGATCCACCAGGACGGCCGCATCTTCATCACCGACTACAAGCGCGGCATCATGCTGCTCGACCCGCAGACCGGTGCTATCGAGGCACTGCTCGACTCGGCAGGCTCCGAAGGCTTCAAGGGCGTCAACGATCTGGTGTTCGCGCCCAACGGCGACATGTATTTCACCGACCAAGGCCAGACCGGCCTGCAGGATGCCACTGGCCGCGTGTACAAGCTCGATGCCAAAGGCAATCTGACTTGCCTGCTGGGCACCATTCCAAGCCCCAACGGCATCGTCTACGACCCTCATCTGAATCATCTGCTAGTAGCTGTGACCCGCGCGCAACAGATCTGGCGCATCCCTCTGGGGAATGGGTCGATCGTCGGCAAGGTCGGGGTGTTCGCCCAATTGCATGGCGGCTTGGGCGGGCCTGATGGCCTGGCGCTGGATGCGCAAAGCAACCTGTACATCGCGCACACCGGCTTCGGCTCGGTGTGGAAGCTGTCGAAAGTCGCCGAGCCACTGCAACGTATCGTTTCCTGCGCAGGGATCAGCAATACCAACCTGGCTTTTGGCGGTGAAGACGGCCAGACCTTGTTCATTACCGAATCCGAGACCGGCAGCATCCTCCAGGTCCGTACCACCACCCCTGGGCTGGCCATGTACTCCCACAGCTGAACCCGCGCCTGTCAGCGCACACAACAACTACAAAAGAGTGACGACATGACCCACGAAACCACTACCCAGGCGCCGCTTAGCGACGCCGAGGGCGAACGTCTCATGCGCCGCGTCCTGTGGCGCCTGGTGCCGTTCATCTTCATCTGCTACGTGATCAGCTATCTGGACCGCACCAACGTTGGCTTTGCCGCCATCAGCATGAACCAGGACCTGGGCCTGACCGCAACGATGTTCGGTTGGGCGGCAGGGCTGTTCTTCTTCGGCTACTTCATGTTCGAGATCCCCAGCAATCTGCTGATGCAACGCTTTGGCGCACGTGTCTGGATTGCACGGATCATGATCACCTGGGGGCTGATCTCCATGGCCACGGCGTTCGCCACCGGGCCTGTCAGCTTCAGTATTGCGCGCTTCCTACTGGGCCTGGCCGAGGCGGGCTTCACGCCGGGTGTGTACCTGTATTTCACCTACTGGTTCCCGGGCAAATGGCGGGCAAAAGCTACCGCGGCGTTTCTGCTGGGGATTCCGGTGGCCAATATCGTCGGTTCGCCGTTGTCCGGCTGGCTGATGGAACAGCACGGCGTCTGGGGCCTGAAGAACTGGCAGTTGCTGCTGGTCACCGAGTCGATGCCGGCGGTATTGCTGGGTATCGCCTGCCTGTTCGTGCTGGTCGACAGCCCGGCCAAGGCCAAATGGTTGAAGCCACGTGAAAAAGCCTGGCTGAGTCAGCGTCTGGCCGAGGAACAGCAGGCGATCGGTGCCTCGCATGGCAATACCTTGCGCGCCGCGCTGACCAACCCAAAGGTGTTTACCCTGGCAGCCATCAACTTCTGCTGCATCGTCGGCTCCATCGGTATCGGCCTGTGGCTGCCGCAGATCATCAAAAGCCTGGGGATCGCCAGCGGAGTGGTCGGCTTCGTTGTGGCACTGCCCTACCTGCTCGGCGCCCTGGCCATGACGCTATGGGCACGCCTGGCGAACCGCAGCCAGCATCGCCTGCCCTACGTGGTCGGCGCACTGGCCACAGCCGCTGTAGCCCTGGTAGCTGCCGCGCTGATCGACCAGCCGCTATTGAAGATCGCCAGTCTGTGCATAGCGGTGGCGAGTATCCTGTCCTTCCAGGCCACGTTCTGGGCAATACCGTCCACCTTCCTCACCGGTCGCGCCGCGGCTGGCGGCTTGGCGATGATCGTATCGATCGGCAACCTGGGCGGTTTTACCGGGCCGTTTCTGATCGGCCTGATCAAGGATGCCACGCACAGCTTCACCTTACCGTTCTTCGCCGTGGCCTCGATCCTGATGATTGGTACCTGCCTTATGCTCTGGCTGGGCGACCCTGCCAAGCGTCAGACGTCGCACGGCCACGGCCAAGTCGCCTGAACCCTCATTTGCGGCGATGCAGGCCGAACTGGGCCAGCAGCCCCGCCGCCAATACCGCGCCGGCGATTGCCAAGGTCACCGGCGCGCCCCAGCGGGCGGCGATCAGACCAGCAGCCAAGCCACCGAGCGCCTCGAAACCAAAGCGCATTGCAATGTAGAAAGCGATGACCCGGCCGCGCAAGTGGCTGGGCGCGCCGCTTTGTAGCTGCATGTTGGTGCTGACGTTACTCAGGGTGATGCCAAAGCCCAACACGGCCAGCGCCAGCAGTGCCAGCGGCAGATTCCCTGCCAACCACAAACCGACCAGCGCCACCGCGGATGACAGCGCCCCGGCATCGGTGAACTGGCGCAACCGCGGCAAGGCGCCGCCTATCGCCAGCACCAGTGTCGCTACGAAGGCACCGGCACCCGCCGCGCCCCACAACCAGCCCAGTACGCGTGCATCGCCGGCGTACACCGACCTGGCCAGGATCGGCAAGAGCGCCGCGTAGCAGGATGCCAGCAGGTTGACCATGATGACGTTGATCAGCAATTGGCGCACGCTTTGGGTCTGCCACATATAGAGCATGCCTTCGCAAAACACCTCTGCGGTTGAGCCGCTGGCCTTGGGGCCTGCAGTGCCCCGCACTTTCAGCAAGCCCCCCAACAGCGCCATGAACGCCATCGCTGTGAGCGCAAAACAGACCGCCTCCCCAGCGAAGGCAATCAGCGCGCCAGCGAGCGGAGGGCCCACGAACCGCGCCGCGTTGATCAACATGGCGTTGAGCACAAGAGCATTGGGCAGATCGGCCGGGTCGTCGACGAAACTGCCGATCAGCGCCTGGCGCAGCGGCGTTTCCAGGGCGTTGAGCAGGCCCAGCAGCAGAGCCATGCTGGCGATGAAAGCCCCGTCGACCCAAGCCTGCCAAGTCGCCACAGCCAGCACCAGCGACTGCAGGATCAGAATCAGCTGTACGATGATCAACAGGCGGCGCTTGTCGTGGCGGTCGATCCACGCACCGGCCAAAGGGCCGATCAACAATTGTGGCGCCAGCGAAAGAAAGGTTATCAGACCCAGCAGCACGGCCGAGCCCGTCAGGTGATAGGCCAGCCAAGCCAATGCTACCTGCTGCACCCACTTGCCGAGCGTGGACACACCCTGGCCGGCGAAATAGATCTGGAAATTACGGTGGGCGAGCGCCCTGACGGCCTTAGGCCAGTTCGATCGATGTGGCGACGATAAATCGGACAAGTCTGCGAATCCTCATAGGCCCGCACCCGGTACCGATCCATCGTCACGGTGCCCTCCATCGCAAGGGCACCGTCGGGCAGGATCAGCCTGGCAGCAGGCAGCCTTTTTTCTTCAAGGACTCCAAGACCCAGGTGCGGTCATTGGTGCCTTGGGCAATTTTTTCCATCTGGACAGTTTCGGCAGCGTGCTTGGCAGTAGCCCCCGCATAAACCTCTGCTACATGGTCGTAAGGCACGCACAGCAAGCCATCGTCATCACCGATTACCAGATCACCCGGCTCGATCACCATACCATCAATGGCGATCGGCACGTTGATCTCGCCCGGGCCGTCCTTGTATGGACCACGGTGCGAAACACCCGCAGCGAACAACGGGAAGTCGCCAGCACCGATATTGGCCGCATCACGGATTGCACCGTTGATGACGATACCCGCCACACCGCGCTTGACCGCGTAGGCCACCATCATTTCGCCGATCAGGGCATTGGTCAGGTCACCCCCTGCGTCGACCACGATCACGTCGCCAGGCTGCGCAATGTCGATCGCGTAATGCAGCATCAGGTTGTCCCCTGGGCGCGCCTTGACTGTCAGGGCCGGGCCACATAGCACGCCTTCTCGGTGCATTGGACGCAGGCGGGCACCACCTGCGGTCATGCGATTCATCGAATCGCTGACGTTGGCAACCGGAACCTCGCGGTATCGCCGAACCCATTCCTCGCCGACTTTGCGTGCGCGCTCAAGCACTTGGAAGCCAATGCTCATGTGACCTACCTCTCTTGGTTTTATTCGATGTCATCGACTGTTGCCGAATCTGTTTTTAGAATTGCATTTCATTCTACCCAGCGCAATTTATTTTTTATCGCCATTCAAAGGGTGATATAGGATGCATGACTAAATTTCTTGCAACACCATTTCATTATGCTAGGGTTTCGTCATCGCCGCCAAGTGGCAGCGCACTGCCCTGATAAGAACAAGGTATCCATGATGTCCCATACCATTCTGCTGACCGGCCCTGCCCTTGCGGCCGAAGCCATGAACCTTGCCGCCCAGCACGGCGTCAAGATCGTCCCCACTACGCCCTACCTGCCCGAAGACGAGCTGGAAGCCATCATTCGCGCGGAGCAACCCGATGCCATCGTGGTGCGTCAGGGCAAACTGACTCGCGCCATGATCGAGGCATCGCCAAAACTCAAACTGATCGCCAAGCACGGGGTCGGCTACAACACCATCGATATCCAGGCAGCTGCCGAGCACGGCATTCCGGTATCGATCGCAGTGGGCGCCAACGCCCAGTCGGTGGCCGAGCACGCCTTTGCCCTGATGTTCAGCGTCGCCCGGCAGACTGCCCTGCTGGATGCGCGCATGCGCGACGGGCACTGGGACAAGGCGTCGGCCAACGGCATCGAGCTTTCGGGCAAGACCTTGGGTCTGGTTGGCCTGGGTTCCATCGGCAGTATCCTGATGGAGCTGGTCGCACCGCTGCGCATGAAGGTCAAGGTGTTTGACCCTTACCTGAAGGAATTGCCGGCACGCCTGCATGTCGAGCGGGAAGAGGATTTCGATCGCCTGCTGGCTGAAAGCGATATCATCAGCCTGCATTGCCCGCTGACCGAGACCAACCACAACCTGATCGGCGCTGCCCAGCTTGAGCGCATGCGGCCAGGCGCCATCTTGATCAACACCGCCCGCGGCGAGCTGATCGACACCAACGCCCTGGTGAAAGCGCTCAGCGAACGCCGCATCGCCGGTGCCGGCCTGGACACCTTCAATCCCGAGCCGCCACCTGCCGATAGCCCGCTGTGGGGCTTGCCTACCCTGGTCGCTACTCCGCACGTCGGTGCCAACACCTCAGAGGCACGTGACCGTGTAGGCCTGGTCTGTGTGAGGCAGGTACTCGAAGTCCTGGCGGGCAATGCCCTGGATCCGCGTTGCGTGGTCAACCGCCACCTGATCGACAGCTGATTGCAATCCACTCGCGCCGCTTCGCGAGAGGGGGCGCTTTTACCCCGCGTCACTCCAGAAAAAAAACAATTGGAGAGCATCATGATTTCAGCTACATCCACAGTGGATGACCTCGAACGCAGCACCATGCGCCGTGTTGCATGGCGCCTGCTGCCCTTTCTGATCGTCTGCTACCTCATCGCGATCATCGATCGCGGCAACATCGGCATGGCGTCCTTGCAGATGAACCAGGATCTGCAACTCACGGCCAAGGTCTTCGGTTTCGCCAGCAGCCTGTTCTTCTTTGCCTACTTCCTGGTCGAAGTGCCCAGCAACCTGGCCATGCAGCGGTATGGCGCGCGGATCTGGATTGCCCGGATCATGATCACCTGGGGCCTGATTTCCGCAGGTACGGCATTCGTCCAGGGTGCCAACTCGCTGTACGTCATGCGCTTCCTGCTGGGCGCGGCCGAGGCCGGCTTCTTCCCGGGCGTGCTGCTCTACCTCACCTACTGGTTGCCGTCTGCCTACCGCGCACGCATGGTGGCGCTGTTCATGGTGGCGATCCCGGCCGCCAACTTCATTGGCTCGCCGCTGTCCGGCCTGCTGCTGAGCCTGGATGGCTGGATGGGCTTGCGCGGCTGGCACTGGCTGTTCATTCTCGAAGGCATTCCGGCAGTGCTGCTGGGCATCGCCTGCCTGTTCGTGCTGACTGACCGCCCTGAACAGGCCAAGTGGCTGAGCGACGAGCAACGCGGCTGGCTGACCAACCGCTTGGCTGAAGAAGCTTCGAAGAAAACTGCCATTGGCCATATCTCGCTGTGGAAACTGCTGCGCCACAAGGATATCTGGGTGCTTGCGCTCATCTATTCGGGGGCTTCCGCGGCAGGTAGCACGATGAGCGTGTGGGCACCGCAGTTGCTTAAAACCTTTGGCCTCAGCGCCATGCAGATCGGCCTGGTCAATGCCATCCCGTACGGCATTGCCTCGGTGGTGATGATCATCTGGGGACGCAGCTCCGACCGCACCGGCGAGCGCCGCTGGCATACCGCGATGACCATGTTGCTGATCGCTGCCGGCCTGCTGATGACCCTGTTCACCTCATCGCTGGCGGCCACCGTCGTCATGCTGACCATGGTGCTGGTGGGTGCTTATTCGATGAAAGGTCCGTTCTGGGCACTGGTCTCGGGCTGGTTGTCTTCGTCTACCGCCGCTGCCGGATTGGCGGCTGTTGGCGCCATGGCCAACCTCATCGGTGGCGGCCTGATGGTGAATGCCTATGGCGCCATCCACGACGCCACCGGCAGCTATGCGCTTGCGCTGATGCCGCTGGCGGCGCTGTGCACGCTGGCTGGTGTCGCGGTGTTGGTGATCGGCCGCAAGCGCCAACGCGAGCAGGTTGAAGTGGCCACTGCAGTCAGCGCCAAGTAAGCCACCTCTGCCGCACCCGATGCCCACCTTCCCTCGCGAACGTGGGCATCGTTCATTGACAAGAACAAAAAACCGAGGAATACCGATGACCTTGTCTCGACGCCAATTCTTGCAGGTGGGGGGCGCGCTGGGCGCCGCCGTTTCAATGGGTGCGCTGGCCAGTGTGCCGTTCAGCCAGGGTGAAGCGAAGCCACGCCTGGCGCCACCCCCAGGCAGTGTCGACTGCCACATGCATTTGTACGACAGCCGCATCCCCGCTGCCCCTGGCGCCAGCCTGCTACCGCCGGATGCCTCCCTGGAGGACTACCGCCAACTGCAGCAGCGCTTGGGCATCCGGCGCATGGTGATCGTCACGCCCTCGACCTACGGCACTGACAACCGCGTCATGCTCGACGGTTTGTTGCGCAGTCGAGGGGATGCCCGGGGCGTTGCCGTAGTGGCCACTTCGGTTACTGACAAGGAGCTCACCACACTGCATGCAGCCGGCGTGCGGGGCATCCGCTTCAACCTCAGCGTAGGCAGCCAGGCTCTCGACGGCCTCGAGCAACTGGCTGCACGGGTCAATGAGTTAGGGTGGAACGTACAGATAGCAACGGGCCCGCTGCTGCCCGAAGTGGCGCCACGGCTACTGGCCCTGTCCGCCAAGGTGGTCATCGATCACATGGGGCATGTGCCTCAACCCGAAGGAGTGAAATCCGAGGCCTACGCATCGCTGGTACGGTTACTGGACACTGACAGAGCCTGGGTCAAGCTCTCGGCACCCTACCTGCGATCGAAAGCCGGTGCCCCCCTTTACGCAGATGTCGGGCGCGTGGCCAGTGCGCTTATCAGCCACCGCCCGGACCGAATGCTGTGGGGCAGCGACTGGCCTCACCCTACGCTGGCCAGCAACAGCAAGCCCGACGATGGCATGATCCTCGACCGTTTGATGGATTGGGCGCCAAAGGTAGAGACCCGAGCTTCCATACTGCGCGACAACCCCATCCAGCTGTACGGCTTCTGAGCGCTTCCTACGCACGCAAACAATCACCCGCAACGTGCAGGTGATTTCGGCGTGTGGCGCGGCCCGGGTGGGTGCCGTCAGTGACTGATCATCCACGGGCGGCCCGCCGCCCTGGATTTCGAGCCGTTTAGGTTTGCGCGGGTGGGTTTGGCCGGTTTGCTCGGGCCACAGCAACCGCATCCACTCGGATGCCGCCGGCTCTCTTTGTACGCATCGACACTCATCGGCGCATGCGCACGGGTCTCGTTGCGCGCCATGGCCACGCGGGTACTGCCCGGCAAGCATCCAGCGCCCTTCCCTCCATCGCTGCCAGGGCTTCCATGCCCTGTCCAGCGATTATCAGAGCCAGGCTTTGATCTGCGCACACACGGCTTCGGTCGAGATACCGTAACGGTCATGAAGCGTCGGCAAGGCACCGGCATCGAGAAACGCATCGGGCAGCGCGATCTGGCGGAACGTCGGCGTAACGCCGTTGCGCATCAACAATCCGGCAACCGCCTCGCCCAAACCGCCGATGATGCTGCTGTTTTCGGCGGTGACCACCAGCCGTCCGGACTGCTTCGCTTCGGCCAGGATGGTGTGTTCATCCAGAGGCTTGATGGTCGGCACGTGCAACACAGCAACGTCGACACCATCGGCCTGGAGCTTGTTGGCCGCTTCGAGCGAGCGCATCGTCATCAGCCCGGTGGAGATGATGAGCACGTCCCTGCCGGTGCGCAGGGTCTTGGCCTTGCCGATTTCGAATTTGTACCCGTATTCGTCAAGCACTACCGGTACGTTGCCGCGCAGCAGGCGCATGTAGACCGGCCCCTGGTGAGCAGCGATTGCCGGCACTGCCTGTTCGATCTCCACGGCGTCGCAGGGATCGACGATCATCAGGTTTGGCATCGCTCGGAAGATGGCGAGATCGTCAGTCGCCTGGTGGCTTGGGCCATAACCGGTAGTGAGCCCGGGCAGCCCACAGACGATCTTCACGTTCAAGTTCTCCTCGGCGATTGCCATACAGATAAAATCGTAGGCGCGCCGCGAGGCAAACACGGCATAGGTGGTGGCGAAGGGTACGAACCCCTCCCTTGCCATGCCCGCAGCCGCGCTCATCAACAGTTGCTCGGCCATGCCCATCTGGTAGAAGCGGTCCGGGTGCGCCTTGGCAAAAATATGCAGGTCGGTGTATTTGGACAGGTCTGCGGACAGCCCGACAATTTCAGGGCGCTGCTCAGCCAGCGCAGCCAGGGCATGGCCAAAGGGCGCCGAGCGGGTCGCTTGGCCCTCAGCGGCGATCGAGGCGATCATGGCCGAAGTGGTCAGGCGCTTCTTGGTTGGCTCGGCAGTCGAAGTAGAACTATTCGGCTTGCTCATCACTGTTTTCCTTCTTCGAGATTGTTGAGCGCCAACGCCCATTCATGTTCTTCCACGCGTATGAAGTGGGTCTTTTCCCGCGTTTCGAGGAACGGTACCCCCTTGCCCATCTTCGTATCGCAAATGATCACGCGCGGTTGCGCGCCTGTGTGATTGCGCGCCGCATCGAACGCTGCGACCAGGGCTTCGATGTCATTGCCATCGACTCGCTGGGTGAACCACCCAAACGCCTGCCAACGATCGACGATTGGTTCAAAAGAAAGAATTTCGCTGGAATAACCATCGGCCTGCTGGTTGTTCACATCGACGATGGCGATGAGGTTGTCGAGCTTCCAGTGAGAGGCCGACATGACGGCCTCCCAAGTGGAGCCTTCATTGAGCTCACCATCTGACAAGAGGTTGTAAACGAAAGAAGTCGATTGCTTGCGTTTGAGGCCCAGGCAAGCACCAACCGCAATACCCAACCCCTGCCCCAACGACCCGCCGGTGATTTCCATGCCCGGCGTATAAGCAGCCATGCCGGACATGGGCAGGCGGCTGTCGTCCGAACCATAGGTTTCCAACTCATCGAGCGGGACGATTCGGGCCTCGATCAAGGCGGCATACAGCGCAATGGCATAATGACCGATGGACAGATAGAAGCGGTCGCGCGGTTCCCAGTCAGGATCATCGGACCGATAGCTCAGTGCATGGAAGTAAGAGACTGCCAGCAGGTCCGCAGCGCCCAGGGCCTGCCCCACATAACCTTGACCTTGCACCTGCCCCATGCGCAACGCGTGGCGACGGATGTTGTGCGCGCGCTCGGCCAGGCTCAAGGCGGGCTTCAGCATAGTGTTCGTATTCATTACGTAGCTCCGTTAACTCAACGATTGACCGCTGCAGCGGGGATGCGCAGGACCAACGAGGCCCCCGCAAGCAGGACGGCTGTAATCAGATACATGCCGATGGCGCTGGACCCGGTCTGGGTAGTGATCCACCCAATCAGGTAGGGCGAGCAGAAGCCGGCCAGGTTGGCAAAGCTGTTGACGGCGGCGATGCCTGCGGCAGCGGACACACCGCCCAGAAGCGTGGTGGGCAGCATCCAGAACAGCGAGGTGGCCGAGAGGATTCCCGACGCAGCCAGGCACAAGCTGAGGATCGACAGTGTCACGTTGCCGCCCATCAAAGCGGCCAGGCTGAGCCCCATGGCGCCGACAATCATCGGTATGATCAGATGCCAGCGGCGCTCGCGGTGCTTGTCGCCGCTGCGACCGACCAACAGCATCGCGGCAATGGCGCACAGGTAAGGCAGGCTGGACAGCATGCCGATGTGCAGCGGGTCAGATACACCGGCATTGCGCACCAAGGTCGGTAGCCAGAAGGTAATGGCGTACTGGCCCATGACCACACAGAAGTAGATGCCAGCCAGCAACCACAACCGACGGTCGCGGATGAATTCCCCCACCGAACCATGGCTGACTTTCTGTTGGTTGTCCTCGGCCAGTTCGCGGGTAACCAGGGCCTTTTCTTCGTCGTTCAGCCACGTGGCCTGGTGCACGCCGTCCTTGAGGTAAGCCAGTACCAGCAGGCCAACCAGCACCGTCGGCACCGCTTCGAGCACAAACATCCACTGCCAACCGGCCCAACCGTGCACGCCGGCAAACTGGTTCATGATCCAACCGGAGAGAGGCCCGCCAACCATGCCTGACAGTGGGATGGCGATGAACCACAACACCGTCATGCGTGCCCGGCGATAGGAAGGGAACCAGTAGGTAAGGTACAGCAGCAGCCCTGGCGCAAGGCCTGCCTCGGCGATACCAAGGAGGAATCGAAGGACGTAGAATTGCCACGCTGTTTCGACGAATGCGAACAGCGCGGAAATGATCCCCCAGGTGATCATGATGCGCGCGATCCATACCCGTGCGCCCACTTTGTGAAGGATGATGTTGCTAGGAACTTCGCAGAGAAAATAGCCTATGAAGAACATGCCCGCACCCAGGCCGTAGACTGTCTCGCTCAAGGCGAGATCGTTCATCATCTGCAGCTTGGCGAAACCGACATTGACCCGATCCAGATAGGCGCAGAGGTAGCACAGCATCAGGAACGGCATCAGGCGCCAGGCGGTCTTGCGGTAGGCGGAGGTACGCACGGTCGAAACCGCTTCGAGCGATAAGGTAGTCATGCTGGTCTGATCTCTTGTTGTTATTGGCAGCCAGGCCTGAAACTTGGCTGTCATTGATCCAGAACCGCGCGGGCCGTGGGCCGGCCCGCCCACGTGTACTCAGTGAATCAGCATCCCGCCGTTGACATCCAGGGTAATGCCGGTCAGGTAGGTAGAGAGGTCGCTGGCGAGGAACAGTGCAGCGTTGGCGACATCCTGGGCCTGGCCAAGGCGGCCCAGGGGGATGCCTTCGATGATCGCGTGGCGGCGTTCATCCTGCATCAGCCCACCGGTGATGTCTGTGTGGATCAAACCCGGTGCGATGGAGTTGACACGCACGTTGTCCGGCCCCAGTTCACGCGCCATCGCCTTGGCAAGGCCCAGCACGCCGGCCTTCGCGGCACTGTAGTGCGGGCCGCCAAAAATGCCCCCGCCGCGCTGTGCAGAAACAGAGGACATGCATACGATGCTGCCGCTGCCTTGCTCACGCATTTGCGGGATCACCGCCTGCGACATCAGCAGCGTGCCCCGCAGGCTGACATCCAGCACCTTGTCATAATCAGCGCCACGGATATCCAAGGTCTTCAGCGGCTGGGTAATGCCGGCGTTATTGATCAACACGTCGATGCGGCCGAAATGTTCGACAACCGTGGCAACAGCGCGGTGAACCTGGGCCTCGTCAGCGACGTTCGCAGCCAGGCCCAGATGGCTTTCGCCCAGTGAGGCGGCAGCATCGCGGGCAGCAGATTCGTCCAGATCGAGGATTACCACGCGGGCACCTTGCTGAGCGAACGTTGCGGCCGTGGCACGGCCAATGCCACGTGCGGACGCTGCGCCGGTGATGATTGCGACTTTACCTTGGAGAAGCATGTGTGAACCCTCTGTTTGTTGTTATGGGCCGATTCAGGAATCGTGGGTTCAGCTTGTGGCCCGCGAGCTACGTGAGCAATAACGTGAAAATCATCCGATGCTGAAAAAAATTCAGCCCTTCTGCGCTATCCTACGGGTTTCCCCGAATAAAAATAACGCTTTGGAGAATCTGTATGCGCTCGGTAAACGACGCGGCATCGCCACTGCCACCGCTCAAGACCATCCAGGCTTTCGAGCAGGCCGCCCGGTTCGGCAACGTTGCTCGAGCTGCCGAGGTGCTGGACTTGACCCCCTCGGCGGTCAGTCATCAGCTTGCCAAACTCGAGGCCATGATCGGCAGACAGCTGTTCGTGCGTGGCGCACGTGGCGTAGCCCTTACCTCAGTTGGCCAGCAGTACCTGAAAGACGTCTCGGGTATCCTGCACAGCCTTGCCATCGCCACCGAACGTGCCAGCAGCGATGTCAGCCTTGACTGCCTGCGCCTGCACTCTTCACCGAGTTTCGGCCTGCTCTGGCTGATGCCGCGTCTCGAGGCGTTTCGCGAGGAGTTCCCGTCCATTCAGATCAATTTGTCATGCTCCTACGAGGCGCTGCATTTCAGCCGTGACAAGATCGACGTGGACATTCGCCATGGCGATCCGAACTGGCCCAGTTACGAAGTCCGCACGGTAAGTAACGAGACCTTCGAGGTGCTGGCGGCACCCAAGCTCCTCTCCCGCCATCCGGTGCATGATGCCAGCGACCTGCTCGATTGCGACCTGATCCTGTCCGAGGCGACCTTGTTGAGGTGGCCGGCGTGGTTTGCCCAGCACGGGCTGGCACGGCCCGAAAAACCCTATGCGCTGAGCTTCGACCGTTCCTACATGAGTCTGGAGGCCGCCAGCCACGGCCTGGGCTTCGCTTTGGAAAGTGGCTTGCTGGCGCAGAAATACCTGGAAGCCGGGACCTTGGTGAAAGTGGCGCCCGAGGCCCTGGGTGCACCGGTCGCTGCGCACCATCTGGTGTTTCCCAAGGCCCACGCAGCCTTTCCCAGGGTGCGGTGTTTTCTGCACTGGGTAGAGAAGGAACTGGGGCACCAGTTCGTTTTCTGACGCTTAACTATCCAAGTTTGAACGACACGCCGTCAGGCCATGGGGCACAGCGCACACTGATGCCCCCTACCCCTACCCCTACCCCTACCCCTACCCCTACCCCTACCCCAACCCCAACCCCTGCTCCGCCAGCTGCGCTTGATACTGCTGCGGACTGACCCCGTGATATCGAGGCGTGGCCACCTCTGGCCCAGGCGCCTTGCACCTGCTCACCGGCCTGTACGATGCCCGCATGGCCCACCAGCCGGTGCTGCCTGGCGAGAAGTGACCGCCCCCTCGGCGACCCGGCTGAACGTTTAGTCAGCCGGGCCTGTCGCACGACAGAGACGCAGCACACTGCGCGTACCCTGACCGTGAGGACCTCACCATGAGCGCGATCTCTTCCAATGGGGCTGAAACGCACCCCATCTGTCTGACCCTCAATGGTCAGTCCCGAACACTGCAGGTGCATCCTTGGGTCACGTTGCTCGACCTGCTACGTGACCAATTGGACCTGGTCGGTACCAAGAAAGGTTGTGACCATGGCCAGTGCGGCGCCTGCACGGTGCTGCGTGATGGCAAGCGCGTCAATGCCTGCCTGACCTTGGCCATCATGTGCGACGGCGCCGACCTGGTGACCATCGAAGGACTGGCCAGCGGCGACGTCCTGCACCCCATGCAGCGCGCCTTCATTACCCACGATGCGTTCCAGTGCGGTTACTGCACCCCGGGGCAGATCTGCTCGGCAGTCGGATTGGCTCACGAGGGCCGTGCCGACAACCGGGAGACCATTCGCGAGCAGATGAGCGGCAATCTTTGCCGCTGTGGTGCCTACGGCAACATCGTCGCGGCGGTGGAAGAAGCCCTGCCGTTGATGAGGGATGGGATCGAGCCACAACGAGGGCAGAATCCATGACACCTTTCAGCTACCACAAGCCCAACTCGGTCAGCGAAGCGGTAAACCTGGCTGATGCCTGCTCGCACTTCATCGCGGGTGGTACCAACCTCGTCGACCTGATGAAGGAAAACGTGGTCCGCCCCAAGCGTCTGATCGACATCTCCGGACTCGGGCTGAACGGTATCCACCCCACTCCCGGCGGCGGCGTGCTGATCGGTGCACGGGTGAGCAATGCCGACCTGGCCTGGCACCCTATGATCGAGCAGCATTATCCATTGCTGTCAGACGCGATCCTGGCTGGGGCATCGCCGCAGTTGAGGAATATGGCGAGTACCGGTGGCAACTTGCTGCAACGTACCCGCTGCTACTACTTCTACGACACCGGCACCCCCTGCAACAAGCGCGAACCAGGCAGCGGATGCCCTGCGCGTACGGGCATGAACCGCATCCATGCCATTCTCGGCGCCAGCGATGCCTGTGTCGCGACCCATCCCTCGGACATGTGCGTGGCATTGGCAGCGCTCGAGGCCGTGGTGCACGTACAAGGGCCGTCCGGTGAACGGCAGATACCCTTCGCGGATTTCCATCGCCTGCCCGAGGACACCCCCGAGCGCGACAATCAACTGGCATTCGATGAACTGGTGACCGGCATCGAGCTGCCGCCCCCAATCTTCGAACACCATTACCGTTACCTGAAAATACGCGACCGCGCCTCCTACGCGTTCGCGCTGGTATCAGTCGCTGCAGCCCTGAGCTTCGATGGCGAAGTGATTCAACAGGCGCGTCTGGCGTTGGGCGGCGTTGCCCACAAGCCCTGGCGAGACCTGGCTGTCGAGCGCATGTTGGTCGGCCAGGTGCCTTCTGAAGCACTCTTCACCCGCGCCGCGCAAACGTTGCTGCAAGGTGCACAACCTCTGAGCCACAACGGTTTCAAGGTAACGCTCGCTCAGCGAGCAATCGTGCGTGCATTGGATGACGCGGCGCGCGGCGCCGCTAACGGGGGAGCACGACCATGACCAAAAGCACACCAGTAGTCGGCACGCCAATGGACCGGGTGGACGGTGTGGCGAAGGTCACCGGGCAGGCCCGCTATGCGGGCGAATACCCCGAGGCGGGCCTGCTACACGGCAGCGTCGTGTCCAGTACCATCGCCCGCGGTCGGGTACTCGACATCGACAGCACGCAGGCCTTGCGCGTACCCGGGGTAATCGCCGTGCTCGACCATGGCCATCGCCCGCATATATCGAGTTATGACGACGACTATAGCGATGCCGACTCTGCCGAGGGCTCGCCGTTTCGGCCCTTGTTCAATGATCGAGTGCTCTACAGCGGGCAACCGGTAGCGCTGGTGGTCGCTCAAACCCTCGAACTGGCCCGGTATGCAGGCTCGCTGCTCAAGATCGACTATGCCGAGGAGTCTCACCAGACAGACCTGGGCGCATGCCAGCAGTCGCATCCGGCACCCGCCGAAACGCCGGCGCCACGTGGCGACTTCCCCGGGCAGTTTGCCGGTGCGCCGGTGCAGGTGGATGCGACCTACCTGACGGCCAACGAGCACCACAACCCGATGGAGCCCCATGCGTCGACCGTGCACTACAAGGCCGACGGCGCTCTGGAAATCCACGACAAGACCCAAGGCACGCAGAACTGCCAGGACTACCTGCACAAGGTGTTCGGCCTGCCCAAGGCCAATATTCGTGTACGCGCGGCGTTCGTCGGCGGAGCCTTCGGCTCGGGCTTGCGCCCGCAGTACCAGTTGCCGCTGGCAGTGATGGCGGCGTTGCACCTGAAGCGCTCGGTGCGCGTGACCCTGACCCGCCAGCAGATGTTCACCTTTGGCTACCGGCCCCGCACCGAGCAACGCTTGCGCCTGGGGGCAGACGCAAACGGGCGCTTGCTGGCAATCGCTCACGATGCGCTTGGCCAGACCTCCCGCTTCGAGGACTTCACCGAGCACCTGGTGGAATGGAGCGGCATGCTTTACCAGTGCGACAACGTCGCGCTCAGCTATCGCCTGGCCTCGCTCGATGTGTACACCCCGCTGGACATGCGGGCACCTGGGGCCGGGTCCGGGATGATTGCGCTGGAATGCGCCATGGATGAGCTCGCTTGTGCAGCGAAGATTGACCCGGTAGAGCTGCGCCGACGCAACTTCGCCGCCAACAATGGCAACGAGGGCAAGCCCTACTCCAGCAAGGAATTGCTGGCCTGCTACCAGCAAGGTGCCGAACGTTTTGGCTGGCATGAGCGCACCCCCCAACCGCGCAGCATGCGTAATGGCAACCAATTGATCGGCTGGGGGATGGCCGGTGGCGTCTGGGAAGCCATGCAGATGAAGGCCAGCGCCAAGGCGCGCATCGATGCCAATGGCCACCTCACCGTCAGCAGTGCCACCACCGATATCGGGACCGGCACCTATACCGTCATGACACAGATCGCGGCCGATGCTGCCGGCACCAGGGTGCAGGACGTCACCTTCGTGCTGGGGGACTCTTCACTGCCCACCGCACCGCTTCAGGGCGGATCGTTCACGGTGTCGTCAGTGGGCTCGGCCGTGCGCCAGGCCTGCCAGGTTCTGCGCACCAAGGTGCTGGAGCATGCGCGGAACATATATCCCCAGGTGGCCAGCACCCCCTCGGAGCAGATCGTTTTCGCCAATGGCTACTTGCACGCTGGCAGCCAGCGTTGGGCCTTGGCGGACATCGTGGCGAGCGCCCCCGACGGTGAGTTCGAAGTGCAGATCGACGCCGAGCCCGGCGCCCGGCGCCAACCGTTCTCCACCGCCACGCATTCGGCGGTATTCGTGGAAGTCCACGTCGACGAAGACCTTGGCACGATCAAGGTGGTACGTGTGGTCAGCGCCGTGGCGGCTGGGCGCGTGGTCAACCCGAAAACTGCGCGCAGTCAGATCCTGGGAGGCGTGGTGTGGGGGGTTGGCATGGCCCTGCATGAAGCAGCGCTGACCGACCATCGGTTGGGCCGCATCGTCAATCACAACCTGGCGGAGTACCACATCCCGGTGAACGCAGACATCGAGGATATCGACGTGATCTTCGTTGAAGAGCACGACGAGATTGTCAATGAGCTCGGGTCCAAGGGGGTGGGCGAAATTGGAGTGGTCGGGGTGGCCGCTGCGGTGGCCAACGCGGTCTACCATGCCACGGGCAAGCGTGTGAGGGAGTTTCCCATCACGCTCGATAAAGTGCTCTGATCGGGTGGGGCCAAGTCCCCATCCGCCTTGCGCTATCGGCAGCGCCTCGATGTGCTCGTGCAAAACCGGTCGACACCGCCATTGCCGCCGAATATGAGAACGGTCCCTATGCCGATGTGCCGGGCAAGGCGCTAGACGGGTTGAAGCATCTGGAGCCTGACGACGCCGACCCTGCCGAAGTGGCGCGCGAAATCGTGCGGGTGGTGGGCCTGCCTTTAGGCAAGCGCCCGTTCCGTGTGCACGTCGAGCCGTCCCAGGATGGCGCAGAAGTGGTCAACGCCGTGGCTGACCGGGCTCGCCGCGAGATGGACTACGCCATCGATCTGCAGGATCTGCTGTCGCCGGCGGTGATTGGCGAGTTACCCGTTGTGATTGCCCGTTTGCGCGACAGAAGGCGCATAGGGGCCGCGGGTGGGGGGGTGGAGCACCGCCCCCGCGCCCGCCAAAACACACACGCCCCCCCGCGCCCCCCACGGGGAGGGGGCT